>CAWFCC010000001.1:0-879448 GCA_963814225.1 uncultured Gammaproteobacteria bacterium | reverse complement strand
AGACTCGCTGAAGCGCAGCGACAACTGGCGGAGGGGCCGTGTCCGACGCAACTGATCGACGTCATAAGAGACTTCGCGCGCAGACGATTTCTCCGTTGCCGCTGGCCATGGGTCTGCTCGCCGGTTCCGCCCATGGCGAAGCGCCGATGGCTCCGGCCGTCAGCGAAACGCCCAATCCAGGCGGTCGCGTTTTCGCCGATCACCACGCGCTAACGCTCGCCGATAGCGGACATTACGTGGTGTCCTCTGCCGCGCGCCCGGCTGTCAATGCACTTCCGTTTTGCACGATCGTCGATGATTCCTATGCGACCAGCGCGCAGACGCCGGTGTCGCAGAACGTGCGCGACAACGACGGTCCGGCCGGTTCCAGCGCGCCGGTTGCCAGCTTTACGCAAGCGGCGCACGGCTCGGTCAACCTCGATGTGCAGGCCGACAGCGGCAACGGTTCGTTTGTATATACGCCCGATCCAGGATTCAGCGGTGCGGACAGTTTCACCTATACGGTCTCGCCGACGCCGCCGAACTGCACCCTCGGCAACGTGACGGCGACGGCAACGGTGGCGCTCACGGTGAATCCGGTCGCGACCGCCGATGCGTTCACCGTACCGGTCGGCCAGTCGGCATCCGGCAACGTGTTGACCAACGATATCGGCAGCAACCTGACGGTGACCAGCAATACGTCGCCATCGCACGGAAACGCCAACGTCGCCTCCGACGGCAGCTTTTTCTATGCGCCGCTGCCGGGCTATAGCGGTCCGGACAGTTTCCAGTACACGCTGCAAAGCGCGGGCGGCGGACAAGCTACCGGCACGGTCACGCTGCAGGTCGGTGCTGCGGCAGTGGTGACGTCGACGCCTGCGACCGGCACGGCGGCACTCGGTCTGTTGGGTACGCTGCTGGCGTGGTTCGGGTTGCGTCGTCGCCGCGAAGATTGATCGATCGCGCGGAGTGAGGACGTCCGCGTGAGTGCGCCACGCGCGGTCCGCTATTACAGTCCCGGCGACATCAGTGGTTACGGCCAGGCCGGCATCGCCAATGTGCGTGCGCTGGTCAACGCCGGAATTCGCGTGCAGTGGACGCCGCTCGATTGGGGTCCCGACCGCATCCGCGCCGGACATTGGCCTATGTCGCAGGAAGGCGGCGCCCGTCCGCTGCTCGAGCAAGCCGGCGCGACCGGTCATCTGAGCGATGTGCGCGCGCTGATCGCGGCGACGTCGGCAGCGATCGATTACGACACCGTCATCGCACATTCGCCGCCGGAATTCTGGCCTTTCGCATTCGAGCAGGGCCGCCGCAACATCGGCTGCACCGCGTGGGAAACCGATCGCACGCCCGCGCATTGGCTGCCGTTGATGCGTCGCGCCGATCGTGTCGTGATTCCCTCGAACCAGAATCTCGATGCGCTCCGCCGCGCCGGACTGGATCGCCCGATCGACATCGTGCCGCACATCCGCCGTCATCGCTGGTGCGAATTCAGTCGCAGCGACATCGCCGCCGCGCGCGCCGACTGCGGCATTCCTCCGCACCATCGCGTGTTCTACACCGTCACCACATGGCACGTGCGCAAGGCATTGCCGCGTTTGATCGAAGCGTTCGCGAAAGCCTTTGCCACCGATGAACCCGTGACGCTGCTAATCAAGACGGAACGCTACGGCGACGGTGCGCCGCCGCTCTATCCGCCCACCCCGACGCGCGAGATGGCCAGCCGCGTCACCGCCGAAATCGCCGCGGGATTCGGCCGCCCGGTGCCGCACCTCGTCCTGCTCGACGATCCGCTCGACGGCGACGAACTCGATCTGATCCATGCGATGGGCGACGTGTATGTCTCGTTGACCTGCGGCGAAGGCTGGGGACTCGGTTCGTTCGAAGCGGCGACGCTCGGCAAACCCGTGGTGATGACGGGGTGGGGCGGACAAACGGATTATCTCGGCGAAAAATGGCCGGGCGCGGTGCCCTATCGCATGGTCTCCGTGCCGCTTATGCCACCGCAAGCTCCTTCGTATTTTCCCACTCAGCGCTGGGCGCAGGCGGATATCGACGCAGCCGCCGCGCTGCTGCGCACTTCGCATGTGAATCCGGAACCCGGCCGCGCCGCCGCGCGCGCGATGCGCGAACGCATCGTCGAACACTATGCCGAACCGGTGATCGCGGCGCGCTGGCTCGAGGTGCTCGATGCCTGACGCGCCTCGCGTGTTTCATTTCATCTTCGGTTTGCGCGAACAGACCGAGCCGTTTCACCTGCTGCATTATTTGTGTCTGGCTTCCTGCATCGCCGTGAATCGACCGGATGCAATCCATTTCCACTATCGGCATGAGCCGTTCGGCCCGTGGTGGGAGCGCATCAAACCGCGACTGCAACTGCGACGCGCACCGCCGCGCATCGAAGGCTTCGCGCCGGAACGTTACCGCGAGAGCGACGAAGGGCGGCTGATCGAGCGCCTCGGATTCCAGTATGCGCACGAGTCGGATTTCCTGCGCCTCGATATCCTTCTCGAAGAAGGCGGGGTGTATGCCGACATGGATATGCTTTTCGTGCGTCCGTTTCCGGATGCTTGGTACGCCGCGGAATTCGTCATCGGCGAGGAAAACTCGCCGCAAATCGCCGGAGAAATCCTGCGGCCGTCGTTGTGCAATGCGTTGATGTTCGCGCGACCGGGTTCGCGCTTCGCGGCGCGCTGGCGTGAACGCATGGCCGCCGTTTTCGATGGAACGTGGAACCGGCATTCCTGCGACGAAGCCGCGCGCACCTGGCGCGCTATTCCCGACAGCGTGCGCGTTCTGCCATCGGTATACTTTTACCGATACGGCGTGTCGGTGGCCGGATTCCGCGATCTGTTCGACGCGCCGCCGGACGATGCCGACATCTACAGCATCCACCTCTGGGCGCATCTGTGGTGGGATGCCGCGCGCAGGGATTTCTCGGATGTACACGCCGGCGAAATCGACGAGAACTGGATTCGCACGCGCGACGTCGCGCTGGCGCATTACGCGCGGAAATTTCTCTGACGGTTCAGGCGATCTGGTGGATTTGCAGATAACCGGCTTCATGCGGAAAACGGACGACGCCTAAACCCGGCCGATACTCAGCTAGCCTTTGACGCAGCGACGCTTCGCGCCGCAGAAGCGCAGCCACTCCAAGACTTTTCATTCGCGTGATCGCTGCGTGATGTTCTTTGTCCCACGCATTCGCGCCGTGATAGACATACACGTAACACCATCCGACGTCGCGCAGGCGCGCGATCGGCGCGCCGCTCCGAAGTATCTCGACCAACAGCGCTGTGTCTTCACCGCGCACATCGTCGGAATAGCGCGGCATACGCGCGCGCTTGCCGAACAACGTTCCCTGCACCACATTGAACGGATACGTTTCGCGGTTCCAGTCGTCCCAGAACATGCCGCCACTGTGCGGAAACCAGTGCAGCTGATCGGTGAGGAAACAAAAATCCGCATTCGCATCGACAAGCGCTTGCAACTGCAGTGCGAGACGTTGTGGGTGATAGCGGTCGTCGTCGTCCCATTGACAAACGTAGTCGCCTATCGCCGCATCGACGGCCGCGTTGCGCAGCCACCCGAGCGTATGACCGGACGGTTGCCGCAGCACGCGGATGATCGCATCGCACGCGGCGGCGGCGTGCTCGAGTGACGCATGAAATTGCGAGTCGCCATCGTGGACGATCAGCAACTCGCGTTCGCGATGCGTCTGCGCGGCGAAGTCGGCGATCGCCGCGCGCGTCAACGCGAGCCGTCCGGGCTGGGTTATCATCAGGCAGCTGATCATGCGGGCACTATCATGACTTCCGATTGCGAGCGACGCGCGTGAATGCTCCCGCGCGTCAGGCCAGCTATATAGTGACGTATCGGCAAGGCGAAGACGCGTCGCGCCGCGAAAATCTGCTGGCGGTGCTCACCTGGCTCGCGCGATATCCGATGTTCGAAGTCATCCTCGTCGAGCAGGATGATGCGCCGCGCCTGCAGGGTGCATTGCCGCATCCGCACTGCCGGCATGTGTTCGTCTATAACGCGGGTCCGTTCAACAAAAGTTGGGGCTATAACGTCGGGTTTCGTCTCAGCACGGCGCCGTGGTTCGCGTTTGGTGATGCCGACATGATCGTCGGCGATGCGCTCCCTGATGCGTTGAGCTATCTCGGCAACGGCTACAAGGCCGTCAAACCGTATAAGCGGCTGATCGATCTCGATGCACAGCGGAGTCGGCGCGTGATCGATGGCGATCTCGATGTCCTGCAGGAACGCGATGCGCAAGGCTCCGACAACCGCGAAGGTCAGGGCGAATTCATCGTTTTCGCCGGCGGCGTATTTCTGATCGCGCGCGATGCGTTCGTGCGCGTCGGCGGCTGGGACGAACGTTTTCTCGGCTGGGGCGGCGAGGACGACGCGATGAGTTACAAGATCGAGCGCTCGCGCATGCCGGCCGTGGAACTCGATCAAGGACCTGCGCTGCACCTTTGGCATTCGCGCACAGCGAGCGCGCCCGGCAAGCACGCGCATTACGCATCCAATTGCGCGGTGCTCGACGATTATCGGCGGCAGAGTGATGCCGAATTGCTGCGCTTCTCCGAAATCCAGATGCAGATCATCGGCAATCGCGACAAGTATCGTCCGCAATGAACGCGCCCGCACCCAAAGTTTTCATCGGCACGCCGGCATATGGCGGAATGATCCATTCCGACGTGGTCAACGCATTACTGCAATACCAGACGCGCCGCATCGATTTCGCGCTGATGACGATCGGCAACGAAAGCCTGATCACGCGCGCGCGCAACACCATCATTTCGGAATTCGAGGCGCGGCCGGAATTCACGCACCTGCTTTTTCTCGACGCCGACGTGTTGCTGCCCGCCGAGGGTTTGCAGCGCATGCTCGCCAGCGGCTGCGATGTGATCGGCGCCGCCGTCGCGCTGAAAGGACGCAATCCCGATGGCTCGCGTATTTTCAACGTCGGCCGATTGTTCGGCGAAACGGGCATGTACTACTGCATCGAGCGCATAGGAACCGCGGCGCTGCTGTTGTCGCGGCGTGCGGTGAGCGCGCTGATCGCGGATGCGCGCAGCGATGGGCGCGTCTACGCACGCGGGGGTGCGGTGCGCGGCGCGGAATTGCGGGCGCAGGTTCACTACGACATCTTTCGCGTCGGCGTGGTCGACGACGAATATCTTTCCGAAGATTTCTGGGTGTGTCGTGAACTGCGCCGTTTGGGTTTCGTGATACATCTCGATCCGACCATCGTCACGCGGCATTCGGGAACGATGGCGGCCTGAAGGCGCGGATGATGCCTCTGCAAAACCGAGTCACGCCATTCGGCGACATCGTAGCGATTCCGCAGCGCGGAACGCTGATGGGCAATCGCGGCATCATTCACGATCCGGCCACCAGGACGCTGTTGCGCAAACGCTGGTCGAGCAAAGCATGGATCATCTGCACGTGCAGCTATAAGGATCACTGGCGCGCTGTCATGGCTGCGCACAGTTGGACTGAACTGTTTTTCCTCGACGAAGCCGTCGCACTCGCGGCTGGACATCGACCCTGTTTCGCGTGCCACCGCGAAGCGGCCGAGGCTTTCCGCGCAGCGTGGAGTGAGGCGACGGGAATTCGCAATCCGCGGGCGCCGGCGATCGATCGCACGCTGCATGGCGAACGGCTTCAAGATGGGCGCAAGCGGATTCATCCGCTGACGATGCCATTGAACGAACTTCCCGATGGCGCTGTCGTCGCAAGCGGCGGTGACGCCTTTACGATAGTGCGCGGTTTTGGCTTTCGCTGGACAGAACAGGCGTACGACCCGCCGCGAAAATTGGGAAAAGTGGACGGCCTGCTCACGCCGCCGTCCACGTTGGCGACGATGATTGCCGGCTACGCGCCGCTGCTGCATCCGAGCGTTGAAGTGTCCGGCAACACGTGACCAGACGACGTTAGAATGCGCATCGGAACAATCGGTGTGAATTGAATGGAACTGGATCAGGCAGTCGACCGGCACGTCTTTGAAAGCGCGGGTGATCTGCAAACCGCCTATCGCGACGCCAAACCTTTTCCGCACGTCGTCATCGACGATTTCCTCACGCCGTCGTTCGCGCAGCGATTGCTCGATCAGTTTCCCTCGTTCGATCGCGGAAACAACATCGGCGATGACGGCAAGACCGGCAACAAGGCTACGTTCGAAAAAATCCGCAGCCTCGGGCAGGATTACGCCGCGCTCGACGATCTGATCAAGAGCCAGCGTTTCCTGAAGTTGCTCGAATCGATCACCGGCGTGCCCGATCTGATCTACGACCCGTTCTACCTCGGCGGCGGAACGCATGAAAACCGTCAGGATCAATCGCTGCAGGCGCACATCGATTTCAACTATCACCCGAGCGAAGGCTGGCATCGCCGGCTGAACCTGATCGTCTATCTGAATCACGATTGGGATGCGCGCTGGGGCGGCAATCTCGAGTTGTATACCGATCCGTACAAGGACAAACGCCCGCAGGCGCAGCGTTGCGCCGATCTTCAATCGCTGCGTGATTTTCGGAACGTCCGAAAAAAGCTGGCATGCGTTCGATCGCATCAATCTGCCGCCGGAAAAAATCGGCACGTCGCGGAAATCGATCGCGCTGTATTTCTATTCCAGGGAACGGCCGCAGGACGAGATTGCCGGAAAGCACACCACGCATTACGTCAACGCGCAGATACCCGAACATATCCGCGCCGGTCACACGTTGACTGAAAAAGACGTCAACCACCTCATCGAAATTACAACGGGCCGTGACCGCCTTCTTCAGCGCATGTACGAGGAAAACGCACAGTTGCGGCAGGCGCAGGACCGCGGACTGACCGGCGCGATCCTGTTCGCACTGCGTCGCTTGTACGTGCGATTGCGCCGATGAGCGACATCGCATCGCGCGAGCGCGCGGCCAGCTACCGCCTGTTCGCCGGACTTTGCGTCGCGCTGTCGGTGACGGTGCTCGTGCCGATTTTGCTGGCCGGACGGCCGTGCAATGACGATCTCGCGCGCTCCGTGCTCGGCTCCTACGGCTGGACCGACAACGGCCGCTATCTGTCGAACGTGCTGATGCGCGCGCTCGAACTCGGCGCATCGCGCGCGAGCGACATCGCGCCGATTCCACAATTTCTCGCCATTCTGGCGTTGAGCTACGCCGGTGTTTTGCTCGCGCGGCGTTTCGAGATCGAGTCGCTGCCACTCGGAATCCTGGTGACGCTGCCGCTCGGCACTCAGCCGTTTTTCCTGCAGAACCTTTCGTATCGATTCGATGCGGTGACGATGGCGGCAGGCATTTTGTGTTCAGTCGCGGCGATCACGATGAGCGCGCGCTCCCGGCGGAACTGGCTGTTGGGAATGGTTGCGCTACTGGCCTCGTTCAATCTTTATCAGCCGACGTTCAACGTTTTTCTGGTTCTGGCGATCTTCGAAGTCGCATTCGAGATAGCTCGCGAAAATCCGGCGCGTCGTGTTGCACGTCTCGCCGGATTCCGCTTCTCGCAAGCGATCGTCGCGGCCATCGCGTACAAGGTTCTGTTCACGTCCGGCATCAAGGATTGGGTCGCCGATCACGGCGAAACGATCCATTCGTTCGATACGCTGCCCGTACTCGGAACGAACGTGCTGGGTTTTCTGCGTTACGTCCGCGATGCGCTCGGCGGACGACTCGCAGCGGTTTTTGTCCTCGTCACGGTCGTATCCGCGCTGCCGATGATCGTGCTCGGCGCGCGTCGTGTCTGGCGCGAACGATCGACGCGCAGTGCGGCGTTGCGATCCGTGTTTCTGCTGTTCTGGCCGGTACTCGGTGTTCTCGCGTCGATCGGTCCGATGCTGTTGCTGATCGATCCTGTTTTCGCGCCACGCGTGTTTCCTGCTTTCGGTGCGCTCATTTCCGCATCGTTGATTTCCGCCGCGCACGTCGCACAGCGCACGCGACAGCTGCGCGTGATTCCGTATGTGGCAGGGTTCGCCTGCCTCATTGTTTCGGCGATCACGGCCGGCGCGTATTCGAGCGCCGCAGCCGAGCAGATGAGATTCGAAGACCGCGTCGCATCGACGATGCAGGATGATCTGGCGCAACTGAAATCGAACTCACCTCTCGTCAATTACGTACTCATCGGCAGCGCGGGCTACGCGCCGGCCGCGCAGCACGCGATCTCGCAGTTTCCGGTTCTCTCGCGGCTGATGGAGTCCTATCTGACGCAAGACAGCTTCTTCACGAAGTCGTACCTCTTGCACTTCAGGCAGCCGCTGACGCTGGTCGAATCGACGGCGTTGCCCGAGCCGAAAGGACGTGCGACGTTGGACATGTGCGCGACGCCTGTCGTGCTCACCCGAAGCGACTATCGGATCCGTACCGTCGATGAGCTCGCGATCGTCGATTTCCGCGATCCAATCTCTTGCGGAAAGTAGGTCGGGATGTCGCCGATGCGGTGTTATGAAAAAATCTGAAAAGAACATTCCTGGGCGTACGGGTCAGGCGGGGTTGTTAAGCCGCACACAACCGGCCAAGCGTGTCTCGCAAGCCGTTGAATGGACGGGCCATCCGCAAATGTAAAGGCCTATTTCTTAAGGATAAATTCCCCCTGAACGACGAAGCGCTGAGGGTTATTCCCACCGTTTCTGTATTGTGATCGTCATCACACTTCTGTTACGCTTTTTCAACAGGAAGAGCGAGCCAGTCAACCAAGTAAGCTCGCGCGAGTTGTTTGTTGTAGCCAACCTCTTTGCGACGTGAGCCACGCGCCCGCATGCGCCTGGCCCGATCGTCATCTCGGCGACTCATGGATGTCACCGGCAGCCGCAAAGCTGATGGATTAGCGACTCTCCGCGCAGCGACTACGAGACTGTTTTTGGTCAGGAAGATGATGTGGGTCCGAAGGCTGCCGTTGCGGGTGCTTTTCGGGTTTTAAAACCAGCACGATGCGTGTACCTACAGGGGGTACTATGCTACGTTTTCTTCGTCAGCAAGCCAGTCGATGGCTGCTGTTTATGGGCGTCGTCGAGTTTCTGCTTTTGTTGGTGTCCGTGCAGCTGGCGCTGCATGTGCGCTTCCCGACCGACGAAGGCGCCATCCACGACTTGTCGATCGGTCTTTTGCCGCGTTCGGTGCTGTTCGCCTGCGCGACGATCCTCGGCATGCTCGCACTCGGCATGTATCAGGCGCAGATGCGCGATTCCGCATTCGGCGCACTCGTGCGCCAGGCGATCGGTTTCGCGATCGGCTCGTTTTTCCTGATCATCGTCTATTACCTCATTCCGCAGGCGTACATCGGCCGCGGCGTGTTCGGTCTGGCCATCGTGATCGGGTTCGTGCTCGTGCGCACCTTCCGCGCGCTGTTCCTGAATCTGATGGACACCAATATCCTCAAGCGCCGCATCCTCGTGTACGGAACGGGCCATCGCGCGGCGTTCATCGCACACTGGCTGCGCCGCAACACCGATCGCCGCTCGTTCGCGGTCGTCGGCTACGTCCATGTTCCGGGCAGCGACGTGATCGTGCCGCCGGAAAAGCACGTGCAGATTTCTGGCTCGCTGTTTCAGTGGGCGTTGCGCGAGAAGATCGACGAAATCGTGGTCGGCCCCGACGATCGCCGCGGCAACCTGCCGATGGACGAACTGCTCGAATGCAAGCACCACGGCATCGACGTCGTGCATCTGGTTCAATTCCTCGAGCGCGAATCGGGCAAGGTCGAACTCACCGCCTATCCGTCGTGGCTGGTGTTCTCCGATGGCTTCGACGCCTCGCCGCTGCGCCGCGTTTCCAAGCGCGCGTTCGATGTGTTCAGCGCCGCCGTCGTGCTCGCACTGTGCTGGCCGTTCATGCTGGCCGTCGCGCTCGCGATCCGTTTCGAATCCGGCAAAGGCCAGCCGATCCTGTATCGCCAGGACCGTGTCGGCGAACGCGGCCGCATCTTCAGCCTGATCAAATTCCGCAGCATGCGCACCGATGCCGAACGCGATGGCGTCGCGCGCTGGGCCGCGAAGAACGACGATCGCGTCACGCGCGTCGGCCGCTTCATCCGCAAAGTGCGTCTGGACGAACTGCCGCAGTTGTGGAACGTCCTGCGCGGCGACATGAGCATCATCGGACCGCGTCCGGAAAGGCCGCAATTCGTCGAGCAGCTCGCCAAGAAAGTGTCGTACTACACGCTGCGTCATTGCGTGAAGCCGGGCCTCGCCGGATGGGCGCAATTGCGTTATCCGTACGGTGCCAGCGAAGAAGATGCCGCCGAGAAGCTCACCTTCGACCTGTTCTACGTGAAGAACCACAACTTCCGCTTCGATCTGATGATCTTCATCCAGACCGTCGAGGTCGTCCTGTTCGCGCGCGGAGCACGCTGAAGCAGGGCGATGGAGCCGGCGTGCTCAGTGGGTTTTGGTCGTAGCGCGAGACGGCGCGCCCGTCTTGAGAGGGTAGAGCGGTGAGCTGTGCCACGCGACCACCTTGTGCTTCTCGAAACGTATATACGACGGACCGTATTCCCACAGGTCCGTCGACACGAGCGCAGGCTCGCCCTGGATGCGGCGCACGTCGCCTTCGTCCATTCCCACACTCAGAACTTGCGCCGCCGCATCAGCCGGTGCGGATTTCGCAACCGACGCATGCCCCGAATCCGACGCATCGTCGGCGGTTTCGTCCGGCAGCAAAAACCATAAGACGGCGAGCGCAACCAGCAGAAGCACGACGATCAGGATGCTTCGTGCGGGCGATCGCGTCGGCGCGGCCTGAGCGCGCATTGCGCGTGGCGGCGGCGTATCACTGGGTCCGGTTTGCGCCGTCTGACCGATGCTATTGGCACCCGGCAGACGCCCGTGCCGATCGTGGAAACGCATTGCCTCGTCGTGCAGACGCGTCAGCATTTGCAGGCGCGCCATCGTTGAGGCGCTGGATTTGCCCTGAATGCGGTCCGGATGTAATTCCGACACGCGGCGACGGTAAGCGCGCTTAAAATGATCGAGGGAGCAATCCGGATTGACCTTCAGTTCGGCGTAAAGCAGAAGGAAATCCGTGGTGATGGCCATGTGGGGAATCCGGAGATGCGAAGTGATTCTACTGCGCGCACCGGACGCGAGATAGGCGCAACGCCGTTTGCATTGGCGTCGGGTGTGGGGATGAAGTCATGGGATTAGACGAAACCGGGAACATCGCTGCGCAATCGATTGCGCCGGTCGAACGCGTCAGCGGCATGCCGCTCGATCGCTTCATCGCGAACTATCGCGATCCGCGTCGACCCGTCATCCACACCGACGCGGCCGCCGCATGGCCGGCGTACACAAAATTCAAACCCGATTGGTTCCGCGCCAACTTCGCCCACAAAAAACTGCGTCTGCGCGGACGCGACTGGACGCTCGGCGAAATCCTCGACGTGCTCGAACATTCCACCGAAGCGCAGCCCGGCCCGTATCCGTGCAAGTTCGAAATCGTGTGCGATTTTCCCGAACTGTTGCCCGAGGTGACGCCGCGCTTCGCATACAGCCTGCCGGATCGCCAGTCCAATCCGCTGATTCCCGGACGTCTATTTTCCGGCGTCAACAATCTGGAAATTTTCTTCGGCGGTCCGGGCGGAAAATTCCCATACCTGCACTACGATCTGATGCACCAACACGCGTGGATCACGCAGCTCCACGGCAATAAGGAATTCACGCTCTACACGCCCGATCACGAAAAGTTCCTCTACGTGAATCCCGACGAGCCGTGGCAATCGCTGATCGAGAATCATCAGGAGCCTGACTACGCGCGCTATCCGTTGTTCAGCCAGGCGCGTGCGCAAAAAGTCACCCTGCACGCCGGCGAAACGCTGTTTCTTCCGTGCGGTTGGTGGCACACCGCGCGCAGTCTCGACATGACGATCTCGGTCGCCTTCGATCAACTTGGCCCCGACAACTGGCGCGACTTCCGCAACGACGTGAAAGCCACGCGTGTTCGCCGCGGAAAGCCGCTGCTCGGCGTCGCGCTCGACGTGTATCTCGCCTGCCTCTCGCCGCTGTTCGCGATAACGGAACGCTTCGGCGTGAACCGCGACACCTCGTGGAGCAACCGGTGACCGCGCATCTGCTCGATCGCCTGATCGCCCAGCCCGGCACACGCGTGGCGTGCGTCGCCGGCCGCGAATCGCTGACGTACGCCGAGCTGCGCGCGCGCATCGACGCGCATGCCGCGGTGCTGCGCGCGCGAGGCATCGGCGCGAACAGCATCGTCGCCTTCGACGCGTCGCGCGGAACCGAAACCATCGCGACGCTGCTGGCGATTCTGCATCTCGGCGCGGCGTATCTGCCGCTCGATCCGGCTTTGCCGACCGAGCGCCGTCAACAGATCCTCGACGACGCCAAGCCCGATCTCGTCGTCGAACCGATGAATCCGTCGAGCGCATCGGCAACGCCGCTACAGCACGGCGACCTGGCGTACGTGCTTTTCACGTCCGGCTCGACCGGCCGTCCGAAAGGTGTCGCCATGCGCACCGCCGCCGTTTCCGCGCTCATCGACTGGCACGCCGCGCATCCGCGTCTCGGCACCGCCGCGCGCACACTGCATTTCGCGCCGCTGAGTTTCGACGTATCGTTTCAGGAAATCCTTTCGACATTCGCGACCGGCGGCACGCTCGTCATCGCCAGCGAAGCCGAACGCCGCGATCCGTGGGCGCTACTCGATCTGATCGAGCGCGAACACATCGAGCGCGTGTTTCTTCCGTATGTCGCATTGCAGGCCATCGCGGACGCCGCCACCAGCGCAGGCCGCAGCGCACCGCCGCGGCTCACCGATCTCGTTATCGCCGGCGAACAGCTGCGCATCACCCCCGCGATCCGCGCGCTTTTCGACGTGCTGCCGAACGCCGTTCTGCACAATCATTACGGACCTACCGAAACGCACGTCGTCACCGCGCACGAACTCTCCGGCGACAGCGCGCACTGGCCCGACCTGCCACCGATCGGCAAGCCGCTTCCGCATGCGCTCATCCGTCTCGGCGACGACAGCGCGAGCGACGAAGGCGAATTGCTGCTCGGTGGCGAATGCCTCGCGCGCGACTACATCAACCAGCCGGTTCTCACCGCCGAGCGTTTCGTCGAACGCGACGGAAAACGCTGGTATCGCACCGGCGACAACGTCCGCCGCCATGCCGACGGCACGCTCGACTATCTCGGCCGCCTCGACGATCAGGTCAAGCTCGCCGGCTACCGCATCGAACCCGCCGAAATCGAAGCGGTGATCGGACGTCATCCGCGCGTGGCGCAAGTCGCCATCGTCGCCGTGGGTACGGGCGCGGAAAAACGTCTCGCCGCACACATCGTGCCGCGCGACAGTGGGACGACGCACGCCGAACTCATCGGCGAACTGCAGCGCATGTGCGAGGCGACGCTGCCGGCGTACATGGTGCCGCAGGAATTCGCGGTGCACGCATTGCTGCCGCTGACATCGAGCGGCAAGATCGATCGCCGCCGGCTCGCACACGAAGATGCGCAGACGGCGATCGCATGGACCGAACATGCGCCGCTCGCTGAAAACATCGCGTCGCTGTGGAAACAGTTGCTCGGCGTCGCGCAGCTCAGTGCGAATGCGAACCTGTTCGACCACGGCGCGCGCTCGCTGACCGTCGTGCAAGCGCTTACCGAATTGCGGCGGCGCGGTCACGTGCTCAGCGTCGCCCAGGTTTACGAACATGCGACCATCGCCGCGCAAGTCGCTCTGTTGAGCCAGCCGAAATTAACGGCCGTAGCTACGGATGACGGCCGCGGCGAACGTCAGCGCGCCGCGTTGTCGCGCTTTGCACGAGGTGCCCGATGAACACGCCGAACATCGACGGCATCGCCATCGTCGGCATGGCCGGACGTTTTCCCGGCGCTGCGAACATCGACGAATACTGGGCCAATCTGATCGCCGGACGCGAAAGCATCACGCATTTCGAGCCGTCGCAACTCGATGCATCGATTCCCGCTGTGCAACGCAATCATCCGCGCTACGTCGCCGCGCGCGGCGTGCTGAACAATGCCGATTGCTTCGACGCCGCGTTCTTTGACATTCCCGCGCGCGAAGCCCTGCTCACCGATCCGCAACAGCGCGTGTTCCTCGAACTGTGCTGGAACGCGCTCGAACACGCGGCGATCGACACCACGCGCAGCAAAGCGAGCATCGGCGTTTACGCGGGCGTCTCGAACAACTCGTATCGCAAGCTGGTCGAAGCGCGTCCCGATCTCGTCAGCGCGAGCGGCGAATTCGTCGCCATGCTCGCCAACGAAAAAGATTACGTCGCTACACGCGTCGCGCATCGCATCGGACTCAACGGTCCGGCGATCAGTTTGTACACCGCGTGTTCCACCTCGCTCGTCGCCGTCGCGCAAGCGTGGTATGCGCTGATGAGCTGGCAGTGCGACGTCGCACTCGCCGGCGGCATCAATATCGTAGTGCCGCAGGAATCCGGCTACGTTCCGGTCGACGGCGGTATGGAATCGTCCGACGGACATTGCCGTCCGTTCGATGCGAAAGCCGAAGGCACGCTGTTCTCCAGCGGCGGCGGAGTCGTCGTGCTCAAGCGATTGGCCGATGCGATCAACGATGGCGACACCATCTGGGCCGTGATCCGCGGCGTCGGCGTCAACAACGACGGCGCCGACAAGGCGAGCTTCTCCGCACCGAGCGTGCGCGGACAAGCCGATGCGATCGGTCTCGCGCTGTCGTGCGCCGGCGTCAGCGCCGATTCGATCGGCTACGTCGAAGCGCACGGCACCGGCACGCATCTGGGCGATCCGATCGAAGTCGAAGCGCTGACGCGCGCGTTCCGCGCGAGCACCGATCGTTCGCAGTATTGCTGGCTCGGATCGGTGAAGAGCAACTTCGGACATCTCGTCGCCGGCTCCGGCGTTGCGGGCTTGATCAAGGCCGCGCTCGCGCTGCATCACGGCAAGATTCCGCCGACGCTGCACTTCAGCAAACCGAATCCGGAAATCGATTTTGCATCAACGCCGTTCAAGGTCGTCGATCGCGTGACCGCGTGGCTGCGCGGCGATCATCCGCGCCGCGCCGGCGTGAGCTCGTTCGGCGTCGGCGGCACCAACGCGCACGTCGTGCTGGAAGAAGCGCCCGCGCGCGCCGATGCAAAACCCGGCCGCATGCCGGCGATCCTCGCGTTGTCCGCGCGCGACGAAGACGCCGTGCGCCGTCGCGCCGCTGACTTGGGCAAAGCACTTCCCGGCTACGCCGAAGCCGATCTTCCCGATGTTGCGTGGACACTCGCCGCCGGACGCCGCGCATCGCGCACGCGCGCCGCGGTCATCGCGCGATCGATCACCGACGGCGGCGTGGCGTTGGCATCCGCAAAGCCACACGTCGTCGAAGAGCGCTCCGCGCCGATCTTTCTGTTTCCCGGCCAAGGTGCGCAGTACGCAAACATGGCGCGCGGCCTGCTCGACAGCGAACCGGTCTTCGCCGCCGCATTCGACCAGTGCTGCGCGCTCGCGTCGAAACTTCTCGATCGCGATCTGCGCGCGTTGATCGTGCCGTCGCACGGCGACGAAGAAGCCGCCAACCGCACGCTCACCGAAACGCGTTATGCGCAGCCGGCGCTGTTCGCCGTCGAATACGCGCTCGCGCAATGCTGGATGGCGTGGGGCGTAGAACCGCAATCGATGATCGGACACAGCATCGGCGAGTATGTCGCGGCGTGCGTAGCCGGCGTGTTTTCCGTCGACGATGCGATCCGTCTCATCGTCGCGCGCGGCGCGGCGATGCATGCCCAACCGCGCGGCACGATGCTCGCGTTGCGCGCGAGCGAAGACGAAGTCGTCAAGATGTTGCCGCACGGTGTCGAGCTCGCCGCCGTCAATGCGCCGCGGGCGCTGGTCGTCGGCGGATCGCCCGAGCGCGTCGATGCGTTCGCGCGCACGCTGGTGACGGCGGATATCGCACACGTCAGCCTGCGCACGAGTCATGCGTTCCATTCCGCGTCGATGGACGCAGCAGCCGCAACGTTCCGAAAGGCGTTCGACGGCGTGCGCCTGCACGCGCCGAAGCTGGCGTTCTATTCGTGCGTAAGCGGCAAGCCGATTACCGCCGACGAAGCGACGTCGCCCGATTACTGGTGCCGCCAGTTGCGCCGCCCCGTGCGCTTCGCCGATGCAGTACGCGATGCGGCGACGATGAACGCGTGCGCGCTGATCGAGGTGGGTCCGGGTGAGGCGTTGACCAAACTCGCGCGCGGCGTGCCGCAGTGGTCGAACCGCGCAATCGCATCGCTCGGCGCCGAAGGCGATGGACATGATGCCGATCGGCTCGCCGAAGCTGTCGCCGCCGTCTGGTGCCGCGGCGGCGAAATCGACTGGGATGTTTATCACGACGCAAATAATCGCCGCCGTTTAGCGCTGCCCGGTTATCCGTTCGCCGGCGAGCGTTACTGGATCGAGGTATCGGCCGAAGCGGCGAACACGCCCGCGCTTCCACAACCCACCGCTGCGCCTGCGCCGACGATTTCTGCTGAACCGCGCACGCAGCGCTTGCGCGCCGAATTGCGCGAGATGTTCGAATCGCTTTCCGGCGAATCGATCGAAGCATCGCACGACGAAACAACATTCCTCGACATCGGACTCGATTCGCTCAGCCTCACCCAGGCCGCGCTCGCGCTGGAAAAGAAGTACGGCCAGCGCCTGAAATTCCGCCGTCTGATGGAAGATCTCGACACCGTCGCGCGGCTCGCCGCGTGGCTCGACGACGTGCTCGCGCCGGAAATCGCCAGCGCGCCGCCGCCGCTATCCGTCGATGGCGCGCCGAGCGATGTCACGCAATTGCTGCATAGCCAGATGCAATTGCTGCAGCAACAGGCAGCGCTGCTGGCGAAGTTGACCGGCACGTCAGCGCCCGCCATCGGGCTGCCCAAAGTAACCGTTGTCGACGATGCGCAACCGGCCGATTTGCGCGAGCGCCCGTTCGGAGCCGCCGCGCGCATCACCACGCGTCCGGGTTTCGCGGAAACGCCGCAACAGAAGGCGTGGCTCGACAATTTCACGCGCAGCTACAACGCAGCGCACGGCGAAATCGAAAGCGTTCAGTCAGCAACATCGCATGCTGATGGCCGATCCGCGCGTCGTCACCGGTTTCAATCCGTTGTGGAAGGAACTCGTCTATCCGATCGTCGTCGAGCGCTCGAAAGGCGCGCGCATGTGGGACATCGATGGTCACGAATACATCGATCTGCTCAACGGTTTCGGCGCGAATTTCCTCGGTTATCAGCCGGATTTCATCGCCGATGCCTTGGTCGAACAAATCAATGCGGGTATGGAAATCGGTCCGCAACATCCGCTAACCGCCGATGTCGCGCAACTCATCAGCGACATGGCCGGCATGCCGCGCGTCGCGTTCTGCAACACGGGTTCAGAAGCGGTGATGGGCGCGATGCGCATCGCGCGCACGGTGACGGGTCGCAAGACCATCGTCATCTTCAAGGATTCGTATCACGGCATCTTCGACGAAGTGATCGTGCGTGGCACCAAGCAATTGCGTTCGATCGCTGCGGCACCCGGCATTCTCGCCAACGCCGTCGAAAACGTGATGGTGCTCGACTACGGTTCCAACGAATCGCTGCGCGCGATACGCGAACACGCGGCCGACATCGCCGCCGTGATGATCGAACCGGTGCAGGGCAAAAATCCGTCGCTGCAGCCGCGCGACTTCGTGCATGAATTGCGCGCGATCTGCGACAGCGCCGGGTGCGCACTGATCTTCGACGAAGTGATCACCGGATTCCGCATCGCACCCGGCGGCGCGCAGGAGTTCTACGGCATCAAGCGCCGACATCGCGACGTACGGAAAGATCATCGGCGGCGGTCTGCCGTTCGCCGCGATCGCCGGACGGGCCGGCTGGATGGACGCGCTCGACGGCGGTCACTGGCGATACGGCGACGACAGTTATCCGGAAGCCGGCGTGACCTATTTCGCGGGCACGTTCGTGCGTCATCCGCTGGCGCTCGCGGCGGCGAAGGCGGCGTTGCTGCATGTCAAAAACGCCGGGCCGGAATTGCAGCGCACGGTCAACGCGCGCACGACGGCGCTCGTCGATCGGCTCAACGCATTTTTCGCGAAACGCAAGGCGCCGCTGCGCGCGGTGACGTTCGCGTCGCTGTGGCGCATCTACGTCGATGCCGATCAGCCAATGGCGGAAATTTTCTATTACGCATTACGCCAGCGCGGCTTGCACGTCTATGCGCAGTTCAACTGCTTCCTGACGACTGCGCACGGCGATGCCGAGGCCGCGATCGATCGCCGACCGCATCGAAGACGCCGTCAACGAATTGCTCGGTGCGGGAATCCTGACGCCGCGCGCGTCGGATGCGCCGCCGCAGGCAGATGATTCCATTCTCAGCGGCGCGCCGAACGAAGTGCGCATCACCGACGCGCAACTCGAGAAATGGCTTGCCTGCCAGTTCGGCGATGCCGCCAACACGGCGTTCAACGAATCGCTGCTGCTGACGCTTGACGGTTCGCTGGACACATCGTTGATGCAACGCGCGGTCGAACAGGTGACGTTGCGCCATGAAGCATTTTCGATGTCGTTCGGCGCCGACGGAACGGTCATGCGCGCCGGCGAAGCGCGCGGCATCGTGCCGCTTCTCGTCGGCGATGTGCAGGAATCGCAGCTCGAAGCGCATTGCGCGGCATCGATGCGGCATGCGTTCGATCTCACGGTCGCGCCGCTGGCGCGCTTCGAACTGATCGAACTGGCGCCGCGCCGACACGCGTTGTTCGTCGTCGCGCATCATCTGATTTTCGACGGCTGGTCGGCGGCGGTGTTCCTCGATGAACTCGCGCGCACGTATCGCGCGCTGCGTGAGGGCCGAACGCCTGATCTCGTGCCGGCCGAATCGCTGCGCACCTACGCGCTGACCGAACACGCGCGTCGCGACACCGCTCAGGCGCGCGCACAGCTCGACTACTGGACGCAACTCTATGCAAAGCGGCCCGATGCGCTCGATCTGCCGTCCGACCATGCGCGTCCCGCGCATGCGACGTTCGCGGCGGACACGATGCGCCATGCCTTCTCGCCGCAAACCACCGATGCGCTGCGCCAGCTCGCGCGCCGTTGCGGCGCCACGTTGTACAGCGTTCTGCTCGCCGGTTTCGGCGTCCTGTTGTCGCGGCTTTCGGGACAGCGCGATTTCGCCGTCGGCATTCCCTTCGCGGGACAGGCGCTGGCCGGCAACGGCAGCCTGATCGGCGACGGCGTGAACACGTTGCCGTTGCGCATCCGTGTCGATCCGCAACAGTCGTTCGTCGCGTTCGCGAAACAATGTCATGGCCTGCTGCTCGACGCGGCCGACAATCAGGATCTGACGCTGCACACGCTGCTGCGTGCGTTGCCGCAGCACGGCGCGGAGCGCAGCGCACTGGCGTCGGTGATCTTCAATTTGAATCCGCGCATTCCGACGCTGGATTTCGGCGATGTCACCGCCACGCTGCGCGACGCGGCGAAGACGGCGCTGGTGTGGGATCTGTTCTTCAACTTCAACGAGACCGACAACGGCCTGAGTCTCGATCTGCACTACAGCACCGATCTGTATTCGGCGGCGACGATGCGGCGCTGGATCGGTCATTTCGAAACGGTGCTGGCCGGCGCGGTTGCGCACGACGACGCAAGCGGTCGCGCAGCTTCCGCTGCTGGACGCCGCGCAGAAACAATCCATCGCGCAGCAGTGGACGGCGACTGCGCGCGATGTGGATATCATCGCGCACCTTGCCGGCGCTATTCGCGGATCAGGCAGCGCGCACGCCGGATCGCATTGCGGTCGCGAGCGGCGCCACGTCACTGACGTATGCACAATTGCTCGCGCGTGCGCGTGCGGTCGCGCACGCATTGCTCGCGCGTGGCGTGTCGCGCGGCGATCTCGTCGGCGTCGCGGTTCCGCGCGGCATCGACATGCTCGCCGCGGTACTCGGCACGATGATGAGCGGCGCGGCGTATGTCGCGCTCGATCTGAATTATCCGCCGAAGCGATTGCAGTTCGTGGCCGATCACGCGCAGCTGAAATTGCTGCTCGCGGGCAATGCGACGTATCTTCCGGCGACGCTCGCCACCGGCCGCACGGTGCTGGCGATGAACGCGATCGGCAACGCGGCCGCCGGCGAATTGCCGACGGTGATGGCTGACGACGCGGCCTATGTTCTTTACACGTCGGGTTCAACGGGCGAGCCGAAAGGCGTGCGCGTCCTGCATAGCAATCTGGCGAATTTCCTCGCGAGCATGCGGGAACGTCCCGGCCTGCAAGCCGACGATACGTTGTGCGCCGTCACGACGCTGTCGTTCGACATCGCCGGACTCGAGCTGTATCTGCCGCTGACGATCGGCGCGCGCGTCGTCATCGCGAGCGAAGACGAACACCGCGATCCGGCCGCGCTGATGAAGCGCTTGGCGACGAGCGAAGCGACCGTGCTGCAGACGACTCCGTCGCTGCTGCGCGTGCTGCTCGACGGCGATGACAACGGCGCGTTGCGCGAAACGACATTGCTGATCGGCGGCGAAGAACTGCCGCGCGAGCTTGCCGAACGCGCGCTCAAACAATGCCGCGCGCTGTGGAACATGTACGGACCGACCGAGACGACGATCTGGTCGGTGGTCGGTCAGGTCGAATCCGGCAGCGGACCCGTCCCTCTCGGCACGCCGATCGCGAACACGCAGGTTTACGTGCTCGATGAGATCGGACAGCTCGTGCCCGAAGGCGTGCGCGGCGAAATGTGGATCGGCGGCGCGGGTGTGGCGGCCGGTTATCTGCATCGTCCCGAACTGACGGCGGAGCGTTTCGTGTCCGATCCGTTCTGCGGCGGCACGATGTATCGCACCGGCGATCGTGGCGCGTGGCGCGATGGCCAACTTTATTTCCACGGACGCGGCGACGATCAGATCAAGCTGCGCGGATTCCGCATCGAACCGGCTGAAATCGAAGCGGCGGCGATGTCGGTTTCGGCTGTGCGTGCGGCGGTGGCGGTGGTGCGCGAAGTCGGCGTCAGTGATCGGCGTCTTGCGCTGTATGTCGCGGCGCCCGAGGCGGGTGACAAGCTCGCCGCCGAATTGCGCGACGCGCTACAGCGTCGCTTGCCGCCGCAGATGATGCCGCAGTACATCGATGTGTTGCCGGCGTTGCCGCAGACGGCGAACGGGAAAATCGATCGCAATGCGTTGCCGATGCCGGCAGCACTGACGAATGCGGGTGGCGCAGCGCAGACGCGGGAAGAACCGCGCGAAGGTCTGGAGACGACGTTCGCGCAGATCTGGCGCGAATTGCTGCGCGTCGAGCGCGTGCATCGCGATGACAATTTCTTCGATCTCGGCGGCGACTCGCTGCTGGGCGTGCATCTGTTCCGCCGCATCCACGCGATCACCGGCGTGAACCTGCCGCTGACGACATTGCTGACTTCGCCGACGCTCGCCTCGCAGGCGCGCGTGTTCCGCGCGGCTGGCGCGAAGACGCCGGATGCTGTCCGTGTCGAAAGCGTGGCGGACGAAGAAATGATCGCCACGACGCAGCCGCACGATCAGTGGTCGCCGCTGGTGCCGATTCAGCCGGAAGGCAGCCGGCCGCCGCTGATCTGCGTGCACGCGATGGGCGGCAACGTGCTCAATTATCTGCAACTCGCGCGCGGGCTCGGCAAGGATCAGCCGGTGTATGGCCTGCAGGCGCAGGGCATCGATGGCATCACGCGGCCGTTGCGTTCGATCACGGAAATGGCGTCGCTTTATCGCAGTGAAATTCGTCGGCAGTTTCCGCAAGGCCCGTATTTCCTGTGCGGCGGATCGATGGGCGGCATGATCGCGTTCGAAGTCGCGCAGCAGCTCGTCGCGGATGGCGCGGAAGTCGGATTGCTCGGTTTGTTCGATACGTACGGGCCGAACAATCGCTTCTTCGAAATCGAGCGCGGCGGATCGCTGCAGCGTATCCGCTATCGCTGGCGCGATCGATGGGTGCGCGCGATGGCGATGAGACCGAGCGGGCAATGGAAGATGGTGTGGAGCGCCGTTCAAGCGCCGCATCACGCGCGTGAACGAAGCGATGGAGACGTCATGGTGCCGTTTGCGCGGCATCGCATTGCCGCATGGATTGCGCTATCGCGAACTCGAACGCGCGAACATGCATGCGTTCTATCGCTATCACGCGAAACCGTATCCGGGATTGCTCACGCTGTTCCGTGCCGAAATCCAGCCTTACGAACTGGTGAAGTCGCGCGATATCGGCTGGAATTCGGTGGCCGCCGGGCGGCATCGAGATCGTCGATATTCCTGGTACGCATGACACGCTGATCGAACAGCCTGCGCTGCTCACCGCGTTGCGCGATGTGCTCGCGGCGCGCGCGAAGGATGATTCGTGAGCGAATCCGCAGCGCCGCTCGTCAGCGTAATCGTGCCTGTCTATAACGGCGAACGTTTCCTGCGCGCGGCGCTCGACAGTGCGCTCGCGCAGACCTGCCAGGACTTCGAGATCATCGTCATCGACGACGGTTCGAAAGATTCCAGCGGCGCCATCGCCGATGAATATGCGGCGCGGCATCCCGGAAAATTCATCGTCATCCATCAGGCGAACGGTGGGCTGGTCGTGGCGCGCAATGCGGGTCTGGCCGTCGCGCGTGGGCGCTACATGGCACTGCTCGATGCCGACGACGAATGGCTGCCGCATCATCTTGCGGCGAGCATCGAGGTTTTGGCGAGCGCGCGGAGATCGGGCTCGTTCACGCCAACATCGAACGCATCAATACCGATGGATCGAAACGCTTGTCGGTGAGGCGCTTCTGGAATCGCGGCATGGATCCGTTCGCAACCGTGTATCTGCGCCGCGAACATGTGTCGTGTTCCACGGTAGTTGCGCGGCGCGATCTGATCGAACGCGTGGGCCGCTTCGACGAGGCGTTCAACCGCATCGGCTGCGAGGATCGCGACCTGTGGCTGCGGTGCGCGTTCGAAACCGAATTCGTCTTCATCGACGACGTGCATCTGCGCTATCGAACGCACGACGAAAACGTCAGCGGCAACTTCGAGAAGATGCTGCTCGCGCGTTCGCTGCTCGTCGAAAAATTCAGCGAGACGCCGCGCGGACGTCCGCTGCGCCGTCAGGCCTGGGCGGCGATGTATTACGGCATGGGCGATCAGTGGCTCGACGCGGGCAAGCGCATGCCCGCGGCACGCGCTTACTTCAACGCGATCGTGCAGCAGCCGACCGAACTGCGGTTGTGGAAAGCGCTGGTGCGCAGCCTGGTGTTGCCGATCGGCGTGCGCACGGCGGCGCAGGCTTAATCGAAGCCGTTGTTGAAGATGTCGTCGCCTTCGAAGGCCCACAGATAATCGTTTTCGTCGGTGACGTAGACGCGCCCGTTGACGACGATCGGACTCTGTTTGTGGAAGATGCCGGGCGCGGATGGTCGAGATGCCCATGTCGGTTTTCGTGGCGAGGATGGCGCCGGTCGCAGGATCGATGCGCGAGCAGGCCCGCCGCGCTCGCGTAGTACAGCACGTTGTTGGCGATGACCGGCGAGCCGCCGCCGTATCTGCTGCCATGTGGCGGGAGGTACCAACGCGGCCAGGTGCCGGTCAGCAGCCAGCCCGTGCCTGGCGCGTTAACAGTTGCGGATTGTTCGATCCGTCCATGATGAGCTGCGAGGCGGAGATGCCGAAATCGTTGCTCACGATCACCCAGACGGTATTGTCGTTCGGGTTTTGCCAGATCAGCGGTTGCGTTTTGACTTCATTGGTCTGCGGCACGCTCTGCATGTACAGCGCGCTTTCGTTGACAGCAGATGTCCACTGCGGACCGTTGGTGGGTACCCATGTCGTTGTCGTCGAGATCGATGATGCGCACGTCGGCATCTTTGCCGGCCTGGATGCCGATATGCTTGTAGGCGAAATCTTGCGTCATCGACGTGGGGATGATGGCGAGCGAGGCCGAACCCAGGTCGGCGTCGGCGCGCATCAGCCCGTCGAAATTCGGCGGCGTGTAGCTGTCCACGGGCGCGGTCCTCGGCGCCGACAACGCGGCCGGCAGGCGCAGGACCGAGTCGCCCCAGAAACTGCCGCCGTAGTTGAACTGGTTGGTCGGATCATAGACGCCGTTCGCGGTCGAGATGTAGATCGAGTCGTTGGCCGGGATCGTACGTGGCTGCCGCGCGTCCCCAGATGCCGGCGTTACCGGCCGGGATCGGATCGCCGTGTTCGTTCGTCGTCTGCACGTCGGAGCAATCGTCGGCGCGGCCGTTCTCGAGGAAATGGATGGCTGCCCTGGTCGGAACACACGGCGTTGAACACGATCTGCGCGCCGGTACTCAGGTTTATCGCGGTGATGTGGCCCTGATAGTCGCCGCCGTCGTTGGCGAGGAAGCTGCTGTGGGTCATGTACAGATATGTGTTCGTGATCGGTCGACGAGGTGGCGAACGCGATCGCCGACGAACCTTTTTCGACGTTGGGCTTGGCCGAGGAGAGTTCCGGCCAACCGTTGCCGGTACCCTTGGTTTCCACGCCGGTGGCGACCGCGTATTTGTGGATCTTGCCGTCGTTGCGCGAAAACGCGTAGACGAAATTGCGGTTCGGATCGATCGCGGGCGACGAGGTGATCAGGCACTGCGGACTTGAGCCCGCCTGACCGCACGCCGGCGTGCTGGTCGGTACGTGCGACCACACCGTATTGCCGTTCGCCGCATTGAGCGCGAAAAGGCTCCCATCGTTGAGTTCGACAAACAGCATGTCGATGGTGCCTTGCGAGGTCGCCACGTTGCTCAGGAAAACCGGCGTACCCTGCGCAGGCGCAGTGAATTTCACGTGGTAGCGCTGCGCGAGCAGGTGTACGTTGCTCGCACTCAGAACCGATTCGTTGGGATTGATGCCGCTGTGGGTCGGGTCGAACCCGAACTGCAGCCAGTCGGTGGACGCCAGCGGCCGATGCCGCCAGCGAAACGCCAGCGCACGCGGCGGCCAGCGAGGAAATACAGATGCGCTTGATTCATGAACCTTCGATCCTACAATTTCGATTCGCAGTGGCTCGCCGGCTACGGCCGGCGCCGGATCCTTCCGAATCGAAACCTCAGATTCGCCCCTGCGAAACATCATTGTAACGCCGATTTCGCATTCAACGCGCGGCGCGTTTTGCAATGTTTATCGGGGGGTCAGATGGCGGCGATAGTCCGCGCTAGAAGCGCTGGAGAACGCGCCGGCTTATTGCCGCACCGTAAGCAGTGCCAAATGTAGCGCCGGGTCCGCGCCGATGCGCCGTTCAGCCAGGCGACGGGCCATAACGTTGAACGGTCCCGCGCCCATCACCGCTTCAGGGCGCGCACGCCATGAAATCGCCGCTGCGCAGGTGCATGCCGCCGATATCGTGCGACTGCAGCGCGACATCGGCGAAATCCGCATGCTTCCATCCCGGCGAATCGCCGGCGACGACGCGCGCGATGTTTTTCTGCCCCGGTTTCTCGAACGTGTTGCCGTCGACGCTCACGAAAACCAGTTCCGGATGCGCGGTGAATACGGCGGCGATGGTGGCGAGCGTGCCGGGCAGCCAGATGTCGTCGGAATCCAGAAAGCAGATGAAATCGCCCTTGCTGATCGCGAAACCGGCGTTGCGCGCCGCACACGCATAGCCGCGCGCGGTGGTGTTTACGCGCACGCGCGGATCATCGCCGAAGCGTTCGCGGATCGCGTCGATGGTGCCGTCCGTGGAGCCGTCATCGGCGACGATGACTTCGACGCCGTCCGCGCCAGACTGATCCAGCACGGAAGACACCGCGCGCAACACCAGATCGCGGCGGTTGTACGTGGGGATCACGACAATCAGACGGAAAACGCTCGGCAACGAGGGCATGAGGTTCGCGCGTCGGTATCGTGCAATTATACCGGTCGGCGCGTTACCCGCCGGCATCCGATTCACGTAAACTCCGCGTTCCCCGCTATTTTCCCGAAGCTGACGCGCACCATGTCAGAACCGGCGCGCCCCGGCGTTGCGACCCATTCCCTGCGCTATGTGACCGGCAATGTGCTGGTCATGATCGCGGGCTTCGTTTCCTTCCCGATCATGACGCGTCTGCTCGACAACGGGCAGTACGGCATCCTGGGCTATTTCGACGCGTGGCTGCTGATCCTGGTCGCGGTCTTCAAGCTCGGCGCGCAGCACACGATCCTGCGTTTCTATCCGCACGTCGACGGTCCCGGGCGCGATGGCGCGCTTCGGCGCCAACTTCGTGCTGCTGCCGTTCCTGGCCGGATGCGCGCTTGTGGGTGCTTGCGCTGCTGGCCTATGCCGGCATCGTCGCGGTCGCGCCGCCGGAAGCGGCCGCGATCGGCTGGATCATGCTGTTGCTGCTGCCGCCGACGATGTGGATCAGCTATTCGGGTTCGGTCGCGTTCGCGCAGGAAAAATCGCTGATTTCGGCCGGCATCTCCGTCGCGCAGCGCTGGCTGGAGGCGGGCGCGATCCTGTGCACCGTGTACTCTCATCGACCGCAGCGCGCGCGGCGTTTATCTGGCGCGGCTCGCCGTCGGCATCGTGTTCGCGCTGTTCCTGTGGCGCTGGGTGCGCAGCCATCTGCCGATGCATCGGCAGCGATATCGACGGCAAAGCCGGCCGCGAAGGCCTGCGTTACGGATTGCCGATGGTGGTCAACGAAATCGCGTCGAACCTGTTCTCGTTCGCCGATCGCCTGATGCTGAAAGAATTGCTGGTCAATTTCGCCGCGGTCGGCGTGTATACGATCGGCTACGGACTCGCGCTCAACATCAGCAACCTGCTCAATTACGCGCTGTACAACGCCTACACGCAGGTCAGCGTGCGCGAATACGAAACCAAAGGGCCCGAGGCGGTCGTGCGCACCAAGCGCGCGGTGCTGCTCGTCGTCGTTTATCTCGCGGCGGCGATGATCACTGGTCTGCTCTCGGTCGGCGGCGACGTGTTGCTGCTGATGGCCGGTCCATCGAAGGCGCAAGTCGGCACCGGTGTTCCAGCTCATCGGCGTCAACTATGTGCTCGACGGGCTGGGCGGCATCGTCACCGCCGGCCTGCTGCTGCACAAACGCACGATGACGATCCTGGTGCTGAGCGTGCTCGCGCTGGTCGTGAATGTCGTGCTCAACCTGTTCTGGATTCCGCGTTTCGGCGTGATGGGCGCGGTGTACGCAACGTTCGTGAGTTTCATGGCACTGCATGTCGTGAAATACCTCTTCTGCCCGCGCGAACTGCGTGCGCTGCCGGGTCTGCGCGAAACCGCTCACGGCCGTTTCGCTCGGCGCGTTGTCGCTGGCGATCTGGTACTACACGGATCTTGTTCGGCATCGTCTCGCACAGCGCGCGATTCGCGGTGATGGCGGGGATGATGGTGTTCACATTCGCCTTACCGGCGCTGGCGTTGGATAGCCGTCTGCGCGATGCAATACGTGGGTTACGTGCGCAAGCGGCACGACTGAGAGGAAGCATCATGAGTCGCGATGGAACGATCCTAGTCACCGGCGGCGCCGGCTACATCGGCAGCCATGTCGTGCTGCAACTGGTCGAGGCGGGCGAGAAAGTCGTTCGTGCTCGACGATCTGAGCACCGGTTTCGCCGACGCGGTGATCGGCGCGAAACTCATCGTCGGCAACGTCGGCGATGCGGAAAAAGTGAGCGCGCTCCTGCGCGATCACAACGTCGACACGGTCATGCATTTCGCCGCGCGCACTATCGTGCCGGAATCGGTCGCCGATCCGTTGCGCTATTACGGCAACAACACCTGCGCCACGCGCAACCTGCTCGCCTGCTTGCGCGGAAGCGAAGGTGAAGCACATCGTGTTTTCCTCGACCGCCGCCGTCTACGGCACGCTCGCCGAAGGCACGGCCGGCGAAGAGACGCCGACCGCGCCGATCAATCCGTACGGCACGTCGAAGCTGATGAGCGAATGGATGCTGCGCGATCTCGCTTTCGCCGGCGGTCCGCGCTACGTGGCGCTGCGCTACTTCAACGTCGCCGGCTGCGATGCGCAAGGCCGCATCGGACAATCGACGAAGAACGCAACGCTTGCTGACCAAAGTCGCCTGCGAAGCGGCGCTCGGCAAACGCGCGCACGTCGCGATCTTCGGCACCGACTACGACACGCCGGACGGCACCGGCGTGCGCGACTACATCCACGTCGTCGATCTCGCCGACGCGCATCTCAAAGCGCTCGCGTATCTGCGCAACGGCGGCGATTCGACCACGCTCAACTGCGGTTACGGCCACGGCTATTCGGTGCGCGACGTGCTCGCCGCCGTCGGCAAGGCCCACGGCGCGGCGGTCGCCGTTCGTCGAACATCCGCGCCGCGCGGGCGATCCGCCGGCGCTCGTCGCGCGCGCCGAGCGCATCCGCAAGACGCTCGGCTGGCATCCGCGTTTCGACGATCTGGATCTCATCGCGCGCACCGCGCTGGCGTGGGAACGAAAGCTCGCCGAGAAGACCCGCGTGACGGTCAGCGTCGTCATCCCGACGTACAACTGCGCGGCGCGGCTGCTGCGCGCGGTGCGATCGGTGGCGGCGCAGACGTATCGGGATATCGAGATCGTCGTCGTCGACGATGGTTCGACCGACGACACGCGTGATCGCGTCGCGGAGTGGACGGCGCAATCCGGCGCGAAGGTCCGATACGTGCGCCAGGAAAACGCCGGGCCGGCGGCGGCGCGCAATCACGGCATGCGTCTGGCGAGCGGCGATGCGATTGCATTTCTGGATGCGGACGACGAGTGGCGCGCGGATAAACTCGAAGAGCAGATGCCGCTGCTGAAAGGAAACGTCGGTCTCGTCTATTGCGCGAATTCGTTCGTCGATTCGGACGGCGCGCCGCTGCCGAATTATGTGCGCCGCATCGAGCTGCATCGCGGCGACATCCTGTTGCCGTTGTTTCGCGATTTCTTCCTGCTCACGTCGGCTGTTGTCATCTCGAGAAGCGCGTACGACGCGGTTGGCGAATTCGATGAGACACCTCGCAGGTCGGCGAAGACTACGAATTTTTCCTGCGCCTCGCGCGAAAATTCCATGCCGATTATTCGCCCGAGCCGTCTGCTCATCCGCTGCGTGCGGCCGGACAGTCTGAGCCGCATCGACTACGCGAAAGACGCGCGCATCGATATCGCAACGCTGGCGAAATTTCTCGGCGACAATCCGGATTTCGCGCGGACGCATCGTGCGCTCATCGCCGATCGCATCGCGCGCTATCGGTACGATTTCGGCTATCGGCTGCTAGACGAAAACCGTCGCGACGAAGCGATCCACGAATTGTGGTCGTCATGGCGCACGCGGCCGACCGTCGCGGCATCCAGAACTCTGATGCGCGCATTTATGACAGGACGCCGACCATGAAATGGATGATTCTTCGCCGCGCTGCTCGCGAGCGGCTTCGCCGAAACCCGCGGCCCCCGCCGACGGGACCCGCCACCTACTACGTGCGCGCGACGGCGGCACGCCCGCGCAGTGCGATGGCCGGCACGACGCGGCGTTTTCGAAAACCGTCAAGCAGCGCGCGTGCGCGTGGCGGCATCCGTTCAATGCGTTTCCGCCGGGCGGAACGTCGCGCATCGCGGGCGGCGACACGCTGATCGTCGCCGCAGGAAGTTACCAGATGGGATTTGGCGCGCCCGACGCGGTTTCCGACAAATGCCGGTCCGACTGGCCGTGGGATTGCCACATGACGCCGGTGCCGAGTGGCCCGTCCGCGGACAAACCGACGCGCATTCTTGGCGCAGGTTTCGACAAAGGCTGCACGTCGCCGCCGGAACTCTGGGGCACGGAGCGCGCGGAAACCGTGGTCGATCTGCGCGGCAGTTCGAACGTGCAGCTCGCCTGTTTCGAAATCACCGATCATTCGGGCTGTGTCGAATTTCACGCGGGCAAGCGCGAGGTGGATCGTTGTCAGCGCGACAAGGAACCGTACGGTGCGTGGGCGGCGGTGGGCTTGAGCGCGGCGGATTCGGGCAACGTTTCGCTCGCCGATCTGAACATTCACGGTCTCGCGCACGACGGCGTGCGAGCGGGGCGTCTGCACGACTGGACGGTGGAGCGCGTGAACATCGTCGCCAACGGATGGTCGGGCTGGAATGGCGACATCGGCGACAACACGTCGGATAGCGGGCGCATGATTTTTCGCGACGTGCATATCGCGTGGAACGGCTGCGGCGAAAAATATCCGTCGAAGCAGCCGTTCGGTTGCTGGGGTCAGGAAGAAGGCGGATATGGCGACGGACTCGGCACCGGCGAAACAAGCGGCGACTGGTTGTTCGAACGCGTGTACGCCGATCACAACACGCAGGATGGTCTGGATCTGCTGCATGCGCGCGGCGACGCGAAGGTGACGTTCCGCGATGTTCACGCCGAGGCGAACGCGGGCAATCAGCTCAAGGCAAGCGGTTCGGTCGTCGTCGAGAAATCGGTGCTGATCGGCACCTGCGCGGCGTTGGCCGGTTCGGGGAACCTGGAAACGTCGGATATGTGCCGGGCGGAGGGAAATTCGCTGTCGCTGCATCCGTCGGAATCGGCGAGCGTGAACGTGATCGGCAACCGGATCAGCGGGCAGGGCGATTGCCTGATCGACATGGAATGCGGCGGCGGGGGCTGCAGCACCGTGAAAGGGGTGATTCAGCGACAACGAAATGACGGGACTTCCGCGTACGGATGTTGCACGGGCAAAGACACCTGTTCGGTATGGGTCGAACCCGCGCTGAGGGGCGCGGATTTGCGCTTCGATGGGAAACCGTCTGAACCGGACGTTCGATCGACCGGCTGTCCGGCCGGGATGAAGGAATGTTCAGAAAAGCCGTGAACTGCCGACGAATGTGATGGCGTATCGTTTAATTTGCGCGGCGTAACGGGTTTTTGATCTACTTCTCGCGTAATTTGAGCGGTCCATCGCGGAATATGCCCGGCCCGTTGGGGAATACTCCTTTACCAAGAGCCAGAAAATCCCTTCATAGGGATGGGGAAACAATCGCTAATGAATCGTTTGTCTTTCGCACGTTCGCTCGTGGCACTGGTTGCTGCACTTGCGGCACCTTTCGCTACGGCGGCGACCACGTACTACATCCGCACGGACGGCGGTTCCTTCTCGCAATGCACCGGCAAGGTCGACGCGAAATATCCCGGCAGCGGCAGTAATCAGGCCTGCGCCTGGCATCATCCGTTCGACGCGTTGCCGCCGAACACCGACATCACGCCACCGACGCCCGCACGAATCGCTGGCGGCGACACCGTCATCATCGAGGCGGGCGCCTACGAAATGGGCCTGAACGCGCCCGGCGCGCGCGCCGCGTATCCGGGTTGCAACCCGGCGTTTTCCTACGACTGCCACATGCAGTCGATCCCGAGCGGCACCGCCGCGCAGCCCACGCGCATTCTCGGCCAAGGCTGGAACACCGGTTGCGCGGCCAAGCCGCAACTGTGGGGCAGCGAGCATTCGAGCGAAGTGTTCCTGATGCAGAACAACGCGAACGTGCAGATCAGCTGTCTCGAAATCACCGATCACAGCGCCTGCATCGAATCGCATCACGATCCGAAAATCGCCTGCAACCGCAACACGCCGCCGTATGGCAACTGGGCTTCGCACGGTATCTATGCGTCGAATTCGAGCAACGTCACGCTGACCGATCTCGACATCCACGGCATGGCCAACCGCGGCATCCTCAACGGCAAGCTGTCGAACTGGTCGCTGACGCGCGTTCATATCGTGGCTAACGGCTGGGCCGGCTGGGATGGCGATCTTGGGTTGCGGCACGAGCCGGCTGTTCGTCGGATTCGGGCAACATGACGTTCCAGAGTGTGGAAATCGCCTGGAACGGCTGCACCGAGCAGTATCCGACGCACAACATCTATGCCTGCTGGGCGCAGACCGAACCAGGGTTACGGCGACGGTTTCGGCACCGCGCAGACCGGCGGCAACTGGACGTTCACCGATTCGTACTTCCACCACAACACGTCCGACGGTCTCGATCTGCTGTACGCCGACGGCACCGGTTCCGTCACGGTGGAGCGCTCGCGTTCGGAAGGCAACGCCGGCAACCAGATGAAGATCACCGGCAACTCGCTGATCGAGAATTCCGTCATCGTCGGCAACTGCTCGTACTTCCAGGGCGTGAACTACATCGTCGGCAACAACTCGAACAGCGGCAATACCTCCGGCGACAACTGCCGCGCATACGGCAACGCGCTGGTCGTTTCGCTCGGCACGGCGCCGCATAACGTGGGGCTGAAATCGACGATCCGCTACAACAGCATCACCAGCGAAGGCAATTGCCTGATCCTGGCGATCAATGGCGCGACCTCGTCGAACGTGCAGATCCAGAACAACCTTCTGGTCGGCGCTCCGTTCTGGATTCCGAATGACGGCACGCAGTCGTGCCTGTTCTATTGGGATACGAGTTCCTGGTCGAATCCGAATGCCGCGTGGCCGGTCACCTACACCAAGAACTGGGCGTGGAAAGTGAAGTCGACCACGTGTCCGGCCGGCAGCAACTGCACGATCGATCCGCAAGTGGCCGACTCCAGCCTGAAATATTTCGATCCGGTTCCGCTCGCCGGCAGCCCGCTGATTTCCGCGGCGAGCACGAGCATCACGCTGCCGTCCGATTTCCGCAACCTGCCGCGCCCCGGCGCCGCATCGACCGGCTACGACATCGGCGCCGTGCAGTACCAGGGTGCGTGCGACGACGTGGGCACCATTGGCGGCGACAACATTTTCACTGGTGGCGGATTCGAATCGGGCGAGCTGCCGCCGATATTGCCGTGCGTCGGCGCGCTGGTCGTTCCCGACGTCGTGGTGCCGCCGCACCCGTAAGGGAAAGTCAGGATGCGCGTGGCGGCATCGGCGCCATGCGCACTTCTCCACCGGTGACGCGCATGCCGTCGGGAACGTCTTTCACCACGACGGTATTCGCGCCGATCACCACATTGTTGCCGATGGTGATGCGGCCGATGATCTTCGCGCCGGCGCCGACGTAAACATTGTCGCCCAGCTGCGGGATGCCGTTCGAGCGTCCCGCGCCTTTCGTGCCGATCGTCACGCCCTGACCGATGCTGCAGTTCGCGCCCATGTTGCCGTGGACGATGATGCCGCCGAAGTGACCGATGTAGAAACCCGGTCCGATATCGCAGTTGGCAGAGACGTGGATGCCGAACATCACGTCGATGAAGAACTGCAGGATCTTGTAGATCAGCTTGAACGGATACGAAAGGATCTTCGGCCGGATCGTGCGCGTCCAGCGCCCATAGCGGAACACCATGATCGGCGATGAATCCGTATTTGAAAAACACGTTCAGCCGAGCGCGCATCGGCCCGTAGTCATGCTGATCGTCGCGAAAGCGGCGAAAGTCTTGGCGGATGTTGTCGAACAAGGTCGGTCCGTCGGCAAAGATCGAGAGCGGCGTCATCGAAAGCGGGGCGCATCATTTCATACTTATGCTACGTTGGGCACAAATCTTATGGCACCTTCATTCGTTGATTCGGACATAAGGTGTCGCTGGGCCGATGGCACGTCCACTGACGCGATTCCGATCACGACTCGCCGAAGCAAGAAACCTTAAGGACTTGCTGCCGGACGGCGCGCATGTAATTTTTTCCGAACCGCGTCACGCCGACGCGGAATTGCATCCGCTCGAACAGGAATTCCTGCGCGCGCAGCACATGCAGCCGGTGCGCGAGCGCGAATTCCGCGTCGGGCGCGCGCTCGCGCGTGAGGCGTTGGCGCAGTTCGGCATTGCGGGCCATGCTTTGCTGCCCGCCGAAACGCGCGAACCGGCTGTGGCCGCCCGGCATCGTTGGCAGCATCAGCCATTGTGGAGACGTTTGCGCGGTGGCGGTCGCCGAATCCAGACACGTTTGCCGGGTCTCGGCATCGATCTCGAAAGCATCGGTCGCATCGACGACAGCATCGCCGGCACCGTGTGCACGGCGGACGAGCGCCGACAGCTCGATGCGATGCCGGCATCGTCGCGGCAACGACACCTGAGCCTGCTTTTCAGCGCCAAGGAAAGCGTATTCAAGGCGCTGTTTCCGCTGACGCGCCAATTTCTCGAATTCGACGACGTCCACCTCGACGTCGCCGATGGCCGATTTACCGCACGCGCCGTCAGGCGAAATGTGGAAAAGGTGGAATTGCTGCACGGCCGCTACTTCGCCGGACCGCACCTGATCGTGACCGCCGCCTGGCTGCCGGCCGCCTGAACGTCACGCTTACGGCAACACTTCCCGGTAAACTGCGCGACTCGCCCGAATCCGTCGCCTGTCCATGCCCAACGCTCCTCTGCCCGTGCTCGAAAACGCACGCGTCGCCGTCATCGGTCTAGGCTATGTCGGCCTGCCGCTCGCCGTGGCTTTCGGCCGCAAATACACGACTGTCGGTTTCGACATCAACACGTCGCGCGTCGACGAACTGCGTCAGCATCGCGACCACACGCTTGAAGTCAGCGCCGAGGAATTGAAAGCCGCGGCGAATCTGTCGATCCATTCCGATCCGGCCGAACTGCGCAGCTGCGACATCTTCGTCGTCACCGTGCCGACGCCGATCGATGAGTTCAAACGCCCCGATCTTGACGCCGCTCGAATCGGCGAGCGTCACCGTCGGCCGCGCCATCCGCAAGGGCGGCATCGCGATCTACGAATCGACCGTGTATCCGGGCGCGACCGAAGAAATCTGCGTGCCGATCATCGAGCGCGAATCGGGCCTCAAACACAATGTGGATTTTTATACCGGTTACAGTCCCGAGCGCATCAATCCCGGCGACAAGCAGCATCGCCTGGAAACCATCGTCAAGGTGACCTCGGGTTCGACGCCGGAAGCGGCCGATGTCGTCGATGCGCTGTACCGCGGCATCGTCGAAGCCGGAACCCATCGCGCATCGAGCATCCGCGTCGCCGAGATGGCGAAGGTGATCGAGAACACGCAGCGCGATCTGAACATCGCGCTGGTCAACGAACTCGCGCTGATCTGCCACAACTCGACATCGATTCGCGCGAAGTGCTCGAAGCCGCCGGCACGAAGTGGAATTTCTTGCCGTTCCGCCCGGGCCTGGTCGGCGGACATTGCATCGGCGTCGATCCGTATTATCTGACGCACAAGGCGCAGCAGATCGGCTATCACCCGGAAGTGATCCTGTCCGGCCGCCGCATCAACGACGGCATGGGTTCGCACGTCGCGCAGCGCGTGATCCAGCTGATGGTGCAGCGGCGCATGCACGTCGCGCAGGCGAAAGTGCTCGTGCTCGGTCTGGCGTTCAAGGAAAACTGTCCGGACCTGCGCAACACGCGCGTCACCGACGTGATCGCCGAACTGCGCCGTTACGGCGCCGACGTCGACGTGCACGATCCGTGGGTCGACGCCGCCGAAGCGCAGCACGAATACGGCATCGACGCCGGTCAAGGAACTCGCGCCCGGCACGTACGACGCGATCGTTCTCGCCGTCGCACATCGCCAGTTCGTCGCGATGGGCGCGGCCGGCATCCGCGCGCTCGGCAAGCCGGGCTGCGTGCTATTCGATGTGAAGCAGGTGCTGGCCAAAGCGGATTGCGACGACCGTCTCTGAGCGGCGAAAAATTTCTAGAGGTGATGCGATGCGGGTACTGGTCACGGGCGCGGCGGGCTTCATCGGCTCGAACCTGAGCGAACGGCTGCTGGCGCGCGGCGATGAGGTGTTCGGCTTCGACAACCTCAACACCTATTACGACGTGAAGTTGAAAGAAGCGCGTCTCGCGCGGCTCACGCCGCATGCGGGCTTTCGGTTCATGAAAGCGTCGCTCGAAGATCGCCCCGCCGTCGAAAAAGCGTTCGCGGAATTCAAGCCGCAGCGCGTCGTCAATCTCGCCGCGCAAGCCGGCGTGCGCTACTCGATCGAGAATCCGTACGCGTATGTCGAAGCCAATCTCGTCGGCTTCATCAACATCCTCGAAGCGTGCCGTCACGGCGGCGTCGAGCATCTGGTCTACGCGTCGTCGAGTTCGGTGTACGGCGCCAACCGCAAGCTGCCGTTTTCCGTGCGCGATGCGGTCGATCATCCGGTCAGCCTGTACGCGGCGACGAAGAAAGCCAACGAACTGATGGCGCACACGTACAGCCATCTGTACGGCCTGCCGACCACCGGCCTGCGCTTCTTCACCGTGTACGGACCGTGGGGCCGCCCCGACATGGCGCTGTTCCTGTTCACGCGCAATATCCTCGCCGGCGAAGCCCATCGACGTTTTCAACCACGGCCATCACACGCGCGATTTCACCTACATCGACGACATCGTCGAAGGCGTCATCCGCACCCTGGACAACGTGGCCGTGCCCGACCCCGCGTTCGACGCGCTGAATCCGAATCCCGGCACCTCGAGCGCGCCGTATCGTCTATACAACATCGGCAGTCATCGGCCGGTCGAGCTGGCGCGCTATATCGAGCTGATCGAGGAAAATCTCGGCCTCAAGGCGCAGAAAAACCTGCTGCCGCTGCAGGCGGGCGATGTGCCCGATACGTACGCCGACGTGGCGGAACTCACCACGGATGTGGGCTATTCCCCCTCAACGCCCGTGGAAACCGGGATCAAGCGCTTCGTGGCCTGGTACCGCGAGTATTTCGGGGTGTAAAAGCACGACGGAAACCGCTGAAACTGTGATAGATTTCGCACCCTGAAAAAGAAGAAGAGTCATGCGAACAGGGGCTGGTTTTTTCTTCACACTGCTGATGGCGGTGAGTGCGTGGGCGGCTGAACCTGCAACTGCGCCGGCCGTATCTACAGAACTGCCGCGTCAGGCGATCGCCACGTATCACATCGGCGTGGACGACATGGTGCAGGTCTCGGTCTGGCATAACCCGGATCTGAGCGTCACCGTGCCCGTGCGTCCGGACGGCAACATCTCCGTGCCGCTCATCGGCGACGTGCGCGCCGGCGGACGCACGCCCGAAGAAGTGGCCGCCGACGTCAAACAACGCCTGACCACGTTCCTGCGCGATCCGCAGGTCGCCGTGATCCTGACCGAGCTTCGCAGCCACGAATACCTGTCGCGCGTGCGCGTGACCGGCGCCGTGCACCAGCCGGTATCGATTCCGTATCGACAAGGCATGACGGTGCTCGACGCCGTGCTCGCCGCCGGCGGCACCACCGAATTCGCCAATGGCGATCGCACCTCGCTGTACAGACGCCAGGATGGCGGCAATGTACAGCCGTTCGACATCAAGCTCGACCGCATCATGAAAAAGGGCGAGCTGTCGAGCAACATCCCCGTGCAACCGGGCGACATCATCACCGTACCGGAACGCGCGTTCTGAGTGACGCGTCTTCAGGATTTCGAAGTATGAGTAACGAACTGCTGGTCTCCAACGAACTGATGCCGATCCTCGTCACCGAGGCGAAGCGTCGCCGCGTCGCGCTGACGATTTTGTTCGTCGTGCTGGCGCTCGCCGGACTCGCCGCCGGATTGCTGTGGCCGAAGAATTTCGCTTCGTCCACCTCGATCCTCGTGCAGGAAAGCAACATCATCAAACCGCTGATGGAAGGCCGCGCCGTCGCCACCGGCAATGCGGACCGCGCCGCCATCGCGCGCGAGGTGATCTTCAGCCGCAAGATTCTCGATGAAATCGTCGAAGTCGGCGGCTGGAAGAATTCCAAGCCGAGCCCGATCGAGCTCGAGCGCATCATCGACAGCATCAAGAGCCGCATCAGCGTCGTCAACCTGCGCGAGAACCTGCTGCAGATCACCTACAAGGATTCGGACGCCGAACGCGCCTACACGGTGGCGCGGCGCCTCGCCGACCTGTTCATCTCCGAAAGCCTCGCCGCCAAAGAACGCGAGAGCAGCGATGCATACAAATTCATCGACAGCCAGGTCGAGATTTACCGCGACAAGCTGACCGACGCCGAGGACAAGCTCAAGGCTTATCGCGGACAGAATGCCGACGCGCGTCCGGGCAGCGATAAGGATTCGAGTACGCGCATCGGCGAATTGCGCTCGCAGGTCGAGAACGCGCGCATGGATCTGATGGAGCAGCGCTCGAAGGAAGCCGCGCTCGTCTCGCAGTTGTCCGGCGAAAGCGAAATCACCGCCGTGCAGACGCGCGAAGGCCAATACCGCACGCGTCTGGCGGATTTGCAGACGCAGCTCGACGGACTGTTGCTGACATACACCGATCAGCATCCCGACGTGATCCGCGTGCGTCATCAGATGCAGGACCTGCAGGATCAGGTCAAGCGCGAACAGGCGCAGCGCGCGCAACGCACCGCCAGCGGAACGCCGTCGCCGGTCGACGATTCGGTGCAGTTCAATCCGTTGTATCAGGAACTGCGCAGCAAGCTCGCCGAAGTCCGCCGCAACATCGCCGCCGAACAGTCGCGCATGGGCGCGAGCGAATCGCTGCTGAACTCTGAACTCGACCGCGGCCGCCGCATCGCCGATTCGGAAAACAAACTGTCCGAACTCACGCGCGACTACGAAGTGAATCGCGACATCTACCAGGATTTGCTCAAGCGCCGCGAAAACGCGCGCGTCTCGATGAATCTCGACGCCGATCACCGCGGCCTGACCTTCGTCATCCAGGAACCGGCGGAATTGCCGTTGCGTCCGTCGGGCTTGCGCTTCATGCATTTCAGCCTCGCCGGCGTCGGCGCCGGTGTATTCCTGCCGGCGATTTTGCTTTTCGGTCTGGTCCGCTTCGATCCGCGCATTCGCGCCGCGACGCAGATCGAACGCCTTACCGGCATTCCCGTGCTCGCCTCGGTGCCGCTGTACTCGACGCGTCAGGATCGCTGGCGCTCACGCCGAACCACGGTGCTGCTCGTCCTGCTCGTGCTTGGTGTGATCGCCGCGTACGGCGCCATCGCGCTCATGAAAGCGAAGATGTTCCTATGAACCGCGAACGCGAAATTCAGCTTTCCGACGACGCCGGCGAAACGATCGAAGAATCGCCCGCGAAATCCGGCGAACGTGCGCTCGCCTACCTCAGCGAATCGCGCGCGCTGACCACCACGCAGATGGAAGAGCGCCGTCTCATCCATCGCGAAGACAATTCGCGCGACACTGCCGACGCCTTCCGCGAAATCCGCACGCGCCTGCTCGCACTCGGCGGCGCGCAGAACTTCATCACGATGGTCACCGGCGTCAGCCACGGTTCGGGCGCGAGTTTCGTCGCACGCAATCTTGCGACGGCATTTGCCTTCGACGAATCGAAGAATTCGCTGCTCGTCGATTGCAACCTGCGTTATCCCGGCCAGCATCGCGCCTTCGGCGTCGATCCGAATCAGGGCGGCCTGATCGATTATCTCGATCATCCCAGCAAAGGCATCGATCGCGTCGTCTACCGCACCGGCGTGCCGCGCCTGCGCCTGATTCCGACCGGCACCACGCGCGAGATGAGCGGCGAATATTTCTCGTCGTTCCGCATGCGCGCGCTGATCGATTCGCTGCGCAGCCAGTACGCCGAACGCTATCTGTTCCTCGACGGTCCGGCGCTGAAAGGATCGCCCGATGCGCGCATCCTTTCCGATCTGGCCGATTTCATCGTCGTCGTCGCCGCTTACGGAAAGGACACCGCGACCGGCATCAGCCAGGCTGTCGCCAGTCTCGATCCGAGCAAAGTCGCGGGTGTCGTGTTCAACCACACGCCTTAGCCGGCGCGCAGGGGGTCTCATGCCGGTCAACAACAAACCTGTCAACGTAAGAACGCTGAGCCGGGCTCACGAGCGCGCTCGCGCTGGCGGCGTGCTCGTCCGCGCAAGCCGTGAATCTGGATTACACGTTACAGCTCGGCGCCGGACACAGCGACAACATCAACGAGAGCGCGATCGATCCGATCGGCGAATCGATCCTGATCCCGCGCACCACATTCACCATCGACGAGAAAGGCGCCGACGTACAGGCGACCGCCGTCGGCGATCTCGAATACCGCGATTATCTCGGCGGCGATTTCAACAACGAACTGCGCGGACAATTGTCGAGCGTCGTCAATTGGATCATCTCGCCGCAGCGTTTCTCGTTCGACTTCGAGGATTACGCCGCCGTCGCGCCGGTGAACATCCTCGCCACCAACGCGCCGAACAATCTGCAGCAGACGAATGTGTTCACGCTCGGCCCGACCTTCAGCTTCCGCATCGATCCGACGCTGAATTTCCAGACCGACGTGCGCTTCACCAACAGCCTCGCCTCGCAGACCGACGACTTCAATTCCAACCGCGGCCTCGCCGCCGTGCGCGCGATCAAGCTGCTCGATCCGACATCGCAGATTTCGGCGAACGTCACCTATGAAGACGTGCACTTCACCGATCCGGTGTTCAACAGCGATCCGGATTATCGCCGCGGCGAAATCTTCGGGCGCTATCAGAAAAAACTTCCCGGCCTCGATCTCGATGTCTCGCTCGGCTATTCCAAACTGAATTTCTCCAGCTTGCCGGATCAGTCCGGGTTGCTCGCGCGCGGATCGCTGACCTACCACTTCGATTCGGAAAACAGTTTCGGCGTCGGCTTCGCGCGCCAGTTCTCCGATGCCTCGCAAGACATGGCCATCGATCCGGCGGCGATGCTCGGTTCGGGAATCAACACCGGCATCGTGGTCGGCACCACCGCGATCACCTCGCAGGTGTTCCTCGAGCATCAGGTCAACCTCAACTACGTATTCCAGAGCGAACGCCTCACCGTGCGCCTCGCGCCGTTCTACAACCGCTACGAATACCAGGCCGCGCCGGAACTCGATCAGACCTCGCACGGCGGCGTCATCGGCGCCGCGTACCGCCTGACGCCATTGTGGACGCTCGGCCTCGACGCCTTCGAGGAAACGCGCAATTACCGCGACATCGACCGTCGCGACGAAGACATCCGCTTCGACCTGAGCCTCCTGCGCCAGTTCACGCCACACTGGAGCGGACGCCTCGACTATTTCCGCAACGAACGCAACAGCACCGCGCTTGATGAAGGGTTCCGCGAAAACGTCTTCATGGTGACGGCCATCTACAAGCGTTGATGCTGTGCGTGACGATGTCCTGCGACTTCTCGTCCTGACCGATACCGCGATCCTCACCGCCGGCGGCAGCGAGCGTTTCCTGCGCAATCTGCTGACGCGGCTTCCCGCCGAACGCTACGCCGTCGACGTCCTGCAACTCACCGACGAACCCGACGAAGCTTCGCGCGTCGCGCGCCTCGACAACGTTGCAGTGAAGCTCGCCTATCATCCGATCGGCGCCGCGTATGGCTTGCGTGGAATCGCGGCATTCCGCCGCGTGTCGCGCCCGCGTGCGGCGCGGCGACTATCACATCGTCCAGTCGCAGCACGAGAAATCCGATCTGATCAACGCACTGCTGCCGCGCGGCGCCGGATTGCGCACGATCTCCAACCGCCGCGACATGGGATTTCAGAAAAGCGCGCGCGTGAGCGCATTGTTCCGCACACTCAACGGACGCTTCGATCGCATCGTCGCACCGTCGCAAAGCATTCTCGACAAACTCATCGCCGACGAGAACGCCGACGCAAAACGCTGTCACGCCATTCCGAACGGCGTCGATACGAGCGTATTCCGTCCCGCCGATGTCGACGAACGCCGCGCGCTGCGCGCCGCACTCGGCTTTTCGGATGACGAGGTTCTGTTCGGCTGCGTCGCCAGTTTTTCGCCGGTGAAACGTCATGTCGATCTGCTGACCGCGTTCGCCGATGTCGTGCGAACAAACCCGAACGCGCGATTGCTGCTCGTCGGTGAAGGTCCGCTGCGCGGCGATGTCGAAGCGCAGATCGCCGCGCTCGATATGTCGCGGCACGTAGCGCTGCTCGGTGCGCGCGCGGATGTCGAACGCATCCTTCCCGCGCTCGACGCGTTCGTGCTCGCATCGAACACCGAAGGCTTGTCCAACGCGATTCTCGAAGCGCAGGCGTGCGGTTTGCCGGTCGTCGCGACCGCGGTCGGCGGCAATCCCGATCTGGTCCACGCCGGGAAGACCGGTTGGCTCGTCGCCGCCGAATCACCCGCCGAACTCGCGCGCGCGCTGCGCGACGTCATCGACAATCCGCAAACGGCACGCGCGTTCGGCGCGAACGCCCGCGCGCACGTGCAACGCGAACATTCCGTCGATGCGATGGCGGCTTCCTACGAGCGGCTGTACCGCGAGCTCGCCGATGTCCGCTGATTTCGAGGTGCTTCACCTTCGTTCCAGCGCCGGTCTGTACGGCGCGGAGTACGTGATCCTCGGCATGGTGCCCGAGCTGAACCGCATCGGCATCCGCAGCCGTCTGCTCAGCCTCGACAATCAGCATCTCGACACGCAGCCGCTGTACGCGCGCGCGCAGGCGATGGGCGTTCCGGCCGAGCGCGTGCCGTGCAAGGGCCGCTTCGATATCGCCACATTGCGCTCGCTGCGCGAAACGCTGCGCCGCGAGCGCAACGCGATCCTGCACGTGCACGACTACAAAAGCGCGTTCCACGCATGGCTCGCGCGCGGCTTCGGCAACACGCCGATCGTCGCGACCTCGCACGGTCATTTCCCGACCACCGCGAATCTGCGTTTGTACAACCGTCTCGAACTCGCGCTGATGAAACGTTTCGATCTCGTCTGCGTCGTCTCCAAGGAAATGTTGCCCGTGCTCGCCGCCGCCGGCGTTGACGAAACGAAAACGCTGCTCATCGAAAACGGCATCGACACGCAACGCTTCAATCCGCAAACGGTGCCGCTCGCACGATCCGAATTCGGCATCGCGCAGGACGCAGTGATTTTCGGATCGGCGATGCGATTGACCGATCAGAAAAATCCACTCGGCCTGATCGACGCATTCGCACGCGTTTGCGAACGTCTGCCGAATGCCGCGCTCGTCATCGCAGGCGATGGACCCATGCGCGACGCCGTCGAGCAACGCGCGCGCGAGCGCTCCGTCGCCGATCGCGTGCATCTCATCGGCGCACGCGACGATCTCGATCGCTTCTATCCGATGCTCGATGTCTTCGTGCTGCCGTCGCACTACGAAGGCCTGCCGCTCGCGCTGCTCGAAGCCATGGCCTGCGAACGCGCGATCGTTGCGACCGCCGTCGGACAAGTCGCCGCGGTGCTTGAAGGCACCTCCGCCGCCGTCGTTCAGCCGGGCGACACGGAAGCGTTCGCGTCGGCGATGTACGATGCGGTCAACCAGCCGCGTCGCGAATGCCTGCGCGCGCGCGTCGTCGAACGCTATTCCGTATCGAACATGACCCAACAGTACGCCTCCGCCTATCAGAAAATCTGGAACGAGCATGGCTCGCGCACGTTCCTGAGGGCACCGCCATCGATCAGCCGCGCCGCCGCGCGCACGCCGTTCGCGCCGCGCACGAAGACGGTCGAGAAAGTGCGCAACAACTGGTTCCTTTACGCGTTCATTTTCTTCCTGCCGCTGCAGAACCTGCAGACCGGCTACATGCCGAACCTCGGCGGCGGCATCAACTTCCTCAACATCGGATTCGCCGTTTCGTTGCTCGGCGCGCTGTACTGCAAAGGCAAAATCACTCACTGGAGTTCGGTGCATCCGTGGGTGATGACGTATGTCGCCTACGCCGTCTTTTCGCTATTCATCGGCTACACCAACGTGTCGTCGGAGACTGAGGATCATTTCAACATCCTCAAGGATTCGATGCTCGCAGTCCTGCTCGTATTCGTCGTGCAGATGAGCGTGACCGACTGGACCACGATGAAGCGCTGCATCATCGCCATGATGCTGCCGCTGCCGTACATCCTGAAGGTGACCTACAGCGAACACGAAAGCGTGAGCAGCTGGCACTACAGCGATGCGCTGCGCATCTCCGGCACGTTCTCGCTGCTCGGCGCCAACGAATACGCCGCGTTCTGCGTGATGATGGCCGTCGTCATGTTCGGCCTGCTGTTCGCGGCCGGACTGTCGCGCACGTGGAAGATCGCGCTGACGACGTGCATCGTGTTCGTCGTGATCGGCGTCATCTGGGCGTATTCGCGCACGGCGTATGTCGCGCTGCTGCTCGGCGCCGTCGCCGTACTGCTGCTGTGGCGCGGCCGCTGGAAGATGATCCTCCCGCTATTTATTTTCGCGCTGATGTTGCCTGCCATCCTGCCCACGTCAGTCATCGAACGCTTCGACAGCACGACGATCGAAGCCGGACAGCGCGACGAAAGCACGGAGATGCGCTTCGAGTTCTGGAGCATCGCCATCGACAATTTCGAAAATCATCCGATCTTCGGCAGCGGCTTCCAGACATTCCGTCATCACGAAATCAACCCGTTCAACATGGACACGCACAACTTTTTCATGCGTGAACTCACCGAGAAAGGATTGGTCGGCGTCGCGATCACGATCGCTTTGCTCATTTCGATTTTGCGCGCGTGCTGGCGCACGATGCGCGAAGCGCCGAGCGGAACGCTCGCGTACGGACTCGGCCTCGGCATGGTCGGCGCGTGGCTCGCGCTCGTGCTCGGCAACTGCTTTGGCGACCGCTTCACGTACTATCCGATGATCGGCTATTTCTGGGTGTTCCTCGCGTTGACGCTGAAGGCGCGCGATCTCATCGCGGCCTCCACACCTATCGAAACAAAACCCGTCGCTGCGCCGGTTGCGTTGCGCCGTTTCGCGCAACCGCGAGGACAAGCATGACCCGCGCCTTGCCCGTGGTTATGTACCACGGACTGCACGCGAGCGCCGACGATGCCGGCCGTTTCGATCCCGTCTACAGCGTCACGCCCGATGAATTCCGGCGCCAGCTCGACTGGCTAGTGCAAAACGGTTATCGCGCGGTGCGACTGCGCGATCTGGAAACGCTCGACCGATCGGCGAAAGCCGTCATCATCAGCTTCGACGACGGCGACGTTTCAAACCGCACCGTCGCATTGCCGCTGCTGAAAGAACGCGGACTCGCCGCCGAATTTTTCGTGACCGCGGACTTCATCGATCAGCCCGGCATGCTCAGCGCCGCGCAGACGCGCGAACTGGCCGACGCGGGCATGGGTGTGCAATCGCACGGCTGCACGCACCGCTATCTGGAAGATCTCGACGAGGCAACGCTCGCCGCGGAACTGCACGACAGCAAACGCCGCCTCGAAACGGCAACGGGCGCACCGGTCGATTCGCTCGCGCTGCCGGGCGGACGCGGCGGCGAACGCGAATTGCGTCTCGCGCAACAGCTCGGTTATCGCTACGTGCTCAATTCGGCACCCGGCGTCAATCACGGCTGGCGCGACGGGGACTATCTTGAACGCGTCGCCATCACACGCACCATGCACATCGACGAATTCGCTTCGCTCGTCGCCTGGCGCGGTGTTGCGCCGCGCTGGCAACGTCTGCGTTTCGGCTGTTGCGACTGCCCAAACGCATCCTCGGCAATCAACGCTACGAACGTTGGCGCTCGCGCGTGCTGCGCACATGATTCGTGGTTTTCTGGCTGAGCATTGCGCTGCTCGGCTACACCTACGTCGGCTACGCGGTTTTGATCCGCATGCTCGCGCGACGGCGCGCGGACAACGCGCACGCCGCGCTCACGCCGCCGCTCACGGTCGTCATCGCCGCGTACAACGAAGCCGCGCGCATCGCATCGCGTGTGCGCAACGTGCTCGAACAGGATTATCCCGCGCAGAACCTCTCAGTGATCGTAGTCAGCGACGGCAGCACCGACGGTACGGATCGCGCCGCTGCGATCGACGATCCACGCGTGCGCGTGATCGCGCTGGCGCAAAACGGCGGCAAAGCAATCGCGATCAACGCCGCGCTGCAAAACGTGCAGACGGAATTCGTCGTCTTCACCGATGCGCGGCAACGGTTCGCGCCGGATGCGCTGAAACGCCTGCTCGCGCCGTTTGCGGATGCGCGTGTCGGCGCGGTCAGCGGCGAACTCGAAATCCTCGAGAATTTTTCCGAATCGGATGTCGCGCCGCATCCGGCACCGATCGGTTTGTATTGGCGCATGGAAAAATCGCTGCGCGACGGCGAAGCGAATATCGGCTGGCTGCACGGCGTCAGCGGCGCGATCTACGCGCTGCGTCGCGAACTGTTCACGCCGCCGCCTGCCGGAACTATCCTCGACGACATGTGGGTGCCGCTACACGTCGTCTTCGCGGGCAAGCGTATCGCGATGGCGCGTGACGCCATCGCGTTCGACAGTTCGAGCGCCGATAGCGGCGAGGAATTCCGCCGCAAAGTGCGCACGCTCGCCGGCAACTGGCAGCTCATCGCGCGATTGCCGCGATTGTTGTCGCCGCTGCGCAATCCGGTGTGGTTCGCGTGGGTCTCGCACAAATTCCTGCGTCTGATCGCGCCGTGGGCGTTGATCGCGGCATGGCTCAGCGCCGCGTTGCTGCCGGGCGGTTTCTATCGCGCGATGTGGCTGTTGCAAACGCTCGCCTACGCCGCCGCGCTGTTCGCCCTGATGGCGCCGCGTAGCGCAGCAAAGATTCCGCTGCTCACGGCTGCCGGAAGTTTCCTCATGCTCAATGCGGCGGCGTGTCTCGCCTTGCCCGCGAGCCTCGCGCTCGATCCGCGCGGATTGTGGAAGAAACACTGATGGCGAAGATTCTCGCGCTGACCAGCCGTCTGCCATATCCGCCGCGCGAAGGGCATCAGTTGCGGTCGTGGCACATGCTGCGCGCGCTGGCGAAGCGACACGAGGTCACGCTACTCAGTTTCGTGCGCGACGACGATGCGCCGGACGCAGCCTCGCCATTGCGCGATGCCGTCGCGCACCTGGAAATGTTTCCGGTTCCGAGCGAGCAGTCGCGCGCATCGCTCGGCTTCGCGCTGATGCGCGGCGTGCTCGGCGAACATCCCTTCGTCGTCCAGAAATATGCGTCCGCCGATATGCGCAAACGCATCGCGGAATTGCTGCCGCAATTCGATATCGTTCATGTCGATATGTTGCCGCTCGCCGCGCTGGTCGGCGCTACGCGCGTGCCGATGGTGCTCAACGCGCACAACGTCGAACACGAACTCCTGGAGCGGCGCATCGAGATCGAGACGCGCCCGTTGCATCGCGCGTTTCTGCGCACGCAGGTTGGACGTCTGCGTCATTTCGAAGCGACGGTGTGCCGTCGCGCGGCGCGCATCCTTGCCTGCTCGGAAACCGATGCGCAGCAATTGTCCGCGCTTGCGCCGCAGACGCCGGTCACGGTGGTGCCGAACGGTGTCGATACGCAGGCGATCGGAACTTCCGATGCCGAGCCGCGCGCGCACCGCATGATCTTCGTCGGCCAGATGAGCTGGTTTCCGAATCGCGACGGCGTGGCGTGGTTTCTCGATGAAATCCTTCCGCGCATTGTGCGTGTGCGGCCCGACGCGCAGTTCGCGCTCGTCGGCAAAAATGCCGGCCTGCAGGTGCCATCGTCGATCGCAGGCAACGTGCAGTTGCTTGGTTTCGTCGACGATCTGGTGCCGGTGATGACCGACGCCGCGGTTTACGTCGTCCCGCTACGTGCCGGCAGCGGCACGCGATTGAAAGTGCTGGAAGCGATGGCGTTCGGCAAAGCGATCGTCACCACGCATATCGGTTCTGAAGGTATCGCGCTCGATGACGGCGAAAACGCGATCTATGCCGATTCCGCCGACGATTTCGCCGCCGCCGTGCTGCGCGTCATGGACGATCCGCTACTGACCGAACAGCTCGGTGCGCGCGCGCGCGAACTGGCCGTCGCGCGCTACGACTGGGAAGCGATCACCGCATCGATGCTGCCTGCTTACGACGCCTTGCCGCTTCCGTAAAACGCGTAAAGCGCCTGGCCGACCAGTTCATGGATGGCCATCTCGGATTTTCGCAACGCCGAACTCTGCGGCAGGAAATAGCCGATGCCTTGCAGCGAAAGATAATCGCGATCGCTGACGTGGATGCACGGATCGAATCCGGCGGCGCGAAACGATTTCAGCGCGCGCGGCAAATGGATGGCTGAACTGACCAGCCAGATCCGCTCCGGCAGCGGCGGTTGCAACAGACGCAGCTGCTGCGCGTTTTCCCATGTCGTCTGCGAATGCCCTTCGCGCACGATCGACGTTGCCGGTACGCCGAGTTGTTCAGCGAGGCCCGCCAAAACGTCGCTTTCCCTGACTGCGAACGGTCCCCCGCCGGCAATAACGAACGTCGCCGACGGCATGCTTTTCCACAATGCGACCGCCGACAACATGCGCTGCACGCTGTCGGGATCGAGCGCGGCGAAATCGTTCGCGTCGCGCGGCGGACCATCCAGTCCACCGGACAGCACGACGACGGTCGTCGGCACCGGGGCCGCGCAGGTTTCGGTATGCGGCACGCGGGATTCGATCAACCAGACCAGCGCGTTCGCGCCGACCGGACAGCAGGCGATCAGCGCCAATGCTTCGAGCGCGATCAGGCTGGCGCGCAGCCAGCGCGGCATGCGCCGCCCCGCGATGAGCATGACGAAGGCCAACAAGATTCCCAGACTGAGGGGAGACAACAGGAAATGCATGTCGTAAATAGCGCAGGACGGGGCTGCAAAGTATACGTGCAAGCGCGCCGTTCACCGCAGATTACGCGGCCTGGTGTTGTATTGGATCGTAAATACGGAGGCGTCGATGAAACGGACAGCATTGGTCACCGGCGGCGGACAGGGCATCGGGCGCGGCATCGTGGAAACGCTGATCGCGCGCGGCTGGCGCGTGCTCGCGCTGGATCGCGACAACGAGGCGTTGCGTGAACTCGCCGGTGCATATCCGGCCGATGCGTTGCTGACCGTTGCTGCCGATGTCGCCAGCGAGCGCGCGGTGGCGAGCGCGTTCGACCGCTTCGACAAATGGCTGAAGCGCAACGGTGAACCGGCCGGGCTCGATCTGCTCGTCAACAACGCAGGCATCGCCGATCCATATTGTGGTCCGCTCGAAAAACTGTCGCTCGCCAAATGGCGCACGTGGCTCGACAGCCATCTGACCGGCGCGTTCCTGTGCACGCGCGGCGCCGTGCCGCGGCTGCGCAAACGCGACGGTGCGAGCGTGGTCAACATGGCGTCGACGCGCGCGTTCCAGTCCGAGCCGCACACCGAAGCTTACGCCGCGTCGAAAGGCGCACTCGTCGCGTTCACGCACGCGCTTGCGATCAGCGAAGGTCCGGCGATTCGCGCGAATGTGATTTGTCCCGGCTGGATCGAGACCGCGCAATATAAAAAATCTTCCGAGCGCAGCGAGCCCAAGCATCGCAAGATCGACAGGATGCAGCATCCGGCCGGCCGCATCGGCACGCCCGACGACATCGCGCAGGCCGTGCTCTATCTCGCCGACGCGACGTTCGTCACCGGCCAGACATTTGTCATCGACGGCGGTATGTCGCGCAAGATGATCTACGCGGAGTGAGCGACGGATTTTTGATCGTCGCGACCTTGCATCGGTCCGACTTATCCGATCACTGTTACTTCTTGCGCACGTCGACGCGCACTAGCGCAAACGCCGCCGCGGCCGCAGCGGCCGACGAGATCGCGCACGCCCACACCGTGGTGTGAAAGGCGCCGACGAGCGCCGCGCCGCTCGCGCCGAACGCGCTGCCGAGCGACGCGGTAGCGATCAGTCCCGCCGAACGCGCAATCGCGCTGTTGAACCCCGACGCCGCGCCCGTGTAGCGTTCGTCGACGGACGAGAGCACCGCCGTCGTCAAAGGCGCAACCGCGCCCGCCATGCCGAGCGCGAGCACGACGACGCCGGGCAGGATCGCCGTCCAGTAATCGGTCTGTTCGCCGATGGAAAGCAGCAGGAGAAATCCCGCGGCGACGCCGAGCGGTCCGATCGACAACGGCCAGCGCGGACCGATTCGTCCGGCGAACTTGCCCATCAGCGGCGATAGCACCGCAAGGATGATCGCCAGCGGCAACAGCGCAGCGCCCGCTTGCGTGGCGGAATAGCCGGACGTGTGGATCAGCACGTACGGCATCAGCACGGTCAGCGCACCCAGCGCGCCGTAGAGAAACAGCGTGAGCAACGTCACACCGATGAACGTGCCGGAACCGAACAGTGCGAGCGGCATCATCGCGCGCGCGCCGCGCCATTTTTCGACGAGCACGAACGCAATCATCAGCGCGATGCCGGTGCAGCACCACGCGATCGCCTGCATCGTCCATCCGGATTTTCCGGAGCCGATGGTGAGCCCCCACGTCAACGCGCCCATCGCGACGGTGGCGAGAAGTGCGCCGGGCAAGTCGAGCGGCAACGTCTTGCCGCTGCGCGGCGGATCGGGAACGTATTTCAGCGCGAGCACGATCGCGCCGATCGCCGGCGGCAGATTGAGATAAAAAATCGAGCGCCAGCCGATGGTGTCGATCAGCCATCCGCCGAGCACCGGACCGACCGCCGCCATCGCCGCGCCGGCCGCCGCCCAGATGCCGATCGCGCGTCCGCGCGCTTCACCGCTGAACGATGCGCCGAGAAGCGCCAGGCTGTTCGGCATCAGGAACGCCGCGCTCACGCCTTGCGCAACGCGCGCGGCGAGCAGCCACGGCAACGTCGGCGCGAGTGCGCAACCGAGCGAGGCGATCGCAAAAACTGCCGTGCCCATCACCAGCCAGCGCGTGCGTCCGAAGTGATCGCCGACCGCGCCGCCGAGCAGCAGCAATGTACTCAGCGGCAGCATGAAGGCGTTGATCAGCCATTGCATGTCGGCGGCGTCGGCGCCGAGTGAATGTCCGATCGACGACAAGCCGACGTTGACGACCGTGCCGTCGATGAACGCGAGGCTGGACGCAAGGATCGTCGTCAGCAGCACCGCCCGCGCATGCTTCGGACGCTCCGTCATCGTGACGCGGTCACGCCGCGACGAATAGCGAATTGGCGAACGGCCATTTCTGATCCGTCCACTGCGCCTTCAGCGTGAAGCCGGATGCATTCGCGAGCTGTTCGATGCTGTCGGGCGCGTATTTGTGGCTGCTTTCCGTCCAGATCGTTTCGCAGGCGGCGAAATCGATGGCGCAACCGCACGCCTTGATCGTGACCGTCTGCGCGCATTTCGAACGCAGATGCATTTCCACGCTGGTGGTCGCTTCATTGAAGCGCGCGATGTGTTCGAAACGGCGCAGATCGAAATCGCCGCCGAGTTCGCGGTTGATGCGTCCGAGCAGATTGAGATTGAACGCCGCGGTGACACCGACTGGATCGTCATACGCATCGATCAGTTTTTCGATCGGCTTGAGCAGATCCGTGCCGAGCAGCAGCGAATCGCCCGGGCGCAGGATGTTGCGCACCTCGCGCAGGAATTTCGCGTCGGCGCCCGCGTCGAAATTGCCGATCGTGCTGCCGAGAAACAACACGAACAGATGTGTGCCGGCTTCGCGGCGTTTCGCGACTTCGGCAAGGCCCGACAAATATTCGCTTTCGACGCCGACGATGCTGACCGATTCGATGTCGCGCAATTCGGCTTCGCACGTTGCCAGTGCGGCGGAAGAAATCTCGATCGGGTAGTACGACAGCGGTCCGTGCACGCGCAGTGCATTCAAGATGTAGCGCGTCTTGCGACCGCTGCCGCTGCCCAGTTCGGAAACCATCACTTTGGCGGGGATGTGCGTGGCGATGTCGCGCGCATGGCGTTGCAGAAGACGCTCGTCGGCGCGCGTCAGTCCGTATTCGGGCAGCAGCGTGATCGCGTCGAACAGCGCGGAGCCCAGGTTGTCGTAAAGATATTTCGACGGAAGTTCTTTTTGTCCCGCGCGCGTGAGGCCGGCGCGCACGTCGTCGGCGAACGGGTTTTTAATCGGATCTTTCGGCGTGGTCAGCATCGTCATGATCGGTGTTCTCCTTTTTATGCGTCGACGCAGCGGAATCCTGCGTAGACGAATGGATAGTGCGGCTGGAACCAGTTGCGGAAACTCGCCCGCAGCATCGATGGCGCGGTGCGCGTGCTGCCGCCCTTCAAGACGAAATGCTTGCCGTCGAAGAAGGGTTGTGAATAGCCGGGATAAAAATCGCGGATCTCGAAACCATCGAACGGGGCAAAAACCGTCGATGTCCATTCCCAGCCGTTGCCGCGCATGCCGATGACATCGTGCGTGAGCGGCGCGATCAGCTTCGGAGAATCCACCGGCAGCGGATCGAAACGCGGTTTCGCATCCCAATCGTCGATGAGCGGCACGTCGTCGATGCCATCGAACGCGGCGCGATGCCATTGCGCTTCGCTCGGCAGTTTGCGATGCGACCACGCAGCGAACGCGCTCGCCTCGGCGTGACTTACGTACACCGGCCAGTCGAGCGGCAGCGGCACGAAATCGAACATCGATTTCCACAACCAGCCGTTTCCACCGCGTATCCAGAAAGCCGGATGTTGCTGGCCCTGCGTTTGCCTCCACGCCCAGTCGTCGGCGGTCCACAGTTCGCGGCGCGCATAGCCGCCATCGTTGACGAACGCGAGAAATTGACCGTTGCTGACCTTGTATTTATCGATGGCGAACGCCGGCACATCGACCACGTGCTGTTCGAATTCGTTGTCCCAGCCGAATTCGGCGGAATCCGAACGCAAGCCGAGCGTGGCTTTTCCGGATGGAATCCGCACGGTTTCCGGCGCGACGCGGCGCGATGGATTCGCGCTCAACGCGGATGTGCCTTGCTTCATCGGCAGCGGCAACTGGTGTAGCAGATACGACAACGTCTCCGCGTGCATGTAGCGATGCTCGATCACGACGTTGAGCAATTCATCGATGCGCGCGTGCTTCGATTGGCGAAGTGCGGTGTCCAGTTCATCGCGCACTTCGTCGCGGTAGCGATGGAAAACCTCGATCGGCGGCCAGTCGCCCGGTTGATCGCTCGGCAGTTCTCCGTCGACCGGATCGATGCCGAACGCGAACAGGTTGTCGAGCGCCTCGCGCGCATTCGGCAGCTCGAGTTTTGGCGCGAGCAGGTTCCAGTCGAACGCTTCGAGATGTCCGATATAAAACATCATCCGATGCCGTTCGGCGATCGGCCGTTCCACGATGAACTCGGGTTTCACCAGCGCGAACAGCGCGTCGGTTTCCGCGCGTGCGTCGTGCAGGCGCGCCTGAAGCTGCGATCGTTGGCTCGTCGTGCTGAGCATCATTCGCCCTCCAATGGCTTGAGGTCTTCCAGGACGGTCGGGATCAGTTCCGAAACCGTCGGATGAATATGCACAGCGTGCGTGATGGTTGTGTAAGGACGCCGCGCGTACATCGTATCGATAATGCAATGAATGACTTCGTCGGCTTCGATGCCGAACAGGCTGGCGCCGAGGATGAGCTTGGTGTCGGCATCGACGAAAACCTTGATGAAACCGAACGTTTCGCCGCGTTCGCGCGCGCGGCCGACGCGCGACATCTCGCGCGTTCCGACCAGCGCACGCTTGCCTGATTTGCGGATTTCCGCGGCCGTCATTCCGACGCGTGCGAGCGGCGGATCGGTGAAAACCGCGTAGGTGACGATGCGGTCCGACACGCGCCGCGTTTCGGTGCCGAGGACATTGGCGGCGACGATTTCGTAGTCGTTGTACGAGGTGTGCGTGAAGGCGCCGCGGCCGTTGCAGTCGCCCATCGCCCAGATGTTCGGCGCGGACGTGCGCAGCATATCGTCGACGACGATGTAGCCTTTGTCGTCGCGCTCGACCGATGTGTTTTCCAATCCGAGATCATCGGTGTTCGGCACGCGACCGGCCGCGAGCAACAGATGTGAGCCGTCGATATCGTTCACGCGAATGCCCTCCATCGTGCTTCGACGCCGAGATCGTTTCGACGTTCAAGCGCACATCGATGCCATCATTGCGCAGCAGTTGCAGCATCGCCTGCGATACGTCGTCGTCTTCACGCGCGATCAGGCGCGGCCCGCGCTGCAGGATCGTCACACGGCTGCCGAAGCGGCGGTACATCTGTGCAAACTCGATGGCGATGTAGCTGCCGCCGACGATGATCAGATGATCCGGCAGAAAATCCACATCCATCATCGTCGAGTTGGTGAGATACGGAACCGAATCGAGTCCAGCGATGTGCGGAATCGAAGCACGTCCGCCGACGTTGATGAAAAAACGCTCCGCCGTATGATGCGCGCCATCAATCTGAATTGTGCGATCGTCGACGAAACGCGCCTGTCCGTTGAAAACGGTGCAGCCCTTCGTATCGCGCAGCCATTTCTCGACACCCGCGCGCGATTCGCCGGCGACTTCGTCCTTGCGCGCCTTTACTTTCTTCATGTCGACGCGGAGATCGCCGGCGGAAATGCCGAACTCCGCCGCATGCGCGGACGACGTGCGCGGCGCGCGCGCTGGCGATCAGGGTCTTGGTCGGAATGCATCCGGTGTTGACGCACGTGCCGCCGAAATACTTGCGCTCGACCAGCGCGACGTTCTGTCCGGCGTTCGCCAGGGCGACGGCGAGCGGCGGTCCAGCCTGGCCCGCGCCGAGGATGATCGCGTCGAAGTTCATTTCTGCGACTCCAGGAATGCACGCGCGACGTCGGCGACGTTTTTGTGATCGATGTCGACCTGCTCGTTCATGTGGCGCATCGCGTCATCGGTGATGCGGCCGGACAAGGCGGCGAGTGCATCCTTGAGTCCTGGAAATTTCTGCAGCGTTTCGTCGCGCACGGCGATCGCGCATTCGTACGGCGGAAAATAATGTTTGTCGTCGTTCAGCACGGTGAATTCGGAATGGCCGAGCATGCCGTCGGTCGCATTCGCGGCGGCCAGATCGACGCGATCGGTTTTCAGCGCGGCATAAAGCAATCCGAGATCCATCACGACCGGCGCGTCCTGAATCTTCAATCCGTAGGTTTGTACCAGACCTGTCAAGCCGTCCGGCCGCTGCGTGAATTCGTAGCCGACGCCGAGGCGCCACGGCCTGGACGCCGCGTCGCTCAGCGAGACGATGTGATTTTCCTGCGCGGTTTTCGTGAGCATGACCATCGCGAACGTGTCGTTGAAGCCGAGTGGCGGCAGCCATTGGACGTGCAACGGCGCGTATCCTTTCTGCACGTTGTCGAAAACGCGTTTCGCGTCTTTTTCAGCCGGCTGATGCAGGATTTGCGTGAGCGCGGTGCCGGTGTATTCGGGATACACATCGATCGATCCGGCGACCAGCGCCTCGTGCGCCAATAGCGTGCCGCCGAGATTGAGTTTGCGGTCGACCGGCACGTGCAATGTGCGCTCGATCTGCTGCGCGATCAGCTCGCCGAGGATGACCTGTTCGGTGAAATTCTTCGAGCCGACGACGACCGTCGGCGGCGACGGGCCGCACGAGGCTAAAAGGAAAATCAGACCGAGTAGTGCCGCTCTGCCCATTCCAGCACCTCGTCGGCGATGATCGCCATCAGTGCGGCGGGAATCGCGCCCGCGAGCACCGTGGTCAAGTCCGCCGTGGCGATCCCGCGGAAAATGAATGTGCCGAGACCGCCTCCGCCAATCGCGGCGGCCACGGTCGCGGTTCCGATGGTCGATACGATCGCGATGCGCAGGCCGGCCAGGATGGTCGGCAGCGCGAGCGGAATCTCGACCCGCCACAACACCTGTTGGCGCGTCATGCCCATTGCAAGGGCCGAATCGCGGACATTTGCATCGATGCCGAGGATGCCGACCACCATATTGCGCATGATCGGCAACAGCGCGTACAACGCCAGCACGATGATCGCGGTGCGTTTGCCGATGCCGCCGATCAGCGGAATCGGCAACAGCACGCCGAACAGCGCCAGGCTGGGAACGGTCTGGATCACGTTGACGACGCCGAGCACCCAGCGCCGCGTGCGCGCATGCCGGGTGAGCGCGATCGACGTGGGCGCGCCGACGGCGAATGCGATCACGACCGCCGTCGCGACGAGCACGATGTGTTCGCCGGACAGCGAAACGATCTCGGCGCGCGAAGCTGCTCACGTCGTCTCCAGTTCGAGCGTGCGCAGAAAATCGCGCGCGTGCGGCGATGTCGCGCGCAGGAATTCGTTCGGCGTGCCGACCAGTTCGACGCGCCCTTCGTGCAACAGCGCGATGCGCGAACCGAGCAGCAATGCTTCGCGCAGATCGTGCGTGACGAACAGCGCGGCCTTGCCGAATTCGCTGCGCAATCTCAGGAAATGCTGCTGCATGTCGTAGCGCGTGATCGGATCGAGCGCGGCGAACGGTTCATCGAGCAGCAGCAGCGGCGGATCGGCGGCGAGTGCGCGCGCAATGCCGACGCGCTGCTTCTCGCCGCCGGATAACTGTTTCGGATAGCGCGACGCATACGTATCCGGCGCCAATCCGACCGCGTTCAATAGTTCGGCGACGCGCGCATCGATCTTTTCGCGCGGCCAGTTTTCCAGTTCCGGAACGAGCCCGACATTGCGCGCCACTGTGATGTGCGGAAACAATCCGCCGTCCTGGATCACGTAACCGATGCGGCGACGCAAAGCGATCTCGTCCCACGATGCGACCGGTTTTCCGTCGAAACGCACATCGCCCGACGTCGGCTTCAGCAACGCGTTGACCATGCGCAACAGCGTCGTTTTGCCCGATCCGCTGCGGCCGAGCAGCACCAGCGTTTCGTTGTGATCGAGCTGCAGATCGATATCGCGCAGGATGTCGCGGCCGTCGATGCGATAAGAAACGCGATCGAATTCGACGAAGGCCATCGTCAGCGCACCGCGTCGCGCAACGCGCTGAGGAGACGATCGATGTCATCCTCATTGTTGTACGGCGCGAGCGAAACGCGCAGCGCGTGCCGCGCGCCGAATTGCGCCAACAACGTGCCCGCCGAAAGATGGCCGGCGCGCACTTCGACGCGAGACGCGGCGAGTGCGCGCTGAATCGCCGCGCTGTCGCATCCGTCGACGACGAAACTGCGAATGCCCGCCGATACCGACGACGGCGCGAACACGCGGATGCGATCCATCGCGCGCAAACCGGCGTCGAGGCGTTCTAGCAGACGATGCACCTTTGCATCGATCGCAGGCCAGCCGATCGCAGCGACGTAATCGAGCGCAGCGGCGAGCCCGACGGCGCCGGCGACATTCGCCGTGCCGCCTTCGAACCGTTGCGGAACATGCGCCAACTCCGACGCACCGATGCGGTGGTACGCGAACGCCTGTGCGCCGAGCAGCGGCGGCGACATCGCATCGAGCATGTCGCGTTTGGCGAGCAGAACGCCGATGCCGGTCGGCGCGAACACTTTGTGTCCGGAAAAGGCGTAGAAATCCGCGTCGATACCCGCGAAATCGATGGGACCGTGCGCAACCGCCTGTGCGCCGTCGATCAACACGCGCGCGCCGACCGCGTGCGCCGCGTCGACGATGTCGCGCACGGGCAGCGTCGTGCCGAGTACGTTGGAGACGTGCGTGATGGCGACGAACTTCGTGCGCTCCGACAATGCCTTGCGAAAAGCATCGATCGGCAGTTGTCCGTTCGCATCGACATCGATGACGCGCAACTGTGCGCCGAACTGCGAAGCCACGCGCTGCCACGGCGCGAGATTCGCAACGTGTTCCGCCGATGAGACCACGATCTCATCGCCGGCACTTATCGATCGGAAGCCATCCGCGACAAGCTGGATGGCTTGTGTCGCGCCGGCGCAGAAGACCACATTTTCCGCTTCCGCGCCGACATGCCGCGCGATGCGTGCACGCGCATCGGCATAGGTCGCCGCGCGCGTCCGGCGTGCCATGCGCGCGTTCGATGTAATCGGTCACCGCGCGAATGACGGCGCGCGGCTGATGCGTCGTCGCGGCGTTGTCGAGATACGCGCGATCCGACGCAAGCGCCGGAAAGTCGTTTCGCAACTCGGCAATCAGCGTGTCCATGTCGCGCGAAAAATCAGTCGAGCAGTTCGATCGCGTCGACACGGTTGGGATAGAACGCGACATGATTCGCGATCTGCGCGACCGACGGATACGGCGTTTCGTAGCTCCACACCGCATTCCGCGCGCGTTCGCCGCCCGGCACGATGCTGTAGTACGACGCATCGCCCTTGTACGGGCAATACGATGTATTCGTCGTGCGTTCGAGCAGACCGAAATCGACATCCTTGCGCGGAATGTATTGCACCGGCGGATAGCTGGCTTCGCGCAGGGTCAGCGCATCGCGGCTGTCGGCGATGACCTGTCCGGCAGCCATCACGCGCACGCGCTGCGATGTTTTCTCGATCGTGATCGGATGGTCCGGGCCGGGCGTTCTAACGGGCTTGGCGGACATGCGGGTTCCTTTGCATGTGGGGAGGTGCAGACTACTCCGGTTCACCCGTTACGCGAAGTGAAGATGAGAAGCCGCCTTCTGCCGCGGCAGCCTGCGCGCTGAGGTTCTGGTATAGCTGCACCACGCGTTGCATCAGCACCGGCGCGCTCCACGCGGCGGCGTCGTGCGGACCGGCATCGGCCAGTTCCCGGCGTGCCTGTTCGGAGCGCAGCAGCGTCGCCACATTTTCGGCAAACTCGCGCACGTCTTCGCGGCTGATGCGCGCGGATTTCGTGTTGCGCAACACGGTTGCCGTGCCCATCACCGCGGTCGAGACGATCGGCACGCCGAGCGACATCGCTTCGAGCAGCACGAGGCCCTGCGTTTCCGTCGGCGAGGCGAACACGAAAACATCGCCGGCTTTGTAGCAGTCGAGCAGTGTCGTGCGCCGGTCGAGATTGCCGACGAACACGACGTGATCGCGCAGCCCGATCTTTTCGGCATGACGTTTCAGGCGTTCGGCATCCGGACCTTCGCCGGCGAGGATGAAAACCAGCGGCGGAAATTCCTCAATGAGCGCACGTGCGACATCGAGCAGGAACGCGATATTTTTTTCCGCAGACAGGCGGCTGACGGTGACCAGCGTCGGCCGATCGAGAGCGATGCCGTGCTCGCGCCGGAACCGCGCGCCGTCGCCGCCGCGGAATTCTTCCAGATGTATACCGGTCGGGATCACCGACGACGGCGTCGTGATGCCGTAGCGGCGCAACACCTGCGTCATCTCGTCGCTCGGGACGATCAGATGATCGACACCGTGGCACAAGCTGCGCGAAAAATAGCGCGCCGCGAACCGCGACATCGCCTTCGGCAGCCACGGCAGATACACGCCGACATATTCCTCGAAGAAAGTGTGATAACTCTCCACGGTGGCGCGCTTCAGGCGCTTGGCGAGACGCACGCCGAGCTGGTGCGCGCGGAACGGCGTATGGATGTGCACGATGTCCCACGGCCGCTGCGCGAGCCGTTCGATCGCCGGCGCGATGGCCGAACCGCGGATGAGCCGGTCTTCCGGATCGAAGAAGATCACGCGCGAGGGCAGGCGGATCATGTCGAACTCCGCGCCGTCGTCGCCGTTTTCGCCGTAGTCGGGCGCGACGATCGTCACGCTGTGACCCAGTCGTTTGAGTTCGCGCGCAAACGTGCGGATCGACGACGACACGCCGTTCACGCGCGGAAAATACACGTCCGACACCATCAGGATGTTCATGAGCGCGCAGCGTATGTCGCTTGCATGACGGTTTCGCTTCAGTTCCGGCGACGGTGTGGCGCGCGAAGACGTCCTAGCCAGACACTTTCCGGGGAACCGACATGAACGCCGCGATAAGCAGAACGGATACGCGAACGAACGGATTCGCCGGCTGGGGCCATCCGCTACTGGCCATCGTCCTGATCGCGCTCGGCGTGATCGGCCTGTATACCGGCGAATTCGCAGGTCCGTGGCAGCGCATTCCCATCGATCCGCTGCCCGGGCGCGCGTTTTTCGCCTACGCGACGGCTGTCGCCGAACTGTTGACCGGCTTGGGATTGCTGTTCCGCGCAACCATGACCATTGCCTCGGCCGTTCTGTTCGTGTTCCTGCTGCTGTGGCTGATCCTGCTTAAGGTGCCGGCCGTCGTCGCCGTTCCGTCGATGGAAGGAACCTGGCTGGGTTTCGGCGAGATCGGCGCGATCGCCGCGGGCGGATGGATCCTGTTCGCGCGGCACGTGTCGAGACCGGCGGCGATCACCGGTCGCCGCGGCATGCGGATCGCGCGTTGCCTGCTCGCGGTTTGCCTGCCGATGATCGGCCTCGCACACTTTTTCTACGACACCGAGACGGTGAAATTCATGCCGTCGTATTTTCCGTATCCGTATTTCTGGGCGTACCTCACCGGCGCGGCAAGCATCGCCGCCTGCATCGCCATCCTCACCGGCGTGATGGCGCATCTCGCCGCCGCGCTCGAAGCGGCGATGCTGATGGTGATCACGCTGCTGGTGTGGACGCCATGGCTCACGCCCGCGCCGGTGAACGCCGGTCAGTTCACCGCGTTTTTCATTTCATCGGCGATCGCGCTCGGCGCGTGGCTTGTCGCCGATTCGTATCGCGGCACGCCGTGGCTGGCGCGGCAGGCGCCATAACTACAAGCCGCCAGCCGCCTGCGCCACCGCGCGGAACAGCGCGCGGCCTTTGTTCATGGTCTCTTCCCATTCCTTGATGGGATCGGAATCGAATACCACGCCGCCGCCGGCCTGCACGTGCAGTTGTCCGTCCTGGATCACGGCGGTGCGGATGGCGATGGCGGTATCGGCATCGCCCCACCAGCCGATGTAGCCGATCGCGCCGGCGTAGATGTTGCGCTTGTGCGGTTCGAGTTCCTGGATGATTTCCAGCGCGCGGATTTTCGGCGCGCCGGAAACGGTGCCGGCGGGGAAGGTGGCTTTCAGCACGTCCATGTAGCTCAAGTCCGTCGCGCAGCTCGCCTTCGACCTGACTGACGATGTGCATCACGTGCGAATAGCGTTCGATGACGAAGCTCTCGGTGAGCTCGACCGATGCCGGTCTTGCTGACGCGGCCGACATCGTTGCGGCCGAGATCGATCAGCATCAGGTGTTCGGCGCGTTCTTTCGGATCGGCGAGCAGTTCCTGTTCGAGCGCGAGGTCTTCTTCACGCGTGTCGCCGCGCGGCCGCGTGCCCGCGATCGGGCGCAGCACGACGCGGCCCTTCTTCAGACGCACCAGGATTTCGGGCGACGATCCGACGATCTGCGTGGCCCCGAGATCGAGGAAATACATGTACGGCGACGGATTGAGTGCGCGCAGTGCGCGGTATACATCGACCGGTCGCGCGCGGAACGGCACGGACAACCGTTGCGACGGAACGACCTGGAAAATGTCGCCGGCGCGAATATACTCTTTCGCCTTTTCCACAAGTGCGCAATATTCATCCTGCGTGAAAGTGGATTTGAAATCCGCCTCCTCCAGCGATTTCGGGTCGAGCACTTCGGGATAGCTCGGCCCCGAGCGGCGCAGGCGGAACGCGAGTTCATCGAGCCGCCGCTGCGCGCGCGCGTACGCCTGCGGCTGCGCGGGATCGGCGTGCACGATCAGATAAAGCCGGCCTTTGAGATTGTCGAACACCGCGACTTCTTCGCTGAGCATCAGCAGTACGTCGGGCAGGCCGAGCTCGATCGGGGCGATCGACGGCGAGTTTGCTTTCGATGTACGCGATCGATTCGAAGCCGAAATAGCCGACCAGTCCGCCGCTGAATTCCGGCAGGTTCGGCTACGTGCGGCACGCGAAAAGTCGCGCGGATCGCATCGATTTCGCCGAGCGGATCGGCGAGTTCGCGGCGTTCGGTCACCGCGCCGAATTCTTCGACGGTCAGTTCGCGTCCGTGCAGTTTGTAGACGCGTTTGCAGGGCAGGCCGATGATCGAATGGCGCCCCCAGTTTTCGCCGCCCTCGACCGATTCGAGCAGATACGTGTATGGCCCGTCGGCGAGTTTCAGATACACCGACAGCGGCGTGTCGAGATCGGAAAACACCTCGCGCACGACCGGAATGCGGTTGAAACCCTGGGCGGCGAACGCGTCGAATTCGTCTTGCGAGATCATGCGGCCGTCACGAGGAAAGCGGGCTGCGCACGATAGCAACTCCGGCGCCCGCGCGACACCACCGGAAGTGGGCGCGCGGCGGGTGTGGCCAGGATTATTTCTGCGGCGGAACCGGCAGCGCGGTGACCTCGCCGACGGTGACGTGGCCGGTGACCGAGGAGATAAGCGCGTCGGCCTGCTTGTCCTGTTCGCGGTTGAAATACGCTACCGGGCGGTAGCTCGGATCGTCGGAGCCGTTCTCGGCGATTTTCGCATTCGAACCGCGAAAGCCGACGCGCGAACCGACGAGAGCGCGCGCCTCGGAGCTGAACTGTTTAAGCGCGCGCGGAATGGCGACTGCATCGCCATACTTTTCGTCGAGAGTGCGGAAAATCTTGTCAGCCTCGATCTTTTCGGTGGGCGACAGCGCCGCATACGTGGTTTGCAGCGCACTCTGCGAAAGATCGTCGTGGTTTTCCGCAGCGATGGCGAGCCACGCGACGCCGCGCAGCGGATCGGCCGGCACGCCGATGCCTTTGTAATACATGATTCCGGCGTTGTACTGCGCGCGTTTGTTGGCCCAGAAACCGGCCAACTCGAACAAGCGCAGCGCTTCGGTGTAATCGCGCTTGCGCAGATAGAACTGCGCCTTGTATTCGAAATATTTGCCGGGAAACACGCGGCCCGGCGGATCGGGCATGCTGAGGTTATTCCAACTCGAAACGAAACCGACGCTGCCGTTGCTGCCGTTGAAACCGCTGATGCCGGCGACCGCCGCGTCCGGTGCGGAAACCGCCACCGCGAGCAGAATGCCTGCGAAAAGTGAAATGCGTTTCATATCCACCTCCGATGCGGCCAGTCGCTGAATCGTCGCGCTCCCGCCTCGGCGAATCAAGTGAATATTGAATTGTGAAAATCACTTCATGCGACTGTCATTTATGCCAGTGGACGTCGCGGCATGTTTCGTAGGATAAGCCGGAATTCGACGCCGCTGCCGTCGGCGAGATTGCGCGCGCTGGCCGCGCCGCGGTGCGCCGATGCGATGAGCCGCACGATGTAAAGCCCGAGGCCGAGATGCGGCGTCTCCGCGACGCGTTGCGTTGACGGACGCAAGCTCACCAGCGAATCGAACAGGCGATCCTGCATCGTGTCGGGCAAAAGCGGGCCGCTGTTGGCGACGGTGAGTTCGGCGCCATCGTCGACGCGCGTGCAGCGCGATGCGGATCCAGCCATCGTCCGGCGCGAAGCTGCGCGCGTTGTCGACGAGTTTGTCGAGCGCCTGCGCGATCAGTTCCGGCGCGCCGTGCATGATCAGCGGCGACGTTGGCAGTTCCGATTCGAGACGGCGCGGCGCGATGATCGGCCGATAGCTGTCGATGCATCCGCGCACGACGGCGGTGAGATCGAAATCTTCGGCTTCCGCGCCGCCGATGGCGCGTTCCATGCCGTTGGCCTGGCTCATCGCGCGCACGATCGCGCCGAGGCGTTCCGCGCCGCCGCGCGCGCGTTCCACATACGGCTGCGCCGCATCGGGCAACGATTGATGATCGAGATTGTCGAGCGACGATTTCACGATCGCGAGCGGCGTCTGCAATTCGTGCGACAGTTTGCTCGCCAGCGTGCGCAGATAATCGGTGTACGCGCTCACTTCGTCGAGCAGGCCGGCGAAGCTGCGCGCCAGATCGCCGAGTTCGTCGCGCGAATCGGTCAACGGCATCGATGCCGTGTCGAGCGAACCGCTATTGCGCAACGCACGATCGGCCGCATCGCGCAGGCGGCGAATGCGCAGACTCAACCCGCTCGAGAAAACGAACAGGACGCCGCCGGCGACGAACAGCGCGAACAGACTCGCCGTCGCCACGCTCAGCAATGCGCGGTTGGTGAGCAGCGGCAACGTTTCGCTGGCCTGTTCGAGCAGCAGCGCGCCGCGCACTTCGCCTTGCGATTTGATCGGCACGGCGGCGGCGAGCACGACGCCCGAATCGGCCGCGGTGCGATGCCACGCGGTCGACGTCACGCCCGACAGCGCCTGCCAGATTTCAGTGGCGTTGAGGCGGGGCAACTCGACCGAAAAATCCGCCGCTTCGATCAGACTCGGCGCGAGCAGATGCCGATAGACGAAATTTTCCAGCCAGCGCCGCCGCGCGACGGGTTGCGCCTGCGGTGTCGACAACGCGCCGGCCGTCGCGATTACCCAACCGTCGCCGGTCAGTATGCGTGCGCGCATGCCTTCGGCGACGAATTGCGAGAGTTCGTCGGACAATTGCGTCGACAAGGTCAGCAGCGGCATCAGTTCCGATGAGGTTTCCGTCGCGGTTTCCGCATCGTAGGCCGTCGTCGACAGGCGATCCGGCATCTGCGCGCGCGGCATGCGCATTTCGATGGTGTATCCCGAGCCGTTCTCCTGCCATACGCCGTCGAGGACGGTCGGCAGCGCGTTGTCGGTGGCGTCGGTGAGCGTGAGCGCGTCGAAGTGGCCGGGCGCGCCGCTCGCGATGAGATAGCGGCGCGTCAGATCGTCGCGCTGCAGGGTGAGTATCAGATGATCGCGCGTCATCGCGAGAGGATCGCGCGCGTCCACGCGCGTGCGCGTCGCATCGCGCACGGTGACGAGCAGGTAAATCCCCTCGTTGTCGTTGCACAAAAGCATCGACAGTTTTTCCGCATCCGCCGCGGGTCCGAGATATTGCGTGTACGGCCGCAGCGCCGACCAGTCGCCGCCATATCCGTCGACATTGATCCGCGACGGCGCGTGATGCACGTACAACGCGTTGCCCGCGGGCGGCAGCTCCGCGTTCAGCGCGTTGAGACTTCGCGCGAGCGCACGCGCCGAGGCGATCAGCGTCTGCTCCTGACCTTGCCGCAGCAGTTCTTCCATCTGGCGCACGAACAGCCAGCCGGCGGCGGCAACGCCAGCGTCGACAGGGCGATGAGCAGGAGTTTGAAGCGAAGCGACATCGATCAGTGCCGCCGAGAAGTGATCAGGGTTTCCACCGATAACCGACGCCGTGCACGGTTTCGATCGCATCGAAATTTGCGTCGATGGCGATGAATTTCTTGCGGATGCGTTTGATGTGCGAAGTGATCGTCGCATCGTCGACGACGACCTGCGCCTCGCGCATGAGCTGGTCGCGATTCTTCACGTGGCCGGGAAAACGCACGAGCGTGTGCACCATCCAGAATTCGGTGACGGTGAGCGGCACTTCCTCGTTGTTCCACGTCACGCGCATCCGTTCGGCTTCGAGCTTGAGCGGGCCGTGTTCGACGACGGTTTCCTTCGACGACGGTTTCGACAGCGCATCGAGACGACGAAACAGCGCGCTGATGCGCGCGGCGAGATGATGCAGGCTGACGTCTTTGGTGAGGTAATCGTCGGCGCCCAGACGCAGGCCGGAGATCACGTCGAAATCCGAATCGCGCGCGGTGAGGAACAGGATCGGCAGCGTCGGCGACTTCGCGCGCAACTCGCGGCACAGTTCGAAACCGCCGTCGGGTTCTTCGCCGAGTCCGACATCGATGATGACCAGTTCCGGAAAGCGCGCATTGAACGCGCGGCTGGCTTCCGGGCGCGAGCCGTAACCGGCGACCTGATATCCGAAACGCGTCAGCGCCTCGACGTAGTTGGCGCGGATGGACGGTTCGTCTTCGACGATGGCGATGTTGCGGCCCATGAGCAATTCCCGGTTGCGATGCCGCCCAGAATAGGGGCGCGCGGGCCGCGCCACAACGGCTGCGGATGCGATGTCAGAACTTCGCCACAAGCCATCGCGAATGTGCCCGAATCACGCCCCGCGTGGCGCCGTGATGCGGCGCGAATCTAGGCTCGCGCCAGAACCGGCGCTCACGCGAAGTAAAACAATGAAAACCGACCGCCCCGATCCGAACGCCGAACTGTCGCAGACGTTCGAACCCTTGCGCTTCGTCTTCGCCATCGGCGCGCTGCTGCTCGGCTTCATCGCCAGCGCGCACCTGTAGGACACAACCGAGCATAGCCATGGACATCTATCTACCCGCCGATTTCTACGCGCTGCGCGCCGACCTGAACGACTGGCGCGACAGCGGAACTTCAGCCGAATCCGCGAAGTCTGCAGAAGGATCGATCGAGTCGCCGGATCAGGGCGAAGCCGATCCGAACTGGAGAGTTCTCTAACGTTTGTCAGGACCGTGCCGGGGACGCAATGCTCCCCAACCTCCCCGCAGAGCCCCGGCGCGGCCTTTTTTTCGATGAATGCGTCCTGCAATGGGACGTAGGCGTTCACGCAATCAATGCGCGACGGTTCGCTTCATCGTAGCAATGATTTCGCGATAGTCCGCATGCCCAAAAATCGCCGAGCCGGCCACGAACGTATCGGCGCCGGCTCGCGCGATTTCACCGATATTGTCGGCCTTCACGCCGCCGTCGACTTCGAGACGGATGTTGCGTCCGCTGCGATCGATCATCTCGCGCGCCTTGCGCAGTTTTTCCAGCGCGGATCGGAATGAAACTCTGTCCGCCGAATCCCGGATTCACGGACATGATCAGGATCAGATCGATCTTGTCCATCACGTAATCCAGATAGTCGAGCGGCGTTGCGGGATTGAATACCAATCCCGCCGTGCAGCCGGAATGTTTGATGAGCTGGATCGTGCGGTCGATGTGTTCGCTCGCTTCCGGATGGAAGCTGATGTTGGTCGCGCCGGCTTCGGCGAAATCCGGAACGATGCGATCGACGGGTTTCACCATCAGATGCACGTCGATCGGCGCTTTCACGCCGTGCTTGCGCAGCGCCTCGCAAACCAGCGGACCGATGGTGAGGTTCGGCACGTAGTGATTGTCCATCACGTCGAAATGCACCCAGTCGGCGCCGGCGGCGAGAACGTTGTCGACTTCCTCGCCGAGTTTGGCGAAGTTCGCCGAGAGGATCGACGGTGCGATGACGGTGGATTGCTTAGCCATGGCCGCTGCTCACTTGAATCCGCGTAGTGACTGTATTTTCTCATACGCCGTATTGATCTCACGCGCGCGCTCTTCGGCGCGGCGTTTGAGTTCTTCGGGCACGTCGCCGAGCTTGTCGGGATGGTGCTGGCTGATCAGCTTGCGATAGGCGCGCTTGATCTCGCGTTCGCTGGCGTCGGGCGTGAGGCCGAGGATTGCGTACGGATCCTTGGCGACCGGATCGGTGCGCGTCGCCTGTTCGTAGTGGCGGCCGCCGGTCGATCCGTAGCGGCTGCCGTAGGTGTAGCCGCGCTGGTAGGCGTGGCCGTAGCCTTTCATCGCCGCGAGCGCCGAAAGTTCGCGTTCGTCGACATTGAGCGACCAGCACAGTTTGCGCACGATGCGCAGTTTGTCGTTCTGCAGCGGCGCGCCTTCGGCGTAGACGATGTCGAGCAGCATGTCGAGCAGCAGGTAGGCCAGGTCGCGGCGTCCGTTCGCCCACGCTTTTAGATCGGCGATGGCTGCGGTGGTGCGGAAGTCGGGCTGCTTGCCCTGATTGAAGTGCGAGATGGCTTCTTCGCGCTGTGCGGACGAAAGCTGCATGCGCTCCATCAGGTTTTCGGTGGCGGTGATTTCGCCTTCGGATACGCGGCCGTCGGATTTCGAGATCGCGCCGGCGAGCCCGAACAGCGGCGCGATAAACGAGTGCGAGCCATGCACGCCCGCACGCGGCATCTTCAGCATGCCGACGTCCCACAGATGCCCGAGCGCCATGCCGATGACGGCGCCGAACAGGCTGTGCATGAAATACAGCCCGATCAATGGCGCCGATCAGTTTGCCGATGATATTCATCTTGACCTCGCCGGCGGCTTGCGCGGCGTACCACTGCAGGATCGCATCGGCTTCGGCGCGCGCCCACCATGCCGATCGCGGCGCGCATGGCGGCCACATCGCGCGCGCCGCTGCGATATTGCGCGAAGGCATCGCGCAGATAATCCAGATTCTGCCCGGCGAGATTCGGCAGCGATTTGGCCGTCGCGATGCCGCGCTCGCCATGGCACGCCGCGCACAAGCCCAGCCGCTGCGGCGGCGATTGCGCGGCAACGGATGCGCAGAGCGCAAGCAGGAGTGAGGCGGCGGCGGGCAGCCCGGATCGGGAGATCGGCATGGCGGTGATTTTATCAGGCGGGACGCCGGTTCCTCTCGTTAAAATGTGCGATCCGACAGGAGTTCCGACGTGCCCACCACGCTGCATCGATCCGATTTGCCCGGCCTCGAACTCGTCCATCGCGGCAAGGTGCGCGATGTGTATGCGTTGTCCGACAGCCAATTGCTGATCGTGGCGACCGATCGGCTGAGCGCGTTCGATGTGGTCCTGCCCGATCCGATTCCGGGCAAGGGCGAGATGTTGTGCCAGATATCCAATTTCTGGTTCGACAAGACCGCGTCGCTGATGCCCAATCATCTGACCGGCAAAGATGTCGCCGATGTGCTGCCGCGCGGCACGAATCTGGCGCTGTATGCCACGCGCAGCGTGGTGGCCAAGCGGCTGAAGGCGGTGCCGGTGGAGGCGATCGCGCGCGGGTATCTGATCGGCTCGGGCTGGAAGGATTATCAGGCGACCGGCGCGCTGTGCGGCATCGATCTGCCGGCCGGATTGCGGCAGGCCGAACAGTTGCCGGAACCGATTTTCACGCCGTCGACCAAAGCCGCCTCGGGCAGTCACGACGAGAACATCGGCTTCGACACGGTCGTCGAACTCATCGGCGTCGATCTCGCCGAGCAGGTGCGCGACGCCGACGCTGAAAATTTACAAATTCGCCGCCGAGTTCGCCGCAACGCGCGGCATCATCGTCGCCGACACGAAGTTCGAATTCGGCACCGACGAAACCGGCAAGCTTGTATGTGATGGACGAAATGCTGACGCCGGATTCGTCGCGTTTCTGGCCTGCGGACGAATACCGCGTCGGCATCAGCCCGCCGAGCTACGACAAGCAGTTCGTGCGCGACTATCTGGAAACGCTCGACTGGAACAAACAGGCGCCGGGTCCGAAGGTGCCGGAAGAAGTGATTCGCCGGACGGCCGAGAAATATGCCGAGGCTTTGCGCAAACTGGCGGGAATCGAGATCGATTGATAAGATCGTTTTATGGGAAAAGTAGAATCCATTGAGCAGCAAGTCGCATCGCTGCGGCCGGAAGAGCTGGCGGTTTTTCGCGAGTGGTTTTCCACGTTCGATGCCGACGCGTGGGACGAGCGAATTGCGGCCGATGTCGCCGCAGGCCGATTCGATGCGGTCGCCGAAGCCGCGCTTGAAGAGCACCGTCAAGGAAAGACGAAAGAGTTGTGAAACATTGCACGTCGTCGGGTTTCTGGACTGCTTACAACGCGCTACCTCAAGACATTCGCCAGCTGGCGGATCGTTGTTTCGCGTTACTTAAAACCAATCTCTCGCATCCATCGCTGCACATGAAGCGCGTCGGTAATTATTGGTCGGCGCGCGTGGGTTTGCGCTATCGTGCTTTGGGCGTTGGAATTGATGGCGGCGTGTTGTGGTTCTGGATCGGAACGCACGCCGAATACGACAGGTTGATTGCGGGAAAATAGCAGTACACTGGTGTCGTTCGCCGACCGGAAACTCTCCATGAACGCGATTCCCTCCGATACCCGCCGCGACGTCGATCGTTGGCTGGGCAACTACAGCGAAGATCATCGCAATCCGACCAATATCGTCGTGCATTGGATTTGCGTGCCGCTGATCTTGTGGACGGCCGTTGCGCTGCTGTGGGTGGTGCCGGTGCCGGCAGTGATCGGACGGCCGGGATTGTGGGCGGGTGTGGCGATGTTCTTCGCGCTGTCGTTTTATCTGCGCCTGTCGCGGCCGCTCGGGTTCGCCATGCTGATTGCGTTCGTGGCGCTTGGATTGATCACAGAAGGGCTTTACCGCGCGATTGGTCCGACGAACCTCATGTGGCTCGCGATCGCCGTGTTCGTGCTGGCGTGGGTCGCGCAATTCGTCGGGCACAAGATCGAAGGCAAGAAGCCGTCGTTTCTGACTGATGTTGCCTATCTGCTGATCGGGCCGGCGTGGCTGGTCGCCAAGATCATGCGCCGTATCGGCGTCGCCTACTGATCGAGTGCTAGTAGTGCGTGTTGAATTTCGACCGCTGCGCGACCATGCAGAATTACTGCACGCCGTCGCTAAACGCTGTTCAGCGCGACCAGCAAGGAAAAGCCGAATCCGATCACGACCAGAACGATCACCAGGATTTCAGCGATGAGCTGGATGAGCGATGCGAGTGCGGCCATGGCAAGGCCGATCGAGGTGCCGTCCGGACGCTTGATCAGCCCATTCACCACCACGGCGCTGAGCACGAGCATGACGCCGGATGTGGGAGCGAATCCATTTCCCTTGCCTACGACGGTTTGCATGGCCGTCGTCACGATCAGGCTCAGGAAGAACAGCAGCGTCGAGCAGAGCAGCGCTTTCGGAAATGTCGGCCAGAACCCCGCCACCATGCGAACGCTGGCGATGATGAGCGCGGCGACCACGATGAAATCGGTCAGTACGCCGACGATAACCGCAGCGAGGAGGGGTTCCATGGCCGTTTCCGATCAGTCGGACGGAGATTAACCACCTGCCGGACGTGGAAACGGACAACTTTCGCCTGAGAAGCGGACAGGTCCGCGCTAGTCGCCCGCGGACAGAAAAACGGCGCCGCGGAAGGACTCCGCAGCGCCGTGGTGTTTCAGTGCATCGTACCGAGCACGCTCATGAAGGCCGCGCCGAACAGAATGGCGACGAGCACGCCGAGAACGATTTCGATCACGATCTGCACGAGGCTGATCAGGCAAGCGGTGCCGAATCCCAGCGATGCGCCGCCCGGACGCTTCACGATCGCGTTGATCACCGCCGAGTTGATCAGGAACACGAGAACCAGGCAGATGATGCTGGTCGTGCCCGATGCGCCCATGGCCATGCCGACGACCCAGTTCAATAGCATTGCGGCGATGGCGGCGACGAGCGCGGCGATGCAGGCTTGCGCGAAGCTCGGCATGAATCCGCCGACGACGCGCGTGGCGAGCATGATGATGAGTCCGCCGACGACGACGGCGATGACCAGGCCAACCAGAATCGTGACAAGTAAGGTTCCCATTTCCTCTCCCAAGTTTGTGAACAACTAAACACACTAACGCCGACGAGCGGGAATCCGAACGCCGGCGGCCCTAAAAACGTTCGCGGGGTTTGAGCAGCCAACGGCACAGCGCCGGCAGGAACACGATCGCCGCGACCATGTTCACGACGAACATGAAGGTCAGCAGCACGCCCATGTCGGCCTGGAATTTGAGATCGGAAAACACCCACATGCCGACGCCGACGGCAAGCGTCAGCGCGGTGTAGAAGATGGCGATACCGGTGGTTTTCAGCGCGATGAAATACGAATCGGTCAGCGAGCGGCCCTGGTTCATCGATTCGCGCATGCGCGCGAAAATGTAGATCGCGTAATCGACGCCGATGCCGACGCCGAGCGCGAGCACGGTCAACGTGTTCACCTTTTTGCCGATGTCCAGATACACCATCAGCGAATGGCCCAATTCCGTCACGAGAACGAGAGGAAGCGTGATGCACAGCGCGGCGAGCGGATTGCGGAAGCTCAGCAGGCACATCAGGAACACGGCGGCGTAGAGCAGCCACAGCATTTCGTGATCGACCGCGCGCACTTCGTCGTTGATCGCGGCGAACACGCCGACGTTGCCGGTCGCGAGGCGCAGATTGAGTTTGTCGTTCTTGTCTGGCGAATTGTCCTTGGCGAGTTGTTCGCGGAAGTTCACGTCGGGTCCGGCGAAAACCTTGTTGTCGTCGCGGAATTCCTTGACCGCGGTGACGACGCGATCGATCGTCGTCGCGCGATGATCGGTGAGGAACATCATCACCGGCATCGCGCTGCAATCCTGGTTCAGCAAGCCCGAATCGGTTTCGAAACCTTGCGTGTCCTGGCGCAGGCCATCGCTGTCGCGCGGCAAAACGCGCCAGCGCAGATTGCCTTCGTTCCAGCCGGCGTTGACGATTTTCGCGGCGATCGGCAAGCGTGATCACCTGCGCGACGCCCTTCGACGTTTTTCATGTGCCACGCGAAACGGTCGAGCGTTTCCATCACGGGATAGCTCGTCGTGCACGCGTTCGGCGCGGCTTCGGCGATGACATCGAGCAGATCGACGCCGAGCGCGAACTTGTCGCTGATGAGTTCGGCATCGCGGTTGTAGCGCGCGTCGGGACGCAACTCCGCCACACCTTTCTGTGCGTCGCCGATCATCACGTTTTTGCCGAAATGCGCGGCAACGGCCCACATGCCGACGCCGATGACGATATCACGATCGCCGCCGGCACCGGGCGGCTCAGGCGCGCGAGCACGCTCCACAATTTGTCGAACTGCGTGAGCTGGCGCAGGCGCCATTTCTTTCTTGCCTTCGAGATTGCGCAGGCGGCAATACGACAGCAGCACCGGCAGCAGAATCAGATCGGTGAGGATGGTCAGCGCGACGCCGACGGTCGCCGTCACCGCCAGTTCGAAAATGATGCGGACGGGAATGATCAGGATCGTCGCGAAGCCGATGCAGCCGGCGATCAGCGCGACCGTGCCCGGCACGAGCAACATGCGGAAGGCGAGTCGCGCGGCGGTTTGCGGATCGACACCTTGACGCGTGCGCAATTCGTCGACGCTGCCGTCTTCGAGTCCGCCGAAAAACAGTTCGCCGCGGAAACGGTTGATCATCTGCTCGCCGTGACTGACGGCGATGGCGAAGATCAGGAACGGCGTCAGCATGTTCATCGGATCGATGCCGAAGCCGAGCAGGCGCAGCGCGCCGAGCATCCAGATCACCGCGACGAGCGCGCAGAAAACCGTGAGCGACGCGAGTTTCACCGATGCCGAATACGCGAACAGCAGCAGCCAGGTGAACGCGATGGTGACGAAGAAAAACACGATCACCGATTTCGCGCCGGTTGGTGATGTCGCCGACCATCTTCGAGAAACCGATCACGGCGACGGTGGTGTGGTCGTTTTCGTATTTCGCGCGGATCGCTTCGAGCTGATCGTTGATCGCGTTGTAGTCGATGGTCACGCCGTGCGCGGGATCTTCCGGCACGAGATCGACCCAGACCATCGCGCCGGAAAAATCCTTGGCGACGAGACGGCCGACGATGCCGGCTTTTTCGATGTTCGCCTTGATCGTCGCGAATTGTTCGTCGCTGGCCTTGAAGCCTTCGATGTTCGGCGTGAACGTCGCCGGTATCACGTTGCCGCCGGCGAAACCGTCTTCGACCACTTCGACGAAACGCACGTTCGGCGTGAAGATCGAACTTACGCGCGAGGCGTCGGCGTGTTCGATCTTCGTCGCATCGAGCGTGATTTTTTCCATGGTCTGGAAAAACGGCTGGTTGAACATGTCGCCGTTTTTGTCCATCACCGCGATGAGGATGCGGTTGGCGCCGCCGAATTCCTTTTCGTAATCGAGAAAGGTGCGCATGTATTCGTGTTTCAGCGGGATATGTTTCTTGAAGCCCGCGTCCACTTTGAGCTGCGCGGCGAAGTAGCCCATCGCGATCGTGATCACGGCGAAGATCGCGAGCACGACCAGGCGATTGCCGAACAGCAGCGATTCGGCCGCGCGCTGGAAGGCGTTGGGTTGTGTGGCGGAAGTCGGGAGTGTCATCAGTTCGCGGTAAATGTGCTGAGGCCGTTTTCACCGGCGACGAGGACCGTTTTTTCACCGATGCGCATCACCGCCGCAATGACGCCGGCGGGCGTGTCGATGAAGCCGTGCATTTCGTCGTGGCCGCTGAGGCGCGCGAGGACGATGCCGTTTGCGCCGACGATGACCGCGCCGCCATCCGGCAATGCAGTGCCGCCGAGCAGCGTGAGTTCGGTGTTGGTTTCGACTTCGGCCCAATGCGTGCCGAGATCGGCGGTTTCGTAGACGTGTCCGCGCAGGCCGAACGCGAGCGCGTGATCGCCTTCGTAACCGAGCACGCCGAACATCGAGCCGTCGTACGGTAGCTGGATGCGCTTCCACGTTTTGCCGTCGTCGTGCGACTGGAACGCGCTGCCGCGCTCGCCGACGATGATGAGTCCGCCGCTGCCGGTGTGCGCGATGGCGTTGAGATGCGGCGTGGCTTCTTCGCCGATTTTCAGATCTTTCGCGCTGAACGTCATCTTGGCGTCGTTCTTCGCGGGCGCGGCGTCATCGTCGTCGATGTCGTCGTCTTTTTTCGCAGCGGACTTCTCCGCGGGTGCGGCGACCGTCATCGGATTCCAATGCTCGCCGCCGTCCTCGGTGCGCAGCGCGAGGCTGTACGCGCCGACGGCCATGCCGTGCTGTGCATCGGTGAACAGCACGCCGAGCAAAGGCGCGCCTTTTTGCGGATCGCGTGTCGCCTCGTTGATGTCACCGCCCATCTTGAGTGCGTCTTTGCGCTGCAGTGTCCAGTGTTCGCCGCTGTCGCCGCTGTGTGCGATCACGCCTTCATGGCCGACGGCCCACACGTCCGCATCGATGGCGGTGACGGCGGTGAACGTCGAGCGCGTCGGAACCTGCGCCTGCTTCCACGTTTTCGCGTCGGTCGAATACACGATTTCGCCGCGCCCGCCGACGGCGATGTAGCGATCGCCGGATTTCGCGAGTCCGAGCTTCAGCGAATTCGCCACGAGCGGCTTCATCTCGGCGGGTGCGTCGACCGGATCGGTCCACGCATGTGCGTGCGCGCACGCAAGCGCACAGACCGCCGCACACACTATCGAAAAGCCTCGCTCCCGCATTCTTTTCTGACCCCTGAAATGCGTCAGCCGCTCGAAAGCGGCTGACGTCGGACAACCGTAGTGTTGAGTTTACTCCACGCCGCGCTGACGCAACGCCTGCGGCGAGAACATGTCGGGCGTGGCCGGGAACGAGAAGTCGTATTCCTGTTCCTGGTTGTCCAGACCCTGCACCAGATAGCGCGAGGATTTCAGGTCGTAATGACATTCCAACGTCGACCAGAACACCGGCACTTCGTAGTAGTTCACGCTCGGCGCTTCGGAATAACGCCACAGTTTGCCGTCGGTGTCGTAATGATCGATCTCGAGGATCTGCCAGCTGTCTTCATCGAGGTAGAACGTGCGCTTCGGATTGATGTGGCGCTGACCAGGTTTCAGATTGGCCTCGACCACGTACACGCGATGAAGCTCGTAGCGCAGCAGGTCGGGATTGATGAAGTGCGGCTTGATCAGATCGTCGACCTTGGTCTGGTCGCTGTGCGCCTTGTACGAGTTGTACGGGACGTACATTTCGTTTTTGCCGACCAGTTTCCAGTCGTACTTGTCGAGCGCGCCGTTGAACATGTCGGTCATGTCGTTGGTGCGCAGGCCGTCGGACGCGGTGCCCGGATTGTCGTACGCGATGTTCGGCGCACGACGCACGCGGCGCTGGCCGGGGTTGTATACCCACGCCTGACGCGGTTCTTTCTTCGAATCGAGTGTTTCGTGGACGAGCAACACCTGTCCGGCGAGGCGCGGCGGAGAAACCACGTCTTCGAAGAAGTACAGCAGTATGTTGTTGATGTCCTTGAGCGTGTTGCCCGGCTTGTAGTACAGGCCGAGTCCTTCTTCGCGGAAACGGATCAGCGTGTACTGGCCGCCGGCAGTCGGGATGGCCTGATTGTTCCAGCGCGCGAACGACACACCTTTGAATTTCAGCTTGTGGTTCCAGATCGCTTCCATGCCGGCTTTGGCCGGATCCTTGTCGAGGATCGGGAACGGGAAACCTTCGGAAACCTGATCGACACCTTCGCCGTCATCGACGAGTTCGCCGGTCGAGGCATTCTTGATCGACCAGTCGTAGATGCGCTGCGGAAACGATGCGGAACGATGGGTCGGATAGACCTCCATCTTCCAGTCCGGATATTTCTCGAACATCGCGATCTGGCCGGCACCGAGCTTGTCGGCGTACTGCTTGTAATTCTTGGCCGGTGATCTCGAGCTTGGCTTTCTCGCCCGCGAACGGATCCGGATGATGCATGCCGACCTTGTATCCGGACGGCGGCGCGGTGATGCCGCCTTCCCACGCGGGAATGCTGCCGTCCTTGTTCGCGCCACGTTCGGCGCCGACCGGCGTGAGTTCGGTGCCGGTCATGCCGAGCTTTTTCGCTTCGTCGGCGGGAGCTTTCGCGAGCACGCCCGCGGAAAACACCGCACATGCGATGAGCGCGGCGAGTCGGGTTTGATTCATCGATTTCATGCTGCCTCCCTCAGAACGAATACTTGGCGACGAACGCGATGAAATCGCGATCGCTGATCAGGTTGAACTGGCCGCCACCGAAATAATTGGTGTAGCTGAAGTCGACCGCCCACTCGATTGAGATAGTTGGCTTCGACGCCGAGCGTCACCGATTTGCGGCCTTCGACGAAATTGCCGCCGGGACCGGGCGAGGTGCCATTCACGTCATGGTTGAACGCGATGCGCGGCGACAACGTAAACGCCGTGTTGAAGGCGTTGTTGTAGTCGGCGCGCGCGGCCACGCGATAGCCCCACGAAAATGCGGTCGCGAATCCATTCGTCTGTGTTTCCGGATTGTTGAGATTGCCGCTGTTCACATCCGCGCCGCCGCCGGTATCGGTGCCGTCGCTGTTGTAGCGGAGCACGTTTTGCGCCGGGAAATCCCACACTTTCGTCGCGCCGATTTCACCGACCATCGCGATCTGATCCGCATGCAGCGGATTGTTCGGTCCGAATACCTTGGTGCCGGTGAACTGCAGCTGCGAGACGTGATTGCGCGTGTAGCCCGGGATTTCCTGACCCGGCCCGTAGTTGCCGAGCTGGCTCACGAAGCGCGTCGCAGGCGCCGGCAGGAACGCGTTCAGCGGCGACAAACCGGCGAACAGCAATTCCACCGCATCGATCTGCAGCGGTGCGTTCGGGCGATAGCTCAACTCGCCCTGCAGCGCGATGCCCGGACCTTCGATCTGCGTGTTGAAACTCGCGCCGAACATCTTGATGCCGGTCGGATACTCGACGAAGTACGACGCGCTGGTCGGCGATGTCGTCGTCACCGACGTGCCGGAGATGATCGGCAAACGGCTGCTGTAGCGCAGGAAATAAAAACCGAATTCGGTGTTGTTGAGATTGTCGGCGATGTAATGCGCCGCCACACCCCACTGGCCGTATTCGCTCGGGTAACGATCGCGGCCGCGCGGCACCGTTTCCGTACACGATTCGGCGAGCAACGGATTGTTGAACACGCTGCCGCCGCCGAAGGCCGGATTGTCGCTGGCCGCGCCGCCGAAGCAGACGCTGGAATAGTTCTCGGGACTGCGCACCGGCTGCGGAATCAGGCCGAACGGCAGCGACGCGTAGGTGCCGCCGATCGTCGCAAAATCGTTCGTCGAGAAATACGTGCCGGACGGATCGGGATTGGTCTGCGCGAACTCGAGCAGGTACATGCCCTCGACGGAGAACGCGTCGGTGATGTTGTACGAACCCCAGACCATGTTCACCGGCAACAGCGCTTCTTTCAGTTCCGCGCCGGCCACGTGCAATTGCGAGACGTCCACCGGATTGACGACGTTGATGCCGCCCTGGATGAACGTGCTTTCGCCCCAGCTCACGACCTGTTTGCCGAGGCGGATCGTCGCCTGATGATTGGCGATATTGAAGTTGTCGAACAGGAATGCATCGAGGATGCGTGCGCGATGTCCGACCTGATCTTCGGCGAGCTTGGTGAGTTTGTCGTTGCCGGAATTTTCGAAGTCGTAGAAATAGCTCGCGCGCAAAAACGCGCCGAGGTTTTCGCCGTAGTTGACGTGCAATTCCGTCGTCGCCTTCACCGCGTTCGAGAACGGGCTGCCGGACTTGTAGTTCAGATCGCCGTCGTCGTGGTTCGCCGAAAATGCGCCTTTCGCCGCGCGCTGTTGCGGATTCGGTTCAAGTGCCGACGAGCGGGTTGTAGTACGCCTTGGCGACGCCGTTGCTGCTCGGATCTTCCGTGCGCAGCGAGATGCCGTACGACAGCGTCGTGTTCCACGTGCCGTGAAAGCCTTCGGCATCGCCGAATTCGATCGCGTGCGCGCGCGGCATCGCAGCCACGTTGAGCGCCAGCGCGATCGCAACGGCCAGTGCGGTGTTCTTGGTTGTCTTCGTCATGATGACTGTTCCCCTTGGCCGTTTACTGCTTGAGCACGGACGGAATCGCGACGGTCACCTGCTGACCGCGCGAAAAGATCATGCTCGCCATTTCCGTCTGCATCTCCTGCGTGACTTGCAGCGAGCTCGTCGGATCGAGCAGCGATCCGTGCGCGCCCTGCGTGAAGCGCGTGACGCCGCGGATCTGCGCCGCTTGCGTCGTCTGCGTGATCGTCGTCAGACCGAGCGCGGCGATCAGCGGATCGGTGCCCGACAACGGCGCACCCGGCACGAAATTCGGGATGACCTGATCCGGCGGATGCGTCGCATCGCCGACCACTTCCTGCGCGAGGATCGCCTTGCCGGCGGTGTACGCGGCGTAGTTGATCGAATCGCCGGAATCCACAACGGTTTGCGCAGCGACGAAGAAGGCGTCGTATTGAGTCGTGCCTTGTGTCAGTCCCGCTTGCGCGAGACCGGCGTGGATCGACGGACCGAACGCCGGCGACGCATCGAGCAGACGCGCCACACCGCCACCCGGCACATTGAGCACGCCGACATGCACGCTGCGGCTCGATCGCCATGTACGCGGTGCCGATGATCGAGCCGAGCGACTGGCCGACGAATTCCACCGTCGAACCATCGAGGTCCGCACCGGCCACGCTGCCGCTGACGATGGCTTGCGTGAGTTCGAGAAGATCCGCGTTGGCCTGGCGCAAATTGTCGCGCGAGGTGAGCAGGCTGCTCAGGTTGATGAAGTAGTTGCCCGAGCCGTCGATCTGGCCGTCCGGACCGGGCGCGCCGCTCGTGTTGCTCGAATAGTCGACGTCGAACGTGCGCTCGCCGACGACCAGCGACGGCGCACCGCTTCCGATGAGCTGGTTGCGATAGAACGGACTGGTCTTATCGGTCACGCCATGCAGCGGCGCATCGATGGCGACGACCGCGTAACCCACCTGCGCCAGCGCGCCGGCGATGGCGAGCATGTCGGTGCGGTTGCGCGTGATGCCGTGCTGGAAGATCACCACCGGCCAGCCAGCCGACGGTTTGCTCTTGCCGGAATTCGCGTTCGGAATCGTCATGATCACCGGAATGCGCTGCAGCGAATTCGCGACAGGCAGCGGATTGGCGAAGGTGACATTCGTCGAGGTCGGATCAAGTCCAACCGCGTTGAACGGCGGCACGTAACCACCTGGCGCGGCTTTCCAGTAATCGTGCAGCGGCGCGGTTGGATCGGCGGCGCTCGGCACGGTCAGGTAATACGGATCGTTGTTGAGCGTACCGACATAAATGTCCGCGATCGGCGGCAGACCTTCGTTGAGACTGCCGAGATTGAGCGTGGTGAACGCCACCGTCAGCGACGGCGTATCCGAATGCTCGGCGCGGCTTTCGATCGCCTGCATTTCCGGCGTGATGCTTTGCGTGGTCATCACCCACGACAGCGCGACGCGCGACGGATCGATACCCGCCGAAGCGGCCGCCGCTTCCTGCGAATTGGTGAGCTGACGCAGCGGTTCCAGCGCGCACGCCTGCGCGGTCGGCAGCAGCGGATCGGTCGAGGCATTGTTCACGCACAGCGGACTGGTGCGTTTGGCGAGGAAATACGGCGTATCCGGCGTGATGTCGTTGCCGTTCGCATCGGTGATGCTCGGACCCGAACCCGGTGTAGCCACGCCGCCATTGCCGAGCAGCACGGCCATGTATGACGTGAGCTGTTTCAGCGGCTTGGTCGGCACGATGGCGAGGGTGCGGCCGGTCGTATCCGACGGCGCCAGCGCGACCACGAATTCCTGCGGCGATTGCAGCTCGCGAACGATGCTCGTCACGCCGCCGCCCGGACCCGTCAAGGTGACTTCGAACACGCGCACGCTGCCGCTCGGTCCGCCGGCCAGCGAGCCCGGCTTTCACCGGCGCGCTGAACGTGGTGCTCCACGGCGCGACTTCGCTGAATCCGTCGAGCGCATTGAGCGCGACCTGCGGATCGCCGACGTTGGTCGGATCGGCGACCGGGATGTTGATCGTCAGATCCCGCGTGCCCGACAACAAAAGATTGGTCGGGAACGGCACGACCGCGTTGGACGGATCGAAACGCGCCGTGATCACGGCTGTCGCCGGCGTGCCGCCGGTATTCGTCGCCGGTGGCGCACTGACCGCGCGCGAACTGTTGCTGCCGCCACCGCATGCCGACAACAGCAGCGACGACGACAGCGCCAAGAGTAAACTCAGCCTGGCCTGCATAGAAGGATTCCCCAAGAAAGTTGAAACGCAACGAACGCCCGTATCATAGGTAGTTCAAACGGTCGTTGGCAATGTAAAAAATGCCTTATGCGAACGGAAAATTTGTGCTGCGACGCAGCAGTCGGAGAGCGGCCGGCGAGCGCGCGATGTCTATTTGTATACGAGGCAACACGTCCGCACGCGATGAAATCGCGCGGGGCGTAGCCGAAGTCTCGCTGTGCGGGAGCGATGTCTGCGATGAGGTCGGTTTTCAGCCGCGCGATAGCGGCTCGCGTCGGGGCGCCGCTGCGGAGAAATCGCGTCGCGAACCCGAGCGCGACCGTGGGAACAGGGATCGGTATCGACCAGGTCGCCGCCGCTTCGCGCAATCGGCGCATCAGCGTCGATGAAGGCAAGCCGTTCGCCGCCGCCCATTTCATACGTCCTGCCGAATGTCGCTTCTGCACCGAATGCCGTGGCTGCCGCGATCGCAAGATCATCCACATGCACCGGCTGCCGCAAGCCCGTGGCGCCGAGCGGCAACGGCAGCAGATGCCACCGGCGCACGAAGCGCGCAATCGGCGCGAGGCTGCGATCGGTTCCGGCACCATATATAAGCGTCGGGCGGAAGATCGTCAGCGCGATGCCGCGTTCGACAGCGCAGCGTTTCAGCACGTGTTCGCTCGCACGCAGGCGCGCCGACACCTCGCGTTCGCGCGAATCCGACGAATCCTGTTTGCTTTCCGCGCTCATCGAACTCAGCGCGATCACGCGTCGCAACGGCAATTGCGGATGGCGCTCCAACCACGCCGCGAATGCATCGAGCGGCCCCAGACTGATCACTCCATCCGCATCCGGCCACGAAACATCCGCATCGGCCAGATCGCCGCAAATCCAGCCTTCGCGCGGCGTGCGGCTGACGGGAATCACCCGATGCGCGGTCAAGCGCGGCAATAGCCGCTCGCCGACCGGCCCGCTCGCGCCGAAAACAAGTAAGGTGGACATTGCCGGGCACTGTCGGTTCGAGCTCGGATTCCGTCAAGTCCGCGAGCCCCAATCCGCCGCTTTAAGTCCATTTCAGGCTTGCACGACTGCGCACCCTCGGCTATCATTTCCAGTTCTCCCGTACACGAACACGCCCTGAAGGGCCCACAGGTTTCCTATGAAAACGATCAGCGCCAACGCTGAGACGGTAAAGCGCGACTGGTTTTTGATCGACGCCAGCGGTAAAACGCTCGGACGTCTCGCCAGCGAACTCGCCAGCCGCCTGCGCGGCAAGCACAAGCCCGTCTACACCCCGCATGCGGACACCGGCGATTATTTCGTCGTGGTCAACGCGGAGAAGATCGCGGTCACCGGCAACAAGATGGACGACAAGATGTATCACCGGTTCACCGGCTACATCGGCAACATCAAGTCCATGCCGTTGAAGGACCTGCTTGCCAAGCATCCCGAGCGCGTCATCGAGATCGCCGTGAAGGGCATGCTGCCGAAAAATCCCCTGGGCCGCGAAATGTTCCGCAAGCTCAAAGTTTACAGCGGCCCGAACCATCCGCATTCCGCCCAGCAGCCGCAGGCGCTGGACATCGCCCGATAAAAAGAACAGAGACCGATCATGGCAATCCAACAGCAATACGGTACCGGCCGCCGCAAATCCTCCGCCGCGCGCGTGTTCCTGCGCCCGGGCAAGGGTGACATCAACGTCAACGGCAAGCCGCTCGACGTCTTCTTCGGCCGCGAAACCGCGCGCATGATCGTGCGCCAGCCGCTCGAACTGACCAAGCTCAACGACAAGTTCGACGTGCTCGTCACCGTCGAAGGCGGCGGCATCTCCGGCCAGGCCGGCGCGATCCGTCTCGGTCTCGCCCGCGCGCTCGTCGAATACGACGAAACGCTCAAATCCCCGCTGCGCAAAGCCGGTTTCATGACCCGCGACGCGCGCGAAGTCGAGCGCAAGAAAGTCGGTCTGCACAAAGCTCGTCGCGCTACGCAGTTCTCCAAGCGCTAAGCAGTTTTGCCGCTGCGGTCGCTCAAGCGATCGCAGCGCATCTTCCACTGGATCGTCGCAAAGTCAGAGTAGCGATCCATCCGGAATTGGGAGATCGTCTAACGGTAGGACAACGGACTCTGACTCCGTTTATCTAGGTTCGAATCCTAGTCTCCCAGCCAATAAAAATAAGGCTCGCAGCAATGCGAGCCTTATTTTTTTATGCGGCGGGGACAGTTGCGGGGACACTTTAGAACGTGCCGTGCTCGTGGGCTTCTGGGGTACCGTCCAGGCAGTTGGCCATGGACTCGCAAGCGGAGCAAATTCGCTATTTGCGAATTTTCTTCGCAGGTGCTAACCTGCAAACAGGTACTACGCGGGTTACCCCGAAAGGGGCGCCCTTCGCACCTTGGGACTATGGATAGTCCGTGGGAGAGGATCTTTTCTCTTCTAATTGCTCCTGGCGGCATCGGTCGTCGGGCGTGGCGTGTCGTTCGCGGTTGTCGGTATCGGTTCGTCGATTGATGGCGGATAGGTGACGACGAGCGAGGGACTCGTCGTCATTGTGGACTGAAGGGGTGATGATTGCTGTCTACCCGGTAAACCTCTGAGCACGCGAGGGGACGTCGAGACTGGCTCGGCGTCAAGCTCGGAGGAATGTTATGGCGAGTAAAGGTAGTACCCGACAGCAATCTTTGTGGAATAGCTTCATCAGGTGGTTCAAGCGTGCGTTGAAGAGCCCACTTGTTTTTAAGTGGTGCTTGTTTCTCCTTCGCGTACTAGAAGGTTTGCGCAGCTGGTTCAATCTAGGCGAGTGAAAACACGACACCCCTCCTTTCCCAAATCCAGAGGTTGTAGATGATCAATAGGGCGTTAAAGCTGGCGAGGGAGTTTCATCGGTTGAAGCAATATGAGTTGGCGAAGCAGTTGAGCATCTCCACCTCGTATCTCTCTGAAATCGAATCCGGCGACAAGCCGCCGTCTCTGCAATTGCTCCAAACCTACGCTCGAGTGTTCGACGTTCCGGCTTCTACATTTTTGCTGTTCGATGAGCAGGTGATCGGCTCACAGGACCAAAAACGAAAGCTCCGGGCAGACCGCCTTCTCAAGTTTTTTGAATGGGTCTCAGGGGATCCCGACGATGACGAACAAGACCGTGGAGTCCGTCGTACGCGCGCGTCGAAAGTTTCCAAAACTGGAACGACCGAAAAAGCAATATGAAATTCACCAATGCGGGCTCTACGGGATGAAGGGTATCAATACCCTCATGGAGCGCCTTCACTGGAAGGGCGGCAGAACAAAATTAGAATCGCTCGCTAGAAGCAACAAAAACTACAAGACGTGGACGGAGGACGACGGGCGTAAGGTCCAGGCCGCCAAACCAATCTTGCGAAGACTTCAAGCGCGGATTGCCGTGTTACTCCGTCGTGTAGTTCCGCCAAGTTACCGCCAATCTGGTGTGCGTGGGCGATCGTTTCTAACGAATGCAGCTTCCCATCTCGGTGATCACCCCGCGATCAAGTTTGATATAAGAAAATTTTATCCGTCGACTACTTTTAGTCACGTTAAAAAGCTTTTTAAATCCGAACTTAAATGCAGCGGTGATGTTGCCTATCTACTGGCCTCGCTGTCGTGCTATCGACGTCAGCACCTTCCGACGGGAGGGGTTCACAGCGAGGTCGTAGCTTTCTATTCCCACAAATCCATCCTTGATGAATTTGAAAAACGAATTCGCCTTCGTGAAGGGAAGTTCACGATCTATGTCGATGATGGGATGGCGACTGTGCCGAACGCTTCACATTCCGATCTCGACTGGCTGAGAACGCGCTTCGCCCGAAGTGGAGTTGTCCTGCATCCGTCAAAGTCTATGCTGATTGGCAAAGGCAAAATCAGAACATTGACCGGGGTTCAGATAACGCGCGGCGAAATGCGAGCGCCGCCCCGACAGCATCAAAAAGTGAAGGAACGATTTAAACAACTCGGCGAGGCTGGAAAAAAATCAGACGCGGTGACCAACGCACGGAGTTTGCTCGGCCATTTAGACCACATAGCGCACATTGAAAGTCGCTTCTTAGAGAAAGCAGCGGGAAATCGCGCGCGACTAAAGAATCTAATTTCAGAACGCTGATTCGTTCTGCGAGCTCAACGTTCGTTGGCTCAAATCCGCGGTGCGCCGGACCGTCGGTGCCGGTGCAATCAGGTTGGTCAACGCATAGCTGAACCGAAAGAGTTTGGACCGCGGCCTTTGCCGCTAATTTGCACAATAGAGCGCGACGCATAACACTGAATCTGCGATGATTTGCGCGGATTCGGGCGTCATTTTTTGACGTCACCGCCCCCCCCCCCCCCCCTTCGAATTTCGCGGAAACATTTTTTTTTCTAGGCGAACGGTCAACGCAGGGACTATCCGAAGGAATTAACCCCCATGCTATTGAATTTCGCGCATGATTGAGCCGACGTTTTCAAAAATATTTGAGCCACCGAAGGCGCGCAACGGGGGCCCGCGTTATCGATTTGGTGGCTCAATTTTAAATGAAAATAGACTGCAAAATTGGCTTAATTTAGGCCGATAATCAACAGTGATGGTGTTATCGACAGTATGCTCAAGGCACGGTGCATCCCGCCCCGCCGATGGTCGCCGCGCAGTCTTCGAAGAATCGAGGCAATTTGGGGAAGCAATCTTTTGCTGACACGGTCGGATGGGATTTGCAGACCGCGAGCGCATGTTTCAGTTCCTCCACCGCTTCGGTCTTGCGCCCCAGTCGCGCGAGGATCACACCGCGCAGTGCCTGGGCGCTGGCAAGGCCGACCGACCCTTGGCCGAATTGCGATGTACGCAACTCAATGTCGGCGTTCACCAGGGACAGCGCAGCGCTCTGTTGATCCGCTGTCGTGAGCGCTTTGATCAAAGGATACGTGAAGCGCTCCACTTGCAGCGGCGCATCTGCGTACGCGCGACGCGCGGTGGCAAGCGCAGTCTGCCAGGCCTCCACGGCTCTAGTTGGATCGTTTTGTTGCAACGCTTGGCCGGCCAAGCAGAACTGCGCTTCGGCGGTCAATGGGTCGCTAGGCCTCGATAACTTTCTTGCGATTCTTTCTGCGTCGCTGCAATAAGGCTCCGCAGCCAACACGTCGCCTTTCTGGAGAAAGACTTTCCCAAGTGTCTGCTCGAGGTCTGCGTACGTGATCGTTTCAGTTCCTGCCAACGATCGGCTGAGTTCGAGCGCGGCAGTCAAATCGCGGATGGCGTCGTCGAGCTGACCGAGGACTTGCTCGCACGCGGCCACGTCCTTCAAGCCCTCTTCTAGACGCTCATTCTTTTCCCCAAACGCGTCCCGCCAAATCGAGTTGGCCTCCTGCGCCGCAGCCAGCGCGTCTTCGTAGTGGCCTCGCCCAAAGTCATCCTCGACGAAAACGAGTAACACTTCAGCAACTTCCGAATGGCGTGGCCCAAGCGCCTTTCGCGTTCTGGATAGCAGGTCAGACAGCATCGGCTCGGCTTCGTCATAAAAACTATTCGAGGTCAGTAACATCGCGAGCTTCCTCTGCAGTCGCAAAGACAGCGGATGATCTTGGCCAAAAAGTTTCTTGCTGGTCGCGGCGGCGTCCCGGCTCATTGCTAATGCGGCGCCGATGTCGCCAGCAAAGAAGGTGGCGTCCGCCTGTTCCGATTGAGTGAGGACACTCTTACTGTTCTCGCGTCCAAGCTTTTCCCTATACATAGTCAACGCGCGTTGATACAACGCGACGGACTGTTTGAATTTGTGAATTCGAAAATTGAACGCTGCCAGTGCCGCGAGGTCGTCGGGTAGCGCCGTGTCCAGACCGCTCGATTGATCAATCTGTAGCGCTTGTTGTAAAAGCGGCTCTGCTTCCGTAGAACGACCAAGTGTTGTGTAACAAAGTCCGAGCAAGCGCACTGCGGTGGCAACTTGCGGCGAATTGGCTCCGTAAGTGTGTTTCAGAATGTCCAATGCCTGGCGAAGCTGGGGCTCGGCGGCGGCGTAGCGGTCGAGTCCGATATTCGCGGTTGCCAACTGAACGAGTGAATCGGCGAACGCCGGGGTATCATTACTGCCCTGCGCCTTCTGAAGCGATAGACTTTGTTCGAACAGTGTCTTCGCCCGCGCGTATTCGCCGAGCGACAAGTAAAGTCCGCCGAGCGTATTTTGTACGTCCGCCTTCAAATCCGGTGCGTCGTTAAAACCGGATTCAACGCGAGCCGCGCTGCGGTCCAGCATTTCTGTCGCCGAAATCGAATCGCCTTTATTCACGTCGGGGTCCGCGACGGAGAAGACGCCGCGCAAGAATTCATTCGCTGCAATCGTCCTAGCTGCTTCTTGAGAAACACGATGCGCTTGCCAAAGAATTCCGACGCTTGCCGCCACCAGCGTAACAATCAGCAAGGACGCAACCAGCACCAGCGGTCGGTTTCGACCCACGAACTTTTTGAAGCGATAAATTCGAGCGTCGCCGCGAATGGAGATCGGCTTGCCTTCCAAATGGCGCCGAATATCGTTGGAGAACGCTTCGACTGACCGATAACGCCGGGCAGGCTCTCTTGCAATGGCGGTCAAGACGATCCGATCAATATCGCCGCGCAATTGTTTGCGGCGCAGTTTCGTCGAATTCGCGGCTGCAACACTGGGCGGCCGCGCTTCGCCGTAGAGCGCGTTTCGCTCGATTGATTCGCGCGAGACCGAATTGAATGGCCTCGTGCCTGTTAGCAGCTCAAAAAGGACGACGCCTAGTGAATACACGTCGGTGGACGTGGTAACCGCATCTCCGCGAATTTGCTCTGGTGCGGCGTAGTCCGGCGTCAAAGCACGTGCGAAAGTTCGAGTCGCTTCGGGCGAATCACTCGTTTCGAGCACTTTCGCGATGCCGAAATCGAGAAGCTTGGGAACGCCGTCGCGTGTGACCAACACGTTTGACGGCTTGATGTCTCGATGTACTACGAGACTGCGATGTGCGTACTCGACGGCGGCGCAAATTGATTCAAACAGCAAGAGAATTTCGCATACGTCCAGTTGGTTGTCGTGACAGTACGTCGTGATATGGACTCCGTCCACGTACTCCATCGCGAAGAAGGGAACATTGTCCGAACTGATTCCGCCATCCAACAATCGGGCGATGTTGGGATGTTCTAGCGTCGCAAGAATCTGTCGCTCACGACGGAAGCGTTGCATTAAGTTGGGTGTGGGAAGTGGCAAGAGTTTCAGCGCGACGCGCTGGTCGAAGGTGCCGTCGCGCCGCTCGGCAAGGTGCACTTCTCCCATCCCGCCTTGACCGATGAGGCGAAGCAGAACGTAGGGACCAAACACGGCACCGGACGACTCGAGGTTTGCATCTGGCCAAAATTGGCGGCTCGGCACCGGCAGCGGACTTTCCAAGAACGAAGTCGCGTCGGCCTGTGCCTCAGCCTCCAGCATTCGATTCACAAATGCCGCAGCAGTTGCGTCGCCCGCACAATGTTCCTCGATGACAGCGGCACGGTCAGCCGGCGCCGCGTCGAGCACCGTGTCGAGGATGGACTCAAGAAGCTTTCGGCGTTCCTCGTTCATCAGTGCTTGGAGTCGGTTTGCACCAGATCAAAAAGGAAAATGCGAGCACGTCGCCAGTCACGCAGGACCGTCCGGGGCGTCACAAGCTGCAGCTCCGCTACTTGCTCTACCGACAAGCCGGCAAAGTAGCGCAGCTCGACGAGCTCACCCAGCTTTGGCTCGGTTTGTTGTAGCTGACTCAGCGCATTATCCAGATGAATCAAGTCCTCTGGATTGATTCCGTCAGAAGAACTGTCTTCATCGAGTGTGGCATCTCGCAGGAGAGCGCCGCCGCGCTTCGCCGCTTGCCGAGCACGCGCATGGTCGACGAGTATCTGTCGCATCGCGCGCGCTGCAAGCCTAAAAAAATGCAATCGGTCAGACAAGTCGACCGAATCCGGTCTGATCAGCTTGAGATATGTTTCGTGGACTAGATCAGTTGTGTGGAGCGTCGAATTCGAATTGGCCAACAGTTGCCGATGGGCGACGCGCTTCAATTCGGCGTACACCGAAGAAAAAATGGTCTGAAGCCGCGCGGACTCGTCGATTCCGGATGGGAGCGATCCGCTTCCTGATAACTTCGGGTCCGACATGGGTAGCCAGTTTTGAATCGAGACAAATAAGAAGACGGCATGGTCACATGGACGTCGCTACGACGCAAAATGGTTGGGAACAATGGCGTTGGTGCGCCGCCGCCGACGACTTTATCGAACGCCTACGCGGCGCGGTGCGTAGTTGCCGCGCGCACGCCAACGTTTGCCGCGTCGGCAGATAGCGGGTTCAAGCTGCGCCTCTGCTGGCTCGTTCACGCCTATGTCACTCGCAACCGGTTTTTCCCGTCCTTCTCAGTGTAGTCGCGTTTCTTTGTTCGCGTACTCTCTAGAGGACCCCACATGCATTGCAAGCGCATCGCACCATTCCATACTTCAAGACGGCCTCTGGCCGCAGCTCTCGGCACCCTCCTTGGCGTCTGCGCCACGGACACCATCGCAGCTACGGCTAAGGTCTCCAACTGCAATGATAGCGGCAGTGGCAGTTTGCGCGAGGCTGTGACGTACATCGCAGAGAGCGGCGATACCGTCGACATGACCACGCTTACCTGTGGCGTTATCTCTTTGACCACAGGCGCCATTAACGTAACGCAGAATGACCTTACCTTTTCCGGACCCGGTCGCGATCTGCTGACGGTGAGCGCGCAATATCAAGCCGATCGCGTATTCAATCACAGTGGTACAGGCACTGTTGGGATTTATAGCCTAAGCGTGACTCACGGAACAGTTTCGACAGCGGCGGGCAACGCTTTCGGTGGTTGCATATCCACCAAGGGCCACCTTTTTCTTGGGGGCTCGCGTGTCGCTGACTGCGTGGCGCATTCCAGCGCTTCCTTCGGCTTCGGAGGAGGCGGGGGAATTTATGCAGTCGATGGTGTGACCATCTTGTCGAGCATCGTCACGAACAATACCGCTTTGGGAACATTCGGTTCGGATGGCGGGGGTATCGAAAGTGGCGGGAAGTTGATTATCGACAACTCTGCGATCACCAATAATTATGCAATGGGCGGCGGTGGAGTGTCAGCTAGTGGTTCTGCTAACAACTCCTTCTCGATCGACAGTTCAGTCATTTCTGGAAACGTAGCCGCTCTCGACGGCGCCGGAGTATATGTGTCCTCGTTTCCGAGCACGGCACTTGTTTCCATTTCGAACTCGACGATCGCGAACAATGCGCAGATCGGATCAACAGCATTCCTTCAGGGAACTGTGGGTGGCGGCATTTCCGTGTCTAACGCGCCCATTGTTTTCCAGAATGACACGATCGCCTTCAATTCTTCGACGGGCGGTGGTGCAGGGATCACATTGAACGGGGGCGGTGCTACCGACTTTACCGCGCGATTTGAGAGCACCATCGTTTCGAATAACACAACTGCGGGAGTCGCCAACGACCTCGTCATCGTAAATGGCACGTCCATAGGACCATCCGCCAATAATCTGGTCTACAGTTCGTCGGGCGCGCTGCCCGCGAATTTCGGCCTGCCTGAAGGTACGTGTCCGCTGCTGGCGCCTCTCGCAGGCAACGGCGGAGCGACGCAGACAATGGCTTTGCACACGTCGAGTCCCGCGATCGGGAGCGGCAACGACAGCGGCGGATTTTCGACGGACCAGCGCGGTGTGGGATTTCCGCGGAGTCGTAGTGGCTCTTTTGGATTGCAGTTTACGGATATCGGTGCCTACCAAGTGCAATTCTCAGATGTCATCTTCAGTGCGGGTTTCGATGGTTGTCCATGAACAAATGCGTAAACCGAGGATCGCTCTGCCGCCCGGCAAACTTTGACAGACGCCACGCGCCTCCGCGACCCGAGCTTTGTTGCTCCAGCGAGTTGTACATCCGCCGCTCTACGAGTGATTTCGCAAGGCGCTCCCACTGCGACATACACGTTCACCGCAAGACACTACGGCTCGGCAGCATTCAACGTGCCGAGTTCCGCTACAACAATCGTGACGTGCGTTGTAAATCCGACAATTCAATCGTGTGTAAACACCGCAACAACTAACTTCGTTGCTGGGGACGGCTACAGCATTCAACTGACGAGCACAGCGACAAGCGCCTTGGCATTTCAAACTGGCGTGAATCTCTATTGCAAGTAGCCGCCGCAACAGCGGGATGGCTGAGTGTCGTCCCGCTTCGCTCGTTTCATTAAAGCCGCTCGCACGATCACTCGCTTAATTAAGACAGTACTCTACAGGTAGCCGTTGGTTTGGCAGTCAAGCCAAACATCGGCGTCTCGCGAATTCCACAGGCATCTGCAGTTGTATCGATACTCCGATCAGGCAACGATATGTTGTCCGCGTGAATGAGAATACAGATAGTTTGCTACTGGCAAGCGACGGCTTTCCGCTCGTCGCGCGTCGCGCAATCTCAACCCATATCAGGAAACGTGCCGTGCCCGAAGTCCATCGTTGGCTTGCATTTGCTGTGGTCGCGCTAGGCCTTGTGCTCACGCCGGGCCCAAACATGCTTTACCTCGTTTCTCGCTCAATCTCTCAAGGACGCAAGGCCGGTTTGATTTCGCTGCTTGGCGTCGCGCTGGGCTTCATCGTCTACATGTTGCTGGCCGCGTTCGGCATTACGGCATTGCTAATGACCGTGCCGCTTGCTTATGACAGTTTGCGCATCGGTGGCGCGTTGTATTTATTGTATCTGGCATATCAAGCAATGAAGCCAGGCGGACGCTCGCCGTTTCATCTGCGCGACCTTCCCACCAATAGCGCGAGACAGCTCATCGTGATGGGATTTCTCACCAACTTGCTGAATCCGAAGGCAGCCGTGTTGTACCTTTCGTTGCTGCCCCAGTTCATCAGTCCCGAGCGTGGCAATGTTCTTGGCCAGTCACTCACGCTTGGCTTTACCCAAATCCTAATCAGCCTGTCCATCAACGCGGCCATCGCGATGACGGCCGGCACGATCGCCACCTTCCTTGTTGATCGCCCGACGTGGCTTGCCGTACAGAGGTGGCTGATGGGCACGGTGTTAGCAGGACTCGCGGTCCGTATGGCTACGGAAGCCCGACGCTGAAACATTCTACGAGTGTTCCGCTTTAACCGATGGTTGCGCGATGACAAAGTAACAGCTTAACGGTGGTCGCATTAAGAACAGTTTGCAGCAACGAACACTGTGCTCTCGTGTTTGTCCCGCTCGGCCTCGAAAAGATGATTGACGGTTTACGACAACACTCTTCCTGACGGCGGATGGGAAACACGCCGTTTCCGGCAATACGTATGAGACAGGTAAGGGCTTTGACTTCTTCGTCATCAGCTAGGTCGCTGAGCTCTTGCCTTTGGACCCTGTCAGCCTGCTTGCACGCGGAAACCCGATAAAGGGAAACATGGAAAACAACATGCGTATTTCAATCGAACTTGTGCCTCGCTCGAACGCGAGTCTACTTGCCGAAGCCAAGATGCTTCAGTGTCGGTTCCCCAGCGTCACCATGCTGAACGTCCCGGACTTACTGCGTTTCCCGCTTCGCAGTTGGGATGCCGCTGCCCTTACCATGCGGTACTACCCGGTGTCAGTTCCCCATCTCCGGGCCATTGACATTCCTCCCAACGGTCCGCTGCCGATGGCCGATACGCTCTTAAGAACCGGCATTCAGGAGGTCATTATCGTAACCGGCGATCCTCCTCAAGATATGAGGCGGAAGGTCTATGCTACGACGGTAATCGACGTCGTTCGACGCTTCAAGCGAGAGCTCCCCGGCATCAAGTTATATGCCGCATACGACCCGTATCGGCAGGGGATTAGGGCAGAGCGCGATTACGTGACCCGCAAGCTCGATGCCGGTGTGGACGGCTTCTTCACCCAACCGTTTTTCGATGTTCGCCTAATGGAGATACATGCGGAGCAACTCGAAGGCCTCAAGACATTCTGGGGGATTGCACCGGTCCTCAGCGATGGCTCGAAAAGTTACTGGGAAGCGACAAATCGGTCCATCTTTCCTCGCGACTTCAAACCGACGCTCACATGGAACCAAAGATTCGGGGAAAAGGCCCTTGCCTTCGTGCGCAAAGCTGGCGGCTCCGTGTACTTCATGCCAGTTCGCGTGGATCTGGAGAGCTATTTGACTGGACTGCTCTGAGTTCCGGCCCTTTTCGGCGATGCATTAACGCTAGACCCTGGAAGGACTGGGCCGTCCGCTCGCTTACATTATCCAGCGTTTCTTGTGTCCAATAAAACGGACGATTCTTGTTCGGTGAACAGCCTTTCTGGTGACTACGCCACAGGAGATCGATGATGAGCTTTCGCAGCTTCCTGGCGGCCGTAATTGATTCCCTCGTCGGATTAGGACAGCTCTTTTCGTTCAAGCGCGCCATCGCACTGGCTGATAAGAGGACGACGGTATAGTTATACACATCGGTTGACTCACAAGCACCCTGCCCTTTTCTAACAACGCTTCGCTGAGTACTACTGCTTGCGTACCAAGAATACCGAGCCAGTTTAGGTGGAGTTTTCGTCCAACTATTTCGCCACCCGGAGTCGCGATCTGAATCGCCCAGCTTTCTGTAGACAGTCGTCAGCCGCTTAGAACATATCGCTTTTCAAACTCTACCGGAGACACGCCACCGTTGGCACTGTGCCGTCGTTTCGGGTTGTAGAACATCTCGATGTAATCGAACACGTCGCTGCGTGCTTCGTCGTGTGTGTTGTAGATCTTTCGCTTGATCCGCTCTCGTTTGAGTAGCTGGAAGAAGCTTTCCATCGCGGCGTTGTCGTGACAGTTGCCACGCCGACTCATGCTGCACACGATGCCGTGGGCTTTGAGAAAGCTTTGCCAATCCTGGCTGGTGAACTGGCAGCCCTGATCGGAGTGCAACAGCAAGCCTGCCTTGGGTTTACGTCGCCACACCGCCGCGAGCAACGCTTGCAGCACCAAATCGGTGTGCGGTGTGGAACGCGTCGCCCAGCCGACGATCTGACGCGAGAACAGATCGAGCACGACGGCCAGATACAGAAATCCCTCGTAGGTTCGGATGTAAGTGATGTCAGTGACCCAGCTCTGGTTGGGTGTCGGGGCATTGAACGCGCGCGCCAGCACGTTGCCGGCAACCGCACCGGTCGGACCGTTCAAGGCACGTGGACGCTTGCCGTAGCCCACCAGCGCACGCAGGCCGTCTTGCTTCATCAAACGCCGCACGCGATGACGACTGCAAACCTCACCCAGCTCGCGCAAGTCTATGGCGATCTTGCGATGGCCATAGATCGATCCGCTCTCCAGCCACGCGTGCTTGATCAGGCCGAGCAGTCGCTGATCTTCCTTTGCACGCGCGCTGTGCGGCGAACGCCGCCACGCGTAATAGCCGCTGCGCTGGACACCCAGCACGCGGCACATCGCAATCAACCGGAACTCACGCGTGTGTTCACGCATGAACGCGTACTTCGCCTTTACCCCTTGGCAAAGTACGCGGCGGCTTTTTTTAGGATGTCTCGCTCTTCGGTGACGCGTCGCAACTCTGCCTTGAGACGACGCACCTCGGCACTCTGGTCCTGCTCGACGCGACGCACCACTTCGCCTTTGCCGAACTGACTCTTCCACGCGTACAGGCTGCACGCGGTAATGCCTAAACGTTCCGCGACCTCTGCTACCCGGTGACCTTGATCGGTGACCTGTCGAACTGCTTCGAGCTTGAACTCATCCGTATATCGCTTCGCGCCCACAAACACCTCCGTCATTGCCATAGTTTATGGCTGACTGGTGTCTACGAAAGGCTGGGCGATTCAGCCGATCAGGAGCCGCTCGATCAAAAAGTCCAACATCGTGTCTCTCACAACAGCAAATCGGAGACCAAAATGGACGTTACACTCACGGATCGCGAGCCCGCCTTCGTCGCATATCTGCGCCACACCGGCCCTTACGGTGAGACCCTTTCGCGCTTTTGGCAGCAGGTCGTTTATCCCTGGATGCGCGAAAACTCATTGCTGGGACACGCTCGATATGGCATCAGTCATGACGATCCCGGCATTACCGATGCCGCCCGCTGCAGGTACGACGCGTGCGTAGAAGTTGACCGCACCTCGACGCTGGTGAAAAGCGCGCTGACCTCCACGATACCCGGAGGCCGTTATGCCGTTCTCGATTTCAAAGGAACGTCAGAAGAAATCGGCGGGGCTTGGAACGAGCTACTTCGAGATTGGCTGCCTTCCAGCGGCTATCAGCTCGATTCGCGCCCATGCTTTGAGTACTACCCAGAAGATGCGACCCATGATCCGCTGACAGGTGTTTTCGGATGCAAAATTTGCATCCCTGTGTCGCTCCTGTAATTCATAGCTCGAGCCGGCTGGCGAATGGAATAACCAGACCCTACAATTACCTGATGATATGGACTGTTCTGCCGTGCTAGACGCTTGGGCCTTTCTCGTCGACTGGCTCGGTGGGCATGCTGTCGCGCCGCTGCTGAGAGGTTTTCGGCTACAAGTCAGCGCCGGCGATGCGCGGGAAATCGCCGACGCGTTACTTATTGGCATCCTTCAGATCGCGATTATCGGACTCATTCTTCGTCCGCTCGAAAGCTGGTTGCCCGCTGAGCGGTGGAACGATCGTCGACTGACGCACATCGATCGCAAATACACACTGTTGATGTTGCTTGGTCTAAATCCGCTTTTCGCTTTTCTGGTGATCGCGCCATTGGTCAGCTTGCTGGGGATCGGTAGTGGCGAGATGGGTGGCGGCGACACCTCGGGCCTGCGCCATTGGTTGCCCTGGTTCGATCGCCATCCGATGCTGCTTTTTGCCGTGTACTACGTTGTCTACGACTTTACCTACTACTGGATGCACCGCGTCCAGCACGCTATTCCGTGGTGGTGGGCGCTGCACAGTTTGCATCACAGTCAACGTCAGATGAGTTGCTGGACAAACGATCGCGGCAGCTATCTTGACGGTGGGCTGCAGTCGATTGTGCTCGCTTGCGTTGGTGTGCTGATCGGCGTCGACGCGGCGGAGTTTGCCTGGATCATGCTGCTCAGCGAGCTGATTCAGAATTTGTCACATACAAATGTGCGCTTGGGTTTCGGCCGCGTGTTCGAGAAAGTGTTGGTCGATCCGAAGTTTCATCGGTTGCATCACATGAGTGTCGATCCGGAAAGACCTACTTTGCATCGCTGCAATTACGGACAAGTTTTTTCGGTTTGGGATGTGCTCTTCGGCACCGCGCTGTATTCCGAACCGCTACGGCAGACCGGCGTGGGCGATCCGTCTGTCGACGTGGATAACGCACGAGGACTTATTGCGATGCAGATTGGAGCACTTCAACGTTTTTGGGGTGCTGTGAGGAGAATCGACGGTTGGAAGCCGGGTGAGGTCGCTTTCGCGCCGGATGGTCGCCCGATTCCGGTCAACCAACTGGACCTGCATGCGTTCAGAGAAACCTCGATCTCTGTTGAGAGAGACTTTGGCGTGCGCGAAAGAGAAACGGTAACTCTCAAATCGTGAGCAAGATAAATCTGCAAAGGTGTGTCGGTTTGAGTCGCGTAGAAGACGTGGTCTTCTGTTCGCGTTGCACGAGCTGACATGATTCTGTCTCCCATAGGTTTCTGGTCGGCAAATCTTTTACTCGACACTATTGGACACGTGGCGTTCAAAGTAGCTGCGAATGCCGGCGCGACTGAGATTGCGAATTCGCGATGGGTTGCACTCGCGCGTCGGCCCTGGTTGTGGATCGGCATCATCTGCTTCGCCGCAGAATTTCTTGTCTGGCTGGCATTTCTGGCAATGGTGCCGCTATCTAAGGGAGTCCTTTTAGGAAGTTTCAATATCGTGGTGCTGATGTTCGTTGGTCGGTGGTTGTTCGCCGAACGTCTCACCGGCTGGCGCGTGGTTGGAATGGTCCTGGTGACGCTCGGTGTTGGGCTTGTCGGACTCGGGTGATCGCATGCGCCGGTTTTACCTGATCGGATTCGGCTTGCTGGTGGCGTTCGACACGTTGTCACAGCTGTGCTTCAAGTGGGCGGGTCTGGAATCCGGGCCTCTGACGTTCGATGTTCCGTGGCTATTGCGGGTGTTCTCCGCGCCATGGGTCTACGGTTCGGTGCTCGGTTACATCGGTGCGTTCTTCACTTGGATGACATTGCTTACTCGCGCTCCGGTCGGTCCCGCCTTCGCGGCGTCGCATTTGGAAGTTGTCAGCGTACTGCTGCTTTCGGCATTGCTATTTCACGAGCGGCTTTCCGAGCTGCAGTGGCTCGGTAGTGCCGCCATTGTCGCGGGCATAATCTGCCTCGCTCTTGGCGAAGGCGGCGATGTCGAGACTTGAGAGCTGGGGCGAGGTGCCGCCAACCGCGGGTTTGCCCACGCGCTGGTCTGATTGGTGGCCGGGGCGCACTCACGCGGCCTTACGTCCCGCGAACATCCCGCACGCGCAACTTGAGTGTTCAGGGACGGCGTGTTTGATAGTCGCTTTGAAGGCGCTGCGCGTCATGAGTTCGCGACGCGATGTAATTGTGCCTGCGTATACCTGTCCATTGGTGCCGCTGGCGATTGCGCATTGCGGACTGCGCGTTCGTTTGTGCGATACCCGACGCGATCATTTCGATATGGACCCGGAAGTGCTCGCGACTATGTGTGACGAAGAAACACTGGCGATCGTGCCGACACATCTTGGCGGCCGTATTGCGGACGTTGCTCACGCGGTCGCGTGCGCGCGCGCAACCGGCGCCTGGGTCATCGAGGACGCCGCACAGGCGTGGGACGCCACCGTCAACGGTTCGCCCGTGGGTCTGGAGGGTGACTGCGCGTTCTTCAGTCTTGCCGTTGGCAAAGGGATCACGACGTATGAAGGAGGTGTGCTCGTCACGCGTGATCCCGCATTGCGCGAACGCCTGCGTGCATCGAGTGATATGACCATTCGGAAGAGCTGGAGCGTCGAGGTGCTGCGCCTGCTGCAACTGCTGGGGTATACCGCGCTCTATCGTCCGCTAGGTTTGCGTTGGAGCTACGGCACGCTGCGGCGTTGGCACTTACGCCGCAAGGATTGGATCAAAGCGATAGGGGACAATTTTTCTGCATCTATTCCGCTGCATAAGGTCAGCGCCTGGCGCCAACGCATCGGCGAACGCGCTGCAAGACGGTGGCCCGCATTTTCCAGGCAGCTGCAGATGCAAGCGTGGAAACGGCTAGCGCGGCTGGAGAGCTTGCCTGGGGTTCGCGTCATGAAAGATGGAGCGCATGCGCAAGGAACCTGGCCATTTTTCATTTTGCTCATGCCGTCGCTGGCGGTGCGTGATGCCGTGCTTTCGGTATTGGCGCCTTCGCGCTTGGGGGTAAGCCGGCTCTTTGCGCACGCGTTGCCGGATTATCCGTATCTACAGTCCCGCATCGATGGTAGTTCGCCGACGCACAATGCGCGACGGTTCGCCGACTGTACCTTGACTGTTTCCAACAGCCTTTGGCTGAGCGATGCTGATTTTGACGATCTCGTCGCACAGATGACGAACGTCATCAGCAATTCAGCGTCTGCAATGTCGCCAGAAGATTCTTATTGAGCCGGTTGTGGTCGCGTTGCCACGCGGCAATTTCATCCGCGCTCAAAGTCGGCTGCTTGTCCCTCGCGCTCAGCCAACGCTTCCAAGCTGTCGAGTAAGCGTGAGCAGAAACCTCGCCGGTGACGTCTACACCAATGAGGCTACTACCCAGAGCTCGAACTGCGGCGGTTAGATGGGTTTCGGAGAGAATTCCTTGATCCCAGTTGGTGCGGACAACATCCGGATGCAGGACATCCTTGTCGATAGACAGGTATGTGGGTTCGGGTGATCGACGCGTCATCATCTCGAAGGCGTTGATCATTTCTTCGGCGGTATGAAATACGCGATAAGAAGAACCGAGGCCCAGATACTTCGTCCACGACACCGACATGCTGAGACACCAGTACGACACACGTCCTGACCAGAGCGGCCACAGCCGATTTTCCCAGATTCGCGGCGCCGATATGTCCGGCGAAGTAATGCCGATCACGGTTACGTGACTCACGTTCGGAAGGCGCGCAACATGGCTCACCCACGATCCACAATGGATTCCAAAAGGGAAACGCATGTTGTCTGGATGGTTGTCGAACACGACGACGCGGCAGCGTGACCGGTTAGAGGCGCGGCGAATCAGCAACGCGCTGACGTGATGAAAGTCGCCGCTTCCGAGGAATACGGGCCCGTGCGATTCCGGTAGCTCGGAGCTTAAGAGCACATCGAGTCGCTGCAGTGTTTGCAACGTACAGCCAAACCGGACCGCCTCTTGCTGATCCCCAAGATCAACACTCAATGCGTCAGGTAAGATGCCGACCGATTGATCGAAGTCAAGAATAATCGGACGCATCGGTCTTTTCAGCCCAGACACTGTCGTTTTGAAAACGCGCCGCGAAGCGCCGCAGGAGTGCACGCATCATAGGATTGCGCGCAAACACCGCGTGGCGCGTCATGGTAAAGCGGGCGCCGAGATAAGCCTTTATCTTCGGGTCGCTCCAGCCTGCGATGTAGCTCGTGAGGCCGCGTCGCAACGCATATTCCAGGTTGTGCATCCAGCTTACGAAGTAAAGATTCATATCGCGCGCCTGCGGATAAACAAAGCCGACGAATTTGTCCACAAGCACGCCTGCCGTTGCAAAGCACAAGTTGTAACCGATCAGTTCATCGCCCTGGTAGTAGAAAAAGATTACACCCCCATTGCTCGCATCGTGCAGAACTGCGGCAAAAAATTCCCGGCTCAGACAATCGAAGTGAATCTCGCTCTGCTCATAGACGTTCAAGTACATTGCGTAGATACGGTCGATCAGAGCGGGATCGTTGAGGGCAGAGTCCCCAGTGGAGACCGTCGTAATTCGCAACTTATCTCTGGAACGCAGCTTTCGGCGGATGTCTTTCCGGCGACGATACGAGAGTCGTTCTAGATAGGTCTCCACGTTCGGAAAATCGATGGGCACATAGGCCAGCGCCTGACCCTCGATCAACACGAAGCCTCGTTGGCAGAGTGCCGACATGAATTTTTTGCTGTTCGCGCTTTGCACGTCGTCGATCAAAGGCGACTCGTGGGGCAGATCCTTGACGATGGTAAACGCGTACTTCTTACCTTGACAGTGCAGAAGACAGTCGGCGACCGTGTCAGGATCCAGGTCGGACGCCAGAACCGCATATTCGGTAACGGTAGTACCGACGAAACAGATACGTGGCTGCAGCAGACGCTTCCAATAGCGAAAAAAAGGCAAGCTGCCGATGAAGCGCTTGAACGGCGGATCGGCCGTGGTGAGCAAATCGAAGCGCGCGACAAATGCCGGGATCGCGGCGCACGTACGAAACGCATGGAAACCCAATGGCGGATGCGCGAGAAATTCCCGCACGAGTTGCGGCGGCTCGCGCAGATTGACACGGCGAAGTGTCAGGTTTTCGGATCGAGTGACCAAGCTCGATGGAACGGCAGCCATCACATTGTCGCGAGGTTGGGTGGCGAGCTGCTAGCACATAGTGTTCCAGCGGCGTCGCTCGGCTCGAGGCAAAAACTGATACCCGATCGCGACTCGGGCCAAATAAGAAAAATTACTCAAAAACGCTTCGACACGCCCACCATGATTCCGCGTGGAATCGCGTCCAGAAAAAACGGATTTTCCACACGGCCGGCGTAGAGGCCCCAACCCACACCGAGCGCACCGCCGACCAGCACGTCGCTTTGCCAGTGTCCGCGAACTTTTACGCGCGCCACAGCGTCGTAGACGGGCAGGAGTGCCAAGGCATAAACGGCGGGGTGCTCGTCGCCATACGCCACCATGAACGGAGTGACTGCACCGGCAACTTCGGCGACTTCACCGCTCGGAAAGCTTTGATTGCCGCCACCCTTGAACCACTGATTTGGACTATCGGTGGTTGACGGTCGTTCGCGCGAGAAAGCGAATTTCATGACTTGCGCGGATGCAACCGACAGAACCGTAGAGTCCAAAGACCGCCAAAACGTGTTGCCCAACTTCGTGTCATTGCCTTCCCACAGCGCCCCCACGGTGACGACGACCGCCGTGCCGACGGCGAGATCGGTTTGGTAAGTACGCTTCCAAATGCCACTATTGTCGTACGCAACGCGATGGTCGATGCCGAACGGCCCTCCGCCCGCCTGCACTGGACTTAAAACGAAAAGTAAAAACAAACCACTAAAGGCTGCTGACGACAAATGCTTCATAACAACTCTCCGATATGGAGTTGTCGATCAGCAACGGCTATGCCACGAACAATCGTTGCCGGGACAGCAACGTCTCACTGCGGTCCCTGTCTGCTGGAGGCCTGCAAGTGATGTCGACCAACATTGCAGTGAACTGCAACATTTAGTCGCCGTCGAGCGTTTCCGCGCCGCGCTTCTTCAACTTGTACCAGAGCGTACGTTCGCTGATATCGAGCAATGCTGCGGCCTTTGCCTTGTTGCCGTTCGCCCGCGCTAAGGCCTCGTCGATCATCTTGGTTTCGAGCGCCTCAACAGCGAGCGTTGAGTCTGCCCACCGACTCCGCAGGCGTAGCCTGTTGCGCGACCGCGGGTGGTGGCGCGGGCGACTCGAACAAGAAGTGCTCCTCATCAAGCTCTTCGCCGGAGCCCACAATCAACGCGCGCTCGATCATGTTTTCCAACTCGCGCACGTTGCCTGGCCAGTCGTAAGCGGTCAGGCGCTCAACCGCGCGCGGCAAGATCCGAATTGGGCGATGTGTTCCGCGGTGCTTGGCGATGAAATGATTCGCGAGCAGTGGAATGTCATCGCGTCGTTCCCGCAGCGGAGGCAGTTCCAGAGACACGACGTTGACGCGATAGAACAAATCTTCGCGCAGGCGACCTTCGCGAATGGCGCGCCGCGGATCGCGATTGGTCGCGGCGATCACGCGCAAGTCGAGCTCGATTTCACGGTTCGATCCCAGTCGTTCGATTTTGCCTTCCTGAAGAACGCGCAACAGCTTTGCTTGTAGCGCGGTCGACATCTCCGTCAACTCGTCGAGAAAGATGGTGCCGCCGTCGGCCATCTGAAACTTGCCGATGCGTTCCCTGATGGCGCCCGTGAAGGCTCCTTTCTCGTACCCGAACAGTTCGCTCTCGAGCATCTCACTGGGAATGGCGGCGCAGTTGATGGCGACGAACAACTTGTCTTTGCGCGCCGATGCGTTGTGGATCGCGCGCGCGGCGAGTTCCTTGCCGGTGCCAGTTTCTCCGGTGATCAGCACCGGCGCCCGTGCAGGGCCGGCTTTCTGAATCAGCGCGTAAATCGCCTGCATCGGCGGAGCTATTGCCGACAAACCCTTCCCATCCCCGTCTGCACTTCTTCTTTCAGGAATAAGTTGTGGCGAGCGATCTCGCTGCTCCTGCAAGCGCGCGATTGACGGCAAGTTCCAAAACAGCGATGTCGAACGGCCGAAGCAAATAGTCGAATGCGCCCTGCTTCATCGCCGAGATGGCGGACTCGATCGTGCCGTGGGCGGTGATGACAATGAGCGGTACCGTGGAGCCTTGCTCGCGAAACGCCGCCAGCAATTCCAATCCGTTGGTTTCCGGCATGCGCATGTCTGCGATCACGAGATCAACCGGCGAATTCGAAAACAGCGTGAGCGCCTCACGACCATTGGCCGCGCTGAGGACGTGATGCCCCATGCGTTGGAGCATCATCTCCAAGACGCGCCGCATCTTCGGCTCGTCGTCTGCGACAAGAATGTATTTAGCGGTCATCTTCGGCTTGTTGTTTTGGAAGACGGAAGCGGAACAACGCGCCGCCCAGATGCGCTTTCGCCAACCTCGATTTGACCGTGATGGGCGTTAACGATGCCTTGGACGATGGCTAGCCCCAGACCGATGCCGCCCTCGCGCTTGAAGAAAAACGCTTCGAATACGCGCGTGCGTTCATCGCTCGGAATCCCGGGGCCGTCATCGCCGACTGATACAACTATCGAACTGAAATCGTCGCGCGTGGCGATGACGATACGTCCCCCGATAGGAAGGACCTGCAGCGCATTGACAATCAAGTTCAGCAGCACCTGCGTGATTTGCTCTTCGTCACATTCGATTTGCGGCGCAGCCGCTGCGAGATCGAGCGAGATGGTTACGCAGTGTTTTTGGACTTGAGCCGCGAGCAAACCGACAGTTTGCTGGATCAGGCCATGAAGATCCGTCGCCGTGAACAGCATCGCGCGCGGCCGCGAAACATCCAGCATCGTGGAGACCAAACGGTTGAGTCGGTCGGTTTCACTTTCGATGAAACCGATCAGCTCTCGGCCTTCGGCGCTGATCATCGCTTCGCGTCCGAGCATCTGTGCGGATGATCGCAGGATACCGAGGGGCGTGCGCACTTCATGTGCGATGACCGCCGACATCTCGCCGACCATCGCGAGTTTCGATGCGCGGACGAGGTTTTGCTGGGAGCGCTCTATATCTTCGAATAGCTGGACGAACGCGCCGGCAAGTTCGCGAAGCTCCGTGGACCCCGATGGTGGCGGAGACGCTTGCTGCCGGTCACGCGCGTAGCTACGCGTGAACTGGGTCAGAGTCACGATCGGACGCGCGATGCCGCGACTCACCAGCACGGCGACGAGCAAACTCACCGGAACGATGACAAGGAACAACGCTGCGAAAATGATCGCCATCCGATGCACGGGAGCCATAGCGTCGTCGACCGGCTGAATGACCAGTGTTGTCCAGCCTAGGCTCTCCATCTGCGCATAACCGCTCGACGCTGCTGCGCTAACGATGACCGCAGACGTGTTCATCGCGTGGCCGTCCTGCTCTGTTACCGTACCGGCCAGATGAATCCATTCGGCAAGGACTTTGCTTAGTAGCAGCCCGCGTTCGCGCAGCGCGGAGGAAGCCGCAATGAGGCGGCCGTCGTGATCGACCACTGCCAACGACTGACCTGGACCGCCGCCCTGATCAAGTACATCGTAAATCGCCGACCAGTCCAGCCGAAGGCGCAATTCGCCGAGCGTCGCCCTCGGCGAACGTGGAAGGGATAGGCACGCGAAGCTCCACGTCCGGCACGTTGCCGCCTTTTCGGACTTCTACGCTGACGTTGCTGCCGGCAAGCAACGGCGGTGGCGAAGGACTTGCCGCGCGCGTGTCATGCGAGCCGATGAGAGCGGCGTCGCTGCTGCTCAATACCATCTGATCCGGATTGCCACGCACGACAGCGAAAGATAGACGCCCCGATAGCCGTCATGAACGCTCGCCAGGAAAGACGACAGGCGCTTGTCGACATCGCGCACCTGAAGGTCTTGCATGACATCCAGACGGCTCCACACCGCGGCGTTTTGAAGGCGCTCGAACATGAGCTTGTCGATTTGCGCGGCGATGGATTCCGCCTGGATGCGCGCGTTGCCTTCGATCTCGTCGCGCAAGGTGATGCGCGTATTGACAAACGCCAGAGCTGCCAGAAGGATGGCCGACACCAGACTGACGCCGAGAAACGCCATGAAAAGGGTTTTGCGAATGGGCACGGCGTGACTCAATGAGGTCGTTCGCGTTCTCGACTTCTTACTATACGCGTATGCCAAAAGCGGGCCGTCTGCGCGGCCGGGCGTATGCGGTGAACGCCCTTCGCCGCTCGGTTGTCGCACTTTTATGTGTCGTCTGTTCTTTATCCGCGTGGGCCAGCGACGACACCGACTACCGCCTCGGAAGCGGGCTTACGATTCCGGGCACCGACATCAATGTCGGAACCTACGCCACGGCGAGTCTCGACAACCATCCGGATACGCCTCCACGGCTTGCCCTCGATGCGTTGAGCCTATTCGTGTGGTGGGAGGGACAAGGACGCTGGAAATTCTTTGCAGAACTCGAATACGAAAACCTGCTGTACACCGAAGCGTATGCCAAAGGCGACAACGGATATCTGTCGCTCGAGCGCTTGTACGTTGAGTATGCACTCAGCGATTCGGCGAATGTCCGCGCTGGCAAGTTTCTGACGCCGATCGGACGCTGGAACGTGATTCACGCTACCCCGCTAGTGTGGACGACCTCGCGTCCATTGGCGACGCAGTATCTGTTTCCGACCAACATGTCCGGCGTCATGGTGTCGGGCTCTTTACCTAACATTGGGCGCGGTATCGACTATTCTTTTTATGAGTCTACCGGCGAAGAGATTCGCCCGAATCCCGCCCTTGATCCATTCCGCGAAGCGCTCGGCACGCATTTCGTCGTCAACTCGCTATATGGCACGCAGTTCGGTTTTTCCTACGTCTCGTTCACGCAAGACGATTTCAAACCTTCTCACAACAATCTCATCGGCGCCGATTTTTTCTGGACGCGCAATCGATGGGAAGTCAGTGCCGAGGCCGATTACCGGCGTTCCAGTGCCGGCAAGCCGAACGACGAGTGGGGCAGCTACATTCAAGCGGTCGCGCCGCTGACGCACAAACTCTACGCAGTGGTCCGCTACGAAAACCTTCATCTCGCCCAACAGCCAAATACGACGGAATTGCGCATTGCCGGCCTCAACTACAAATTGTCGCCGTCATTGATCTTGAAGATCGAGTGGGCGAGCAGCCACAACAATCGTATTGGCGCGCCGGACGGTTTACTGTCCTCAATCAGCGTACTGCTCTGACCATGATGGGCGAGTGGTTCATCGCGCTGGTTCTGTTCGCCACTATGCCGGCAGAACCGCGAAACAGCATGGAACCGTTTGCCGTGATCGTTTCGGTCGAAGCCGAGCAGCAACGGATGACGCGCGACGACGCAGCATCGATATTTCGGCGTAAGCAGACATTGTGGAAAAGCGGCGGCCGCATTCAGCCAGTCAATCTGCCGGCAGACAATCCACTGCGAAAAGCGTTCTCGCGATGCGTCCTCGGCGAAGCGCCGGATGCCTTGGAAGACTATTGGCGCCAGATGTACTTCCAGGGCGTACTGCCGCCGCGCGTGCTCGAATCCGAACGCGCCGTCACTTTGTTCGTCGCCTCCACTGGCGGCGGCATCGGCTATGTCTCTTCCTGCACGAGCAATCCGAAGGTCGTGGTGATGCTGACTTTCGGCGACGTCCCCAATTGCCCAAAGAGACCAGCCGACTGCGCGCCGCTGCAAGAATCGTAGACAACCTTTGCAGACCACTGTGGCGGCATTTCGCTCACGCGGCGCCTGAGCGCGTTCGCATCGCCTAATCGGTTGCTGTGTTGGCTGGCGCGTCTGGCATGAGCATTGCGTCGCCGCGTGCCACCTGTCGGCGTGCGTGGCAATGAATCTTCCAGGAAAGGTGGTGCTTCTCTCGGTTGCCAGCAGCAGCGGCGCCACCTTCGCGGGTGAACTGGCGAGTCGTGACGCGTCGCTCGTGCGGTATGCCGCGAGCAAGTTAGCGCTGCGCGACCTTCCAGACGCGCTTCCGCTCGAGCGCACCAGATATAGACCGTGCGTCGTAACGGCTCTCGGCGAACGCGCCCGGTCAGGCTTATGAAAATTCGAGAGCACTCCACATGACCAACTCATTGAATGCGCGCGCTGCACGCATCGCCTACGTGACCGTCGGTGGATTCTTCGTTTTGTTTGCGTTACTCGGCTATGCACTCGATCGCTTTCAGATCAATCGCATCGCCGATGCGCAGTTGGCCGAGAACGCGCGGATCGTCGGCGCGTTGGCGGAGCTCGCGCGGAGCGATGACGAAGTGAACCGCGGAACTACCGAAGCATTGCGCATCGTGCGAGCGGGCGGAACGGATGGACAAATAGGACTGCAGATATGGAACCACCGCAACGTATTGATCGCCGCGTCCGATGCGTTGCGCTCCTTGCCGCTGGACGCCGCGCCGGCTGGGCTGTCACGGCTGTCCGTCGACGGTGAGCCGTGGCGCATGTATACATTGTTGAGCGACAACGGTCGCTGGGTGCGGGTCGGGGAGCGAGCGGAGGGGCTGGTCGAAACCGATCGCGCACTGCTGGCGACGGCGCTCTCGTCGTTGCTCGCCGTGCCCCTGATCGCGCTGCTCATGCGGCGTGCGGTGGGTCGCAGCGTTCGCTCCCTCGACATGATCGCCGAGCAGATCGCCAGATGGCGTCCGCATCATGTCGAACCGATCGGCGGCGACATTCCTAACGAACTCGTGCCGATGGTTGCTTCCATCAACGGCCTTCTTCGACGCGTCAATCAGGCGGCCAAATGACCGCAGTCGTGTTCGACGACGCCTGTGAGCCGGCGCGACGATGGACCCTGCTCAAGAACCGCTTGGCCGATTGGCGCCTGCGCTGGTTTCTACTTCTGCTTCCCGCCGCATTCCTTCTGCCTGCAATGCCTATAGACGAGACGCGCTACCTTGCCGTCGCGTGGGAGATCTACGTGCGGCAGGACTATCTTGTCCTGCATCTCAACGGCGCACCGTATGCCGACAAAGGCCCCTTGTTGTTCTGGCTCATCAATCTCGGATGGCTGTTTGCCGCGCCATCGGTGTGGCTTGTTCGCATCGAGCTGCTGCTACTTTCCTTCGCCTGTATATGGATGCTGCAGCGGCTGGCGCGCAGGTTGGACGGTAGCGTCCAACTCGCAGAGCACGCCGCACTGATTTTCTGCGGAATGCTTTACACAGTAGTTTTTGCAGAAGCGATCATGTTCGACGTTCTGTTGACTGCATGCCTGCTTGTCGCCCTTCACGGCGTCGTCGACCTGCATAGGAATTTCCGCCGTTGGGGCGTTGCAATGATTGCGGTCGGCCTGGGCATGGGCGTTCTCGCCAAAGGTCCGGTCGCGTTGCTCGATGGCGCATTCGTCTTGTTACTTGGCCCTGTGTGGAGCGAAACCGCACGACGCCATCGCTCTCAATGGTACGCCGACAGCGCTCTCGGCCTGGCGGGGGCGATCTTAATAGCGCTGTGTTGGGCCGTTCCGGCGGCGTTGCGCGGCGGGAACGAATATGCGCATGCGATTTTTCTGGGCCAGACCGTAGGACGTCTCGCAAACAGTTTCGCCCACGCGCGTCCGGCCTGGTGGTACTTCGCCGTCCTGCCATTCATGCTGCTGCCGTGGACCATAAGCGTGCGTTCACCGCTCTACGCAGCCTGGCGCGCACTGGTCGCCGAGCCGCTCGGACGTTTTGCGCTGGTTTGGTTTGTACCGACGTTCATAGTGTTCTGCGCGATCAGTGGCAAGCAGGCTCATTACCTTTTTCCACTACTGCCGGGCGTGGCGCTGGCATGCGCGCGTGTGCTGCAACTCCAAAGCGTCAGCATTGATAGCCGTCCATTCGGTTGGGCGCTGCTCGCATTGGCGTCGTGCGCCTTTGTCTATGCAAACCAGCTTCTGCCGGACGCGGCGAACGCATGGTTCGGATCGAGCGACGCGACAGACGCGATACGCGGAGCGAGCTTCGTAACCCGCGTGGTTTGCCCCGCGGTGCTTGGGCTAATCGGCGGTTCGCTTGCGCTAGTACCGGGATGGTATCGCTCGGTTCGTCGCACGGCGTTTGCGAGTATCGCGTCATGTGTCATTTGCCTGATCGCAACGTCGCAGCTGGCGGCGGCGCGTTTGGACCTTGCATCTGCCGGCCATCGAATTCGCGTAGCGCAAGATAACGCCGAGCCGATCGCGAGCATCGGGTCGAGTGAAGGCGTGCTGACGTTTGCCGGACGCGTCGTCTATCCAGTTGATCAAGTCGAGTACGCAGACCTGCATAGGTGGTGCTCTGTCAATCCGACTGGCGAGCTTTTCAGCGTCTACGAGAAGTACCAGATTCCCGCGGCTCCTGTATTCGAGCAGCCTCTGATTTCTGGACGCGTCCGTTTCTGGCGTGCTTCGGACGTTTGTGAAACATCACGGCAACAAAGCGAGCAACGATGAACGATTTCGTCGAACATTTCGTCGCCAACGACGCCGAACTCGGTTTCGCGAGTCGAAAGACCGCGCAACCCGGGCAAGGTGGAAATCTTTTGCTGCCGCACAAGGACGTTTTCCGTATCCTCGTCTGCCGCGTTACTCATAGCCTTGGCAACACGCTGTGTACTACGCCGTTGATGCGCGAGCTCGCGCACATCTATCCCGGCGCGGAAATCGATATCGTCACGCGTTCTCCGGTTGCGAACGACATCTATGGAGCGCATCGCAACGTACGTCACGTTTTCAACGTTCCTGCGCACGGAGTGTTTCATGCACTACGTTACGCAAACCTGCTGAAGCGCGTTCGTGCAACGGAATACGACCTCGTGATCGATCCGTGTACGCGTTCGCGCACGGATCGCATGTGGCTCGTCATGGCCAACGGGCGCCACAAACTCGGCTATCGCAAAGGACTTTTCGATCACTATCTGACGCACGTCAGTGCGCGGTTGCCCGACGTCAAACACACGGCGCACAAGCCGGTGGCGCTGCTCCGCGACGCGCTCGGAATCACGCCGGATAGTCGCATGCCGACATTGTCGATCTCTCTCGACGCTGGTGAACGCATTGCCGGGCGAGCGGCGCTGGATGCCGTACTTGGTCGAGCTAGCGTCGGGCACCAGCCAGTAATCGGGGTTTTCGCCAACGCCACGGGTGCCAAGTTGTTGCCTGCGGCGTGGTGGCTCTCGTTTATGAAAGTGCTCGAACGGCGCGCACCCAAAGTGGCGATCGTCGAAATCGTGCCGGCCTTCGCGCGTTCGATGCTGGGATCACGTTATCCCGCGTTCTTCTCCAGCGACGTGCGGCAGCTCGCAGCGGTCTTGGGCGAACTGTCGATGCTTGTTACGGCTGATTGTGGCGTCATGCATTTAGCGAGCGCGGCGGATTGTCCCGTCACCGCGATTTTCAGCGTGACCGATGCCGACGAGTGGGGCCCCTATGGCGCTCGCGATAGTATCCTGGACGCACGCGAGGCACGTCCGGAAACACTGGCTGCACGCGTCGTCATCCCTGATCTTTAATGCGTCCGTGGGTGATCAGGTTTGGTCGAGTGGGCGACATGGTGCTGCAGTCGGTGCTGCTGCATCACCTGCGTTGTCGTTACGGTATGCCGTGCGGGCTCATCGCATCCGGCACCTGGTCGACAGACATTTACCGCGACAACGCGGATGTCGGATTCATCAGACAATTGCGGACACGCCACGTACCTCCATGGATAAGTCCCGAGCATTGGGCGCTCGCGCGCCATCTAAGTATGTGGCACGGCCCGTTCTATGTTTCCGACGATGCGCCGAAACAGGTGAGCCGCGCGCGATGGCTTCTAAGACGCGCGGGCGTCACGCCAGATCGATGCGTATTTCTGGCCGACCATCCTTCGCGTTCGACGCATTGGGTCGATCGGCTGAATGAGTTCGGATCCGTCACGCCGCTGGCTTTTCTAAGCACACCCGCCATCGATCCCAGGCACGAATGGCATGCACCGCGCCTATCGTTGACCGCGGACGACCGGCTCGATGTGCAACGCTGGCTGCAGCGGCGGGGCATCGTGGAACAACCCGCTGTGTTGCTCCAACTCGGAAATAGACGAACGATGCGGCGATTGCGTTCGCGTCAGCGCGATACGAAGGTGTGGCCATCCGGGCACTGGGCCGCGGTCGCGCAGCATGTGCTGCGAAGTCTTCCGGAGTGTCACGTTTTACTCTGCGGTTCGCCCGACGAAGCACGGCTGCTTGCATCCGTCCAGCGGTGCGTTCGCAGCACGCGAGTGTCGGTTGCCGCACACGATTTACCGTTGCGTCGTCTGATGGCGCTGTCGGAAATCGCACACAGCATGATTTCCGTCGACAGCGGTCCCGCGCATATCGCCGCTGCACTCGGCTGTCCACTGGTGGTGCTCTACGGGACGGAATCCGCCGCCGTGTGGGGTCGACGTAGCTCGGTCGGCGCGCCGATCATCGAGCTGAGCGATTCCGACGGCCATACAGTTTCAGATATCGCGGTGGAGTCGGTCATCGAGGCATGGTCCCGTATTGCAGCGGCCGAATGGGAGCGCGCGCCGAACGCGACGATGTAGTTCGTTCGGGCCGCACCGCCAGGCACATCGTCAAACGCCGTGCTTGGGCGGATGCCCCGGCAGGCCGCTGAGGGAACAGCTATACGCAGGCGATTATGAACACGAGCAAGCCGAGTGACAGCAATGGACGGATGATGTCCAGACCGCGCTCACCGACAGCGAGCGTTCGGTCGTGTACCAGATTCCCAACGATGCGATCACGCACGCGAGCAGGAGAAGCGAGCCGCCCATGTAGCCGATACCGAGCGAGCGATCCGCGAAATCGGCGAGTGCCGTGCCGGCGGTAGTCGAGGCCACGATGGCGGCCCAATACAGAAACGGATGAAAACCGCGCGCGAGGATCTGGATGGCGACGAACAGCGCCAACGCCTGATCTTCTACGTGAGGGAGCGAAAGTATCAAGGTCTTACTCGCTGCCATTGCCGAGGTCCGGATTAACGCCTGAAGGTAGCGTACCGGCTGGCGAGTATGTGTTTCCACTTATCAGCGGGGTGATGGTCTTCTTGGCCGGCCAATTCTGTGATCCCATACTCGAAAACGTTAACAACGCCCGGCGTAAAGTTCGCGCGGGGAATTCAGGCTGCCGTTGAGCGAAGCGACGCGTGAGCGGGTTTCGCGAGCGGTTGTGGATCGGATCGCCTGCCTCGGGAGAACGCGCGTGATCTCGCTCAACGTCAACGGCACGACGCATCAAGTCAATGTCGATTCCGGCACGCCGCTACTATGGGTATTGCGCGATGCGCTGGGACTCACCGGCACCAAGTACGGTTGCGGGATTGAAGAATGCGGCGCATGTACCGTACTGATCGACGGCCGCGCGCAGCGTTCGTGCGATATGGACGTCGGTGAAGCGGCTGGCCGGCAGATCATCACCATCGAAGGTCTATCGCCCGACAACAGCCATCCGGTGCAGAAAGCGTGGCTCGCAGAACAAGTGCCGCAATGCGGTTATTGCCAGTCGGGCATGATCATGGCGACGGTGGATCTGTTGAGCCGCAATCCGAATCCAACCGACGACGACATAAACGAGATCGACAACATCTGCGCGTGCGGCACCTACCAGCGCATCCGCGCGGCAATCCATCGCGCCGCCGGCGGCTGAGGAGAACGTCATGTCGAGGCAGCTCGTTTTGGATGTGCCGGCTGATACTTCGCGCCGCCGTTTCGTCGCCGGAATTGCCGCAAGTGGTGGCTTGTTGATCGGGTTCGGCGTGCCGCTCGTCTCGCGCTTCGCGAAAGCGTCGACATCGACAACGTCAATCGCCACAACCATTATCAACACATGGGTTCAGATCGGTAGCGACGAAAGCATTACGATCTTCGTCGGCGCGACGGAGATGGGGCAGGGCGTGCTTTCCGGTCTCGCGCAAATCGTCGCCGAGGAGTTGATGGTTGACTGGACCGCCGTGAACGCGATTGAAGCACCAGCCGATCCGGCTTACGGCAATCCGGCATTCGGCGGATTCCAGTTCACGGGTGGCAGCACCAGCACCATCGGCTACTACGACGCGCTGCGCACCGCGGGAGCTGCGGCGCGCGAAATGCTTATCGCAGCAGCAGCGAATACATGGGGCATTTCCGTTTCGTTGTGTTCCGCAGCGAGCGGGATCGTGGTGCGGAGCGACACCGCCGCGACATTAACTTTTGGCGCGCTTGCACCGGGGGCTGCCGCGCTGCCCGTTCCGACCAATCCGCCGCTCACCCCTCGTGCGAATTTCCGACTAATCGGAAAACCAGTACCGCGTCTCGATCTTCCGTTAAAGGTCAATGGCAGCGCACGCTTTGGCATCGACATCAGTGTGCCGGGCATGATGTACGCGGCAATCATCCACTGTCCTTCTCTTGGCGGCACCTGCCTAAGTGCGCCGTCCGCCGGCAGCGGTGCCACCGCGGTGATCAATCTTGGCAATGCGGTCGCTGTGGTCTCCGACAGCACCTGGAATGCATTCGATGCTGCCAACGGCATTCGCAGTCGCATACAGTGGAATATTCCTTCCTCAACCGCCGCGCTCAATACCGCCCAGATATTCACCGATGCACAACAGCTCATGGCAAATGGCAGCGCGCTCGTCGCTGAATCGCTGGGCGACGCGAGCACCGCGATCGCAGGAGCGACGAAACGTCTGGACCTGAGCTACGACGTTCCGTATGTCGCACACGCGGCGATGGAAGTCGTGAACTGCACAGCAAGCGTCACGCCGACATCTTGCGAGATCTGGGCGCCGACGCAAAGCCAAAGCACCGCGGTCTCAGTCGCCGCGGCGATAACAGGGTTGTCGCTCGCGCAAATCCAGGTGCACACGACCTTCCTCGGCGGCGGGCTTGGCCGAAAGATCGACATAGATTTCATCGCGCAGGCGATCTCGATCTCCAAGGTGATCGGCAAACCAGTGAAACTCACCTGGTCGCGCGAAGAGGATTTCGGAAACGATCAATATCGGCCGATGGCGCTCGTGCGCGTGCGCGCGGGACTGGACGTCGCTGGCGCGATCGTGGGCTGGTTGTATCGCAACGTGTCGCCATCGATCCTCGGACAACGAGGTTACATCGGAGCGAACGACGTCGATTCGCAAGCGGTAGAAGGCGCAGTCGGTTTGTCGTACGCATTCGGGAACCGGCAAGTCGAATGGGTGCCGCATCCCGCGGCTGTGCCTGTCGGCTTCTGGCGTTCAGTGGGAAATTCGATCAATGCATTCGCGACCGAATCGGCAATAGACGAACTCGCACTTGGCGCGAGCATCGATCCCCTCGCGTTCCGCCAACAATTGCTCGCCGACAACCCGCGCGCGCTCAACGTGCTCACCACCGCCGCGACAATCGCGGCATGGGGCGGCGCCCTGCCAAACGGTCACGCACTCGGTCTCGCGTTCTGGGCATCCTTCGGCAGCATCGCGTGCGAGGTAGCGGAAGTCTCGGGGACCACGCCGCAGACATTGCGCGTTCACCGTGTGGTTTGCGTCGTCGATTGCGGCAATACGGTGAATCCCGATTCGGTCGCCGCGCAAATTCAAGGCGGCGTTGTCCACGGTATGACGGCGGCGTTGTGGGGCAAGGTCACCTTCGCCAACGGGACCGCGAGTGCGCGCAACTTCAACAACTACCGCATGATGCGCATGAGCGACATGCCGCAAATCGATGTGCGCATCATCGAAAGCGGCGCGCCGATGGGTGGCGTCGGCGAAGTCGGCGTTCCACCAATCGCCCCAGCCATCGCAAATGCCTACGCGCGATTGACTGGTCAGCGCCTCCGCACGTTGCCGTTGACGGGGCCGCAACGTGTCGCAGACGACATTTTCGACAACGGTTTTGAGTGACCAGGTCGAGGGCGGCACCCTGCACGCGTCAGCGCTAGCTCACGCGACTGCAAGGTGGGTATCGGCGTTTTCGACAGCACACACGATTAGTTGTTGAGTCCACAGCGACAGCGTTGCGACGCCATTCGTGATGGCGCTAAGCATGTGGCACTCCAAACATAGAGGTTGTCTGGCCGGCTTGGACGCGATGATCGGCAGATCGCGTTTGCGCTGTGTGTAGCAAAATATGTAGCCTTCTGAACAAGGCCGTTCGTTATAGTTATATATGTCAAGTTGTTAAAGACTGACTTCGAATCCTAGTCTCAGTAAAAACAAGGGCCCACTGAATGTGGGCTCTTGTCGTTTGTAATGGGGACACTTCTGGGGACAGTATTTCCGCTGGCCGCGCAAGAGCGCGTCACAATCTTTGTAATTCATACCAGCGAGGATCGAAGCGGGTACCCGCAACCGGCTTCGAGTGCGACATCAGCACGCAGGCGCCGCCCGTGAGAAATTCGATTGATACCGCGTCGAGATCGAACAGACCGCGAACGCAAAAGAATTTATCGACTGTTGGTGTTGGCCATCAGCGAGGGACGAAAGCAAGTCTGCAAGTGGCAATCGTATCGTGATTTTTCATTACCTAAACACCGAGCTCGCCTGTATGTTACTGCGTGCAACTCGGTGGCACGGCGGCCACGCCGACTAGAAAGGGATGCCTAATTAATCCTTCCTTTGCGGCAGCCTGGTTGATCGTCGCAAATTCTTTCGCAGCTATGGCGCATTGATGATCAGCGGCGTGGGCACGTGCCAGCCATCCTTGTGCTTCGAGCAAACGCGGTGCGTCGACATCCATTTCACCCAGCGCATTTGTGATGGCGAATTCGAGCCGCGCGATCGCCGCTCCGGCCCGCCCGTTCTGCAGATCGATGCGCGCGAGTACTGTTTGTGTGGGGAGGAGAACTGAGCTGCCGCGATAGGCCGCCGTGTCGATTTCGTGTGCAGCGACAGTGAATGCATCCGCCGGACAGTCGTCGCTGATGACGCTCTCGCACGCCAACGCCAGCAGCGCCAATCCATAGATACGTAAATGCGGTGGATAGGAACCGCCGATGCGCTGCACGCCGCGCCGCAGGAGATGTGCAGCCTCTTTGGATTGTTCTCCAAGTAACTGCAGTTCGGCTTGCGTGATGTCCACGCGGCCTTGCCACACGGCATTCGACGTCGCCTCGATCCGCGCTGCGGCCTGCGCCAGAAATTCTCGTGATGCATCGATGTCGCCGCGCTCGAGCGCAAGCAGGCTCTGACGCCGCAACGCGATTCCGTAGTCGCCACTGCTGTCGCCGTCTTCGTCGGCGGTCATGCGCAAATCCACCGCGCATGCTTCTTCGGCATGTAGAGGATTGATTGTCATCTGCACTGTGCAAATTTGCTGAGCATTCGCCACCTGTATCGGTCGCTGTTTTCCGCCGACGTTCGCTAACAGCGCTTTTGCCTGCAGCAGATCGTCGCGTCCTGCTCGCAGATGACCGGCGAACATTTCAGCGGCGCCGAGATTCGACAACGTCACGGCCGTCTCGGCGGAATCGATTCCTGATGTCGCTGCCGCGAGTTCGTGCGCCGCGCGATAGGCGTCCGCGGCGCCTGCGAAGTCGCCCAGCGATTCGAGACCGTAACCCAAATTGTTGTACCCAGTTCCGAGGCTCGTTTTATCGTCGCCCCGCGTGGCGAGACGCTGCGCCAGCGCGGCGCGCTCATAGTCCACCGCCTTGCGCGGATCGTCGCCTTTCGCGTCGGCAAGAACAGCCAGCCCGTCGTACAGTCTGATCAGCGACGAACCGCCGCCGCCGACTTGCCGCCAGCGATGCTCGGCTTCTTCCAGCAACGGCGTCGCGGTGTCGAAGTCATCGCGATGCAGCGCGATCAGGCCGCGCGACACGAGCGCATCGAGCGTGTTCGCGTCGTTGGGTCCCAGTTCGCGCTGGGCCACGTCGTAGGCTCGGTCCGCCAACGCTTGCGCTTTGACGGGTTCGGCGACCTTCTCGTTCAGGCGCGCGAACATCTGCAGAAGATCGACGCGCGCTGCGGCGTCGAGATTTGCTTTGTCCATTCTGTCCGTGGCGCTTGCCAGCAATTCGCTGATGCGTGGTTGCTTGCTTTCCGGCGTGCCGTTGCTCAATGGCGCGAAAATGCTTTCGACAAAATCCCTGACCGCGCTGGCGCGCTTTGCTTCGGCATTTGCGATGCGCGCCTGCCAGACGACCAGACCCATCGATGCCGCGACGGCGATGATCGCGGCAGCCGCCACAACAACGCCGCCGCGATGGCGCCGCACGAATTTCGTTGTGCGATACCAGGTGGACGCAGGATGAGCCGCAACGGGATGTCCGGCGAGATAGCGTTCGAGATCTTCGGCGAGTGCGCTGGCCGACGCGTAACGTCGGTTCGGTTCTTCCGCGAGCGCCTTGAGCACGACGTTGTCGAGATCGCCGCGCAGTTGGCGTTTGAAGCGCATCGCGTTACCGCGACGCAATGGGCGCGGACGATAGCGGGACATCGGCAACGATCGACGACGGTTTCCGAATCGGCGTGCCGCCCGGTCGGCGTCCGCTCAGGAGTTCGTACAGCAGCGCGCCGAGACCGAACACATCCGTGGCCGTCGTGATCGCTCCTCCGCCGAGCTGTTCCGGCGCGGCATATTCCGGTGTGAAGATACCGCGCGTCGCCGTCGCCAGCCGCGCATCGTCTTCGACGAGTTTGGCGATGCCGAAGTCGAGCAGCTTCACCTGGCCGTCGCGGCTGACGAGAATGTTCGACGGTTTGATGTCGCGATGTACGATCAGCAGCCGGTGCGCGGCCTCGACGGCATGACACACGTCGATGACCAGGCGCAAACGCGCGCGAATGTCGAGTTGCGCCGAATTGGCGTAGTCGGTGATCGGTGCGCCGTCGACGTATTCCATCACCAGATAGGGAATGCGTCCTTCGGTAACGCCGGCGTCGATGAGACGCGCGATGTTCGGGTGATCGAGCGATGCCAGCAACTGCCGTTCGCGCAGGAACAGACGTTGCTCGAGTTCGGAGTACAAGCCGCGGCGCAGCAGCTTTACGGCGACGCGCTGTTGACGTCGCTTCCTTACGTTCGGCGAGGAACACGGCGGCCATGCCGCCACGGCCGATTTCTGCGACGAGACGAAAAGCGCCGATCTTCGTTCCGACCAGCGTCGCGGTGACTAAATCGTCCGCCGCAAATTTGGCGGCGCGCTCCATGACCGGCGTGTCGAGATAACCGCGCGCATCGTCGGCTTCGACGAGCTTCGCGAGTTCCGCCCGTTGCGTGGCGTCGGCGATATTGGATTCCAGCCAGAGCGAACGCTCGGCAAATGGGACTTCCATGAGCGCATCGAACGCTTCACGCAGCCGGCGCGCAGGAGACGCCGGCCGCGAACCCTCAGCTAGATTGTTTTCGCTGCGCATGATTCGGTAAACGCCATTCGCCGCGCATTTGCGGCACTCACCCGAGCGCTTTGTGCAAGTACGCGCGGGCAAATCGCCAGTCGCGATCGATCGTGCTGCGATTCAAGCCGAGTGTTTCCGCAACTTGTTCCAGCGAAAGTCCCGCAAAATAGCGCAATTCGACCACGCGCGCCGCGCGCTCGTCTTCCTGTTCCAGCAGCCGCAGCGTGTCGTCGAGTGCGAGCGCCTGTTCGGCGCTTTCGATGACGAGATGCTGTTCGGCGCCGGTGAGCGTCAGGCGTTGCCAATCGCCTCCGGCGCACTGGCGCAGGCGGTCGCGCGCGTGATCGCTCAGCAGATGGCGCATGGCACGCGCAGCGTAGGCGTAAAACTGTGCCGGGTGCGAGAAATTCAGCTTGCGCTCTGTCTTGCAGCGCAAGTACAGCTCATGCACAACGGCGGTCGTGTCGAGTGTGCCGCGCTCACGCTTGGCAAGCTGGCGCCCTGCCATGACCTTCAGGCGTTCATAGACGGCATCGAAGAGCGCATCCGCGCTCCCATCCACCGCCCTGGTCGAATCCGACGTTTCGGCCATAACGACACTTTTAACAGATATCCGCAATGGCCGTCCGACCGATGCAGCAGTTTTTCGCGACATGGCGTTGATCTAGATATCGGCACATTCGATGCCGCACCGGAGAACCGCTGTGAGAATCGTGTTTGCCTTGTCAATAATGTTCTGTGCGTGTGTACCTGCCGCCAACGCCAGTTGCCTGCCTGGCGTACCGCCGCCGACGTTTTATGTCGGCAGCGACAATCAGTGCACCTATACCAAGATTCAGGATGCCATCACGGCGGTCTCCACGACGGCCACCTGTGCGCCGATCATCTATGTCACGAACGAGCACAAACCTTGGAACGAAGCGCTGACGATAACGAATCGAACGTTCACGCTGATCGGCACCACCGCCGCTTGCAGCCCGGGTGGCACACATCGACCAAGAAAATGTTGACACCGCCACGACGCCGCAAGCCACGATCAGCGGGGTAGGAAAGAACGCCCCGGTCATCAAGATCAACGGCACTAGTAATGTAACGTTGCAGGCGCTGGAAATCACCGGCGGCAACATGTCCGCTGCAAATTCGCAAGGCGGCGGTGTGAACTTCACTGGTGCCGGCTCGCTCACGCTCAACGGAACGACGGTGGATGGCAACAAGTCCGACTACGGCGCGGGCATCGCCATGAGTCCCAGCGGCAGCGCGACGCTGACGCTGCAGCCGTATTCGCTGATCATCAACAACCAGGCCACCACTTCTGGCGGCGGCATCCGCATCGAGGGCAATACGCAACTGGTTGCCGTGTCTGACGAGACGCTCGTCTACGACAACACCGCAGCCAACGGGTACGGCGGCGGCATCGAGATATTGGGGCCCGCCTATGCCAACATCGGATCACCGGGCTATGGTTTGCAGGGCGTCGTGTCCGGAAACTCAGCAGCGTATGGCGGCGGCATTGCGGCGCTCGGCGGCAATGACGGCAACGAAAACGTCTTCCTCCAGTTGTTCACAACCGTCGCCGAGCGGCCGGTCACCGTCGAAGACAACATTGCGACGATTTCCGGTGGCGGAATCTACTTGAGGCCGAAACAAAACTTCATGAACTATTCGCAGGCCTCAATGTGCCTGTTCGACTTTCGTGTTGACGGGAATACCGCGCCGGAGGGCGCGGCCATCGCTTCGGACAACGACACGGAAACCGCGGCAGCTTCCAAAGGGTCTAAAACGTACTTAAACGTTGCGTACGACGCCACCCATTGCGGGCCGCGCCCACCCTCGGATTTCAACGCCATCGCGTGCGCTGCCGACGCGGCTTGCAACGAACTCTCGCACAACAATCCACCGCCAGGGAGCGGGCCGTTCAATCCTGGCGGAGGAATCATCTTCTCCGGCACCAACGGCTATTTCCAGGGCGTTCGTTTCAAGTTGCAGGACAACTACGCCGACTACGGAATGCACGTTCTGGGCGGCAACGAAGACTTCTTCAGCTCTTCCTACGCCAAGGCCTGTCTATTCGCCGACAACCACTTCAGCCAGTATGATTTTTTCGGCGACGGAGACGCCTTTGCCAACATCGAGTTCACCAATTGCACCCTGGCGAACAACCTGGCCGAAAGAGGATACATGTTCCGCATCGGCACCGCGGCCACAGTGAATCTGCACAAAGATATCTTTGACGAATTCGGCTCAGGAACCGTGAGTGACCCGGGCGACACGACCTTGAGCGCGAGTTACATCCTCGCGAACGACACGTCAACGTTGCCGACCAGTCCGACCATCGTCGATCTCACGGGCGAGCCATTGTTCATCGACGCGGCGAATGGCAATTACCATCTTGTTGCGTACGTTCAGAACGGCAGCCTGACCGCAACGCGCGCAATCGATTTTGCGCCCGAGGACGGCGATCCGCCGTACGACTTGGACAGCAGGGCATATGGCAAGGATGTGCCGGCAGTCCCCGACGCCTACGGCACGCGCGATCTCGGCGCTTACGAAGCCGTGCCGATTACCGACCGCATCTTCGCCGATGCATTCGGCGATCGGACCTCGCTGGTGTACTCGCCATGATCGATAGCCGCATCAGAACGATAGCGGCGCTCGCGTTCGCTGCGGGGGCCTGCGAATGCGCAGCCGACGTGCCGATAAACGGCGAGATCGTCACCGGAAATTGCACGTTCTTCACCGCGGGCATCAACGCCAATGCAAGCATCCAGCGCATTGCCGCCGGACCCGACGGCAACATGTGGTTCACCGAATACTTCTCCAACAGCATCGGACGCATCACACCGGACGGCGTCGTCACGGAATTCTCGGACGGCATTACACCCGGTGGCGGACCTTTCGCGATCACAGCGGGACCCGACGGTAACGTATGGTTCTCGGAAGTGAACGCAAACTATGTCGGCCGCATCACGCCGGACGGGACGGTCACGGAATTTGGCGTCGGTGGAGACTTCCTTTTTTATATCGCCGGCATCGTAGCGGGTCCTGACGGCAATCTCTGGTTCACCAGCTACTACGGCAACGCCATCGGCCATATCTCGCCGCAGGGCGATAATGTGATGACCTTCACCGCTGGCGTCACCGTTCAGTCCGGCCCGTATGGCATCGCGCTGGGCAGCGACGGCAATCTCTGGTTCACCGAGTACGAGATCGGCGGTATCGGCCGCATTACGGCCGACGGCACCATCACTGAATTCCGCGACAACATTCCGACCAACGCCGAACCGCGCAACATCGCGGCAGCACTCGATGGCACGTTGTGGTTCACGTATGAGAACAACGTCGGCGGCATCGGCGAGATCACGACTGCTGGCGATGTGACGCTGTACAACACCGGCTCGATTGGTTTCGGTCCGCAGGGCATCGCCATCGATACCGGCGACAATATCTGGTTCACGGGGAGCCCTGCCGATAACGCGACCTCTCCTCAAGTTTCGCTGATGGACCGATCGGGTGCGGCAGCGTTCGACGAATGCGACACGAACCTCGCCCCATATGCGGAAGACCTCACCGTCGGGCCCGATGGCAATCTGTGGTTCACCAGTTATAAAGTCATCGGACGTCTGAAACGTGCGCATCTTTAAGAACGGATTCGATCTCCCATAATCCGCTCTCCCATCGGGCGTCGGCTCGAATCCTTTCGCGAAGAGCCGCACGAGAGTGTTTTTTCTGTTCGTGCCGAGCGGTCACCGAACGTTTCATCAATATCTGAGACAGAACATCTCTGTTCGAAGCTTGGAAGAGTCTCCGAAGCGGTTAGCGACTAATTTTCGTCACTACTTTCTATCACCCGATCGGTGGAACCCAGAAGAGCGCCCCTTCGTGCAGGTCCTGCCACCTCCGTCGCTATCAGTCTAGGCCGGCCTTGGATAGACTCCCTGCGTGTTCTCCGGGGGATGACGGTGGACGGATTTTTCGGGCGCCTCAAAGAACGCAAGCTCGTGCAGTGGGCGTTGGCGTACGCGGCCGCCGCGTTCGCGTTGCTGCAGGTCGTCGACATCGTCGCGCAGCGTTTCGGTTGGCCGGAGTCGATCGAACGCGGACTGATCGTGGTACTCGCCGTCGGCTTTTTCGTTGTCATCGTGCTGGCGTGGTTTCACGGCGAACGCGGCGCACAGCGCGTTAACGGGATGGAGTTGCTGATTCTCGCGCTGCTGCTCGCGATCGGTGGCGGATTGTTGTGGCGGATGTCGAACGTGCCGCAGAAGGCGCCCGCCGCAGAGGGTGCGAAACCGGCGGCTGCTCTATCGACGGCGATCTCGGAAAAATCCATCGCTGTGCTTCCGTTCGTCGACATGAGCCCGGATCATGATCAGGGTTATTTCTCCGATGGCATGTCCGAGGAGATCCTCAACGCGCTCGCACAGGTGAAGGATCTGAAAGTCACGGGCCGCACGTCGTCCTTCTACTTCAAAGGACGCAACGAAAGCCTGCGCACGATCGGCAGTGCGCTTGGCGTGGCCAACATTCTCGAAGGGTCGGTGCGCAAGCAGGGTGAGAAGGTGCGGATTACCGCGCAGCTCATCCAGGTGTCGGACGACACGCACCTGTGGTCGCACGATTACGACGGCGACTTGAGCGATGTCTTCACGCTTCAGGACAACATTGCGCTCGCCATCACGGCTCAGCTGAAAGCCGTCCTGACGGTCGATCAGAAAGCGCATCTGGTGCAGACCGGCACCACGAACACCGAGGCTTACAAACTGTACTTGCAAGCGACCGACGCGTTGAATCACCGCGACTACAAACGCATGGGTGATGCGATCGGCTGGCTCGGAGAGGCGATCCGCCTGGATCCGAATTTTGCGCAGGCGCATGCGCGGTTGGCGATGGTCCACGCGCTCGGTTGGGCACAATACGGCGCGTCCGAAAGCGAAGCGGCGCGGCAGGCCCAGCTTGCTTTCGCGCTCGACCCCAAAGTTGCGGAAACGCAATACGCGCTGAGCTTCCTCGCGCGCAAGCAGCGCCGCTTTCTGGATTCGCACGAAGCGTTGGATCGCGCGTTGGCGCTGGCTCCGGAGGATGCATCGGCGAACTTCTATTATGCGCAGGCGCTGATCAACACCGGCTACACGCAGCTGGGAATACGGCAATTGGATCGCACTCTCGCGATCGATCCGCTGTTGCCAAATGCGCTGCATTGGCGCGCGATGCAGTATCTGTTCGCAGGCGACATCGACAGCGCCGAGCGCCTGTGGAAACGTGCCGACGATGCGGGCTTGTCGTACGCGAACATCGGCTTCGCGAACGTTGCGAGGGCGCGTGGCGACTATGTGAGAGCGCGTGCGCTGCTGTTGCCCGCGATGTTGAACAACACCGCCACGACGGCATGCTTGAAGGACGCCAGCTTGTCCTTGCCGGTGTATTTGCGCGGAGCCGTTGGTGGCGATTCGCAAGAGCGTGCGAACGCGTTGGCAGTCGTGGACGAGTGTCTGGCCTCCAAACCTGAGCGAGTTCCGCTCTGGGCTGTGCAAGGCTTAATGGTGTTGGCGCAGAGCGAACGCACGCTGCACGTCATCGCGCAGGGGCCGAGCATGGACGATGCCGGCCTGTTCAATTATTTCTGGAGCGAACAGCAGCATGATCTGCGTCGTTCGCCCGATTTCCCGGAGTTCGCCCGCAAAGTCGGGTTCGCCGTTCTGTGGGATCGATTCGGTCCTCCCGATAAGTGCCGACGACAGGCGCCCGACGAGTACGTCTGCGAGTAGCGTCTCGTCAGACGGCTCTCAACGCGACGGGACCGTGGGATGACCACTGCGTAGCGCAAACTCACCGCGAACCAGAGCGTTCTATCGTCGGAGCTCGCGATATCTACCCAAATTTATATCATTTACCGCTGACGATTCCGCAAGGAATTCAGCGGACTAACGCATTACTCAACGGAGCACTGAATACTCAAGACCGCTCATCTCCTTTCGAATTCTGGAAGAGCGCACGCGGGAGGACACGACCCTTATTTGAATTCAATCCGGCGGGCCAACGGAACCACCCGCCGGATTGATCTAACTCTTACTGCACTATCAAACTCACATCATCGATGACAAACGACGTTTGTTCCTCAGAGTCTTCGACACCTTTGAAATAAATCTTCACGGTCTTGCCTTTATAGGCGCTCACATCGAACGTTTTCTGCGTGTATCCCGTTGCGGCATCGAGATTGGAATACGTGGCCAGCGTCGCCAGCACGCTACCCGTGCTCGATTGCACTTGAACGGTCAACGTATCGTAGGCTTTGCTCGTCGTGGTTTCCGCCGTGTCGATGTGCAGCCAGAAGGTCAGCGTCGCCGTTGTGACCGCAGAAGGAATCGCAACACTCTGCACGACAGTGTCGGTGGTTGCGGTGCCGTAGCCATCCAGCCATGCCTTGTAGCTGCCCGCGTGCGCCGGTTCGCTCGACGAATTGGTGATGACGCCACTGGATGCCGTCCAGCCGGTGCTTGCCGACTCAAAGCCGCCGTTGGTGACGAGCTCAGTCGGTGGTGTCGTGGTGTTGTTCACCGAAAAGTTCACGGTGCTGCTCGAGCCTATGTTACCTGAAGCGTCATACGCTTTCGCGACCAGACTGTGACTTCCGTTCGCCAGCGTGGTGGAGTCGAGCGTCGTCGAATACGGCGACGTTGTGTCGGTGGCTTTGAGAGTGCCGTCGACATAGAACTCGACTTTCGTCACGCCGACGTTATCGCTCGCCGTAGCCGAGAACGAAATCGTGCCGCTGGTTCCGGATTCCGTCGCAGTCACCGTCGGCGGCGTGGTGTCGCCCGAGCCTGCATTGCTGATCGAGAAATTCACCGGGTTGCTGGTGCCGACGTTGCCCGCCGCGTCATAGGCATCGGCCGTTACGCTGTGACTGCCATTGGCGAGCGCGGCCGAGTTCACCGTGACGGAGTAGGGCGAGCTCGTGTCGGTCGATTGAAGCGCTCCGTCGATGTAGAACTCCACTTTCGTGACGCCAACGTTGTCACTTGCTGTCGCCGACAACGTGATCGTGCCGCTGGTGCCCGATTCCGATGCGCTGATGGTGGGTGACGTCGTGTCGCCGCCGCCGGTCCCCTGTGCCACCCACACGGGTGCGGAGTACAACAGCGTGCCGTTGTCCTGCGTGACCTTCGCGTAGTAGAAATGATTGCCGGTCGCGGGCGTCGTCGTGGTTGTCGCCGTGCTCGACAACAAAGCGACAGTGCCGTTGCTGCCGGGAACACCGGTGTATATCTGCACCTGCGAAGCACTGCGCCCCGCTCCGGGCGCATAGTTGACCGTCAGCGTGAGCGGTCCGGAATTGGCGAACTGATCACCCATCAGGTGACCGTTGCTCGTGGTCAGCACGATCTGCGATGTCTTGTCATACGTGGCATAAACATGGCGGGCTCTGATCGCGTCGAGGAAACTTTGCTGGTTCAACGCGGTGCCTGCGGGAATCAGAATGCCCGTGCGATTGGTGTAGCTCGCACCCCAGTTGGCGCAATGGTTGTCCTGATCGCTGCTGAAAGCCACGTGATAACCGGCTTCCAGCAATTTGTTGCACGCACCTTCATAACTGGTGCGGCTGGTTTCGGTTTCCGTCGTGTTGCTCGAGAACGCCGACGAGTTCATCACTTCACACAACGCCATCACGGCATCGCCGGCCGCGGTGTAGCCGAGCGCCGTTCCGTTGACGAGGAACTGTCCGGAGCTGGCAGGGTGATTGAACTGACCCACCCAGCCATTGGTTTGCATCAGGGTATACAAGCTCGCGTAGTCGCCCTTCGCGGTGAAGACGTCACCGATCAACTGGTTCGAGCCGTTGTATTCCCACTCCAACAGTTTCGGCGTGTTGAAGATATTCATGTGGCCGCCGTTGTTGATGACACCCCATTCGAGGCCAGCGAGCGCCAGGAACGTAGGATGCGATCCATTGAACGTCGCGGCTGCCGCTTGACCCGATTGATACAGGTTCTTCGCGGTTGTCGGATTCGCATTCGCATTGGTGCCGGTGGAGCCGTCGAACATGTGGTTGTGTTCCGACGTCATGAGGATGTCGAGGCCGTGGTTGTAGGCGTAGAGATACGCGTCGGCCGGACTGCCGATACCGGTTTGCGGTGTCTGCTCGCTGTCGCAGGTACTTAGATCGCCGCCGCCGTCGCTGATGTTGGTCTGGCTGTGTAGATTGCCCAAGTAAACGGTGTAGGGCAGGCCGCCGGGCGCAGCCTTCGACATTGTCGCGGCGCCTTGCGATGCACCGCGTTCCAGCGGCGCGAACGAAACCATCGCGGGTCGCGGCAGATTGCCGACCTGGATATCGAACTGTTGCACTTCGTTGGATTCGGGCTCAAATGCCAACGCGCGTTCGACGCGTTCGTCGAGACCACCCAGACCGAGACTGCGCTGCGTGATGGGATTGATTGCGTACGCCGTCATGCGCGCGCGATAGATCCCAAAGGCTAACGGACTGTTGGCCGGATCGCGTTCGGACCAACGCACCTGCGCATCGGCCTTTCCTTCGGTGAGAAACGATTCGCCGTGAAAGGCGCGCACGACCAAACCGTTGTCACCCAGAATTTCCAGACGCCAGCTCACGACGCTCCCCGCGTCGGCGCCAGGAAACCGGAAATCCAGACCGAAGGTGCGGTAGTGATCCGTCGATGCACGATACGGTGCGTTGAGGCTAGCCTCGAATTCGTAGTGATCCTGATAGTCCACTGCGAAGATCGGTGTTGCCGTCATTGATAAAAGCAAAGCTGACATGGCCGAAAGTTTTTTTATTTTCGTTATAGACAAACGCATGATGTCTCCCTAGATGAAAATGCGAGTAAAAAAAAGGGCAGCGATGCGGCGCTGCCCGTCTCGATTTTGCATGGTGTCTGCGTCGAATCTGTGACCCGCTGCAGCATGAGGGCATACGGCGCCGTATGGCATGCAATGCCAACACTTACCGTCGGAAGGCGTGACGCATCAATGGCTCAGCGACATTGATTGGCTTGGCGTGACGGATGATCCTAGTCTCGCAGGCTATAAACGAAGGCCTTACAGAAATGTAAGCCCTTTTTTTATTGGCGGGGACGTTACGGAACCACTAATTCGATCTTGCGCTCACGGGCTTTCCGATTGCTGGAAATAGCATCGGCACGTGATCCGGTGATCCGGGCAGCCACCACATCCCCGAAAGCCGATGTTTGCGTTTGGTAAACCCGCGATCGCCGCGAGGTGATTTTTAAGTCGCACACGCTGTCGCACGCACGCGGATCTTTCAGTCAAGTGATTCCCGATCACGGAAACCCAATCTCATGATTACCTGCTGATCGATAGCGCTTTTAAACATTTCTCATCCCCGGAGCGAGGCGGCGATGACCATCGATACTTTGAAAGCATTTCTAAATCGTTCGTCACGCATAGAAGTGGAGGGTGATGCACTGCTCATGCGTGGTGAGTTTTCGTGGTTGACGGCGGTCGAGAATCTCTCGGCAACGGGTGTGCTTATCAGACGACCCTTGGGCTGGAACGCTGATATCGGGAATGAGTTCCTGCTGGACATGATGTTGAACGGCCGGTACATCTGCTTGCGTGCCGCCACAGTGCGGGTCACCCGCTCACACATTGGACTCGTTTTTTCGAACATCGGTGAAGCGAACGAACAGCCACTTTGGACTTTGCTGGGCTCGCACGCAGACAGTTACAAATAGAACTAAAACATTGCGCAGTCTCGTGACCTCGACATCAATCACAGGTCGATTGTTCGCGCGACGCGTAACCGGTTCAGGTGCATTCGCGACAGCGCACACCACGACGGAAAGCGTGCGACGCTCGCTCTACATCGGTTCCTTGATCCCGTTTCGTAGCAGTAACGCGTTCACGGGGTAGCTTGTGCAGAATCCGCAGATCATCGCGATCTGCATCGCGAACCAGAATTCGGGCGTCGACGCTGCCGCCGAATGGCCGTAGAGACGGGAATACCAGAAGAACTGGATCAGCGCCATGACGCCGTACATTCCTACCTGCCAGGCAACGATCGAGATCGTGTCTGCCTTCAGCGCCTGGACGATTCCTTTTGCAAACCCGAGATGACGCATTGGTGCGATGGTGAAGTATTGAATGGCGATACCGGCGACATACGCCAATACGAAATCGACCATCCACGCCGCAAACATCTTTTCGTCGAACAGCGTTTTCCAGCCGGCGAGGAATGCGATGTTCGGCACCAGCAGCACGCACGCTTCTCCAATCAAGTCGCCGAGTGCGCAACCCGCGCCGCAATGCGTGGTCGCTTTTGCGATCGTGCTTGCGCTAAGTCGCGTTTGCGTGTCGCCGGGTTGGGACGAACGGGACGTGCCGTGTCGCAGGTAGAACCTGAGCCAAAGCACGCTGCCGAATAAAGCGCTGATCGGCCACACGATATTCATGATCCACATTTTCTGCGGTCGGCGAAATTCATCGGCGACAATGATCAGTGCGCACACCGTTGCGAGCGCCAGCGAAATCCATGAAATCAGATGCAGTGTTGCGGGAAACATCGCCTACTCGGCCGCTAGCGAAACAGTCGGCACGCGCGGCACGTTGTACTCGTCGAGTATCCGTCCGATGGCAGTGCGTTCGCGTTCCAGCACGTGTTCGATCGCAGACTTCAATTCGGAATCTTCATGCCGCACGCCAACGGCTATATCGAACGCCATGGGCAACATGTGGCCGTCGGATTGTGGTTGCACGGGCGCAATGCGCAGCGGAACGCGCGAATGCTTGGCGAAATATCCGGCGAGCGGACCCCACACCACGGCGACGTCGACTTGTTTGTCGGCGACGGCGCGAACGATAGGAGATTCCGGACTCGCGCGCGCGTAATCGCCATACACCATGTAGCCGCGCACGTTCGCGGTGACGCCGCGCCGTGCGAGCGCATGCGCAGGCGGCGTGTTGGTTGCGTCATTGCCGATCATCTGCACGCCGATGAGCAGTTCGCGCAAGCGCGGGTCGTCGAATGAATGGATGTCGAGGTCCCGATCGGCGCGCGTGACGAAAACGTACGACGAGCGGTAGTACGGCGTGGTCGTGTCGAGCGTCTGCACGCCCGCGGCGACGCCTATCCACAAATCGCAATGATCAGCCTTCACGGTGTTGCGCGCAAAGCCGCGGCGTTGCGCCCACCAGGTGTAGGCGAGCGGTCGATCGAGATCGCGCGACAAGATCTTCGCGATGTGATTCTCGAAACCTTGCTGCGCGCGATTGGAAAACGGAAGGTTGTTCGGGTCCGCGCATACGCGAAGCGGCGGCGCCGCCGCCGCACTGCCGGACAGCGCGAGCAGCATCAGCAATAGCCAGCGGTCGATCACTCAAGCGTTTCCTTGGGTGTCGGCGCATCTTTGTCTGGCGCAATCGCCTCGCCATCGCGCACTGCCGGCAACGGTGTTGTCGGCAGGCTGGCGGCACCGGAAGGATTCGACGCCGGCAAACTGTTTACATAAGCGGCGAGCTCCCAGATTTCCGTCGACGAAAGTTTCGCTCCCCACGACGGCATGCCGTTCGGCCGCCCCTGGAAAATCGTCGCGTAAATTTGATCGATGCTGCCGCCGTAGATCCATTGATTGTCCATCAGCGACGGCCCGATGCCGCCGGCACCGTGGAAGTGGCAACCCGAACAGTTGTACCAGTCGAACAGACGCGCGCCTTCCGCCTTGGCTTTGTCGTCGCCACTGTATTTCGCGCCGAGGGCCGACAGTGGCGGCGGCGAACCGCTGCCGGGGGAGAGACTCGATACCGGCGTGCCTTGCGCAACCGTGGCGGTCGGCGGCGCTTGTGCAACGGTTGTCTCGCTCGACTTGCCGCAGGCGGCGAGCGCGCCGACGCCGATCAGCGCTACGCCGAGCGCGCGCCAGCCGTCACGATTGTGGAATCGCGAACACATAGAGTGTTCCTCCTGCGGTGGTTTTCTGTTTGAGATCGCCCATGGCGCCGACCATGCCGAGCGCACCGGTGCGATCCTGCGGATTGAGATCGCCGGGCACGATCGCGCCTGCCCAGCCCCCGACACCCGACAGCACGGCGACGTATTCGTGACCGTCGGGCCCACGATAGGCGACCGGCTGGCCGATGATTCCGGAGTCGGTCTTGAACCGCCACAACAGATCGCCCGAGTGCGCGTCGACGGCTTTGAACCATCCATCCATCGTGCCGTAGAAGACAACATCGCCGGCCGTCGCGAGAGCGCCGCTCCAGGCGGGGAAATCTTCCTTGATCGACCACACGGGTTTGCCCTTCATCACGTCCCACGCGGTGAACGCGCCGCGATTGCCGCCCGGACCCGGCTTCATCACCACCGTCGCGCCGACGTACGGCGTGCCGGCGATGTAGTTGGTCTGCACACTCTCCCAATCCATGCAGAGGTTTTCGTGCGGAATGTAAAGATAGCCCGTGCGCGGCGAATATGCGGACGGTTCCCAATCCTTCGCGCCGGACGCGGTCGGGCAGATGTCGTGGACGACCTGGCCGAGTTTCGTTTCTTTCGCCGGATTGAGTTGCGGCCGTCCCGTTTTAGCGCGACCAGAGTTCGTCCGGGCTGGGCGGCGCGCCGCAGTAGGGCAGCACAGCGTAGGCTGACATGACAACACCTCGCATCCTTGAGGTTCATCTGCAAGCGTGTCCGCGCAAGCATCATTCATTCCAGTCACGGGCCATGAGCGGCTGGGTGTTTTGCCGTGGCACCAGCAGGCCGGTCCGCTGAAACTGCAACGTAGCTTACCCACAAGTCGATTGTTAAACAACCATGTTGTGTAATTCCGGCGCAAGACCTCGTTCATGGGATACTCGCGGGTACCCCCACGGACCAGCAACATGGTTTCAGACGAGCAGTACGCCGCCCTCTCCGAATTTCGCTACCGGTTGACGCAGTTTCTTCATTTCAGCGAAAAGGCAGCCGGCCAATTTGGTGTGTCAACCGCGCAATACCAGTTGATGCTCCACATCCGCGCGGCAGGGAAGAGCTCGTTTTCAACGATAAGTGAACTCGCAGAGCGGCTGGCGACAACGCATCAGGCGGCAGTCGCCCTCGTCAAGCGGTGCGAAGCACGCAAGCTGGTCACGAAACGGCGCAGCTCCGACGACCAACGCAAGGTCGAGGTACGCCTGACGCGCAGCGCGAGCAAACTCCTTCACCGTTTGGCAGAGCGACACATCGAAGCCCTGGGCGGCCTCGCCGACGTGATCCGGATTTCGCATCTCACCGACGCGGGCCGCACCCCGAAAAGGACTCGATAGACAAACGTGCGGGTCCGTTGGTGCGGGTCAGGCGACGCTGGCCAGCGGGCCGCCACCATTTGTCTGGCATGATGCACGCACGCTCGCCGTCGAACCTCGTTTGTCGTACCCACGATCGTCCTGCCGATGCACGTAGGAGGCGCGTACGTACACGTACTTCGCATTCATCAGCTACAGCCACGCCGACAAGCGTTGGGCCGAATGGCTGCATCGTTCGCTGGAAACGTATCGGATTCCCGCGCGTCTGGTCGGCCAAGTCGACGCCGCAAGGCGAAATCCCGAAACGTCTCGCGCCGATATTCCGCGACCGCGACGAACTGGCCAGCGCGACGGATCTCGGCCGCACCGTCAACGCCGCGCTGGAGCAATCCGCAAACCTGATCGTGATCTGTTCGCCGCGCGCGGCAATCTCGCGTTGGGTCGATGAAGAAGTGCGCGCGTTCAAACGCATGGGCCGCAGCGAGCGCATTTTCTGTCTGATCGTCGACGGCGAACCGAATGCGAGCGACATCCCCGGTCGCTCCGACGAAGAATGCCTCGCGCCGTCACTGCGCTTCGTGCTCGACGACAACGCGGAACCGACCCCGCAGCGCACCGAACCCGTCGCCGCCGACGCGCGCGACGGTCAGGACGGCAAGGCCAACGCGAAACTGAAACTCATTGCCGGGCTTCTCGGCGTCGGCTTCGATGCACTGAAGCGACGCGAACTGCAGCGGCGCAATCGGCGTCTGGTCATGATTGCGAGTGCGGCGCTCGTCGTGATGGCGCTGACGATTGCATTGGCGATCAGCGCAGTGCTGGCGCGCAACGCCGCGCAACGCCGGCAGAAACAGGCTGAAGATCTGGTCGCCTTCATGCTCGGCGATCTGAATGACAAGCTCACGCAACTGTCGCGGCTCGACATCCTCGAAACGGTCGACAACGAGGCGATGGCGTATTTCCAGTCGCTGCCCGTGTCCGACGTCACCGATTCGGCGCTCGTACAGCGCGCCAAGGCGCTGGAGAAAATCGGCATCGTGCGTCAGGACCAGGGCCATCTGCCCGCAGCCATGGAATCGTTCGGCGCCGCCGCGAAACTGGCCGGTACGCTGGCCGATAGTTCTCCGCACGATGCGGCGCGGCAGATCGCCTATTCGCGCGAGCTCGCGTTCGTCGGCATGACGCACTGGAGCGCCGGCGCGCTCGATCGCGCGCAGGAAAGTTTCGAGGCCGCGCAACGCGCGCTGCAGCGCGCCGACTCGGATGCGGCGAGTGCGCAGGATCTGCGTTATCAACTGAGCGTCATCGACAACGACATCGGTCATGTGCTCGAAGCCCGCGGCAAGTTTGACGAAGCCGAGAAGCAATATCGCGACATGCTGGCGCGCTGCGCCGAGCTGACCTCGCTGCCGGACGCGAAGTCGAAATGGACGGTGCAGCTCGGCTCGGCGCACAACAATCTGGGTCAGGTCGCGCTGGCGCGCGGCGATCTGATCGAAGCGGTCACGCAATATATGGCCGATGACGCTATCGAAACCGATCTCGCCCAGAAAGATCGGAACAACAACGATCAGCGCGAAAACCAGATGCGCGTGCGCGCGATTCTCGGACGCACGCTCGCGCTCGTCGGTGCCGTGGATGCCGGCGCCGCGCATCTGCGCGAGGCGGTCGAGCTGTCGGCGCAACTGGTGAAAGTGGATCCGACACACAGCGAATTCCAGGAATACGATGCGCTGTATTCATCGCAGCTCAGCCGGCTGGTGCGGTTGCAGGGCGATGTGGCGACGGCTGCATCGCTCAACGCGCACGCACTTTCCACGTTCGTCGAGCTCACGCGTCTGGATCCGGACAACACACTGTGGCAACAGGAATACGCCGACGCGCTGAGCGAACAGGCCGCGCAATCGCTGAACGCGAGCGATCGCGCCAGTGCGCGCGCGCAGACCTCGTCCGCCTTGCGCATCCTCGAGCCGCTGCTCGCCGCGCATCCGGATTCGCGGAACCTGCTCATCGCGACGTCGCGCGCGAGATTGTTGCTCGCGGCAGCCAGCGATGATCCCGCCGAATCCGCACGATTGCGGCAAGCGACCCTCGACGAACTTCGCTCCGGCGCCGTCCTCAACGATGATCCGCGCCTGCTGGCGCTGCAGGCATCCGCGCTGATCGAATCGGGGCGCGCTGCGGATGCGTCAACCATTCTGGAGCGCTTGCGCCACGCCGGATATCGCGATCCATCGCTCGTCAAGCTGCTGGCGCGTGAGCATGTCGATTATTCGCCCGTTCCCGATGTGGAAAACAGCGTGAAAACAGCCATGCAGCGCGGTTCGGCAAGTCGTTGATACAAACCGCGGCGCGGGGAGTATCCTCCGCCGAGCCCGGTGTGGTTGTGGAAGCGCGCGCCGGACGACAGCCGCGTTCCAGCGGCCGCGACATCCAGCGAGGGGATCGTCATGTCGAACAACCCGAAGCAGAATCAGAACATCGAGCCCGAAGCGCCGGCCAGCGAAGAAAACGAAGAGCAGCAAGAAGCAATGGAAGGCGAGAGTTCGTCCACGCATCGTCCGCATGGTGAGTCGGATCCATCGATCAAGAATCACTGATCCATCGGTCTGACTCTTGAGGTCGTTCGAACACAGCGAGCGTCCGGAATTGCGCGAAATGCCGCTGGTGGTTGGCATCACCGGCCATCGCAACATCGTGGCGGCGGAAGAAGCTGACGTCCGCCGCCGTCTTCGCGCTTTCTTCGAAACACTTCGGCGCGACTTTCCGCAGCTTCCGCTGGCGGTACTGTCGCCGCTCGCCGTGGGCGGCGATCAGTGGGCGGCGCAGGAAGGGCTCGCCGTCGGCGCGAGGCTGATCGCTGCGCTACCGATGTCGCGCGAACAATATCTCGACGATTTCATCGAGGTCACGCAACGCGAAAGTTTCGAGCGCCTGTGCGCGCAGGCCACGGTCATCGACGTTCCCGCCGTCGCCGGCGATGCCGTCGCGACGCGCGTGCCGTCGGGTCAGGAACGCGACGCGTTATATGCGCAGGCGGGCGTCTACGTATCGAATCATTGCCACGTCCTGCTCGCGATATGGGACGGCAAGGATTCCGACATGCTCGGCGGCACGGCGCAGATCGCGCGGTATCACTTGAGTGGCATCAAGCCGTCGCAGTCGGATCGCCGGCGCAGCGCCGTGCATCGGCTCGGCAACGAGAACGAACGGCTTGTTTTTCACATCGTCTGTTCGCGTGCGCAGAAAGACGGCGCGCCTGAACCGCGGCTGCGCGCGGGAGAAACCCGATGGCGCGTCGGCACGCGCGCGGTTTCCGGCGATGAGCCGATGCCCGAGGAGTTCAGGCTCGCGTTCGCCAATGCGAGCGCATTCGTGGAAGATGCGACAAAGTATACCGATGCGATCGGCGCGAAACCTGATCAGGCGGGCGGCGCACAGCGCGACACCGCATCGCATCGCCTGTTCCGCGCGGCCGACTGGCTGGCGATCCATTTCCAGCGCCGCGTGCTCCTGTCGATGCGCGCGCTCTACACGATGGCCGCACTGATGGCCATCGCCTTCGCGGTCTATGACAACCTGACCTCGTGGGACGACATGATCTACGTCTTCCTGCTGCTGTTCGTGCTCGGCGGCATCGTCGCCCTGCTGGCCAATCGCCGCCAATGGCATCGCAAGTATCTCGACTATCGCGCACTCGCCGAGGGACTGCGCGTGCAGACGTACTGGCATCGGGCCGGGTTGTCGCTGAGCGGCGACGTCGAATTTGCGCGCGACAACTTCCTGCAGAAACAGGACGTCGAATTGGGATGGGTGCGCAACGTCATGCGCGGGGCCGAACTTGACGACGATCTGCGCGGAAAAACGGCGACGCCCGAAGCGATCGCCGATGTCGCCCGCGACTGGATCGGCGACGTGCGTGGGAACGGGCAACTGGGCTATTACCGGCGCAATGCCGCGCAACGCACGCGCACCCACACATGGACCGAACGTATCGGCGCGGCGAGCTTAAGCGTCGGCATTCTCATCAGCATCGTGCTTGCGGTGTTCATCCACAAACTCTCGGCGGACGCGAAGAACGAACTCATCGTCGTCATGGCCGTTTTCTCCGTCATTGCCGGTGTGCGTTCCGCCTACGCGTACAAAAAAGCCGACCGCGAACTGATCAAGCAATACCGCTACATGGACCGCATCTTCGCCGAAGCGCGCCAGGCGCTCGATGCAACCGCCGACGTCCGCGAGCAGCGCGAAATCCTGCGTCTGTTGGGCGACGCCGCGCTGGCCGAGCAGGTGGAATGGGCGCTCATGCAGCGGCAACGTCCGCTCGAGCACAATCGCATCTGAACCGTGCTTCGGTGCCCCGATTTCTCAGGGCGATGGTCAACGGCGCTACATCACGGAACACAACCGTCGAAGCCGTCTGCGAAGAGTTTGTCGCCGTCGGCCTGCACGTCGAACGCGTTGCTATCGGCGGCGGTGAGCACCGGACTCGACGTCGCGTGCAGTTTCAATCCGGTGTTCACCTTCAGGAATTTGAGGTTCGTGAACTGCGCGACGCCGTTGGTGACTGTCACCGTGTTGAGCATCGTCACGCCGCATGCGTTCACGCTCAGCGTGATCTGTGTCGTGTTATCGGTTGTCACTACGTTGCCGACGGCATCCTCGACGCTGACCGTTGCGTTGGTCGTGCCGCCTTCGACGATCGTGGAGGGCTGCGCGGTGAACACGAGTTGCGTCGCGGCATTGGCGGCGAAGCTCGCGGTGACGGTGATGTTCGCCGTCACGTTGCTGTCGGTGCGCGGGTTCGTCGTCGAGCTGTCGCTCCATTGCACGAAGTGATAGCCGGTGTTCGGGACCGCGGTCACGGCCGATCCGTTCGCACCGAAGTTCACGGTTTGCGGTGAGGTGCCCGAGATGTTGCCGTTCGCGCCGGCGAGGTACGTCAGCGTGAATTGCTGCGTCACACAGGTGACCTGCACGTTCGTCACGTTCGCGGAAATGTTCGAGCCACTGCCGTTGGTGACGCTGCAGGTCTGGCCGGTGGGTTGCGTCGCGACGCTCGCCGTCCAGCCCGAACCGGACTGCAGCGCGGTGTCGAAGGCGAAGGCGCCGTTGGTCGTGAACGCTTTCGTCTGCGTCGAGGTCGGCGTCGTTCCATCGAGTTTCAGCGACACCGAACCGTTCAGCCCGCTGATCGTGCCGGCGATCGTGTACGTGTTTGTCGAGCATGTGACCTGCACGTTCGTCACGTTCGCGGAAATGTTCGAGCCGCTGCCGTTAGTGACGCTGCAGGTCTGGCCGGCCGGCTGCGTCGCGACGCTGACTGCCCAACCCGAGCCCGACGCGAGCGCGGTGTCGAACGTGAAAGATCCGTTCGTCGCGAACGCTTTCGTCTGCGTTGACGTCGGCGTCGTGCTATCGAGTTTCAGCGAGACTGAGCCCGTGAGCCCGCTGATCGTGCCGCCGACCGTGTACGTGTTGGTCGTACAGCTGACTTGCACGTTCGTCACGTTTGCGGAAATGTTCAAGCCGCTGCCGTTAGTGACGCTGCAGGTCTGGCCGGCCGGCTGCGTCGCGACGCTGACTGCCCAGCCCGAGCCCGAAGCAAGCGCGGTGTCGAACGTGAAAGATCCGTTCGTCGTGAACGCTTTCGTCTGCGTTGTGGTCGGCGTCGTGCTATCGAGTTTCAGCGAGATCGAACCCGTGAGCCCGCCGATGGTGCCGCCGACGGTGAAGGTGGTCGGGGTCGGAGCATTGAGCTCCCATACCGAGCGGCCGAACGTGCCGGCGCGGATCAGGCTGGCGTCGGATGCGACGTACAGGTCGGTCACGTTGACCAGCGGCAAGCCGGTTCCGTAACGCGTCCAGGTCGTGCCGCTGTCGCTGGACGTATAAACGCCCAAATGCGTTGCCGCGTATATCGTCGTCGGCGTAACCGGATGACAAAAACCGCGTTGACCGGCACGCCGTGGGGAAAGCCTGCGGCGTTGCTGTCGATGGCCGTCCAGCTCGCGCCCGAATTGGTCGAGCGCCACAGATGATTGGCCGTCAGGCTCGGCGCGACGGACGCGACGTAGATGATGCTCGCGTTGACCGGATTGAACTTGATCGACGAAAGACTCGACCCATTGCCCGGCAGCGACGCGCTGCTGCCGATCTGGGTCCAGTTCGTTCCGTCCGTGGTGAGGTAAACGCGGCCGGAGTTGGCAACAGCGCCGACCGTCGTTGTGCTCGATTTCGCCGCACCGACGTTGCGGATGAAGAGATTGCTCGTCGGAAGACCCGTGGTCCCAAGTGCGGTCCACAACGTCGCATAGTTCGCGGTCTTGTAGACCTTCGTGTTGCTGAAGGTGTACAGCGTGTTGCCGGTGGCGTCGCCGTCCCAGCGCGAAAGCACGGTGACGAACGGCGCGGTGCTGGAGCTGTTGCATTCGCTGATGCCGAGGCACGCGGACGCGAAGCTCGTGCCGCCGTTTATGCTGCGCTGGATGCGATCGTAATAAAGGCTGCCGAGCATTTTGGTGGCATCGCCTTGATTGATATCGCAGCCGAAGCCGTCGCCGCCGATGATCTGGTTGAACGTCGTCGTCGCGCCGACGCGCACGCGCGTACCGTTGTCCTGCAGGCCGACGATGACCGAATTGCTCGCCGTCGTCGTCGAACCAACCTGGTAGACGAGATGCGAGAAGATGCCTTTGTTCAACGTATCGGTGAACGTCGGCACCGTGTTCGCGGTGGCAGTCGCGGATGCGTCGGTGGAACGGAAGATGCCGCCGTCCGTGCCGACGTACAGCGCGCCGTTGCTGCTGATCGTGCCGCCGTGGAAGTCGGCATGCACGTACGGCAGACTGAACTGCGCGAGCCAGTTGCTGACTTGTTTGAACGTGGTGCCGCCATCGTTGGTGCGGACCAGGAGCAGCGCGCCGCCGAAATAAGCGACATTGGCATTCGTCGGATCGACCACGACGAGTTCGTTGTACCAGCCCTGGCCGTTGAGAAGCGTGCTGAGGTTTTTCGACTCGGTATTGGTCGCGGTGTACGCCTTGTACGTGGCGCCGTTCACGGCTGTTTTGCCCATGCCGGTCCAGGTCACACCGTTGTCGGTTGATTTGAAGATATCGGCGAAATCGGTGCCGGCGATGCCCTCGTTCTTGTTCGCCGCTTCGGCGTACATGACGTTGCGATCGGACGGCGCCGCGGCGATATAAAGGCGGCCCACGCCATTGTCGGTGGTCGCACCGTTGAAGTTGGTCACGCCAGCGGACTGCGTCCACGTCGCGCCGTTATCCGTCGAACGCCAGATCTGCCCCAGCGTAGAAGTGCCGGTCCCGAAATTGACGTAGGCAGACTCGAGGCCGACAACGAAGACGTTGCCGCCGCCCCAAGCCAATGTCCACACGTACGGGTCGGCGGCCTGACCGGTGCTGATCGTCACCTTGTTGAACGTCGCGCCGCCGTCGGTCGAGCGGTACAGGCCGCTATCGGTTGACGCGAGCACGATCTGGCTGTTCGAACGCGCCACTTCGATGTCGGTGATGATGCTCGAATCGCCGAGGTAAACGACATCGCTCCAGGTATCGCCGCCGTCGGTGGATTTGACCAGGCCGATGCCGGTGCCGTCGAACGGATCGCCGAGTCCGAGATACAACGTGTTGGAATTGGACGGATCCATTTCCAGCGTGCCGACCGAAAGGGAGCCCAACGTTTCGGTTTTGGCCGTCCAGGTGACGCCGCCGTCGGTGGACTTCCACACGCCGCCGCCCGAGAACGCGACATAGATGATGTTGGCGTTGGCCGGATCGGTGAGGATGACGTTGGCGCGGCCGCTGTCGGTCACGTTCAGCGTGCCGCCGTTCTGCGCGAAGTTCGCGCGATCCGGACCGATGTTGGTCCAGCTGCTCGCCAGCGTGCCGTCCGGCCTGCGCACGATGGTCTTCGAGCCGGGCATCAGCGGCGCGTAGCGCTGGCGTTCCTGGCGTGCGATGCCGTTGAGGAAGCGCGAATATTCCGGCGCGAAATACATTGGTTTGTGATTGGCAAAACCGGGCTCGCCGTGATGGCTGTAGTCGTCGGTGTACCACTCGTACATGGCCTGACGGCGCGCGGTGGCGTCGTCGCGATCGTGATCGTCGTCGCTATCGACCGCCATGCCGATGGCCGGCAGCGCCGCGAGCAACGCGAGCAGCAGGCGTGCCGCGACCTGCGTCCAACGAATCGAATTCAGTTTCATTGCTGAGTATCTCCCCAACCTGTTGTCAGCGAACGGCATCGGCCATTCTTAAATCATGGAATACGTCAATCACACGCGCCACTGCGGCGCTGCTAGGAAATCGAGGAGCAATAGCGCCACAGGCGGGAACCGCTGATCGAGGGGGTCGACACGCAGTGTGCGGAATCAGAAAAATACCCCGTGAGGCGGACTATACGTGCGCCTTTCGGACCGGGCAACGGTCCTCCCCGGGGTGCAGAATTGAGACGCTCGCCGTCGCAAAAATCAGGCGCGTTCGATCGTCATTGCGCAAAAAGCACGCTCGTCTCACCGGACGGGCGTGCGCTATCTCGAACGGCTGCTTCTGATGGAGCCACCCGCGTGAATCGCGTTCACGACGCGTGTCGATACCCACGTGTGAACTAGATCGACGGCTCGCTTACTTTGGAACTGACCGGCCTGCTTATCACATCCGGCAGCGTGAACCGGAAAGTTGAGCCTGACCCGACCTCACTCTCGGCCGTGATTGTGCCCCCCTGCGCTTCGACGAACGATTTCACGATCGCCAAACCCAGACCGGTGCCGCCAACGAAGTCCGGATCGGTTTCGCCCTTGTCGAAGACGCGGTCCAGAAGATTGGGCGCGATGCCCGAACCGTTGTCCACGACCGCGCACTCGATGCCGGAAGATGGTCCGAGGTTGCGCGCTTCGATCCGTACCTGACCGTGCGGCGTGTACCTGATGGCGTTGGCGATCAGGTTCTGGAAGATGCGTCTCAACAAACTCGCGTCGGCGAAGACGACCAGATCATCCGGAACCGCATTGATCAACTGCGTACCGCCGGTTTCCGATACGGGTCGCAAGTCATGAACAAGGGCTTCGACCAGCGGCCACATATCCAATCGACGCCGCTCGACTTTGATTCCCACATCCGTTTCAAGGTGGATGTTTTCCTCGAGCACTTTTTCGACCAGCCCAGCCAGCTGTTCCACACCGCGACGCAAGGTCTTCAGCATCTGAGCGATCGTGGATTTGCGGATGTCTTCCGGAAGCTTATGTTCGAGGACATCGGTCGCCAACGAAATGGCGTGCAGCGGCGTTCGAAGATCGTGCGCCACGAACGCGAGATATTCTTCGCGCCGCTGCTGAACATCGAGCGCGCATTGCTCGGAAAATGTTTCGACAGCCATGCCGATGGCCCCATCGAACACGTGATTGATGACGCGAAACGGCGTGCCGTGCAGGTTCAAACCCTTCGCATCGGCGAGATCGTGGATACAGCCGCGCAGCATGTTGTATTCGGTAACGATTTCTACAATGTTGAATCCATCCTCGAAACGCTGAGAGCCGTGCGCCGGCGGACTGGCGGCGTTGAACGAGTCGCGAAGTATTTCGCTGTGAGACGCCGATTTGAGCGCGGCAACCAACTCCCTCAGGAACTGAGGAATGTGGTCGTTGAGCGTGGGCGTATCGAGATGTCGCGCCGATTCGAGTTGTCGCAGTTGCTGCCGCCACCGCGCAAGCAATGTTTCGCTCTCTGACTCGATAAGTTCCGCAAGTTTGTCGAGATCGCTACTCAACTCACGCCCTCTGTAAGCGCTAATGATCGATGTGGTGGGCCCCGGCGTCGCGTCGATAACGCGACGCGACGCGTTTGCTTCATTGTACAACCACGTCAACCTTAACGCGCAGGGCGGTCGGTGCGAGGAAATGAAGGCGAGACTGCGATCGGATGGCTTATTGTCACGCCTGACCCTCAGCGTTCCGCTGCCGATCGACGCGCCGCCATCGAGGAGGTGACGGTGCCCGTCGGCGTTCCCGTTCCCGGCGGCGTGGGCACCACCGTCGCGGTGAGATCACGGACTGACCGAACCGGGACGGATTCAAGGACGTCGTCAGCGCCGTCGTCGTGGGTGCTTTCTTGACGACTTGTGGATTACCGCTCAACGCGCCGGACCACCATTGATTCCCATCGCCGGGATACGTCGTTGTGATGGTGTGATTGCCGACAGCGAGCGACGAGGTCGACAGCGTCGCGATTCCGCCGGCGAGAACTCCCGAACCGATCGGATTGCCGCCATCGAGGAACGTGACCGTTCCGCCCGGCGTACCTGCTCCCGGCGCCACGACGGAATAGTGGCCGTGAACGTCACCGACTGGTTCAGCGTCGATGGATTCTGCGAGGACGTCAGCGACGTCGACGTGTTGGCTTTGTTGACGATCTGCGCGCTGGGCAGCGAACCGTTACTGCCGAAGAAGTTGCCGTCGGCACCGTAGTTCGCGGTGATCGTATGGCTGCCGACAGGCAATGTTGATGTCGAGTACGTCGCCACTCCGCCGACCACGTTGCCGATCCGATCGGACTGCCGCCGTCGAAGAAGGTGACCGATCCGCTCGGCGATCCTGCGCCCGGCGCGACCGCCGTCACGGTCGAGGTGAACGTCACCGACTGACCGAATACCGTCGGATTTGCGCTCGAGGCTACGCTCGTCGTCGTATCGGCTTTCTGTATGAGCTGATCGGGCGTGACGCTGCCCGAACTTCCGAGCCAGTTCGCATTCTCGTCGTAGAAGCTTGCACGGTGTGCGTGCCCACGGCGAGACCTGTCGGTGAAAACGTCGCCTGACCGTTCACATCCAGCGCCGGCGCGGCAACCTGCGCGCCATCGATAGGAAGCGCACCGTCGTGCCTGCGACGGATAGATTATGCGTACCCGTCGGCGCGACGGTCGCCGTGAACGTCAACGCCTGTCCGAATTTCGAGGGATTGACGCTGCTGACGACACTGGTCGCTGTAGTGGCCTTCACACTGAAGCTGCGCGTCACCGCTACACCGACATTGCCGGCGATGTCCGTCTGTACGACCGATACAGTCTGCGGACCTTGCAGCAATCCGGACGGCAACTCCATGTTCCATCCGCCGCGGCCTGGAACGACGCGCAACCCGTGCCGGCGCCCGGCTGGTTATCACGATGTCTGCCGTGGATTCGGCAGAGGTGCCACTGATCGTCGGGCTCGGCAGCTGATGCTGCCGGCGAGCGGACTGCTGATCACGATCGTGGGATTGATCTCGGCATCGACCGTAACCGATAGCGCCGACGACACCGTGCTGTCGCCGAACCGCTCTGGGTTTGCGTCGCGATGGAGTACGTCGTGCGCGGCACGCCGCTCAGCGTCGCCGTCATCGTGTACGTGCCGGAGGCGGGACAAATCTGCCGCGGCGCCAGTACGTTAGCGCCATTGACGAGCAGGTACACCGTTTCGCCTTCGCTGCAGGTGCCGGTGAACGTCGGCGTGGTGTCTTTCGTGATGTCGTCGGTGTTGCTGCGGCCGGTGTCGCTCGCGACATCGAGATTGGCAGCACTCGCACCCACGATTGCGGGATCGGCTTGATAGCGCGTCAAAGCGAAATCGCTGCTGATGATGAACGATGTGGCAACCGCTCGTCCGATCAGCGCGCCGGAATTGTATACATAGCCGTTCATCGCCTCGCCGGGATCGCTTCCGATGGTGGCGCAGCGCCAGCCGGCGTCTCCATATGTACCATCGAGCGATCCGTCCCAGTTGAAACGGCCGACGGTGATCTGGCGGTTGAGGAAGAATCCGGAGTTGACCGAATCCAGCTGCGAACTTTCGCCGAACGCCACGATTTTCTCGTCGTGCTGCAAAGCCACCGAGTTGATGGCGCCGACATAGCCCGCAGCGACCGGATCGAGTTCTTTGATGCCGGTGGCGTTGAACGTCGTATCCAGCGATCCATTGAGATTGAAACGCGCCAGCAACCAGTTCGCTTTGGTCTTTACCACGGCAGGCGAGCCCGACGTGGTCTGTACGACAACCTGGCCGCCGACAACGATCTTGTAATCAGTCGCGACGGCCGTATTGATCCGGCAGCAATTGCAGCGAACGCGCGTCGAACGAATCGTCGTTGTTGTCGTCGAACGGAAGATTGTTGACGATCACCTTGCCGCTCGCGCCGAAACTCGTATCGATCGCGCCGTTGCCGAGCAGGCGAGTCAGGCACATCTTGAACACGCCACCGACCACACACTGGCCGGCCGCGACGATGTTGCCGCTCGGATCGATCGCGATCGCCTTGAGCACATCGGCCGTGCCGATATCGACGGTCTGCAACCCATCGCCGGAAAACGACGTGTCCAAGCTGCCATCGGTGTTCAAGCGCGCAAAGCGAACGCTCCGGAATTGCCGGCGATGTCGCCGCCGACAACGACTTTGCCGTTCGACTGCACCGCGACCGCCTTGCCTTGCCTTCGTTATTGGTGCCCCAGGTTCCGGTGGCGATGCCGTCGCCGGAAAAGCTGGTGTCGAGCGCGCCGGTTTTCAGATAGCGCAGCACGACGAAGTTTTGCGCGGACGCGGAACTGCTGCTGCCGACGACGACGATGCGGTTGTCGTTCGGCGTCGTAGCGCTCGTGTCCATCGCGATGCCGAACCGAAATCCGCCGAGCCCGCGCCGAAGCCGCGCACGTCCCAGCCGGACGTCGCGAACGACGTGTCGAGCGCGCCGGCGGAAGTGACGCGCGAAACAGCGAGATCGTAATCTCCGAACCGTTGAGCGTGTAGCCAGTCATGACGATGCTGCCATCAGCCTGCACAGCGAGCGCATTGGATGTATCGCTGCTGCCACCGGTGATGAACGCGTTGTATTTGCCGCCGGTGCCGAAACTCGTGTCGAGGCGCCCGTCGCGGTGTAGCGCGCCGCAGCGATGGTGTTGAGCGTGCCGCCGGCGGTGCCGACGGCCGTCACGAATCCGGCGGAATCGACAGCGAGGTCCTGCGCGAAATCGCTTTGTCCGTTGAAGTCGGTAGTGGTCGCGTATTCGGTCGCGGAAAGATCAGCGCTCAGGCGCGCGATCCGGAAATCGATGCCGCTGCCGGTCGTGCCGCTGGCGTAGACCTTGCCGGCGGCGTCGACGCGAACGCGGTAGCCGACATCGTTCGTGTCGATGCCAAGGTTCGGCGCAATCTGCACAGAAGCACTAGCGAGCGTGTAGCGCGCGTCAGGAATCCCGCGCCTTGTCCGGTGACGACGATGTGGCCGTCGCTCTCGATCGCGACGCCGCGGAACTGCGTCATGCCGTTGAGCGTGCCGAAGAATTTGCCGCTGGTTCCGGTCAAACTGTTGGATGCGGTATCCAGTTGCCCGATCGAGGTGAGGAGCGCGATGACGCCCTGCGAGCTTGCCGTCTTCGTGCCGACGACGACGAGACGGTCCTGAGCGTGCGTGGCGCCCTTGAGCACGGCGACATCGAACGCGCAGTCCGAGCCGCTCATGTCGAGGATCACCCAGCTGTTGGCGCCAAATCACGTATCCGGAGTGCCGTCGGTGTTGTAGCAGCGGATGACCCAGTCGCGCGAGGTCGGGAAATCCGACCAGCCGACGACAACGAGCTTGTCGTCGCGATCGAACGCCATGCCTTCGATGCGTCCTGCACCGGTGGCGTTCAGCAGCGTGGACTTGTCGATGCCGGTGGTATTGAACGTCACGTCGAGCGCGCCGTCGGTGGTCTAGCAAGCAACGCCGAACACGTGATCGCTGATGCCGCCGCCGCAGAAACGTGCGCCGGTGGAGTTCGCAGCCATCGCGTTGATGTGGTCGTCGAAACCCATGTCCGTCTGCGCGATGCCGCCGTTGCCGAAGCTCGAGTCAGTCGTGCCATTGGTGTTCATGCAAACCAGAACGTAGTCCTTGAACGATCCGTTGTTCGAACCGCCACCAAAATCAACGCCTGACAAACCGATAGGCGAAGCGATCGGTCTTACCCTTGATCGAAGCATCGAACACTTTCGCCGAGTGCGAATCATCGTTGTTTGTCAGGACAGTGCTTTCCGCATCCAGCATGAATCCTGCGGCTTCCACTTCCTCGCGAACGACGGCAGGATCGATCCGATGCAGCGACTCCGCATCACCTGCGCCCGACCCGGCGGCCGCAACATGATCGACGACGATGTAAAACCCGCCGGGCTTAAGCTGCTCAAAAACGGCTCGATTGAAAGCGGCCGGTGTCGCGCCTCTCGTTTGCATGAGTGGCGTGTGGAGATCGTGATAGAACAGATGCATCCACACGACATCGAACGATTGCGTGCTCGCCGGGAGCGACACGAGATCCGCCGAAACGACTTCCACATTCTGTCGTCCCGGCTCCTTTGCCAACGCGCGCATCTGGCCGACCGGATCGCTTTTGAAATGCGCGAGTTCGGCCGGCACGAAACTGTAGACGCGGCCTCTGGGTCCGACGATGTCGGAAAACAGCCGAGTCCAATCGCCACTGCCGGGCCACACATCCAACACCGTCGCGCCCGCACCAACGCGCGCGAATTCACGCAACTCAGCAAGCTTTGAAGAATCGTACATAGCAACCTCCGATATCAGATGGCCGAGAAACCGCCGTCGACCGACAACTCCACGCCGTTCACGAAACTCGAATCATCCGACGCGAGAAACAACGCCGCCGCCGCGATTTCTTGCGGACGTCCCATCTTCCCGCGTGGGATCAGCGATTCGAACATCTGCTTCGCTTCCGCGGTGAGAACCTGATCCTGCATCGGCGTTGCGATCGGTCCAGGATGCAGCACGTTCACGCGGATATTCCTTGTCTTGAGCTCATTGAGCCACCCGCGTGCGAATGCGTGCAGCGTCGCCTTGCTCGCGGCATACACGCTGTAGCCAGGAAAACCTTTGATCGAAGCAACCGAGCCGGTCATGAAAATCGATCCACCATCCTTGAACAACGGCAACGCCTTCTGCACCGTAAACAGCGTGCCGCGCGCATTCAAGTTGAAGGCCGTATCGAAATGCTGCTCGGTAATCTGGCCGAGCGGGACCGCTTCGCCGACGCCGGCGCTCGCGTACAGAATGTCGATCCTGCCCTTTTCGCGCTTGACCGCATCGAACAGGCGATCGAGGTCGGCGAGATTGGCCGCGTCGCCGCGCACGCCGGTCACGTTGCGACCGATCTCCTTGACGGCCGCATCGAGCTGCTCCTGCTTCCGACCCGTGATGAAAACGTAGGCACCCTCTTCGACGAACAGTTTGGCGCTCGCGAGTGCCATGCCGCTCGATCCACCCGTGATGACTGCAACCTTACCTTTAAGCTTGTCCATGACATGTCCTTCGGTCTTTTGGGGACGTTCCCGAGACCCTCAACATTGGTCCGGTGAGATCAGGCATAAGTGCGCACGAGCGCACATCGGTGGTGCAAAAACGATCCGCGCGGTCGATTCCTGCGCTACCATTTGTTGAAAACCGTTTTCGGAAACCGCGCAGCGCGGTGCGGGGTTGCACCATGATCGATTGGGATGACATCCGCTACTTTCTTGCCGTCGCGCGTGGAGGCTCGGTGCGCGCGGCCGCGGAGAGCCTCGGCGTTTATCACTCGACCGTGCTACGCCGCATCGCCGAACTTGAGAAACGCCTCGGCGCGCAGATGTTCGCAAAGTTGCCGTCGGGCTATCGACTAACCGCTGCGGGTGAGGAGGTTCTCGAACTCGCGCACCAGATGGAAGCGTCGTCGCACCAGCTAGAGACGCGCGTGTTCGGACGCGACCAGAGCGTGCGCGGACTTCTTCGCGTAACGTTGGCGCCGCCGCTCGCAACACATCTGCTCATGCCGGACTTCGCCGATTTCGCGCGTCTGCATCCGGACATCGAGATGGAAATCCTGTCGTCCGGAGAACTTGCAAATCTCACCAACCGCGAAGCGGATGTCGCGATCCGCGTCGTCTACGATCGCAAAACCTTACCGCTCAATCTCAATGCACTGAAGGGACCGGACGTGTTCGGTGGCGTCTACATAGCGCGTGATCGACTCGCCGCATGGCGTGCCGGCGCAGCTGATCCCATCCGATGGATCGTCATCAGCATGCATGGAATTCCGAAATGGGCGAGCGAGGGCGAAGTTAGCACCACCGGCGTTCCCTTCAGAACCACCGACGCCGAGGCGCAGATCGTCGCCGTACGGCAAGGGCTCGGGATGACGACATTGCCGTGCTTCATCGGAGACGCCGATCCCGCACTGGTGAGAGTGCCCGGCACCGACCTGCACATGTACGGAACGCTCTGGCTTCTGACGCAGGGTGAGACACGCAAGACGAAGCGCGTGCGACTCTTCACGGAGTTCATTTCGCGCAGGTTCGCGGCGTATGCAGAACTTCTGGCTGGGCTTTCCGCATCGCGCGACTGACCGGGCCGCTTGTCCTAGTGCTTAAAAAAAAGGCCTGCGCAAATGCAGGCCTTCGTTCTTCGCGGAATCAGGGTTGCAACGGACTAGATCAGCGTTGATCCGCAGCGCTCTGTGTATCGCCCGGCTGCAGCGGTCGCTCCCACGCATCGCGAATCGCCGGCGCGGCCGCATTCCAGTCGAGCGCCCACGAATGCTCATGCGTTTCCCAATCACGACGCAGCGCGACCTGCGCATCGTCCCAACTCGCGTCACCCATTCTTGCGCGCGCCTGCCATCCGTATTCGTACGCGGGACGATAATGTCCATAGTCCCGATCGGCGGCGACATACGGACGCGACTTATAATTGTCGCGCCAATAGGTATCTTCAGCCGTCGGATTGATGCGTTCGCCAACGGCCTTGCCGGCAAGCCCGCCGACGATGGCGCCTGCCGCGGCACCCACCGCCGTGCCCACCGGACCCACGACACTTCCCGCCGCCGCACCGGCCGCAGCGCCGCCGACGGCCGCACCGACACCGGTTCCCACCGGATGAGCACCGGGCGCGCCCGTGATGGGATCGCTATTCGCAGACTTCGGCTTCTCGTTGTTCATGGCAACTCCTTTGCTCGCTGGTGAGATGAAAAAGGCAGCTCTGCGAGGAGCAATAGACGTGCCGTGTGCGCGGGCTCAGCATTACTGCAGATTTGCCTCCCACGCGGCGTGTGAAATGCAACGGATCTATCCGAGTTTGTGCAAATCTCCCGATCACGCTGTTGCAGAATCCGCTGCGATGTCGTCGGTCCACATCACCGAAACGATTCGCCACCTCTCCGCAATTCGCGCGAGCTGAAAGAATTTGGTTCCGCTGCTGCGCACGATTTCGCCGCGGAGTTGACCTGATTTCGAATAGCGCGAGAACCGCGCCGCGATATCTCCGACAATCCGTGTCGACGACGATTCTTCCCACTCGTGGAAGTCGGATAGCTCGCCGCTACGAAGGAGCTTCATGCGCGGCCGCGCGAATTCCGCGGCCGTGAAAAGCTCACATTCGCGATCGGCATGTCGGGCGATCACGGCCTTGTCTGCAAACATCGCTATGAGAGCGTCTTCTTCCGGAACCCGTTCGTTGCGATTGTCGAACGCACCGAAGAAACGCCGGATCAACGCATCGATTTCTTCTTCGTCACGAGTCTGCATACGGCGCTCACATCGGGTACTCCATCGTATCTCGCACGCGCGCGTCTTGCATTTTCACGGTAGCCTGTTGAATCGTTGGTGGGTCTCGCGTTAGCGTGGGACTAAGATCTGTCCGATGATCTGCAAACTCCTCCGGTGTGCTCATCGCGACCCATGACCGATCGCAGAACGTTCCTGACCACGACGCTCGCTTCGTTGCCCGCTCTCGCACTTGCCGACAGCGCGCGTGCGAGGACAACATCACGCGTTTCGCGCGTCGTTTCGACATGGGATTTCGGTGTCGGCGCCAATCGGGCCGCATGGACTTCGCTGGCCACCGGCGGCACCGCACTCGATGCGGTCGAAGCCGGCGCGCGCTGGGTCGAGAGTGAACTGTGCAACAGCACCGTCGGCCACTGCGGCAATCCCGACCGCGACGGCGTACTGACGCTCGACGCAAGCATCATGGACGGCGACGGCCGCTGCGGCGCTGTCGCCGCCATCGAAGACATCGCTCATCCCGTATCCGTCGCGCGCGCGGTGATGGAAAAGTCGCCGCACGTCTTGCTCGTCGGCGCCGGCGCGCAGCAGTTCGCGCTGCAAAACGGCTTCGAGAAAACACCACTGCTCACGGACACCGCACGCCAAGCCTTGCGTGAATGGCTGAAGACCTCCCACTATCAGCCGCAGATCAACGCAGAACGCGGGCAGCCCGGCGACGCGCGAAATCACGACACACTCGGCATCCTCGCGCTCGACGCGAACGGACATCTCGCCGGCGCGTGCACCACCAGCGGCATGGCTTTCAAGCTGCACGGGCGCGTTGGCGACAGCCCGATCATCGGCGCGGGGTTGTATGTCGATAACGATGTCGGCGCGGCAACAGCGTCGGGTGTCGGCGAGGAAATGCTGCGCAACGCGGCGAGTTTTCTCGTCGTCGAATTCATGCGGCAAGGACATTCGCCGGCGCAGGCGTGCCGGTTGGCGATCGAGCGCGTCGTACACAAGCGGCCTGAAGCCAGCAAGCATCTTCAAGTTTGTTTCCTGGCGATGAACAAGGCGGGCGACGTCGGCGCGTTTGCGCTGCACAGAGGCTTCGTCTACGCCGTTTGCGACGCGAAGAAACAAGACGCACTGCTCGATGCTCAATCGGTTTACTCGAGCGAGCAGAAATGACCACACCGATTCTGGAAATCGCCGCCAACTCGCTCGCCTCGGCCCTCGCCGCGCAAGAGGGCGGTGCCGATCGCATCGAACTCGTCAGCGCTCTCCAACTCGGCGGACTCACGCCATCGCACGCAACCATCGAGCTCGCACGCGAACGCCTGCGCATTCCGATTTACGTGCTGATCCGCCCTCGTGCCGGCGACTTTGTATACAACGACCTCGAATGCGAAACGATGCAGCGCGATATCGAGACGTGCAAAGCGCTGGGTTGCGATGGCGTCGTGATCGGTGTGCTGGATGCTGACGGCGACATCGATATGGCGCGCTGTCGTGCGCTCATCGACGCGGCCGGAAAACTCGGCGTGACGTTCCACCGCGCGTTCGATATGACGCGCGATCCACGCGAGGCGCTCGAGCATGCGATTGCGCTCGGTTGCGAACGCGTGCTCACATCGGGTGCTCGGGCGCGCGCAATCGATGGTGTGGATATGATTGCCGAACTGGTCAAGCAGGCGGCAGATCGCATCGCGGTGATGCCCGGCGCCGGTATCGATGAGCACAACATCGCCGCCGTGCGCGCGGCGACTGGCGCCCGGGAATTCCATGCCTCTGCTAAGCAGGCTTTACCGTCGCAGATGCGTCACATTGCCTTCGCTTGTTCGGGCATGGATGTGGGAGAAGTGCGCAGCGATGTCGAAAAGATTCGAGCAGTAGTCGTGGCGCTGCGAACGGATAAAAGCGCCTTTGGAACCGCCACGTTGTAAGCGCCGTGATGCGACTCGGCTGCTACCGCAGAATCGCGGGCAACATTTCGAGCGCACGCGCGACAGTTCGGCAAGTGACGAGCAAGTCTTCGACGAGGCGTTCGGTAACGTTCAAATCACCTTCGTACTCGCCCAGATTTCGAAGTTCGTGGCACTTGCTCAGAAAACGAACCGTTTCCGGACCGAGACCGAGCGTATGCGGCACCACTTGAAAGACGATGTAGCGATGCCGTGCACGATATCCGGCGTGTCGCAGGGCTGCGTTGCACAACCCGTGCGCCGCGTTGTACGCCAGATCGAATTTGCTTTCCAAGCTCAACTCATCGTGTCCGGCGTCGCGCAGGCGCGCCAGAGCTTTTTGACGCAGGCCGCCGAATTCTCGTGTGTCTGGTGGTTCCGGGGTCAGCGGGCCGCCTTGCGTGCACAACCGATCAAGCGGCGGACAAGTCATCGTCATCCCCGATGATCCACAGCTTGGGTTGCGCGAGGACGCGCTGCACGAATGCGTTGCCTTCGCGCAACCGCGTCGCTAATTCTCGGCGGTTGTAAATCGTTGGATTCACCTCGCGTCCAAGTCTAGCGCTGACTGCTTGCAGCGCTTCCATGACATCCGGGTAAGCGACTTTATCGCTTACGATCATAAGATCGATGTCGCTCTTAGCCGTATCTGAGCGTTTCGCCACCGAGCCATACACGAAGGCGGCGCTGATCTTTCTTGCCAGCGGCGCGAGCGCCTCACGTAGCGGCTCAGCCACGCCAACGGTCTTGCGAGCGATGCTGCAAAGTTCCTGGAATAGTGGCGACTCTGGATTTGCCTGATAGTGCTTCTGCGTCGCTTTGCGGCTGGTGATGACCAGGCCACTCCGTTCAAGCCGCGTCAATTCGCGCTGGACTGCGCCCGATCCGCTCCCAATCAACCGAATTAGCTCGTTCGCATAGAAGGTGCGATCCGGCTGTCCGAAGAGCAGCCCGAGAACATGCTGTTGGGTATTGGAAAACAACGCATCCGCCAGGCCGGCGGTGGCTGGTTTCTGCCGCGATTTACTCTGCATACCCATTTTGGGCATGATTATACCCAATTTGGGTATGCGCGCCACATTGAAACTAAAGCGGCAATCAAGCGGAATAACTCTCGACACCAAGCTCCGTCAATATCGCCATCCGCAATTCCTGCATCGCCGCGCTCGCCAGCTTCCTCGGCTGCGCAAACGGCACATCGAACGTCGCCTTGATCGTCGTCGGCCGGATCGAAAGCACGATCACGCGATCGGCCACGTGAATCGCTTCTTCCACATCGTGCGTGATCAGCACGACGGTATGCCGCTCCTGCTCGAGGATGCGCAGCAATTCGGTCCGCATGCGCAGGTGCAATAGCGCGTCGAGCGCGGAGAACGGTTCATCCATGTAGAGGATTTCGGGCTTGACGACGAGCGCACGCGCCAGTTCGACGCGCTTGATCATGCCGCCGGAAAGCTCATGCGGATAGCGCGCTTCGAAACCTTTGAGACCGACCATTTCCGCGTAGTGATCGGCGAGGCGTTTCTTCTCGTCGTGGCTGTGGCCGGTCAGGCCGAACATGAGGTTTTGCTGCACGGTCAGCCACGGGAATACCGATCCGTTTTGCGAAATCAGGATGCCGCGCGAGCTGGGTTTGGTTTGTTCGACACCGTCGACGCGCACGGAGCCGGTGTCGGGCCGGTCGAATCCGCAGATGATGTTCATCAGCGTGGATTTGCCGCAGCCGGATGGGCCGACGATAGCGACGATTTCTCCGTCGCCGACGGTGAGGCTGATGTTGTCGAGCACACGCAGCGTGCCCTGATCGGTCGCGAAACTTTTGGCGACGCCCTCGACGACGATCTTCGGTTTCATCGCGTTAACGGGCATAGCGCCACCGCACGATTTTCAGGCCTTCGAGCAATCGCATCAGTCCGTCCAGCGCCAAGCCGATGAGTCCGATGATGATCATGCCGGCGACGACGAGATCGTAGCGATTGCCGGCGTTGCGCGAGTCGAGGATGAGATATCCCAAACCCGAATGCAGCGCGATCATTTCGGCGGCGACGACGACGAGCCACGCGACGCCGAGGCCGATGCGCATGCCGACGATCATCTGCGGGATCGTCGCCGGAATCACGACTTGCCGAAACAGCGTGGCGCGCGAAACGCCGAAATTCGCCGCCGCGCGCAAATAGCGTTTTTCGATGGTGTGCACGCCGGTGATGGTCTGCACCACCATCGGGAACACGGACGATATGAAGATGAGGAAGATCGGCGAAACATTGCCGACGCCGAACCATAGGATCGCGATCGGAATCCATGCGATCGGCGAAATCGGCCGCAGCATCTGGAACAGCGGATTGAGCGTGACGTATGCGCCGCGCACCCATCCCATCCACAAACCGAGCGGAACGGCGACGATCACGGCGAGCCCGAAGCCGACGCCGACGCGGAACAGCGATGCGCCGATGTGCTGAAAGAGCGTGCCGTCGCGGATCAGTTCGACGGTGCCGACGACCACTTGCCACGGCGTCGGGAACACGACGCTGTGCGTCGCGACGACGACGATCCACCACACCGCGATGATCAATGCGAGTACCGCGATCGGCGGCAGCGCGCGTTTCAGTGCAATCATGTAGCCCCGTTCCATAACGCCGCTGCGCGCCAGCGCAGGCGATCCCACGCGGAAACCGGCTGCGGCGCTACGACGATCGTCATCTGGCCGCTGAGATGGGCCGTGCACGCGAAAGAATAACTGGAAGCGACTTCGAACGGGAGCCGGAAACTCTGGCCGGGCATCATCACGGTCGGACCGAATACCTGCGGCACGTCGTCGAGATTGCGCAGCAGCAGCACGTCGTGCACGCCGAGCGTGAGGTCGATGCGCGACGGCAGGATCTCGACGTTGTCGTCCCGACATGCGCCGCGCCCAGGTGCCTTTCGGGATTTCGAAAACCTCTTCGCGAGAGGCAAACGCGACCGGCGTCAACGCCGCCCACGCGACGAGGCCGAGCAGCGCAACCACGAGCGCGGCCGCGATCCAGCGAACCGATTTCACGGCTCCGCCAACAGGATGCGCACGTCGTGGACGTAATCGTCGGCGGTATGTCCGAACGGCATCAGCGCGCGCAGGCGGCCGCCGCGATCGATGAGATAGATGAATGACGAATGGTTGTAGCTGCCGTCCGGGCCGGCGACTTTCTCGGCGGCGATGCCGTAGTCCTTGCGCACGGCAGCGAGTTGCGCTTCGGTGCCGGTGCCGCCGACGAAGGTAGCGTCGAAGTGCGAAAGATAGGTTTTGAGTTGCGCGGCGTCGTCGCGCTCGGGATCGACGGTGACGTAGACCACTTGCAGATCGCGCGCCTGATCGCCGAGTTTTTTCTTCACCTGCGCGAGCGTGCCGAGCGTAATCGGACACACGGCCTGACACGAGGTGAATCCAAAACCGAGCAGCACGACCTTGCCGCGATACGCGCCGAGTGTGACGTCCGATCCGTTCGAGCCGGCGAGCGTGAAATCCGATGCGGCGCGCGGTGGATCGAACACGCCGGCTTTCAATGCGTCTTCGGCGTGCGCGCAAAGTGCGAGAGAGGAAAAGCGCGAACAGGGCAAGCAGTCGATTCACGTGCGCATCCATTTAAAGCGCGATCGGCGCGGCCGTGCGCGTTACGCGCGAAGCGTTCGTCGACATATGTTTCGTACGCAATCGGATGCTTGATCGTTCCCGCCTCGACCGACAGTTGCATCAGTTCTTCGAATTCAGCGCGGATCATGCGCAGATCGCCGTAGGTCACGCGATCGCTCGGATTGCGCATCACGAAATCGAGAATCTTCGGGTCCTGATTGAAGTAGCCGCGTCCGGCGGCGATGGCGACGGCTTTGTCGCGATTCGCCGGCGCCTGATCGAGCCATTGTCCGGCGCCGAGCACGTGATTGACGAGATCCTGCACGAGCGCGGGTTGTTGCGTCATCAGTTCTTCGCGCACGGTGAGCACGCAGCAGATGTAGTTGCGCCATTCGTCGCGCGTCATGCTCAGCGGACGCGCGTAACCTGCGCTTTGCGCCGCCGCGCCGAAGGGTTCGCCGGTGCAATAGGCATCGACGGCGTTCGCGTACAACGCCGCGGGCATGTCGGGCGGCGCCATTTCGACGATCACCACATCGGCCGGCGTCATGTTCTCGCGCGTGAGCATCTTGCGCAGGAACAGGAAATCCACGGCGAACCGGCTCGGGATCGCGATGCGTTTGCCGGCGAGTTGCTTGAAATGTTCGTACGGCGAATCGGTGCGCACCATGATCACCGCGCCGGAGCGATGGCCGAGCGAAACGATTTTCACCGGAATTTTCTTGTCGGCCAGATCCATCACCAGCGGCGCTAGCATGTACGCGGCCTGGATGCGGCCGGACATCAGCGATTCCTTCACTTCCGGCCAGCCGTTGAACTTGCTGTATTCGTATTCGAATTTCGGCGCGCCGGCTGCGACCGATTTGTTCGCGGTCTCGCGCGCCACGCAGGCGACGGGAAGCGTCAGGTTGCATGTCACGGGTAGACCGCCGACTTGCAGCACGCCTTTCTTCGCGTCCGAACACGCCGAAAGGCCGAACGGAAGCGCGCTCGCCGCCACAGTGGCCTGCAGAAATTGCCTACGTCCCATCGTGCCCGCGTTCGCCACCCGATTCCGCCTTCGATCCCCAACAGCGCGTCAGTTTAGCGCGGATCAAATGGGCGTGATCAAACCAGCCGCTGCGTGAGCCGTTCGCGCAACGACGGCCATTCGTCGTCGAGGATCGAGTAATACACCGTGTCGCGCCACGTGCCGTCGGGCCGCTGCCGGTGTTTGCGCAACGCGCCTTCGTAACGCGCGCCGAGTTTTTCGATCGCCGCGCGCGATCGCATATTGAGCACATCGGTTTTGAGTTGAACACGCACCATGCCGTTTGCGAATGCGTGATCGATCAACAACAGCTTGGCGGCGGGATTCACGCGCGTGCCCTGCGCCATCGGCGAATACCACGTACCGCCGATTTCGATGCCGCAATCGGCCGTGCGGATGTCGAGATAGCAGCTTTGCCCGACGATGCGCCCGTTCGCATCGATGACGACATACGGCAACCAGCGCGCCGCTTCCTGTTCGGCGCGAAGCCAGTCGAAATACGCATCGAAACCGTCGGCGATGTTGAACGGTTGCCAGCTCCAGATTTCCGGCGATGCACCGGCGGCGCGAAGGCCTTCGCGATACCGCTCGTGCAGCGGTTCGAGTGTCGTGTACGGATTCGAAAGCGGCGCGTGTGGAAACATCGGACGGTTCAGTTGCTGGCCCGCGCCTTTCGCTGCATGTCCATGAGCCAGAACTTGTGCATCATGTAAAGTTCGTCGCCGCGTTTCTGCTCGATCTGGAATCCGAAACTGATCACGCTGCGATAACCCGGACCTTCCGCCGGCGTCGTCGCGTGCTTGCACAGCGAGGCGAGATTCAGCCACGCATCGCCGACTTCGACGTCGATCGGCACGCCATCGAGCAGCGGAATGCAGCCGGCGGTCTGCTTCACCAGCACGTTGATGCGCGCGTGGCGGCAGCCGGGCATATCCGGATCGGTGTGCTCGTGAACGAAGCCGCCTTCGGTGATGTAGTTGATGAAATCCTTCAGACCGGGCGGCACGAAGTACGCGCCGAGGTCGTAGCGCGCGGCCAGATCCTGCTTGATGTCGAACAGGTATTTGTCACCTTCCGGCGTCACGAAATCGATCACGATGAACCGGCGACCCATGTCGTGACCGGTCTTGTTGTTGCGGAACTGGTCTTCGTTCTCGAGCGTGATCTTGGTGACGTGCTCGATGAATTCGGGCGTGACCGCGTTCTTGATGACGTACGGATAGCGCTGGGGCTGCATGGATGCGGCCTGTGCAGAATTGGCGCGACATTGTCGCAGCTTCAGCGCATTTCGAAAATCTCGGTGATGCGATCGCGTCGGATTTCGAAGCGGATGGTCTTCGCGTCGACCGTGTAATAGTAATAGTCGCCGACTTTGCCGCCGCGGCTGTCGGCGATTTCGACTTTGCGTGCAGGCTGTCCGAGCGCGGCGATGAGTTCGCCTTCGGAATCGTTTACGCGCAATGTTTTGCCGCCGCTCTCGAATGAACTGGCGGCGAACGCAGGTGCGCACAGCAGCGCGAGCGCGAACAGTAAACCCCTGTACTTCATGATTGACCTCGCCGAGCGGGTCGCGAAGTCCGTTTCGCTATGCGTGTTTCGCCTCCACCATACTGCGGCGTTCGCGTCATCGCAACCCCGGATCGCGAGGCTTCAGTGCTTGGCCATCAATGCTTACCCCAGGCGACCTGCACGCCGAGCATCGCCATGCGATCGATGCCGGGCTCGTAGTAGCGGCCGTTGCTTTCGTTGACGATTATCGAGCCGATGTAATTCTTGTCGAGCAGGTTGTTCAGCCGTATAAACGTATTGACGTCGGCATGCCCGGCGATGAAATGGTAGCCGACCGAAGCGTTGAGCAAGCCGTATCCCGGCGCGAATTCGGTGTTGAGATCGTTCACCGCCGCGTTGCTGGCCGCATTGGCTTCGAGCGACGCGTTCCAGCCGTCGCCGCCGTCCCACTTCAACGCGGCGTAGAAATCCGATTTCGGCACGCCCGGAATGCGCGCGCCGGCGGCGACGAGCGTGTTCGGCGTCGTGCACGTCGAGGCGGCGGGGCAGGTGAGATACGGCCGATTCGAAATTCGCTTCGAGATAGGTGTACGCCGCCTCGAATCGCCACTGTTCGCTGATCGGATAATGCAGTTGCGTCTCGATGCCGCGGCGCCGTGCCTTATCGACATTTTGATAGGTGGTGCGGCCGCCGCTCGAGTTTTCCACGGCGAGTTCGTGGCGCGAGTCTGCCTGGAAGACGGCGACATCGAATTCGCCGCCGTGGCCGAAACGGAATTTCGATCCGATTTCGCCGTTCCTGCTTCGCGACGGAACCAGCGCGAAGTTGATGCCGGAACTTCCGTCGGGCCGATAGCCGAGTTCGTTGAACGTCGGCGTCTCGAAACCGTTGCCGTACGACACATAAAGGTTCCAGTCGTCCGCCGCCTTGAACAGGAGGCCGGCGACCGGCGATGTCGCGCCGTACTTCACGTTGCCGCTGTCGTCGCCGTTGGTCGCGGTGATGTAACTATCGGCCGAATCGAAACGCACTTCGCTGTGGCGCGCGCCGGCGGTGAGCGACCAGCGATCGGCGAAGTCCCATTTGCCTTGCACGTATTGATCGAAATCGGATTCGTTGTCCTGTTCGTCGCGGCGCAACGCGCCCTGCACGCCGAGCACGCTGCCGACGAAGTTGTTGTAGCCGAGCCGATGCTGGCGCTGCTGGTCGTAGCTGGTGCCGGCGGTAAGTTCGAACGGACGTCCGGCGAGCGCATCGTGATACGACCAGCGCAGATCGGTGCCGCCGTAGTTGCCGTCGAGATCGATCACACCGCCGGGGCTGGTCGGACGCTGTTGCGTCGAAATCGGGATCGACTGGAATTGCTGCACGTCGCGTTCGCCGTAATAGGCGAGCGCGCGCACGCTTTGCGTCGATGACAGATCCTGTTCGTAGATCGCGCCGCCCTGTTCCTGATGCACGCTCTTGCGTGTATTGAACTGGATGGCGACCGGCTGCGGCTGGCGCGGATTTGCGTTGAACTGCGCACGCGTGAGGCCGAGCGGATCGTCGACGTTCGGCAACGACGTGGTGTTGGCGAGCAAGGTCAGCTTGCCTGTCGCTGCCGACGTTGTAAGTGATCTTTGCATTGCCGTTCTCGCGCTCGGCACGCGCGTGGGCGCGGTAGTTGTCGGTATAAAAGTGCGAAAAATCCACATTGTAGCCAATGGCGTCGTTGCCGCCGCGCGCGTTGGCGGCGACGCGATAGGTGCCGTAGTCGCCGCCGCTCGAGCGTGCCGCGATATTCCGTCGGGCCTTGCCCGTCGGCGGTGAAAATCTGGATCACGCCGCCGGACGAATTGCCGTACAGCGCCGAGAACGGACCGCGCAGCACTTCGATGCGATCGCCCGAGTCGAGGCTGAAGGCCGAAACCTGACCCTGTCCATCGGGCGCCGTCGCCGGAATGCCGTCCTGATAGATGCGCACGCCGCGCACGCCGAAGGTCGAGCGCGCACCGAAACCGCGGATCGAAATCTGTTCGTCCTGCGCGTAATTCTGCCGATCGCGCGCGATCAGTCCGGGCACGCCTTGCAGGTATTCCGACGGATTGAAGCCGGGCGTGTTGGCGGTCGGGTCTTGCAGCGAAACCGAATCGATCGAAGCGGGCAAATCGAAGGCGGTTTGCTTGGAACGCGTGGCGGTGACGACGACGGTCTGCAGACGCGGATCGGTGCTCGCATCGGCGGCGTCCAGCGGATCGGCGAACGCATCGGCGCTGAGCGCAACGAGCAGCGCGGCCAGAGGCCGCATCGGAACAGGAAATGGCACGGGTCTTCGCCCCTGAAAAAATGTACGCGCGATTTTGTCATGCGGGCCAAGAAAACCGCCTCACGATTTTCGCTAGTTTGAAATGCGCCGAAAACGGTGCACTCGTGCGCTGCTGCCGATGTTTGCAGGGGCGCGATTCATCGCGCCCGCAGCGTGGGGCGCGGGCGCGATGAATCGCGCCCCTACATCAGCAAAGTCGCTGGATTCCGCGTTCGCGGGATGACGATGGCCGGCTTAGTTAGTCAGCGGAATGCCGTGCTTGTGAATCTTGCGATACAGCGTGTTGCGGCTGATGCCCAGCGCCGTCGCGGTGCGACTGATGTTCCAGCGCATGCGTTCGAGTTCGCGCAGCAGAACGTCGCGTTCGGCATTTTTCAGCGCCGCCGCCGGTTCGTGGACGTGCGGTTCGCTCGGCATCGAGATGGATGACGACGATTCCATCGGCGCCGCGATCGCCGTCAGCGGCGAATCCAGGTCGAGGATTTCCTGCGGCAGGTTCGACAGCCGGATCGTACCGTTGCGGCACAACGCGGATGACGTGCGCAGCGCGTTGCGCAATTGGCGGATGTTGCCCGGCCAGGTGTAGTCGAGCAGTTTGCGGAAGGCATCGTCGGCAATCTGCGGCGGATCGTTTTCGTTTTCTTCGGCGAGCAGCGTCTTGATCAGTTGCGCCTTGTCGCTGCGGTCGCGCAGCAGCGGCAGGTGCAGCGTGATGCCGTTGAGGCGATAGTACAGATCTTCGCGGAATTCGCCGGCGCCGATCATCTGGCGGATGTCGCGATGCGTCGCGCTGATCACGTGCAGATCGACGGGCATGCCCTGATCGCTGCCGAGCGGAACGACTTCGCGTTCTTCGATCACGCGCAAAAGGCGCGTTTGCAGCATCAGCGGCATGTCGCCGATTTCGTCGAGGAACAACGTGCCGCCGCTGGATTGCAGGATTTTTCCGGGACGACCGTCCTTCGCCGCACCGGTGAACGCGCCGCGCGTGTAGCCGAACAGTTCGCTTTCGATGAGGCTTTCCGGAATCGCGGCGCAGTTCACCGTCACGAAGGGTTTTTCGGCCCACAGCGAATGCCGGTGCAGCGTGCGCGCGAACGCTTCCTTGCCGGTGCCGGTGGCGCCTTGCAGGAGAATCGGCACCTGTTTGGCGAAAAGCTGGCGTGCGCAAATCATGTTCTTGCGCATCATCGGATCTTCGCTGACGTGCGCGGTCTGCGCGAGTTTGCCCGGCGGCGCCACCGCTTCATTGTGGCGATCCTGCAATTGCAGCGCGTTGGCGCGCATCACCGCGCGCAGCGGCGCGCGCACGAGCGCGAAGAAGCGTCGGCCGTGGGCGAGATCGCGCACCGGCCAGATCGTGCTCGGTTCATGGCTGGCGCGGTGTTCGAGCGTTTCGAAATCGAATTTGAAGAAGTTGCTCACCGGCTGGCCGACGAACGCGGTGCGCTGCGAACTGCCGAGCTGCAGCATCGCGCTTTCGTTGACGGCGAGGATGTTGCCGCTGCCGTCGACCGCGATCAGCGCTTCGTGCAGCAGGCCGACGAATTCGGGACGGCTATGGAAACGCAGCACCCAGGCGTGGCTGAAGTCGTTGAGGAAATTCCAGCGCGAAATCAGGTTCGCGCTCATGTTCACGAGCGCCATGGTGTGACGCTGCACGAGCCGGCTGTCGTTGGAATTCACCGACGATGCATCGAGCACCGCGAGCAGCGAGCCGTGCGCATCGAGGATCGGCGCGCCGGAACAGGAAAGTCCGACGTTGTAGCCGCGATAGTGTTCTTCGCGATGCACCGTGACCGAACAGCCTTCGGCCAGACACGTGCCGATGCCGTTGGTGCCTTCGTGTTTTTCGTCCCACAACGCGCCGAGCCACAGGCCGGCCTGGCGGAATTCGCGTTGCAGGGTCGGATCGGTGATCGTGCTCATCACCGCGCCCTGCGTATCGGACAGGATGACGGCGAATCCGGATCCCGCGATCTGGTCGTACAGACTCTCCATTTCCGCGCGCGCGACGCGCAGCAATTCGCCCATGCGATGTTGCGCTTCGCGCACCGTTTGCGGATCGAGCACGACCGATTCGCGCTTGGCGGTCGGCTCGATGCCGTAATCTTTCATGCAGCGATACCACGAGCGCGTGACGTGCGCGTCGATGCCGGCAGGTTTCAGGCCGCCGCGCACGACATTGAGAATGCGTGACGCGTGGCTGGAAGTGAAACTCAGATTGGACACGTTGACCTCGGCCCTAAGGCTCATTTTCCGCCGTCTATTCGGACGAAACCCCAACCATGGTCCTGCGGCTTTGGACCGGTACTGGGCACCGGTTGCGAGGCTCGAAGCCTGTTCCCTTTGCGGGACCGGCGCAAATTGCGCCGCAACAAAACGAAGCGGGGTGCGTCATTTCTGGCACACCCCGCGCGTCGGATCAAATGAAGATGATTTTACTTCTGATCTTCCGGCGTCCCGAATTTATAGAGCGGGTCGGCGCTCGCGCTGTATTTGGAGCGGACGAACGCGAAAATCTTGAACAGGTCGTCGGCGGATTTGACGATCTGCCCGAACGGCGGCATCGGTCCGACCACGTTTTCGCGACCTTTGCGCGCGTAACCCTGCGCCTGCAGCGCGTCGCTGCCGAGTGTGACGAGACGGAACAGAGTGTCGTCGTCGCCTTCGTAAACCCACACGTCGTTGGTGAGCGGCGGACACATGCCGCCGCCGCCACCGCCACCGTGACATCCGTTGCAACCGTAACTCAGGAACAGATGTTCGCCCTGCGCGACAATGTCGGCCTGCGTGTCCTTGTACGGATTCTTGATCTGGCCCTTCGGCACTTTGCCGATGTAGTCAGGCGGTTTCATCGCGAGATCGCCGGCCGAAGGTGGCGGACTGTCCGCCGCGATGGCCGTTCGCAACGAATAAGTGGTGACCGCCGATGCAGCGGCGACCACGGCGAGCAATACGATCCTTTTCAACACCTGTCGTTCTCCTGTGCAGATTCCGCGTAGACGGGAGCGATCCACGCCGGATGGTTCGAGTCGAGCGCGCCTTGCGGATTGTTGCCGCGTTCCCGCGCCATGACGTTTTGCGCCTGACGGTAGTAATCCATCGGCGCGTGTAAAAATATTTCACGCGATGCGACGTCCTTGAAGCAATACGTGTTGCCGTCGCCGCCGATCCACGGCACCGAGCAATCGGTTTTCACGTGATGGCCTTGCGCGAGCGCGACGACATCGTCGTTGCCGAAAGGCTTGGTGCCTTCGGCCACATGGAATTTCCAGTAGCTGCCGTCGTGCGGATCCTGCGCGTGAGCCGCGCAGGTGATCAGCATCGCCATGAGTGCCGCGCGTTTCATCAGCCCTTGCTGCCGTTTTGCAACAGCTTCAGCATCGCATCGGCATTGTTCGACTGCGCGATCATCAACGCGGTGCGGCCGTCTTCGGCTTTGATGGATGCGTCCGCACCGGATTGCAATAGCAGCGAACCGACGCGCGTCGTGTTGTTCGCCGCAGCCACCATCAGCGCGGTGATGCCGCCCGCATTTTTCGCATTCACATTCGCGCCGCGCTTGATCAGCAGCTGCGCGATATCGGCGGAGCCTGCGATGCTCGCGAGCATCAGCGGTGTGTAGAGCGCCTGTCCGATCGGCTTGTTGACGTCCGCACCGGCCGCGACGAGCGCTTCCATGGCTTTGGCCTTGCCGTTCTGCGCGGCGACGCCGAGCGGCGTGAGTCCGTCGTTGTCGGACGCTTCGACTTTCGCGCCGGCCTTGATCAACCTGTTGACGATCGACGCATCGTCGACCCACGCGGCATACATCAGCGGCGTCCAGTGACTGAGATCGGTGCCGTTCGGATCGACCTTCGACGCGAGCAGCGCATCGACGACATCGCCGAAACCGAAACGCGTCGCATTGGTCAGCGGCGTGGTGCCGTCGAGCAATTGCGCGTTGCCGTTGGCGCCGTGGCCGAGCAGATAGCGCACGCGTTCGACATCGCCCGCGACGATCGCGTTGCCGAGTTCCTCGTTTGCGTTCGCGCCGTGCGCGAGCGCTCGCTTCAGCGCGGGCAGCGCACTCGCGCGCGGCGCGGGCGCTTCGGCGGTTTTCGATTCTTCGGCCGGCTTCGCGTACGGGCCGTGTGACGGCAGATCGCCGTCGACGATGCACTCGCTGCACTTCACCAGCGGCACGCCGTAGTCGGCGAGGATTGCGCGGATCTGATCCTTGTCCTGGCGCATGGCGCCTTCGATCGCCTGTTTCAGATCGGGGCGTCCGCGCGGCGACGGCGAGCGACAGATCGAACTCGAGCGGAACGTCGCCGGGGAAAAGATTCACCGGCTGCACCGTGATCGGCTGGTGCAGTTTGGTTTTGAAATAACCCGCCATCGGTCCCCATGACGCGGCGATGTCGAGTTGCCCATCGATGACCTGTTGCACCTGATACGACGGCTGATTCTCTTTGACCAGATCGCCGTTGTGACTCAGATAATGCACGACCGTATTCGCCATGATTCCCCACGGCGCCATGGCCTGGCGGATCGCGGAAACCTGGAATACGCCGATGCGCAATTTCTGCAGGCGTTTGTCGCAGAAACTGGTGAAGTCGTAAGCCGCGATCGTTGCGATACGCGAACACGAACGTGGAGCGATACAGCGGCGCGGTGGTGATGGCGCCTTCGGTGTCGGAGGCCATGTCCATCCACACGTCGCAGGCGCCTTCGCTCAACGTGGTGCGCATCAGTCCGCGTTCGATCGATGGCCGCCAGTAATACGAAACGGTGACGTTGAGCGTCGTCCCGAGCAGTTGCGCGATCTTGTTCTCGAAGCCTTCGCCCTTGTCGTTCGACAACGGCATGTTGCCCGGATCGGCGCAGACCGTGAGCGATTTGAGCGGTTCGGCTGCGGCGCACGCGCCGCAAGCGAACAGCGACAACAGCAGGACGGCACGGGTTAGCGGGGATTTCATCGCGGAGTCCTTGGTGACATGCCGATCGTGATCGATCGTAGCCGCATGGTGCGAAAGGTGAAGTGAATTTTCGTATCCGGGAAAAAATCCGGCGGCGCTTTGAGGCGCCGCCGGAGTATTGGCCTTCTAGACGTCCAACCGCTTACTTCGCGGCGGTGGCCGCTGCCGGTGCCATGGTCGGACCCGGATCGTTGCCGCCGACGCGGAACGTATACAGCGTGCCGCCCTGCGGGATGTGGTTGAGTCCCGCCGCCTTGGTCATCGCCGTGGCGCCGATCGCACCGAACTTGTCGGAAAGATCCAGACCCGCGGTGACCGGCAGGCCGATCCATCCGCCGATGCCCGACCATACCGAGATGTAGGTCTTGCCCTTCACCGAGTACTGGATCGGGTTGCCGATGATGCCGGAGCCGAGTTTGCGCGACCACACGATCTTGCCCGTGTCGCGATCGACCGCGCGGAAATCGCCGCCCAGCGATCCGTAGAACACCAGGCCGCCCGCGGTGGTCAGCGTGCCGCCCCAGTTCGGATACTGGTCGGGGATTTCCCATTCGGTCTTGCCGGTGACGACGTTGAACTTCTTCACCTTGCCCGTCACGCCCGGTTTTTCAGGATACATGTATACATTGGCAAAAACGTACACCGTGCCCTGCTGCGTGTGCGAGCGATCCTGCGGATTCAGCTCCATGCACCAGTTGTTGGTCGGCACGTAGAAAACGGCCGGATCGTTCGGATCGACGGAAGCCGGCTGCTGATCCTTGCCGCCCATCGCCGACGGACACGCCTGCGTGTTCTTCTGCGGTTCCAGCGGCGAATGCTCGGCGACCTTCACCGGACGGCCGGTTTTCATGTCGACCTTCTCGGCCCAGTTCGACGGTCACGAACTTGTGCGCGCGCAGAAGCGTGCCGTCTTCGCGATCCAGCACATAGGCGAAACCGTTGCGATCGAAATGGACGAGTGCTTTATGCTTCTTGCCGTCGACGTCGAGATTGTTGACGAGGATCAGTTCGTTGATGCCGTCGTAATCCCATTGGTCGAACGGCGTCATCTGATACGCCCATACCGCTTCGCCGGTATCGACATTGCGCGCGAAGATGGTCATCGACCACTTGTTGTCCCACGAGCCGTCGTTGCAGGCTTTCTGCGTTTGCGGTTTGGCGCCGCAACGGAACGACGGCGACCACAAGCCCGGGTTGCCGGTCGAGTAGTACACGAGGTGCAGATCCGGATCGTAGGCATACCAGCCCCACGCCGCACCGCCGCCGCGTTGCCACTCGTCGCCGGGATAGGTGTGGATGCCGAGATCCTTGCCGGCCGTGCCGTATTCCGGATGTTTCTTGTTGGTGTCCGGCGTCAGGCAGACGTCTTTGTCGGAGCCCGTCGACTGGCATTCCCACACTTTCTTGCCGTCGGCGAGGTTGTACGCCGTGAAGCGGCCGCGCGCGGCGAATTCGTCGCCGCCGAAACCGATCATGACCTTGTCGTTCGCGATGATCGGCGCGGGCGTGATGGTTTCGCCCTTGTCCGGATGCGCGTGTTTGACGACCCAGTTTTCCTTGCCGGTCGCCGCATCGAGCGAAATCACGTAACCATCGAGCGTGCCGAACACGAGTTTGCCGTCGGCGTACGCACATGCCGCGATTGACCGTGTCGCAACACGCGCGCGGCACGGCCGATTCGTCGCGGCCGGAGGTCTTGTTGTAGCTCCACACCTGCACCGGATGATCCGGATCGGACAAATCCAGCGCCTGCACGATGTTCGGCCAGCCCGATTCGATGAACATCATCGGTTTGCCGTTGACGTTCTCGATCACCAGCGGCTGGCCTTCATGTCCGCGCAACGTGCCGGACGATTGCGCCCACACCATCTGCAGATCTTTGACGTTGTCCTTGTTGATGTCTTTCAGCGCGCTGAAGCGGTTGAGCATCAGATCGCCGGCGGGCGCGCCCCACTGGTTCGGATCTTTGAAGCGCTGCATCTGCTCGGTGTCGCTGCCCGCATAGGCGGACATCGACGCAAGCACGGTAGCGCCGGCGCCGAGCAACATCGACAGCATCAATTTCGACATCGATGTGCGCTGCATGCGCTGGTTCTTCGCTGGTTCTAATCTCATGGCCTTCTCCGCTCTAGGTCGGGTTGGTGGATGTCACAGGACGTCGGCGGTGTCCGCACAGCGTCGTCGCATTGGCAGATCGGTCTGCGCGTCCCTTCGCGCTTGCACACTCGACAGGGTCGTCGGGCGCCGCGATGCGCGATGCCGTGGTTTCACCGCCTCATGAAAATCGTGATGCGGTAACGACGCGGCGAGTCTAGTCTTCGAAAACAGCGCTGCACGTTGCAGTGCGGCATCGCGCTACGAGATGAACTTCCTGCGCCTGACGCGTTGCAAGGTGTGCCAAAAGCGGCACAGTCGCGCCGCTTGAGCCGCTCGATTGCGAGCGAAACCGATCCGGAACGACGTGTTTATTTCGGCGCGCGGATGAAGACGCCCCACGGCAGTCCGCCGACGGGCACCGACTTAATCGTCTTGAACGACGCGGTATCGATCACGCTGACCGCGTTGCTGCGTCCGTCGGCGGTGTACAGCTTCGATCCATCCGGCGTCAGCGCCATATTCCAGCAACGTTTGCCCGTTTTTGCGGTGGCGACGATCTTGTTCGTCGCGACATCGATCGCGACCACCGTGCCATCGCCGCCGTTTGCGACGAACATGCGCTTGCCGTCCTTGCTGGCGACGACATCGGCCGGTCGCGTGCCGGTTGCGATCGAGGTGAGAACTTTTTTCGCATCGAGATCGACGACATCGACGCCGCCCGTCGTTTCCTGCACGACGTATGCGATGTGCTTGCCCGGGACGAGCGCGACGCCGCGTGGATGACCCGCCGTCGCGATCTTCGCGATCGATTTGCCGGCGGCGAGATCGATCACGTCGATATCGTTCGAATTCTCGTTGCTGGTGATCAGCCATTTCTCATCGCGCGTGAACACGCAATGTTCCGGATTCTGGCCTTGCGTCTTGATCTTGCGCGTCACTTTTTGCGTGGCGACGTCGACGAAAGCAACTGCATTGTCGTCTTCGACGCACACCGCGACGGTCTTGCCATCCGGCGACAGCGATGCGCCTTCAGGACTCGCACCGACCGCGATTTTCTGTTTGATCTCGCCCGAATTCAGATCGACGACGACCAGCGAATTGCCTTTCGCATCGACGACGAATGCATTCTTTTCCGCAGGATCGGTCACCACGGCCTGGATCTTCTCGCCGATCTTGCCTTTCTCCGGCACCGTTTTGATCACTGTGTCAGAAGCGGTATCGATGATCGAAATCGTGCCGTTCTCCTGATTGCCGACGTAGGCTTTCGATGCGGCGGACACATTCGCCGCAGCGAGCAGGGCGACGGGAAGGGCGGCGATAGCGAAGCGTTTCATGCGAACTCCTTGCGCGGCGAATTTTTCAAACTGTGCGAGTGTAAAACAAGAAACTGCATCGCATGCGTCGCCGAATGATGTAAAAGGGCATCCTCGACAAACAGGATCAACGTGTGGCGAACGCGAAGAAAAAATTCCTTGTCTGCATGGTTGCTTTCGCATTTGCGGACATCGCCGTGGCCGACGACGCGGCCGACACGCGCGACAACGAACTCGACACCATCAAGGTCATCGGCATCACGCCGCAGCAGGGCGCCGAACTTCCCGAGTCGGCGATCCCGTACAACGTACAGACCACGACCGCCGGTGCGCTCGACCGTTCGCAGACGTTCAATATCACCGACTACATGAACCGCAATCTGACCGGCGTGACGATCAACTCCGCGCAGAGCAATCCGCTGCAGCCGAATCTGCAGTTCCGCGGTTTTACCGCGTCGCCGCTGCTCGGCGGATCGGAAGGCGTATCGGTGTATGTCGACGGCGTTCGCGTCAACGAAGTGTTCGGCGACAGCGTGAACTGGGATCTGATCCCCGAAGAAATCATTTCGACCATGTCGGTGATTTCCGGCGCCAATCCGGTGTACGGACTCAACACGCTCGGCGGCGCCATCGAGATCACCACGCGCAACGGGTTCAGCGATCCGGGCCTGCATATCCAGTCGACATATGGTTCGTGGGGCCGCAGCGAAAGTTCGATCCAGGGCGGCAGCAACAACGGCACGTGGGGCTGGTACGGCGTCGCCGATCACTTCGAGGAACGCGGCTGGCGCGATTATTCGCGCTCGAACGCGAACAACTTTCTCGCCAACGGCAGCTATCGCAGCGACCAGGCGACGCTCGATCTTCATCTCGCGCACGCGGAAACGCAGTTGAACGGCAACGGCGCATCGCCGCTCGGCGAACTGGCGATTCGTCCGCAAGCCGTCTTCACCGCGCCGGATCGCACGGAAAACTACTACGACCTCATCAACCTGCAAGGCACCTACAAACTCACGGCGGAATCGATTCTGTCGGCGACATCGTTCGGCCGTCAGGTCAACACGCGCTCGTACAACGGCGACGCCACCGATTTCGATGCATGCGACGATGACGGCGATTTTCTCTGCGACGACAACGGTCCCATCGTCGACCAGAACGGCGATCGCCTCGCCGCGAAGTACGACGCGATCAACAACATCGGCGTGCGCAAGCAGCGCAGCTGGGGCGGATCGCTGCAATGGGTTTTCAAGCAGCCGCTGTTCGGCATGAAAAACCAGTTCGCGTCCGGACTCGACTACGACGACGGACGCGTGAATTACACCTCGGCTGTCGAAGCGTCGGATCTGATCGTCCTCGACTGGCTGCCGCTGAGTTCGATCACGCGCGCCAACACCGGCATCTTCATTCCCGAAGAAGCGCTCGACGTACATGCGACGTCGCTGACGCAGGGACTGTACGCCACCGACACGCTCAGTCTTACCGACAAGCTCGCGCTCACCGTGTCGGCGCGCTACAACCACACGCACGCGCAAACCGTCGATCGCAGCGGCGACAATCCCGACTTGAACGGCGACCATACGTTTTCGCGATTTAATCCGGCGTTCGGCGTTGCGTATCAGCTGTCGTCATCGATGAATGTCTACGCCGGCTACAACGAATCCACGCGCGCGCCCACCGCCGTCGAGCTCGCCTGCGCGAGTCCCGATGCGCCGTGCAAGCTGCCCAACGAATTTGTCGCTGATCCAGATTTGAAACAGGTCGTCGCCAAAAACTGGGAAGCCGGTTTGCGCGGCACGTTCGATGCCGGAATTTTCGGCACCACGCGCTGGAAAGCCGGACTGTTCCGCACCACCGACGACGACGACATCATTTTCCAGGCGACCGGCGGCGCGCAGTCGAACGAAGGCTATTTCGCCAACGTCGGCCAGACCCGCCGGCAGGGCGTCGAAGCATCGATCTCCGGCAAGGCATTCGGCAACCGTCTCGACTGGTTCGCCAACTACACCTATCTCGACGCGACGTTCCGCACGCCGTTCGAGGAAATCAGCGCCAATCATCCGTATGCCGATCCAGACACGGGATTGCTGCAGGTTCAAAAAGGCGATCGATTGCCGGGTTTGCCGCGCAATGCGTTCAAGCTCGGCGCCGACTACGCGCTCACGCCGAAACTCACCATCGGTGGGGATTTGATGGCGAATTCTTCGCAGTACTATCGCGGCGACGAAGCGAATTTGCTGCAGCCGCTCGGCGGATTTGCGATTGTGAATTTGCGGGCGGTGTATCGGGTGATACCCCACGTTTCGGTGTTTGCGCGGGTGCAGAATGTGTTTGACCGCAGGTATTCGGATTTTGGGGTGATTGGGAATGCGAGTGGGGTGTTGCCGCAATTTACGGATTCGAGGTTGGTAAGTCCGGGGGCGCCGCGGGGGGAGTGGGTTGGAGTCAGTGTCGATTTTTGATCCGGTTTTTGTTTTTAAGTGCAAAGCTTCCGCGATTGAATATCGCGGGTTACTTCTTTGCTGGTGCAAAGAAGTAACCAAGAAACACCTTCTTTTCTCCCATTGGACGTTGTCCGCGGAGAGCACGTCCCTGATGCTCGCCGCGGACCGCGCGCTTCCTGCGCGCGATCACCCTCGATCTGCGCCTGCGCGCGACCGGTCTAAAGAATCTTGTAACCGTGACTTCACTAAGCGACTGGCGATGGGGCCGCAGGAGCGCAGGAGCTCTTCTTTTCCAGCCTCACCGCCTTTGGCTTAGTGCAGTCGTGAGTTACAAGACTCTTTCGACCAGTCATGTGCAGGCTTGTATCGAGGTCACACGCGCGCAGGGATGCGCGCGTCCGCAGCCAGCAGCACGGACGTGCTGTCTGCGGACAGCGTCCACTGCGAGAAAAAAGGTGGTTTCTTTGGTTACTTTCTTTGCACCAGCAAAGAAAGTGACCCGCGATATTCAATCGCGGAAGCTCTTATCTTCAAAGAAGAAAAAAGCAAAGTCGCTGGATTCCCGCTTCCGCGGGAATGACGATCAAGATCAACGGCTGGATTCCAGCGTTCGCTGGAATGACGAGCACCGGCAGGGTAGCGAACACAAAAGCTACACGCGCGAACAAATCAAAAACTGTCTCAACTCCGAGACGCCCGCACCCGCAGCGTGCAATCACCCCCCACCTGCGTAGACTCAACCACCCCACGGAGACCTCAGCAATGATCAAAGTCAGCGTGATGTACCCCAACGGCGCAGGCAACACCTTCGATATGGATTACTACTTGTCAACGCACGCCGATCTGGTCAAGGCCAAGCTCGGCTCCGCGCTGAAAGAAATACACGTCGATGGCGGCATCGCCGGCGGCGCGCCGAATTCGCCGCCGACGTATCTCGCGATCGGCCATCTGTACTTCGATTCGGTCGATGCCTTCCAGAAATCGTTCGGCCCGCACGCCAACGAAATCCTCGGCGATCTGCCGAACTTCACCAACACGCAACCGACCTTGCAGATCAGCGACGTAAAAGCGTAACCAAACCGTCCGCGCAGGACGTCCATCGTTTTGCGCCGGGGGTGTGACACTTTGTCTCACTTCCCGGCTCCCGACTTCCGGCCGGCGCGAAGGTCGAAAGCCGGGCGTAGAATCCAGCCGACCGCCGCGCGCGGTTTCTCTGTCCATGGAATGACGCATCGAATGTCGAATCTGGAAACCATCTCCGAGCAGCGCAGCTTCGGCGGCGTGCAAGGCTTCTATAAACATACGTCGGCCGTGAACAACGGCACGATGAAATTCGCCGTCTACAAGCCGCCGCAGGCCGAGAAAGGCAACGTGCCGGTGCTGTATTACCTGGCCGGACTCACCTGCACGGAAGAAACGTTCGTCATCAAGGGCGGCGCGCAGCGCATGGCCTCGCAGCTTGGGATTGATGCTCGTTGCGCCGGACACGAGTCCGCGCAACACCGGCATCGAAGGCGAAGCGGCGGATTGGGAATTCGGCGCGGGCGCGGGTTTTTATCTCGATGCGACGCAAGCGCCGTGGTCGAAATTCTTCAACATGTATTCGTACGTGACGAAGGAACTTCCGCAGATCGTCGGCGCGAATTTCGCCGCCGACATGAAACGCGAAAGCATCTTCGGTCATTCGATGGGCGGACACGGTGCGCTGACCATCGCGCTGAAAAATGCATCGCGCTACAAATCGGTGTCGGCGTTCGCGCCGATCGTGGCGCCGTCGCAGGTGCGCTGGGGACAGAAAGCGTTGCCGAAATATCTGGGCGACGATCAGAAAACGTGGGCGGATTACGATGCGACGCAACTGCTGTCGCGCAACACGTTTCCGGGCGAAATCCTGATCGATCAGGGCGACGCCGACAAATTCCTGAAAGACGAACTGCGCCCGGAAATCTTCGAGGCGGCGGCGAAGAAAACCGGTCAGAAACTCAAGTTGCGCATGCAGCCGGGATACGACCACAGTTATTACTTCATCAGCACGTTCATGGACGATCATCTGAAACATCACGCGGCCGCATTGCACGCGTGAGATAACTCGAAAACTTTTCGGAGACAGTGACATGAAAACCAGAGCAGCCGTGGCATGGGAAGCGGGCAAGCCGCTGAGCATCGAGGAAGTCGATCTCGAAGGTCCGAAGGCGGGCGAAGTGCTCGTCAAGATCGTCGCGACCGGCGTGTGCCACACCGATGCGTTCACGCTGTCGGGCGCCGATCCGGAAGGCATGTTCCCGGTCATCCTCGGCCATGAAGGCGGCGGCATCGTGCAGGAAGTCGGCGCCGGCGTGAAATCGGTGAAGCCGGGCGATCACGTCATTCCGCTGTACACGCCTGAATGCGGCGAATGCGAATACTGCCGCTCCGGAAAAACGAACCTGTGCCAGAAAATCCGCGTCACGCAAGGCAAGGGCGTGATGCCCGACGGCACGTCGCGTTTCTCGATCAAGGGCAAGCCGATCCTGCACTACATGGGCACGAGCACGTTTTCGGAATACACCGTGCTGCCGGAAATTTCGCTGGCGAAGATCAACGAGAAAGCGCCGCTCGACAAAGTGTGTCTGCTCGGCTGCGGCATCACGACCGGCATCGGCGCGGTGCTCAACACGGCGAAAGTGACGCCGGGTTCGACGGTCGCGGTGTTCGGCCTCGGCGGCATCGGCCTTGCGGTGGTGCAGGGCGCGGTGATGGCGAAAGCCTCGCGCATCATCGCCGTCGATCTGAATCCATCGAAATGGGAAATGGCCAAGCAGATGGGCGCGACGGATTTCGTCAATCCGAAGGATTACGACAAACCGATCCAGCAGGTGATCGTCGATCTCACCAACGGCGGCGTCGACTATTCGTTCGAGTGCATCGGCAACGTCAACGTCATGCGTTCGGCGCTGGAGTGCTGTCACAAAGGTTGGGGCGAATCGATCGATCATCGGCGTCGCCGGCTCCGGACAGGAAATCTCGACGCGTCCGTTCCAGCTCGTCACCGGACGCGTGTGGCGCGGTTCCGCATTCGGCGGTGTCAAAGGCCGTTCGCAGCTGCCCGGTTACGTCGACCGTTACATGGCCGGCGAAATCAAGATCGACGAATTCGTGACCGAAGTACTGCCGCTGGAAAAAATCAACGAAGCATTCGATCTCATGCACGAAGGCAAAGTGATCCGTTCAGTCATCAAATACTGAACAGGCGAAACAACCCGCGCGCCGCCTCGGCGCGCGGGAAAATCAAAGATGATTCGGAGGGAACAACCATGGCAGTGAAACTTCATCCATCCATCGACAGCGGCATCAAGAAAGGCGGCGGCGACAGCTTCAAGGGCGGCACTTTGCAGTGCAAATGCACCAGCAATCCGGTCGAAGTAAAAATCGATTCGCAGACCGCGCACAACCACGCCTGCGGCTGCACCAAATGCTGGAAACCGGCGGGCGCGGTGTTCTCGGTGATCGCGGTCGTGTCGAAAGACAAGGTCAACGTGACCAAGAATGCCGACAAACTGAAAGTCGTCGACGAGAAAGCGGCGATCCAGCGTCACGCCTGCAAAGACTGCGGCGTGCACATGTACGGCCGCATCGAAAACAAGGCGCATCCGTTTTACGGACTCGACTTCGTGCACACCGAACTCTCGAAAGATTCCGGCTGGTCGGAACCGCAGTTCGCGGCGTTCGTCTCCTCGATCATCGAAGCCGGTTACAACCCCGGCGGCATGGCCGAGGTGCGTTCGACGATCAAGGGCCTCGGCCTGGAACCGTACGATTGCCTGAGCCCGCCGCTGATGGACGCCATCGCGACGCACAACGCGAAAGCATCGGGCGCGCTGAAAGCCTGATTCTGCTGCAACGGTCGCGGTGCAACGCCGCGCCGGATTGTCTTTGCGGTGTCGCGCGGCCGTCACACGGCCGCGCGACGCTGATCGACATGAACTTCCGCGCTCTCGTTTTCGGAACACGCCTGATCCGCCGCGGCGACCGCGCCGAACTTCTGCTGACAGCGATGAGTTCGCCGCCAAGCCGCGAATCGGCCGGCGAATGCGAACGCTGGCGCTACGACGAAACCGGCACCACCACGACTTTCACTGTGCAGGCGCGGCGCATAGTGTCGATCGAACAACATGTCGGCGGCGCAGCCACAACGAATTATTTACCGTAATCCGACCGCAAGCTGAACTGTCGAAAGCCGTCGCGTCTCAGAGCGACGATTTCGATTACGCTAGCCGCCATTCATCGGAGGAAATAACGGTATGAAGTGGCGTGTACTGATCGCTGCACTGATGCTTTCGACGGCTGCGCATGCAATGGATATCTATCGCTTCGGCAGCTCGACCGTTTCCGTCGGCGATACCGTGGCGAAGCTGATCGACGTCGCCGGCGAGCCGATCTACAAAGAACCCATCGAAGCCAAGCAGGGCGGCTATGCGGGCGAGCGCTGGCAGTACAAACAAGGCTCGACCACGATCCAGTTCACCATTTCGGGCGGCAAGATCGTCTCGATCAGCGAATCGCACTGATCCGCGCGCGCTAGCTACTTCACGCCGATCGCTTTCTGCAGCGTCGGCCACACGTTGTCGAGAACTTTCGGCTCACCCGCAGCGAGCGGGTGCATGCCGTCTTCCTGCATCAGTTTCGGATCCTGCGCCACGCCATCGAGCAGGAACGGGACCAATGGAACATTGAATTCCTTCGCCACGTCCCGATACATCTCACGTAGCGCGGTGCGATATTGCGGCCCGTAATTGAGCGGCAATTCGATGCCGAGTAAAACGACCTTCGCGCCCGCATCACGGCTGGACTTGATAATGGTGTCCAGATTCGTGCGGATCTGCTCGATGGGCAGCCCGCGAAGCGCATCGTTGGCGCCGAGTTCGACGACGACCGCGCGCGGCTTGTGCTGCGAAAGCAGCGGCGGCAGGCGTGAAAGGCCGCCGGAACTCGTCTCGCCGCTGATGCTGGCGTTGACCACGTCGACCGGCGGCGATTCGGTTTTCAGGCGTTGCGAAAGCAGCGCCACCCAGCCGGCGCGCGGATCGATGCGGTAGGCGGCGGAAAGCGAATCGCCGAGCACGAGCACCGGACCTTCGGCGAAGGCCGGCGCGGCGATGAACAAAAGTATACAAAGGAAGCAGCGGCGCATGAGTGGTATCGAGAAAGAGATTTGGGCGGTCGATGTTAGCAAGGCCGTCGAAGGCCCCGAGGGACGTATCGATATCCTGACCGGCGTGAACCTCGACGTAACGAAGGGCGCCAGCCTCGCGATCGTTGGCGCGTCGGGCTCGGGCAAAACCACGTTGCTCGGCCTTCTCGCCGGGCTTGATACGCCCACGCACGGCCAGATTGCGCTGGCCGGCACGCGCATCGACATGATCGACGAAGAAAGCCGCGCGGCGCTGCGTCGGAAAAATGTCGGCTTCCTGTTCCAGTCGTTTCATCTGCTGCCCGCGCTCACCGCGGAAGAAAACGTGATGCTGCCGCTCGAACTCGATGGTCGCGCCGATGCACGCGATCACGCGCGCGCGGCGCTGCACGATGTCGGCCTCGACGCGCGACGCGGCCACTACCCGCATCAGCTTTCCGGCGGCGAACAGCAGCGCGTCGCGCTCGCGCGCGCGTACGTGCATCGCCCGCGCATCCTGTTCGCCGACGAGCCGACCGGCAATCTCGATCAGCGCACCGGCAAAGTCATCGGCGATCTGTTGTTCCAGCTCAATCGCGAACATGCGACGACGCTCGTGCTGGTCACGCACGATCCGGTTCTTGCGCAACGTTGCGCCACGACCGTGCATCTCGACGGCGGCAGGATCGTCGAAAATCTCGACGAGCGTCCGCGGGCGCGCGCATGAAACCGCTGTCGTTCGCGTGGCGCACATTGCGCCGCGAATTCCGCTACGGCGAACTTGCCACACTCGGCATCGCATTGATCCTCGCCGTCGCCGCATTGGGTGCGGTGGCGACGCTCGGCGAGCGCGTGCAGCGCAGCGTCGTCGCGTCGGCGGCGGAATTCATCGGCGGCGATGTGGGTCTGAGTTCGCGCGAACCGCCATCCGATGCGCTCAAATCCGAAGCCGCGCGATTGAACCTGCGCGCGAGCACCGCGGCGACATTTCCGACCGTTCTATTTTCGAACGGCAAAAGCCAGCTCGCCGATATCGGCGCGGCCGACGCGAATTATCCGCTGCGCGGCGAATTGCGCGTGCGCAGCGCGAGCGGCGCGGAATTCACCGCACACACGCCGCTGGCGGGAAGCGTTTATGCCGAACAGCGTTTACTCGCTGCGCTCGGACTCAAGACCGGCGACGATCTGCAAATCGGCGACCGCACGCTGCGCATCGCCGGCGAAATCGAACGCGAACCCGATGGCGGCGAACTGTTCGCGCTCGCGCCGCGCGTGGTGATGCCGCTCGACGACGCGCGCGCCGGTGGTCTGCTCGGCGTCGGCAGCCGCGCGCGCTATCGTTTCATGGCGGCGGGCGATGAGCGCGCCGTTGCGGATTTCACCGCGTTCATCAAATCCCACAAGCCTGACAGCGGCGAGCTGATCACCGTCGGGCAGTCGCAACAGAATCTGAAGAGTGCGTTCGATCGCGGCGACGCATTCCTGCGTCTGGCCGCATTGCTGGCGGCGTTGTTGTCCGGCATCGCGGTGGCGCTCGCGTCGCAACGCTACGCGCGGCGCAAAACCGACGAGGTGGCGCTGTTGCGTTGTCTGGGTGCGAGCGGCGGCGAAGTCACGCTCGCCATCGCGACGACGCTCGCCATGCTCGCCGTGCCGGCGTGCGCGATCGGCGCGTTGCTCGGATTGGGACTGCAGCAAATCGTGTTCACGCTGGCGAAAGACCTGTTGCCGGTGTCATCGAACCTGATTCCGCTGGGGCCGACGCTGGCTTCGTTTGCGGTTGGGCTCGCCGTGCTGTTCGGGTTTTCCTTGCCGCCACTGCTTCGTTTGCGCGATGTGCCGCCGGTGCGCATTTTTCAGCGCGCTGCCGGTGCACGCGTGCGGCGATTCGATTTTCTTTATCTGGTTCCGTTCGCCGTCAGCGCGTTGCTGATCTTCATCGAAAGCGATACGCCGAAACTGGCGGTGATCCTGAGCGCGAGCCTCTTCGGCGTCGCCGCCGTCGCGCTGCTCGCCGGCACGTTGCTGATGCGCGTCGTGCGCCACGCGCGTGGCCTCGCCGGCGCATTGCGATTCGGACTGGCGAATCTCGCGCGCCGCCGTGCGTTGAGCCTGCTCCAGATCGTGGCGCTCGCATTGGCGATAACCGCGCTCGATCTCCTCGCCGTTGTCGGACCGTCGCTGCTCTCCGCGTGGCGCGCTGAATTGCCGCCGGACACGCCGAATTTTTTCCTTATCAACATCCAGCCGGAACAACTCGAAGGCGTCAGCGCCGCGTTGAAGAAAGCGGGTGCGGAAAACGTGAACACGCTGCCGCTCGCCGTGAGCAAACTGGTCGCGATCAACGGCAAGGAGCCGCGCGCGGAGGATTATCAAGACCGCCGCGCCGCCGGCTGGATCAGCGGTGAAACGCGCATGTCGTGGAGCGCCGACGTGCCGCCGTCGAATCGCGTGATCGCCGGAAAATGGTTCGCGCCGAATCCGTCGGAACCGGAAATTTCGGTCGACGAGATGTGGACGGAAATGTTCAATCTCAAACTCGGCGACACGCTCACGTTGCGCGTCGGCGATCGCGACATCGTCGCGCGCGTGACCAGCGTGCGCGGCGTGCGCTGGGATTCGTTCCGCGTGAATTTTTTCCTGCTGCTTGATCCTGCCAGCGCGCAAGGCATTCCATACAGCGACATCGCGAGTTTCCATCTGCGGCCGGATTCGACGAACGCGCTCGCACCGCTGTCGCGTGATTATCCGAACGTGTCGATGATCGATCTGAACGCATTGCTGGATCGCATCCGCGACATCATCTCGCGCGTCGGCACGGCGGTGACGGCGGTGCTGGGCTTCAGTCTCGCCGCAGGCATTCTCGTGCTGTTCGCAGCGCTCGCGGCGACGGCCGATGAACGACGCTTCGAATCCGCGCTGTTGCGCACGCTCGGCGCGCATCGCGGACAACTGGTGCAGGCCGTGCTGGCCGAATTCGCCGTGGTCGGATTGCTCGCGGGCATCATCGCAGCCGTCGGCGCGGGCGGTGCGGGAATGTGGATGGCGCGCGGCGTGTTCCGCATTTCAGCGTATGTGCCGCCGTTGCCGGCGCTCGCGATATCGATCGTCGCCGGCGCGGTTCTCGTCGCGCTGGCGGGATTGGCGGGAACGCGACGACTCACACGCTCATCGCCGCTGCTCGTGCTGCGCCGCGCGTAGTCTGCCGGCGGCGGATACACTCGCCGGCATGACGCAATCGTTGATCGAATTCAATCCGGATCCGCGCATCGAGCGCGTGCCGATCGTCGATGGACAATGGTGCTACGTCATCGACGATGCGCTGCTCGATCCGGAGCGCCTGGTGCGATTCGCGAGCGAGCAGCGCAGCGAATTCCACATCGTCGACTACAACGCCTACCCGGGTTTGTTGCTGCCGACGCCGGGTGAGATCAGCGAAAAGCTGCACGCGTTTTTCGTCGATCACGTGCGCAGACTGTTCGATGCGCGCCGTGTCCTGCACATGCACAGCCGTCTGGCGCTGGTGACGTTGCCGCCGGAGCAGTTGCGGCCGTATCAGCGCATCTGTCACAGCGACACGATGAGTCGCGATCCGCAACAGTCGCTGCAGGCGTCGGTGTTGTATCTGTTCCGCGATGCTGCGCTCGGTGGAACGAGTTTTTATATTTCGAAGACGCCGCAGACGCAGCAACTTTTCAGCGACGCAACGAGTTTGCCGAATGCCGAATTCATGCGCCGCTACGACATGCAGCCGGGATATTTGTATGAGTCGAACCGCTATTTCGAGCGCGTCGCGAGCATTCCGGCAAAGTGGAACCGTCTGATTTTCTACGACGGCGGCTTGCTGCATTCGGGCGACATTCGCGAGCCGGAGAAGATGAGTCCCGATCCGGGTGTGGGCAGGCTGACGCTTAATGGGTTTTTCACCAGCCGCCGCCACACGCGGTGACCCATTTCATCGTCGTGGAGGGCGAAGCCTCGTGGCCGACCTGATCTCCATACGCCCAAGTATGGCGCGCCGCACCAAACGAGGCCGGGGCGACCGCGCGTAAGGTCCGCCCAAGATCATTGAATAGGCCGCTCGATTGCGGCGTTCGGCCTTCCGCAGAAAAATGTTGCAGTGCTTTTGCATTCCCATATGCAAACGTTTACATTTCCGCGCGCCGCGGGTTTTTTGCAAAAAATTTACAAGCGAGGCGGCACAAGGGGCGGAGAGTTGCATGGCCGTGACGATCAAAGACGTTGCGCGGGAAGCGAGAGTTTCCGTCGCATCGGTGTCGAGGGCGCTGAACGGGAGCGCCAACGTCACCGAGATCACGCGTCGTCGAATTATCGGGGTGGCGGAACGGCTTCGTTACGTTCCGCACAGCGCTGCGCGCAGTCTGATCACGCGCCGGACGCAGACGGTGGGCGCACTGCTGCCGGATCTGTTTGGTGAATTTTTCTCCGAACTCATCCGCGGCATCGATCTGGCCGCGCGTGCGCGGGGCCTTCATTTGCTCGTTTCCAGTTCGCACGGACATCCGTCCGAAGCGGCTGCCGCGCTGCGCGCAATGCAGGGCCGCGTCGACGGCGTGCTGGTGATGTCGCCGCACGTGGATGCGGCGTTCCTTTCCGATCATCTCTGGCATGCGTTGCCGGCCGTGCTCATCAATACGCCGCTGCACGACAGCCAGTTCACCACGATCAACATCGACAACTACGGCGGCGCGTTCGCGATGACGCAACATCTGATCGCGCGCGGTTTCCGCTCGATCGCATTCGTCACCGGTCCCGACGCCAACTTCGACGCGAGCGAACGCCTGCGCGGATTCAACGACGCGGTCGCGCGCAGCGAAAACGCTATCGACGCGCGCATCCTGCACGGCGATTTCACCGAAGAATCCGGCTATCGCGTCGGAAAACGTTTTGTGCGAATCGAAATCGCGTCCGCGCGCGGTGTTCGCGGCCAACGACATGATGGCCATCGGCATGCTGCTCGCGTTCAACGAGAACGGCGTGCGCGTTCCCGACGACGTGGCGCTGGCCGGCTTCGACGACATTCCCATTTCACGTTTCGTAAACCCGCCGCTGACGACGGTGCGGGTGCGCATTGCGGATCTCGGCCGCAGCGCGCTCGAGCAGCTGGTGCTGCAGCTCGACATGCCAGGTGCAAATGGTCCGGCCGAACAGAAACCGAGTTGCGACATCGTCGTGCGCGCATCGTGCGGCGGAAACGATCATTCGACGGCGGGCTCCGCAAACCGGAGCGCGGCGTTTTCAAAACATAGTTAGCAGAAAAGAATCCTCGGGAGGAGAGTCATGAGAAAGCAGTTACCGTTCCGCAAGAAATTACTGGTGTCGCTGATACGCACTGCGGTGGTTGCCACCGCAACAGCGGCGCCGATGATGAGTTGGGCACAGATTTCGGATGCGAACCTGCGCGGCCGCGCGCCGGCGAATGCAACCGTCACGGCCAAGAACGTCGCCACCGGCGCGGTCCGCCGCACGGTTGCGGCGGCCGATGGCAGTTACGCGCTGATCGGCTTGCCGCCGGGCACTTACGCGATCGATGCGGGCCCAGGCACCGAACAGAACGTGACGCTGACCGTCGCATCGAACGCGTCTCTGGATCTCGCCGCCAACGCGACGCCGCCGGGCGGCGCAGCGACAACGCTGGAAGGCGTTTCCGTCACCGCGACGACGCTCGCCGACGTAAAGACGCAGGAAGTCGGCAACACGATTTCGCTGCATCAGATCCAGACCGTTCCGCAGATCACGCGTAACTTCCTCGAGTTCGCCGATGCGGTGCCGGGCGTGATCTTTCAGGTCGACAACCAGGGCCATACCAGCCTGAGAGGCGGTGCGCAGAGTGCCAATAGCGTCAATATCTATATCGATGGCGTTGGCCAGAAGAACTACGTGAAGGAAGGCGGCGTCGCCGGCCAGTTCTCATCGCAAGGCAATCCGTTCCCGCAGCTGGCGATCGGCGAATACAAGGTCATCACCTCGAACTACAAGGCCGAATACGACCAGATTTCGTCCGCGGCCGTGACGGCGGAGACCAAATCCGGTACGAACGAATTCCACGGCGAAGTGTTCGGCGAATACACCGATCAGGACTGGCGTTCGAAGACACCGACGGAAGTCGCCGACGGCAAGAAGACGCCGTCGCAGGAAAAGGAATATGGATTTGCCATCGGCGGTCCGATCATCCAGGACCAGATGCACTTCTTCCTCACGTATGAAGCCAAACGCTTCGATACGCCGATCTCGGTAACGCCGGGCGCGGTTTCGTCTGCGGTCGATGTGACCACGCTGCTGCCGCCGGACGTCGCCGCGCAGTTTGGTCCATCGGGTCTGCCGTTCACCGAAAATCTGTATTTCGGCAAGATCGACTGGGAAATCACCGATCGCGACCGCATCGATTTCAGCGCCAAGATCCGCCGCGAAGACCAATCCGACAACATCGGCGTGGCGCAGGCGCAATCGGCCAGCATTCTCACCAAGAACAACGACGATCGCTACGATCTGCGTTGGCAGCACAGCGCCGACTTGTGGACGAACGATTTGCTGTTCACGCATGAGAAAACGTTCAACGCGCCGACGTCGATCGGCACCGGCAACGGCTCGATCTATACGTTCCACGCGAACGCTTCCAACGACAGCAACATCATCGACGTGGGTCCGGCATCGCCGCTGGCCACGCAGTACAAGGGCCAGAAAGGTCCCGGTCTGCAGGACGACCTGACGTTCAACAACTTCAACTGGCACGGCGACCATACCGTCAAGCTCGGCTTCAAGTACAAGAAAGTCGACCTTACCGCTCAGGATGCCGGCAACCAGAACCCGCAGTTCTATTACGACGTCACCGAAGCCGGCTATTCGACGACACCGTACAAAGCATTCTTCACCAACCCGGTGCCGGGCTTGAGTCCGATCGCGAAGTCGAGCGACAAGCAGTACGGTGGCTACATCGAAGACGATTGGGCGGTCAACGAAAAGCTCACGCTGAATCTCGGTGTGCGTTACGACATCGAAGACAACGGCGGCTATCGCAACTATGTGACGCCGGCGAACGTGGTCTCGGCGCTGAACTGCCGAATCCGGATCCGAACGCGCCCGCCGGGCAAACCTACGCGCAGGCGCTCGCGCTGGGCGGCGTTAACATCAACGACTACATCAGCAACGGCCACAATCGCGGCAAGTTCGATGGTGAATGGCAGCCGCGCCTAGGTTTCTCGTACGACATCAATGGCGATGAGCAGCACGTCGTGCATGGCGGTGCTGGCCGCTCCTATGATCGCGATCTGTACGACTACCTGCAGGTCGAAGACACCAAGGCTGCGCTGCCGCAGTTCACGGTGTTTTTCCCGAACGATCTGCATCCGTGCACCGCGAGCCCGACCTGCGTGCCGTTCGATCCGAAATACCTGCAGGGTCTTGGCAATCTGCAGCAGTTGGTCTCCGCAAGCAACGTCGGCCAGGAAGTCGACATGCTCAACAACAACCTGAAGGCGCCATACTCCGACCAGTTCAGCCTGGGTATCCGCAACAAGGTGGGCGACTGGAATACGGATGCGACCGTCGCGCGCATCGTGAGCAAGAACGGTTTCGTCGTTCACGCTGGGCAACCGCTATCCGAGCGGCGCATTTTGGATGAACGGCGGCCAGCCGTGGGGCAACGGCGTGCCGGGCTTCGGTGGCCTCATCATCGGCAACAACGGCATCGAAACGCGCAACACGCAGCTGCTGTTGTCGGCAGACAGGCCATACACGAAGGAATCGGGCTGGTCGGCGACGTTTGCGTACACGTACACGCATGCCACGCAGAATCGCGATATCAACGAGCACTATTCGTTCGATGAAGAAACCATCGGGCAGTATCCGTTTATCACTTCCAACGCCGCACCCAAACACCGCTTCGTGGCAACGGGCTCGATCGACGGACCAGGCGGCTTTACATACTCGACCAAGCTGACGCTTGCTACACCGACGCCGCACAACGACATCGCGTGCTATCTGGCGGGCGGCCAGTACTTCCCGACCGGCAGCTCTTGTACGCCTATCGCAGGAACGGTCAGCGGGGCATTCGATCCGACCGCGCCGAATGGAACCGGTGCGCAACGGTTCCTCCTCGGCGGCAAGATCTTTGGGTATCGTCAGGTCGATTTCGCGATCAACAAGAACTTCGATCTCACGCACGGCCTCTCTGCCTATATCCGCGCGGATCTCTTGAATTTCTTCAACTTCAAGAACTACTCGGATTATCTGGTCAACTACGGCGGCAACGGAACACTAAACCCGTATCCGATCGCGTACTCGAGGACCGGCAACATCTTCCTGCCGCCGCGTGAGCTCAAAGTCACTCTCGGCTTCAGGTTCTAACGTGCGGTAGGATATTTGGATAACGGCCGGCAACGGTCAGCGACACGACAAGGCCCGCATCGCGGGCTTTGTCTTTCATGAGACGAGGAAAGGTATGAGCGGGCGCGATCGGATCAAAGACGTGGTCATCGTCGGCGGCGGTACGGCCGGGTGGATGGCGGCGGCGACGTTCTCCAAAGTGCTGCCGCAGTGCGCGGTGCGTCTGATCGAATCCGACGAGATCGGTACCGTCGGCGTCGGCGAAGCGACCGTGCCGCATCTGAAACTCTTCAACCAGGTGCTCGGAATCGACGAGATCGATTTCGTGAAGAAGACCAAAGGCACCTTCAAGCTCGGCATCGAATTCGTGGATTGGGCGCGCATCGGCGATCGCTACATCCACGGATTCGGCACGCTCGGCAACGACCTCGGCATGATTCCGTTCCATCAGTACTGGATCAAGGCGGTCCACCAGGGCAAGGCGAGCAAGCTCGACGACTATTCGCTGTGCACCGCCGCCGCGCTGCGCGGCAAGTTCATGGCGTCGGCGTCCGATGTGCCGCCGAACTCGCCGCTCGCCAATATCGCTTACGCCTACCATTTCGACGCGGGTCTTTACGCGCAGTATCTGCGCGGCTACGCCGAGGCGCGCGGCGTGCGGCGCACCGAAGGCAAAGTGATCGACGTGACGCAGCGGCCCGCCGACGGCTTCATCGAATCGGTGACGCTGCAGAGCGGCGAGAAAATTTCCGGCGATCTGTTCATCGATTGCTCCGGCTTCCGCGGACTGCTAATCGAACAGACGCTCAAATCCGGCTACGAATCGTGGAACCATTGGCTGCCCGTCGATCGCGCCGTGGCGATGCCGTGCGAAAAAAACGGTCCGCCGACACCGTTCGTGCGCTGCACCGCGCAGAAATCCGGATGGACATGGCGCATTCCACTGCAACATCGCACCGGCAACGGATACGTGTATTCGAGCCAGTACATCAGCGACGATGAAGCCGCGGCGCGGTTGCGCGAATGCCTCGATGCGCCCGCGCTCGCCGAACCGCGCGTGCTGCGTTTCGTGCCGGGCCAGCGCAAGCGCAACTGGATCAAGAACTGCGTGGCGATCGGACTGGCCAGCGGATTCCTCGAACCGCTCGAATCGACGAGCATCTATCTCATCCAGTCCGGCATCGCGCGGCTGGTGAATCTTTTTCCCGACAGCGGTTTCAGCGACGTCGTCATCGATCGCTACAACGCGCAGTGCGCGTTCGAGATCGAAAAAATCCGCGACTTCATCATCCTGCATTACTGCGCGACCGAACGGAACGATTCGGCTTTCTGGAATTACGTGCGCACCATGGACATCCCCGCATCGCTGCGCGAGAACATCGCGCTGTTCCGCGACAGCGGGCGTTTCTACCGCAACGCCGAGGAAATGTTCGCGCTGACGAGCTGGGTCGAAGTCATGGTCGGACAACGCGTGATGCCCGAGCGCTACCATCCGATCGTCGATCAGATGTCGGATGCCATGCTCGCCCAATACATGGACAACGTGCGCGGCGTGATCTCGCAATGCGTCGACGCCATGCCTTCCCACGAAGCGTTCATCGCCCGGTATTGCGCGGCGTGACATGCGATCGAACACGCCGCCTGCACAAATCAGCGGCGTGGGCTAAACTAAAACAGACACGCGACACTGCCTCGCATGCATCACGGCAGCGCGGACCGCACATGGATCTTGCGGTTCATCATTTCCATTTTCGAACGAGCTGTCCGCGATGATCCGAAACAGAATTTTTCCGTCCTTCGATGTAATCGTTTTCATCGGCGTTTCGTTGCTGGTTTGCTGCGCGGGTTCCGCCATCGCGCAGCCGCCGCCGTCGGTCCCGGCATCCGAACGCATCGGTGACTACAAAGACCTCTCGAAAGAACAGAAGGCGATGCTCGACGATGTCGAGAAGCGCACCTTCGAATGGTTTCGTGACAGCGAAAATCCCAAGATCGGCATCACGCCGGATCACTGGGACGGCGGCAGCGGCGGCGAAGGCGACTATTTCGCGTCGATCGCGTCGTCGGGTTTCGGACTCACCGCATACGGCATCGCGCGCCGAACGCGGCTGGATGAAACGCGCCGAGGCCGTGCAACGCACGCTGACGACACTGCGTTTCTTCCACGACGCGCCGCAAAGCGACGATGCCGACGCCACCGGCGATCACGGCTTTTTCTACCACTTCCTCGACATGCAAACCGGCCGCCGTTACGGACCGAAAACGTGGGTCGAACTTTCCACCATCGACACGACGCTGCTGCTCGGCGGCGTGCTGTTCGCCGAGTCGTACTACGACAAGAACACGAAGGACGAAAAAGAAATCCGCCAGCTCGCCGACGAGATTTATCGACGCGTCGACTGGGCGTGGGCGACGCCGCGCCAACCCCTCGTCGCGATGGGTTGGACGCCGGAAGCCAACTTCATCCACGCCGACTGGCAAGGCTATGACGAGGCGATGCTGCTGTACGTACTCGCGCTCGGATCGCCGACGCATGCCGTCGACCCATCGGCATGGAAAGCGTGGACGCAAACCTACGACGCGATCGTGGGGCAGTTTCCAGGGTCAGGAACATTTAGGGTTCGCGCCGCTGTTCGGCCATCAGTATTCGCATGTGTGGATCGATTTCCGCGGCATCCAGGACGACTACATGCGCGGCCACGGCATCGACTACTACGCCAACAGCCAGCGCGCCGCGTTGTCGCAACGCGAATACGCGATCCACAACGCGATGGACTGGGCGGGCTACGGTCCGAACGTGTGGGGACTGACCGCGTGCAACGGCCCGCGCCGACGGATTGCGTCCCGGCGAAATCGATCGCTACAAGAACGACAAGAAAACGTTCTACGGCTACATCGCGCGCGGCGCGGGACTCGTGCGCACCATCGACGACGGCACCATCGCGCCGACCGCCGCCGCATCGTCGATCGCGTTCGTGCCCGAACTCGCCATTCCCGCGATCGCGGAAATGAAAAGTAGATGGGGCGATAACGTATACGGCAAGTACGGTTTCGTCGACGCGTTCAATCCGAGCTTCACCTTCACCGATCGTCCGCTGCGCACCGGCAAAGTCGTGCCCGACGTCGGCTGGTTCGATACCATGTACCTCGGCATCGATCAGGGACCCGATCATCGCGATGATCGAAAATTACCGCAGCGATTTCGTCTGGAAAACCATGCGCAAGAATCCGTACATCCGCGATGGCCTGAAGAAGGCCGGCTTCACCGGCGGATGGATCGACCTGCCCATCATGCCGACGAAAAAATGACGACGGCGCGCCGCATGCGAAACATCCTGATCGCGTGCGCCGGATTGCTGCTCGCGGCGTGTGCGTCAAAAAATCCGGATCAGGTCACGCTCAAATTCTGGACGATCGGGCGCGAAGGCGAAGTCGTCCAGCAACTGTTGCCGGGATTCCTGAGGACGCACCCGAACGTGCGCATCGACATCCAGCAGATCCCGCTGACCGCCGCGCATGAAAAACTGCTGACGGCTTTCGCCGGCGATGCGCTGCCCGACATGGCGCAGCTCGGCAACACGTGGATTCCGGAATTCGTTTCCGTCGGCGCGCTCGAATCGCTGCAAGACGATGTCGAAAAATCCGCGGTCATCGACGCGAAGGACTATTTTCCCGGCATCTGGGACACCAACGTCATCGACGGCACGCTGTACGGCGTGCCGTGGTACGTCGACACGCGCCTGATCTTCTATCGCACCGATCTGCTCGCCGAAGCCGGCTTCCCGAATCCGCCGAACACGTGGGACGAGTGGGCGCAACAGATGGCCGCGGTGAAAGCGAAGCAGGGCAGCGGACAAGTTCGCGATTTTTTTCCCGCTCAACGAATTCGAGCCGCTGCTCAATCTCGGACTGCAACAAACCGATCCGCTGCTGAAAGACAACGACACGCGCGGCAATTTCCAAAGCGCCGGTTTTCGTCACTCGATGGAGTTCTACGAACAGGCGTTCCGCAACGACTGGGCGCCGAAGATGAGCAACACGGAATCGCCCAACATCTGGGACGAACTCGCGCGCGGCTTCGTCACGTTCTACGTCAACGGGCCGTGGAATATCGGCGAATTCGAACGCCGCGAGCCGAACCTGAAAGGCCGCTGGAGCACGGCGCCGCTGCCCGGCCAGAACGGACCCGGCGGCGGCGCGGCCGGCGGATCGAGTTTCGTCATTTTCCACAATTCCAAAAATAAACAAATCGCGTGGGAACTGACCGAATATCTTTCCGCGATTGCGCAACAGCAGAACTTCTACGAACTGACCGGCGACCTGCCGCCGCGCCGCGCCGCGTGGGATGCGCCGATGCTCGCCGACGACGAATACGTGAAAGCCTTCCGCACCCAGCTCGAACTGGTCAAGGCGACGCCGAAGGTTCCGGAGTGGGAGCGCATCACCGATCAGCTGTGGCACGCGCAGGAACGCGTCGCGCGCGGCGGCGAGCCGATCGATCAGGCGCTGCGCGAACTCGATGCGGCGACCGACAAGATCCTGGAGAAACGCCGCTGGATGCTCGCAACACAAGGCCGCGCCATGACCGAATCCGGCAAAGCCTGGGCTTTCCTGTCGCCGGCGCTGCTCATCATCGGCGCTGTTCTTCTTCGTGCCCGTGCTGCGCGGCGTTCGTGCTCAGCCTCACCGATTTCGATCTGTACGCGCTCGCCAACATCCACAACCTGCGCTTCGTCGGCTTCGACAATTATCTCGACGTGCTGCAGACGCCGCTGTTCTGGAAATCGCTGGTCAACACGCTGTATTTCGTCGCCGTCGGCGTGCCGCTGTCGATCGCCGCTTCGCTCGGCGCGGCGATGCTGCTCAATTCGCCGCTCGCGAAATTCAAAGGCACGTTCCGCACCGCATTGTTCGCGCCGGTCGTGACGACCGTCGTCGCCGTCGCCATGATCTGGCGTTATCTGTTGCACACGCGCTACGGATTCATCAACTACGCGCTGATCCATCTCGGCATCCACCCGGTCGACTGGCTCGGCGATCCGCACTGGTCGATGCCCGCGATCATCCTGTTCGCCGTCTGGAAAAACTTCGGCTACAACATGATCATCCTGCTTGCCGGATTGCAATCGATTCCGCAGGATCTGTACGAAGCTGCGCGCATCGACGGCGCATCGGCGTGGGCGCAGTTCCGCCACATCACGCTGCCGTCATTGCGGCCCGTGTTGCTGCTCGTCTCGATCATCACCGTCGCCGGCTATTTCCAGCTTTTCGCCGAACCTTATGTGATGACGCGCGGCGATCCGCTGCAAAGCACCGTCAGCGTGTTGTATTACATGTACGAAGAAGGCTTCAAATGGTGGAGTCTCGGCCGCGCCTCGGCGATCGCGTTCATCCTGTTCGCGATCACGCTCGATCGCCACGCGCATCCTGCTGCTGGATCGGCCGTCGCGGCGAGGCCAACGCATGAAGCAGCGGCTGCCCACCATTTTCGTCAACGGCGCGCTCGTCATCGTCGCAATGCTGACGATATTCCCGCTGCTGTGGATGGTCTCCGTCTCATTCATGCATCCCGGCGAGGCGAGCGCATTCCCGCCGCCGTTGCTGCCCGCAAAAGCGACGTGGGACAACTACCATGAACTGTTCGAGCGCGCCGGCATGGGCCGCAACCTGCTCAACAGCCTCGCGATCGCCACGGCGCTGACGCTGCTCTCGCTCGCTTTCAATCTGAGCGCGGGCTACGCATTCGCCAAACTGCATTTCCGCGGCCGCGACAAGTTGTTCCAGTATCTGCTCGGCGCGCTGGTGATTCCCGCGCAAGTCGCGATGATCCCGCTGTTCCTGATGATGAAGTCGATGCATCTGGTCAACACGTACGGCGGCGTGATCCTGCCGACGGTGGCGAGCGTGTTCGGCATCTTCCTCGTGCGCCAGTACGCGCGCTCGATTCCGGATGATCTGCTCGAAGCCGCGCGCCTCGACGGTGCCGGCGAGTTCTACATCTTCTCGCGCATCGTATTGCCGCTGCTGAAACCGATCGTCGTCACGCTCGCGATCTTCACCTTCCTCGCCAGCTGGAACGATTTCATGTGGCCGCTGATCGTGCTCAGCGATCAGGAATGGCAGACCGCACCCGTCGCCATCGCCTGCACTTTCGCGCGAACACGTGCAGGACAACGAACTGATGATGGCCGGCTCCGTCGTCACCATCCTGCCGGTGTTGATCCTCTTCCTCGTGCTGCAGCGCCACTACATCCAGGGTCTGCTGCTCGGAAGCGTGAAAGGATGATTGCAAGAGTTGTCGGAATCCTGTGCCTGCTCGCGTGCGCGGCGGCGGGTGCGCAAACGCGCGTGCTTGACGATTTCGAAAACCTGTCGAACTGGCGCGCCGATCACACCGACGATGTCGCGGCGAAGATCGCCAGTATTCCCGGTCACGACGGAACGGCGATGCGCCTGCAGTTCGACTTCGCCGGCGTCAACGGCTACGCGACCGCGCATCGCAAACTGCCGCTCGATCTTCCCGACAATTTCGAACTCTCGTTCTGGATTCGCGGTGATGTCGGCGTCAACAATCTGCAGTTCAAGCTCGTCGATGACAGCGGCGAGAACGTGTGGTGGATCAACCGTCCGGATTTCGCATTCCCGCGCGAGTGGCAACACATCCGCATCAAGAAACGGCAGATCGAATTCGCGTGGGGTCCGACGAAAGACCGCGCGCTCAAACATATCGCCTCGATCGAATTCGTCGTCAGTTCCGGCCGTGACGGCGGAAAAGGCACGGTCGATTTCGACCAGCTCGAATTGCGCACGCTGCCGCTGCCGATGCTAATCCGCCGAAACCCATAGTCACGGCGAGTTCCACAGACGCGAAAACCTCGCCCGCTGCCGTCATGGACGGCGATCCCACGACGGCGTGGCGCAGCGACGCATCCAGCGGCACCGAACAGCATCTCGACATCGATTTCGTAAAACCGCGCGAATTCGGCGGGCTGACGATCCAGTGGAATCCGGGCGAAGGCGCCACCGACTACGACGTCCAATTTTCGGATGACGACCAAAAATGGCGCACCGTTCGCACCATCAAGAACGGCAACGGCATCGTCGATTCGCTGATGCTCACCGAATCGGAAACGCGCTACGTCCGGTTGGCGCTGCACAAAGGCAAGGCCGGCACGTACGCGCTGCGCGAAATTGCCGTCGAGCCGATCGAATTCGGTGCGTCGCCCAATGCGTTCTTCACCGCGCTCGCCAAACGCGCGCCGCGCGGCAGCTATCCGCGCGGATTCACCGAACAGCCGTATTGGACTTTCGTCGGCGTCGATGGCGTCGGCTCGCCCGCGCTGATGTCCGAAGACGGCGCGCTCGAGCCGCGCAAAGGCAGCTTCTCGATCGAACCCTTCCTGCTGATCGACGACAAGCTCGTCACGTGGGCGGACGTCGCGCCGGCGCAGTCGCTGCTCGACGACGATCTGCCGATGCCGTCGGTCGTGTGGAAAAGTGGAAATGTGCAATTAAGCATCGACGCTTTCGCGCGCGGCACGCGAGAGAATTCCACGTTGCTGGCGAGCTATCGCGTGCGCAACACCGGCGATCGAAAGCAGAAGCTGACGCTCGCGCTGGCGATTCGTCCATTCCAGGTCAATCCGCCTGCGCAGTTCCTCAATTCCGCGGGCGGCGCGAGTCCCATCCACGATCTCGTCGAGAAAGACGGCATCGTCAGCATCGACGGAAAACCGGCTGTGCTTGCGCTCACGCATGCCGATTCGTTCGCGGCAAGCAATTTCGACAGCGGCTCCATCGTCGATCGCCTGCGCGCACACGAGATCAAAACGGAATCGTCCGCGCACGACGACGCCGGTTTCGCCTCCGGCGCGCTGATCTATTCGATAACGCTGGCGCCGAACGCGGAGCATGAAATCGACATCGCCGCGCCGACCACCGGCGCATTTCCGTCGATCACGCAGCGCGATGCGCAAGCGATCACATGGATCGCAAACGAACGCGCCGCCGCTGCGAAAGAATGGCACGCCAAGATCGATCGCGTCGCGATCACGGTTCCCGCCGCCGGAAAAAAACTCATCGATGCCTTGCGCACGTCGATCGCCTACACGCTGATCTCGCGCGATGGTCCCGCGCTGCGCCCCGGCACGCGCTCGTACGCGCGCTCATGGATTCGCGATGGCGCCATGATCGAAGACGGCTTGCTCAGCCTCGGCAACATCGAGGCGGCGCGCGAATTCGTCGACTGGTACGCGCCGCATCAATTCTCCAACGGCAAGGTGCCGTGCTGCGTCGATCATCGCGGCTCGGATCCCGTTCCCGAAAACGACAGCCACGGCGAACTCATTCACGCCATCGCGCAGTTGTATCGCTACGGCGGCGATCGCGCCGAACTCGAAAAAAACTGGCCGCATATCGCGAGCGCCGTCGCGTACATGGACAAACTTCGCGCGAGCGAAACCGGCGCGAGCCAATCCTGCGTTCAAAGGCATGATGCCGGCGTCGATCAGCCACGAAGGCTATTCGTCGAAACCGATGCATTCGTATTGGGACGACTTGTGGGCGCTGGTCGGCTACAAGGATGCGGCCGACATGGCCACTGCGCTCGGCCGCAGCGACGATGCCAAGCGCATCGCGCAATCGCGCGACGCATTCCGCGCCGATCTGCTCGCGTCAATCGCGTCGGCCGTGAAAGCGCACGCGCATCGACTTCATGCCGGGTTGCGCCGAACTCGGCGATTTCGATGCGACCTCGTCGACGATCGCCATCGCGCAGGCCGGCGAGCTCGATGCGTTGTCCGATCTTCTGCACGCGACGTTCGAACGCTATTGGACCGATTTCCAGTCGCGCGCCAATGGATCGCGCGCGTGGAAAGACTACACGCCGTACGAATGGCGCACGGTCGGCACGTTCGCGCGACTCGGCTGGCGCGACCGCGCGCACGCGGCGATCGATTTCTTCTTCCGCAGCGGCGCACGGCCATTGGGATGGAACCAATGGGCCGAAGTCGTCGGCAACGATGCGCGCGAAATCCGTTTCATCGGCGACATGCCGCACATCTGGGTCGCGTCGGATTTCATTCGCTCGACGCTCGATCTGTTCGCGTACGACCGCGCCTCCGATCACGCGCTCGTCATCGGCGCCGGATTGCCGGCGTCGTGGATCGCGTCGAAAGAAGGCGTCGCCATCGCCGGACTGCGCACACCGTACGGCGCGCTCGGTTATCGCGTTCGGCGTGAGAACGATCACGTCATCCTGCACATCGACAAAGGCATCGCACCGCCGGGCGGATTCGTGTTCGCGTCGCCATTCGAATCGGCGAACAACACGCGCATCGACGGCCGGCCAGCAACGTGGAATGGCAATCTGCTGAAGATCGCATCGGCTCCGGCGCAAGTCGAATTCGACGTCGCGCCATCTCCCACGCGTCATTGACGAGGTTACGCATGCGTCGCTTTATCGCTCTGATTTTCGCCGCATCGTGCGCCGTCGCAAATGCCGCACCCGTCGTCGACAACGCCTCGCTCGACGGCGTGGCCTATCGCATCGACATCCCCGACCACTGGAATCGCGAACTGGTCGTTTTCTATCACGGCTACGCGATCGATCCGGTCACGTTTCCCGCGCAACTCTCGCCGATGTTCGAGCCGTTCCTGCAACGCCACTACGCCGTGCTGCAGTCCGCGTATTCGCAAACCGGTTGGGCGGTCGAGCAGGGTTACGCCGATACCGAAAAGCTACGCCAGTACTTCGAGAAGAAATACGGAAAACCGAAACGCGCGTTCGTCAGCGGCATGTCGATGGGCGGCACGCTCACCGTGATGACGATCGAGAAAAAACCCGACATCTACGCCGGCGCACTGTCGCTGTGCGGCGCGCTCGAACCCACCGATCGCCTCATGCAACGCGACTTCACACTCCGCGCCGCGTTCGACTACTACTTCCCCGACCTGCTCGGCCCGCTCGTGCCGGTCCCCGCCGACTACACGCCGACCGACGCAATGATCGCGAAGATCAATCACGCCTTTGCGCAAAAGCCCGACGCGTTGCATGATCTGCTTCACCTATACGGCGCCGCCGACGAAAAGAATTTCGCACCGGTGATCGCCTTCATCGGCACCGATACGGTGGAGATGCAACATCGCGCCGGCGGCAATCCATTCGGCAACGCGGACTTCATCTACACCGGCACGTCGAACGACTTCGCGCTCAACGATGGCGTCAAGCGCTACCGCGCCGATCCCAAAGCCGCCGCTTACGTCGCGAAGTGGTACACGCCGACCGGCAATCTCACACGCCCATTCGTCGCACTGCACGACACCGGCGATCCGCTAGTCCCCGCATCCAGCGCCTACGAATACGCGATGGCCGCGCAGCGCGCGGGACACGGCGACAATTTCGTACAGAAATACGTCAACCACGAAGGCCACTGCGTGTTCAAGCCCAGCGAAATCGGCGCGGCGTTCGATGAGTTGGTGAAATGGATCGATTCAGGTCGGCGTCCCGATGCGGGCAGGCTGGACAAATGATCGTAGGGGCGCGATTCATCGCGCCCGCAGTGCCACGTCGAGGCTGAACGGGCGCGATGAATCGCGCCCCTACGAATGCGTGCAGCGGTGTGGATCAGCCCTCGTTGAGCGACTCGCCGTTGCTCGCGATCACCTTCGAATAGTGATGCCCACTCGTCTTGATCGTCCGCTTCTGCGTAGCGAAATCCACATGCACAATCCCGAACCGCTTGGAGAATCCGAGCGACCACTCCAGATTGTCCATCAGCGACCACGCCATATATCCACGCACATCGCACCCCTGCGCGATCGCATCGGAAATCGCGCGCAGATGTTTCTTCTGATAATTCACCCGCAACGGATCGTCGAGCACGCCGCCTTCGGCCACCGGCGGATCGTAAAACGCCGACCCGTTCTCGGTAATGTATAAAGGTGGATTCTTATACCGCTCGCGGATCCAGTTGAGCGTATCGGTCAATCCTTGCGGAAAAACTTCCCAGCCGGTTTCCGTATACGTCGCATGCTGTTTCACCGACGCCGACTTTAAGCGGATAGTTCGACGGATCGTTCTTCGTCACGCTGCGCGTGTAGTAGTTGAAGCCGAGCCAGTCGATCGGCTGTTTGATCAGATCCATATCGGCCTGCGGCCATTCGGGCCACGCTTCGCCGAAGATTTCCTTCAGTTCCTCCGGATATTTTCCGAAGAACACCGGATCGAGGTATTGGCGATTCATGTACGCATCGGCGCGCTTCACGGCGGCCGCATCTTCGGCGCTGTCCGCTCGCCGGATATTTCGGCTCGAGGTTCACGACGATGCCGATCTGATGCTTGCCCTCCGCGCGATACGCCTGCACGCCCTTGCCGTGCGAGCGCAGCAGGTGATGGCTCGCGATCGGCGCCTCGAATTTGCTGCGATGTCCGGGCGCGAGCGCGCCGTGCAGATAGCCGCCGTCGGTGACGACCCACGGCTCGTTGTGCGTGGCCCATTTCTTCACGCGGCCGTCGAGTTTTTTGTACATCACCGTCGCGTAGTCGGCGAACCAGTCGGCGATGTCGGGATTGAGCCAGCCGCCGCGATCGTCGAGCGCGGCGGGCAGATCCCAGTGATACAGCGTCGCCAGCGGCTCGATGCCGTTCGCGAGCAGCTGATCGACCAGGCGCGAATAAAAATCCAGTCCTTTTTCATTGACGCGGCCGCGGCCTTCCGGCAGCACGCGCGACCACGAAATGCTGAAGCGATACGCCTTCAATCCGAGCTGCTTCATCAGCTGGACGTCGGATTCCATGCGGTTGTAGTGATCGCACGCGACGTCGCCGGTGTCGCCGTTCGACATCATGCCGGGCGTGTGCGAGAAGCGCTGCCAGATGCTCGGCCCCGCGCCGTCGGCGAGTGGCGATCCTTCGATCTGATACGCCGACGTGGCGGCGCCCCAAAGGAAGTTGTCGGGAAATTTCACCCGTGTGCTCATGCTCATTCCGATGATGTGATCTGCCGATGCTGCGCGACAGAAATACTGAAAACGATTACATGGCAGAATACCGGAACCGTCGCGCTTTTTGTAGCAAACGGACGCCCAAACCACAGAATGGAACCGGCATGGCTTCAGTGACGCTCGACAACGTGCGCAAGGTCTACGCAGGCGGGGTCGTCGCGGTCGCCGGGGCCACGTTTACGGTGCAGGACGGCGAATTGCTCGTGCTGGTCGGCCCTTCCGGATGCGGCAAAACGACCACGTTGCGCATGATCGCGGGGCTGGAGTCGATCACGTCCGGAACGCTGAAAATCGGCGATCGTGTGGTCAACGATGTCGCGCCGAAGGATCGCGACATCGCGATGGTTTTCCAGAACTACGCGCTGTATCCGCACATGACGGTAGCGGAAAACCTCGGCTTCGGACTCAAGCTGCGCGGCGAATCGAGAGAGACCATCGCCGCGCGCGTGAAGGAATCGGCCGAACTGCTCGAACTCGCTCCGTATCTGGATCGTCTGCCGCGCGCGCTCTCGGGCGGGCAGCGCCAGCGCGTTGCGCTCGGCCGCGCGCTGGTGCGCCATCCGCAGGTTTTTCTGCTCGACGAGCCGTTGTCGAATCTCGATGCCAAATTGCGCCTGTCCACGCGCCAGGAAATCGCGCGGCTGCATCGCAACGTGCAGACCACGATGATCTACGTCACGCACGACCAGATCGAGGCGATGACGCTCGGCCAGCGCATCGTCGTGTTCAAGACCGGCGAGATCCAGCAGATCGACACGCCGATGAATTTGTATACGAAGCCGCAAAATGTATTTGTGGCGGGATTCCTCGGCAGTCCGGCGATGAATTTCTTCCGCGGCAAACTCGTGCGCGCCGATGGTCTGCAGTTGCGGACGCAAAAACGCCGTGCTGCCGCTCGGAAATCCGGCCGGACTCGATGCGTACATCGACAAGGATCTGATCGCCGGCATCCGTCCCGAAAACCTGCGCGTAACGGCGGGCGATCCGCTGCACATCAGCGCGCAACTCGATGTGATCGAACCGGTCGGCAACGAAGTGTTCCTGCATCTGACGTGGGACGGAACCGGCATCGTCGTGCGCGAGCCGATGCAGCAATTGCCCGAACGCGGCACGACGCTCACGCTGAACTATGCGACATCGGCACTGCATTTCTTCGACGCGCAGACCGAAAAGCGGATCGACGCGCCGTGATCTCGCGCCGCGGCTGGCTGCGCAGCACCGCCGCGATCGCCGCTGGCTTCCGCTCGCTCGCGTGATGGCGCAAAAGGACGAAACGCATGAACACACGGACGATTCCATCGACGAAAGAAGCGTTGCCGGTCATCGGACTCGGCACGTATCGCGTGCTCGATGTCGCGCCGGATTCCGCCGAATACCGCGAACTGCCGGCCGTCCTCGATGCGCTGTTCGCCGCCGGCGGCCGCGTCATCGATTCATCGCCGATGTACGGCCGCGCCGAACAAACCACCGGCGAGCTCCTCGCCGCGCGCAACCTGCGCGACAAAGCGTTCATCGCGACGAAAGTGTGGACGCAAGGCAAGGACGCCGGCATCGCGCAGATGGAAAATTCATTCCGCCTGCTGCGCACCGATCGCATCGACCTGATGCAGATCCACAATCTCGTCGACTGGCGCACGCATCTGCCGACGCTGCGAAAGTGGAAAGAGCAGGGCCGCATCCGCTACATCGGCATCACGCATTACACGTCGTCGGCTTACGACGCGGTCGAAGCGGCGCTGAAAGCCGAGCCTTTCGATTTCCTGCAGATCAACTACGCCATCGACGATCGCGATGCGGAAAAGCGCATCCTGCCGCTGGCGCGCGACAAGGGCGTAGCCGTGTTGTGCAACCGACCGTTCGGCGGCGGCGGATTGTTGCGCCGGCTGAAGGACAAACCGTTGCCTGCGTGGGCGGCCGATGTCGGCGCGACGAGCTGGGCGCAGCTCGCGCTGAAATTCGTGATCGCCAATCCCGCGATCACCTGCGCGATTCCGGGTACCGGCAATCCGAAGAATATGCGCGATGAACGCCGCAGCCGGGAACGGCGCGATGCTGTATGCCGGGTCAACTCAAGGAAATGATCGCGCGCACAGCGATGTCGCATTAGCCGCCGAACGGATCGGCGAAAATTTCGTCGATGGGAAATCCGGTAAGGCGCAGCAACGTCGAGCCGAGTGGCTGCAGCGTCACGTCGAGATGCGTGCCGTCGGACATCAGCAGATAGCCAGCCAGTCCGATCGGCGGTTTGTTCCATGGATCGAGCACGTCGCCGCCGGGCAGCGCGACGGGCGCAAATACCGCGTTCTTCGATAACGCGAGCGGCGGCATGTCGTTCGCAGCGACATATTCGGTGTCCTGGAATACGAGCGAGGACGTCGCGCCATCCGCACGCGTGATGCGTCCGGGAATCGAGATCGCATCGATCGGCAGCGCATACAGCAGCGGACCGTATGCGATCGCCGTTGCGCCGGATGCGTCGTCGACATGATGAACCGCGAATGCCAGATCGAGCGTCGCGGTGTCGCCGGCGTTCCAGCTTCCGCTGATCTCGAAGCGGTCGGCGTAACGCGTGATCGTTTTTCCGGGCGCGATTACCGTAGCGTCCGCGGCGTAGGCGGGAATGCGCAAGGTCAGCACGAAATCCAGCGGCGTGGCGGGATTGACGGTGAACTGGATCGTGCCTGACGACGGAAAATCGGTGGCTTCGACGATACCGATTGCCGTGCTGACGAGCTGGTGTCGAGCGTGGAAGGTCCGTACAGCCGCGCGACCAGTCCGGCGCGCGCGGTTTCCTTCAGCCACATGCCTTCGACGTAATACGGCAACAGGCGCGCGGAATTCAGCGAGCAGCACGCCGCCGACTGGTGCGATGCCGAGTACAGCGGGCGGTCGAAATATTCCGACGTCTGCGTCGCCGACAGCCGGTTGTCGGAACTCAGATACGACACCGCCGTTGCCGCGGTGTGCAGGCGTGCGCCTTGTGCGGCGTTCAGTGCGATGCGTTCGGAAATGTCGCCGGTCGCCATCGCGTCGCGGTATTGCGCGAGACGATTGAGCGAGGCGATGGTTTCCGTCATCGAGCAATATTCCGACATGAGCCCGAACGCGCCGATATGTCCGCTGACCGCTTCGTCGCCGACCGGTCCACCGCCGGGATTGGAATGGCGCTGCAATTTGTCGAGCACTTCGTCGGCGGCGTGCGCGTACGCGCTCGAACCGCTGTAGGCGTACGCGATTTCCGGAACCGACAACGCTTCGGCGATGTGCGGCGTGTGCGTGTACCAGAGACGGTTCGGATCGGACAGGTAATTCGGGAACACGTCGGTTTCGTTGACGTTGCTCGCCGCATAATCCGAATATAGTTAGAGGTATCCCGTGCTGAATGTGGCGTCGCCAGTGAGGCGGTATAGCCATTCGAGCGTGTCGGAAAATCCGAGTCCGTGCGAGATGCCGCCGCCGATATGAAAGCCAGGCCGCGAAAAATAACTTGCGGCCGGCGAATGCATTGAGTGTGGTCTGTGGCCGCCTTTTTTACGGCGGTGAGGATTTGCGGATTGCCGGTCGCTTCGTACCAGGCGAGCAGCGCCTGAAACATGCGGCTTTGCGTCCACAGTTCGCCATCGTTCGGATCGCCGGTGGTGAAGCGTTTGTTGAGTGGATAAACGCCGATGTAGCCGCTGGTCGCCTGCGCGTCGAGGACTTCCTGCAGGCGCGCAATGGCGGCGGCCTTCGTCGTCGCGTCGCCCGCCATCCAGGCCAGACGGAACAAGCCGTCGGCGTAATAGCCTTCGTGTTCGCCGAGCCACCAGCCTGGTTCGCCGGCGGCATCGACCTGATCGGCGTGCTGCACGACGAATTCGTGCTGGTTCACCGTGTCGGAAATTTCGGTGTAGTGTCCGGCGAGACCGTTGGCGAGGTCGGCCTGCATCTGCACGAGCATCCAGCCCGACGGTTTGATCTCGCCGAATCGCGTCAACTCGTAGGGCGGCAGCGTGACGGCGGCGCTCGCCGAGGCCGCGACGAAAACCCAAACGAGCGCCGCTCCGAATTGGTGCAGTCTGATTCTCACTGGCCGATTCTAAGTCGCTTCGTAGGCGGAAACGTGAAGTGAATCAGCCGAATTTAGCCGAACACGACCATGCTCTGGCGGCTCAGCACCGTCGGCACGCCCGCGGGCGACCACAACGTCGTCGACTGGCTCGTGTAGCCGTCGCGGGCAGCGATCATTTCGGCATCGACCAGCCAGCCGCTGAGAGGTTGCTGCACGAAAGTCTGATCGAGGAATTCGAGCATCCAGGTCATCGAACTGCCTGGCGTCGGTTTCGGCATCCATGACAATCCAACCGGCGGCACGAAATCGGCGAGGGCGATCAGGTGTGCGTCGGTTGCGTTCGATGCGTCCTTCAAACCCAGTTCGTAAACATTGCGGTGCACCGGCTTGCCCGAAAACGGCAGTCCGCCATCGAGCAGTTTCACGTCGAAATGCTGGAAAAAACTCGGCATCAGTTTCGGCACGTACGGCAGTGATGTTCCGGCTTTTTTTGCTGGCGGCGGCGGCAGATCGCGTGTCACGATCGATTCGCGCGCGTGGCCGAACACGCCGATCGCCTGGGCGAGCGTTTCCTGTCCACCGATGATGCGCGCTTCGACGTGCATGGTGTTTTTTCCGGCGCGCAGCACGCTCGCGAGCGTCGTGCATTCGCCTTCGCCGATGGGCGCGACGAACGTCATCTGGAACGTGCGCAGCGGGAACGACGCGTCGACCAGCGTGCGCATCGCTTCGAGCGCGAATGCGCCCTGCAATCCGCCGAAGGCGCTGCGGCCCTGCATCCAGTCGTCGGTCACTTCGGCGATCAGCGATCCGGATTGCCTGCGCGCGGTGCGCAGGAGTTCGCTCAGCGTCATGGGCGCGTTTCCTTTTGCCAAGGGTGCGATGTTAGGGCGACGGCGGTAGTCGCGCCAATGCCGCGTGGTATTCCGCCGGTGAGCGGCCGATGATTTTCTTGAAGTCGCGGATGAAATGGGCCTGATCGGCGTAGCCGAGGTTGAGCGCGACGTCGGCCCAATCCGGCGTATCCGTCACGTGGATTCGATTGGCCGCTTCGATGAGGCGATAGCGCTGGATCATCCATTTCGGCGTCACGCCGACGTACTCGTCGAATAGCCGCTGCAGCGTGCGTTTGCCGATATCGAACGCGGCGACGATGTGTTCGACTTTGGTGATCGCGCGATCGCTGGTCACGCGTTCGGCGATGCGTTGCGCGAGGCGCATCGAATCATCGGCGCGCGGATGCAATGAGCGCAGAAAATCCTCGAGGATGCCGACGGTCGCGTGATGATCGTCGTGCGCGAGCGCGCGTCGGCAGAGTCCGTGCGCGGACGCGCCGAGCACGTCGGCCAGATTCCAGACGCGTTCGGACAACGCCGATACTGGTTTGTCGATGAACGGACGAAATCCGCCGGGCAGGAATTTCGCGCTGAACACGCGATCCTTGCCGGCGATCATGCGCGAGAATTTTCGCGTGTGGATGCCGGACAGTTCCTCGCGTCCGGCTTCGAGCACGAGATGGATCGACGGATGCGGCAGCGTCTCGCGCAACACGGGTTCGGAAAGATCCCACTCGACAGTCCAATAGTGCTCGACGAACGGGGCGAGATCGGGCGATGGGTAATAGCGCCACACACCCGGCATCGAACCCGCATCGCGAAAGTTGAGGAGGCCGCGCGGCTTGTCGGGTTTTAGTCGTGCCATGCTGTGCGGGCCATGTCGCGTTTTTTCAATCGTGGATTCGGCGGCGCCGCTACGCTGTGCAGATGCGGCGTCGTCATTACATCACACTGTTTGCGCTCGTCCTGGCGACGGGTGCGTCCGCCGCCATTGAATCGGGAGGAAAGCTCATGCACGCGAAAGGTCCGTTCGACGTCAAGATCGCTCCGCTGGAAAGCTACAACACTGAACTCGCGCGCATGTCGCTCGACAAGCAGTTTCACGGCGATCTGGAGGCGATCAGCAAGGGCGAAATGCTGGCGCATTTCGACCCGGCCAAACAATCGGGCGGGTACGTCGCGATCGAGCGCGTCACCGGCACGCTCGGCGGCAGGAAGGGCAGCTTCACGCTGCAGCATTCCTCGACGATGCAGCGCGGCGCGCCGCATCAGAACATCGTCGTGGTGCCCGAATCGGGAACCGGCGAACTGGCCGGATTGAAAGGTTCGCTGATCGTGAACATCGCCGCGGGTGGGGCGCATTCATACGATTTCGAGTACACGTTCGAGCCCATTCCTTAGCTGTTTAACATGCGTTTGCGCGCTTTACGTTACTTTGCAAATTGGCACCGCGAGCGTCGAAAAATTTATCGCGGCTTCAGACCAATCGGCGCAGTATTGCAGGCACCGACAGAGCGAGGTGATCACCGTGTTGCGCACAAGCGTGTTTCTGATGTTGACGTCGATGGCTGGGGTCGTCGCGGCACAGACGCAGGACCCACTGGCCGCCGCGCCAGTGCAGTACGACGACGGACCGGCGCCCCAGCAGAGCGCCGACCAATACGATACGCAGCAGCCGCGCGACAATACCGTCATGGATTGCGGCCTGGATGATCAAGGCCGACCGCTGGCTTGCCAGGACGATCAGATTGGTTATACGTCGGACGACGACATCGCTCCGGCTGACGACGCGCCACTGTTCGCGCCCGATTACTACGCCTACGAAGATTACGAATACCACGCGCCGTATCCCTACTACGCGGGCGTGAGCCTGTGGCCTGACTACTACTGGCCGGGCTACGCGTGGGGTTGGGGCGGATGGGGCCTGGGTTGGGGCTGGCCGGCGGTCAGCATCGGTTTCGGCTGGGGCTGGCACGGTGGCGGCTGGAACCATGGATGGAACCACTGGCACAACGGCTACGCGTGGCGCGGACACGATCATTTCCACGGTCCGTGGCGCTACGACGGCCATGGCCACTATGCGGACAACCATCGCGACTACGGCCGAAACAGCAATTTTGCGCATCGCGGTTTCGATTCGCGTAGTTTCTCGAACCGCAACGGCAACGCGGAACGTGGCTACGGAGCGCGCGATTTCGCGGGTACGCAAAACCGTTCGTTCGGTGCGAATCGCGGTGGTGCGAGCAACTTCAACGGCGCCAATCGTTTCGCCGGCAACCGTTCGTCGCTGCCGTCGAGTTCGTACTATTCGCGCTCACGCGATTACAACGCCGCGCAATCATTCAATCGCGGCAACGGACAGAACACGAACCGTGCTGATTTCCGCGGCGCGAACCTGTCGCGCGGCAACGCGTACGCCAATCGCCAGTACACACCGGCCATGCGCGGGCAGAGCTCGTTCAACAACCGGTCGTATACCTCGACGATGCAAAGCCAGCGTACGGGAGCGATGCCGAATCGCTCATACCAGCCTACGCAGCGCGCCTTCTCCGGCTATCAGGGCGCTCGCGGCGCAACCTATGGCCGGCAGAGTTACTCCGGCGGCGGTCGTCCGGCCTATTCCGGTGGACGTAGCAGCTACTCAGGCGGCGGCGGACACAGCTACTCGGCGCCGCACGTAAGCGCGCCGTCGCACTCGTCCGGTGGCGGCGGCGGTCACAGCAGCGGTGGCGAGAGCAGTGGTCACCATCACTGATCGCAATTGAGAAGACTCACGAACAGGCCCGCCTCGCGCGGGCCTTTTTTTTATCCCGAAAACAATTTTTCGTCGGATGTCCAAACGAAGCCCGCTTGAGCGTCATCGTTACGGCGGCGCATAGTGCCCGTCCGAACGGAGAATCCACATGCAATATCTTTTCTTGCTGTATGCGAACGAGAAGGGCTGGGGCGAGCTCAGCGCCGAACAGCGCAAGCAAGGCGAAGCGGCGTACACGGCCTACACCCATGCGTTGCACGAAGCGAAAATCTATGTCGGCAGCAATCGGCTGCGTCCGGTCGGCGACGCGACCACGGTGACGATGCAGACAGGCCAGTCGCGTGTGCTCGACGGTCCGTATGCCGACACCAAGGAACAACTCGGTGGCTATTACCTCGTCGACGTGCCGGATCTCGACGCCGCCATCGCGTGGGCCAACCGCTGCCCCGGCGCGCATCACGGCACTATCGAAGTGAGACCTGTCTGGGCAATGTGATGCACCTCGACGCACACTGTGCCGCCGAAGCGATCGCGCGGCACAGTTACGGCAAGCTCGTCGCGTACCTTGCTGCGCGCAACCGCGACGTCGCCGCGGCGGAGGATGCGTTGTCCGACGCATTCGCCGCCGCGCTCGTGGAGTGGCCGCGCAACGGATGTCCGGAAAAACCCGAGGCGTGGCTGCTCGCCGTCGCGCGGCGCAAGCTGATCGATGGTGCGCGGCGACGCATCACCAGCGAGCTGTGCGCCGACGAGGTGCGCGACTTCGTCGCCTCGCTGTCGACAAACGACGAAGCCGACATCCCCGATCAGCGCCTCGCACTCATGTTCGCGTGTACGCATCCGTCCATCGACGTCGCCATCCGCGCACCGCTGATGCTGCAGACGGTACTCGGGCTCGACGCGGCGCGCATCGCCTCCGCGTTCCTGGTTTCGCCCGCGACGATGGGCAAGCGCCTCGTGCGCGCGAAGCAGAAAATCCGCAGCGCCGGCATTCCGATGCAGATCCCGACGCGCGACGAATTGCCCGCCCGACTCGGCGACGTTCTCGACGCCATCTACGCCGCCTACGCGGAAGGCTGGAACGATCACGCCAGCGCCGACACCGCGCGTCGACAGCTTGCCGACGAGGCGTTGTTCCTCGGCCATATCCTCGCCGATCTGGCCTTCGACGAACCCGAAGCGCTCGGCCTGCTCGCGCTGATGCTGCACATCGAAGCGCGGCGGCATGCGCGCCGCAGCGACGAGGGCGACTACGTGCCGTTCGACGAGCAAAATCCTGCGAGCTGGGATGTCGCGATGATCACGGCTGCCGAAAATCTGCTGCGTCGTGCGTCGGAATACGGCGTGATCGGGCGCTATCAGATCGAAGCTGCCTTGCAGTCGGCGCATGTGCATCGCCGTCGCTGTGGCATCGCGAACTGGAAAGAGGTGGTGGATTTGTACGATGCATTGCTGCAGTTTTCGGCCTCGCCCGTCGTCGCCGTCAACCGCGCGCTGGCGATTGCCGAATGCGATGGCATGCAGGCTGGGCTCGCCGCGATGCCGGATGCATCGAGAGACGCCCGGCTGATCGAATACCAGCCGTATTGGGCTGCTCGCGCGTCGTTGCTTGCGCGTACGGGTGCGATCGAGGATGCCTGTCGCGCCTACGAAATGGCAATTGGACTTGAAGCCGATCCGGCCGTGCGGGCTTTCCTTCAGCAGAAGCTTGCCGACGTATGCGCTCGGTCGGCGGCCGGCGATTCAATGGTATTTACGAAGTAGCGACTACTTTCTTCGACCCAGTTGTCCGGCTTTTGTCCTGCTATTGTCCGATTGGTTCTTCCGCTGAGACTTACAGTGCAGCTGTCCTCCAGACGACAGGCACGAACATGAAAACGGCAGCCCAGGCGCTAATGCTTATCGTGTTGATGAACGCTCTCAACGCTGAAGCCGTTGGCGATCCTGGAGCGAATGTCGCAGTCAATCCCCATTTCGATGCGGATCTTTCCGGATGGACCGGCAGCTCCGACAGCTTCATATCCTGGACGAACACTCAGGACCATCACGGCGCGGGCAGTGCGGGTGTAGGTTCGGCTATTGTTCAATCCACCGGTGCGCCGCAGTTTATCGCGCAGTGTATTCAGGGCGTGCAAGGCAATTTTCGCTATCATTTATCCAGTTGGGCGAAGTTGACGTGCGGTTTCGAAGCGCAGCTCAGCCTGTTTTGGGCGAATGGCGAATGCACGGTGACGGGCGCGGCGATTTCTTCATCCTCATCGTTAGCGAATACATGGCAGCTCCTCTCTGTGGACGGCCAAGCGCCCTCTACGCCAGATTTGTCCGCCGTGATCGTCCTTGAAAATCCTGGCGCCTGCCACGACCAGACTTTTTTCGACGACGTACTCTTTTTTCAAGATAATATATTCCGCGACAGTTTCGATGTCGGCAGGTAAGCCTCGCGGAATCGACAACGCGACGCTCGCATTTTCGAATGCTGTCTGCGGACCGACTGTAGCAATCCGTACCAGCTAGTCGGCCAACTAGCGGCTTCGCCGTTTCTTCACCCGTATTCCGCGACAATTCTCGTCTCTTGAGACGAGACCCGCCGATCCTTCCGTCGTGAACACGCTGGAGAAACTCGCCATCCTCGCCGACGCGGCGAAATACGATGCATCGTGCGCGTCCAGCGGCGCGGACAAGCGCCATTCGCTCGGCACCGGCGGTATCGGCAGCACGGAGGGCATGGGCATCTGCCATTCGTACACGCCGGATGGGCGATGTGTGTCGCTGCTGAAAATCCTGCTGACGAATTTCTGCACGTTCGATTGCGTGTATTGCGTCAATCGCGTGTCCAGCAACGTGCGGCGCGCGCGGTTTACGCCGGAGGAAGTGGTCGCGCTGACGCTGGATTTCTACAAACGCAACTATATCGAGGGCCTGTTCCTTTCCAGCGGCATCATCCGCAACGGCGACTACACGATGGAGCAGGTGATCGAAGTCGCGCGCAGCCTGCGCGAGGATCACAAGTTCGCCGGCTACATCCATCTGAAGACGATTCCGGACGCTTCGCCCGACCTGCTCGCGCTCGCGGGCAAGTACGCGGATCGTCTCAGCATCAACGTCGAACTGCCGACAGAAGCCGGACTCGCCGAACTCGCGCCGGAAAAAAAGTTGCCGGATATCCGCGCCGCGATGGGAAACCTGCGCTGGCGGATCGACGAAGGCAAGCAGGCGCGCAGGGATGCGAAAAAGCTCAAATCCAAACCGCCGCGTTTCGCTCCCGCCGGGCAAAGCACGCAGATGATCGTCGGCGCCGACGCGGCGAACGATGGGGATATATTGCGCACAAGTTCCAATCTATACGGCAATTATCGACTGCGCCGCGTCTACTACTCCGCGTTCAGCCCTATTCCCGACGCCTCGTCGAAACTGCCGCTGCAGGCGCCGCCGCTCGAACGCGAACATCGGCTGTATCAGGCCGACTGGCTGTTGCGCTTTTACGGCTTCGACGTCGATGAGATCACGCCGCAGACGGCCAACGGCATGCTCGATCTCGACATCGATCCGAAAATGGCGTGGGCATTGCGGCATCCGGAGCGGTATCCGGTCGATGTGAACAAGGCGCCGCGCGAAATGCTGTTGCGCGTACCGGGACTCGGCACGCGTAACGTCGATCGAATTCTGGTTTCGCGCAGCCACGGCGCATTGCGGCTCGCCGATCTGCAACGGCTGCGCGTGCCGATGCGCAAGACGATGCCGTTCGTCGCGACGCTCGATCATCATCCGCATCGCCGCCTCGACGATCCTGCGCGACTGCGTGCGCAACTCGCTGCGCCGCCGCGGCAGGGCGGCCTGTTCGGCTGATTATGTTCGTCGCGATCATCGATCCGCCGTGGGATGCGCTCGCGTGGCGCGTGCAGGCGCGCGCGGCGTTGCTCGCGAATATCGCGCCCGAAGACATCGTGTGGAACGCCGGCGCGCAAGGCGCATTGCTCGATGGTGCAAACGTGATCGATCAGCTGCCCGCGCGCGATGCGCCGAGCGTGTCGAAGAATTTTCTCGCGCTCGCATCGACGGTGCTTTGTCATCGCGATCCGCACCGCCACGCGTTGCTGTACCGTTTGCTCTGGCGCACGACGAACGGCGAACGCGAGTTGCTCGACCGTCTGACCGATCCGGATATGCATCGCGCGCTGGAACTGGCGAAATCCGTGCGCCGCGATTCGCACAAGATGAAAGCGTTCGTCCGCTTCCGCGCCGTGCCGGGCGAAGACAATACGTTCGTCGCCTGGTTCGAGCCGGATCATTTCATCGTCGATCGCATCGCGCCGTTTTTCATGCGCCGCTTCGCCGGCATGCGCTGGGCGATCCTGACGCCGTATCGCAGCGCGACGTGGGACGGCGAATCACTCACCTTCGGCGATGGCCGAAACCGCAGCGACGCGCCGTCCGATGATGCGCAGGAATCGCTGTGGCGCACGTATTACGCGAGCATCTTCAATCCCGCACGGCTCAATCCCGACATGATGCGCCAGGAGATGGCGCAGAAATACTGGAAGCTGTTGCCCGAAGCGCAGCTGTTGCCGACGCTGATCCGCGACGCGAACGCGCGCACGCACGCCATGCGCGAACGCGCGCCGGAGTCGACGCGACGTCGTATTCCGGCGTCGCCCGAAACGCCCGTTGTCGTCGAGCCGGGACTGCGCGGATTGCGTCAAGCCGCGCGCACATGTCGCAACTGCGAGCTGTGGCAACCGGCGACGCAGACCGTCTTCGGCGAAGGTCCCGACAACGCGCACATCATGCTGATCGGCGAACAGCCGGGCGATGAGGAAGACCTCGTCGGCCGTCCGTTCGTAGGGCCTTCCGGCAAGCTGCTCGATCGCGCGTTGTCCGAACTTGGACTTGATCGCGCGTCGATGTACGTGACCAATGCGGTGAAGCACTTTCGCTTCGAACAGCGCGGCAAACGTCGCCTGCATCGCAACCCGGAGCGCTCGCACGAACGCGCGTGCGCGATGTGGCTCGAAGGCGAATTCGCGGTGGTAAAACCTGCGGTTGTGGTGTGTCTCGGCGCATCGGCGGCGCACGCTATTTTCGGTTCGTCGTTTCGGCTCAGCGACGAACGCGGACGATGGCAAACCACACCCGGCGGAAAGCGCGCGTTTGCCACGGTGCATCCGTCGTCGATCCTTCGCACCGAAGCTGCGCATCGCGATGAAGCCTACGCCTCGTTCGTGAATGATCTGCGCTTACTGTCAACATTGACAGGTTTTTCCTGAAGTTGTCTGCACGCGCTCTGCGTGGCGTCCCTGAGATTTTCGAGATGCGCGGCTAACCTCGGACGTGTCCATTCCGGACTCGCACGGGGAATACAATGTATACATTTTCATTCTTTAGCAGGGCGCTTGGCTTGCTGCTGTTTACCGCAACGTCGGCGTTCGCCCAGAACTTCATCAGGAACGGCGCGTTCGACGCCAGCGCCGATGGTTGGGTCATGTCCGACGCGGCGGAATGGTCGACGTTCGGAATGGATTACGGTTCGATCCACCTCTGGTCGGACAAGACAACGTCGTACGCGACTCAATGTGTGGCGGCTGAAGGCGGCGCGACGTTCGTGGCGAGCGCGCAAGTCAGCGGGCAGTGCTCCGGCGCCCGGCTGTATGCGATCTGGTCGGCCAAGGACGACTGCAGCGACTATCGTTCCTTCCCCGTCAATTTTGTCACCTCGACACTGAGCAATCAGTGGCAGCTGCTGACGGTCGTAGTGCCCGCGCGCGACGACGCGCACAGGATCTACGTCGAACTGCTGAGCAATGGCAATTGTTCGGGCGGCTATTTCTTCGACGACGTGACGCTTCTCTTCGACGCGATCTACAAGGATGATTTCGAAGGCACGTTCGGCGTAGGATCTCCTGGCGGCTGATGCGAGATCATCGCAGATAGTCTGAACTCGGCGCGCGCCAATCTGGCAACATGGCGGCACCCGACCGTTGGCCGCCCGAATGAATCTCCGCCGCTTGCCCGTCCTTCGCGTCCTGATCGTGCGGCCGCGGCTGCTGATTTCCATCGGCATCGGCTGCGCGATTGCACTCGCGTTGCCGGCGTCGTGGGTGCCGCATGCGATTACGCGCTGCCTGATCGGCTGGAACGCGGGGGCGATCACCTACGCCATCCTCGCGTTCGAGATGATGGCTCGCGCGACGCGCGCGCACATGCGGGTGCGCGCGTGCACGCAGGACGAGGGCAAGTACACCATTCTCGCCCTCGTGCTGATTTCCTCCGTGCTCACATTGTTTTCGACTGCCGTGGAAATGTCGGCTGCGAAGGACGTGCACGGCACGCTAAAGATCATCCACGTCGCCATCGCCGGGTTGACCGTCTTCACGACGTGGTGGGTCAACCAGATCATGTTCGCGCTGCATTACGCGCACGATTATTACCGGCACTCCGCGCGCAAGGACCGAGGACTGCTGTTTCCCGGCACCGCACAGCCGGACTATTTCGATTTCCTGTATGCCGCGGCGATCATCGGCACATCCGGTCAGACGGCCGATGTGTCGTTCAACACGAGCGGAACGCGGAGACTCGCGATGGTCCACAGCGTGCTGGCGTTTTTCTTCAACACGATCGTGCTGGCGCTGACGATCAATTTCGCCGCTGGACTGCTGTAACTACTGTCCTTCGCACCACACCGACGGTGTAACCGATCCCATCCGTCTTGTACGGCATCTGCGCGATGACCTGCGGCGGATGCTCGCTGCTCGCCCAATCCCAACACGTCGACATACGAGATGCGAGGCAAAAACTCGCGCGCAAATCCGCTTCGGAAATGATTTCTGCGCGCGCGAAAAAAATGGCGGTCAGAATGGCTTCGCGATCATTAGATAGAAGATGCCGACGAATGCGAAGAACGCGATCACGCCCAGCGCGATCCACGCGATGAGGCAACGCCGGAACGCCGGCGGCAATGTCTGGTTTGCGTTCGCGGCTGCGCGTGCGATGTCGCGCATGCGAATTTGCAATGCGACCACCGGCAGCCATGTCGCAATCGCAATGGCATAAAGCACGATGGAAACCGCGAGCCAGCCGTGCGTGAATGCGAAGCCTGTGGTCTTCGCCATCCACCAGCCGGTGACGGGTTGCACAATCGCCGTCGTTGCGGTGAACAACGCATCGGCGAGCACGACCCAATGCGCGACGCGCGCGATCACGCGCGGCTCCGCGTCCAGACTCGCGAGCAAAAAATACCACGCCGATCTGATGCCGGTGCCGAACAGCACCGTCGACGACAGCACGTGCAGCACCTTGATCATCACATATGTCATCGGCGTGCCGGTGTGCGCAACAGCGCGATGCCCGCGAGCATCACCAGATTTTTCACGATCGGCGCGAACGGATGCAGCAGGAATTCCGGCATACAGAACGCGATGATGGCGGAGTAGCCGACGATGAGAAGGATTTGCAGATCGTAAAGCCAGCGCGCGCGTCGCGCGATGAGCGTGGCGATGCCGAACGCGATGTCGAGAAGTGCCGATCCATCGAGCGCCCATTGCGCGGCGTCGCCTGCAAGTCCGCAGCGCGCGAGCATGGCGAGCGAATCCGCGCGCGGCCACACGCCGAGCGACACGATGCCGGAAATGAGCCACACCGCGACGATGCTCGCGCGTACCCATTCGATCGCTGACGAGCGCCGTAATTCCGCATCGACATCGCGCGCATCCGAAATGAAATCGCCGGGATCGCGCGGCTCGCGTCCGAGCAGACGCGTCAGTGGCGTCGCATCGGCGCAGTTGCCGTGATCGAGCATGACCAATCGATCGCGATCGATTGGCGCGCCGAAACGACCGCCGACCGATGCCGCCGCGCGCGCGAGCCATGGCGCGACGGCGAGCGCGCGCGCAGGCTTGCGTCCGAGCGAGCGCCGCAAACCCGCGATGTATGCCGCGACGGTGATGCAGCGCGGTCCGACCAGCGCGAGTGTGCGCGGCACATTGGGCGCATTGACCAGCCGCTGCACGGCGTCGCACACGTCGTCGATGTGAACCGGCTGGATACGTTGCTCGCCGCCGCGCGGCAGGGGCAGCACGCGCATCGCCGAGAGCTTGAGAAAAAATTGCGCACTTTTTCCGTTGGCGCCGAACACGAGCGAGGGTTGCAATACGCTCGCATCGATGCCGCTGGCGAGCAGCGCGCGTTCGGCACGATGTTTCGTGCGCTGGAAATTCGTGAGTTCTGCATCGCTGCCGAGCGCGGAAAAATGCAGGATGCGACGCACGCCCGCTGCGCGCGCGGCATTGAAGAGCGCCATTGCGCCGCTCGCGTGCACCGCATCGAAACGAGCCGACGAACCGGCGATGATGCCGACCGTATTGATGACGACATCGACGTCAGCGATGGCGGCGTCCCAATCGCACTCCGCGGCGAAATCAAGCGCGACGATATCGGCCTTGGGCCAGCGCCGGAGCGCGGATGCCACGTCGCGCACGCCGAGCCGCAACGTATGGCCTCGACGTTGCAACGAATCGCTCAACGCCGTGCCGATAAAGCCGGTCGCTCCGGTGATCAGGATGCGCATCGAACACCACCATGAATATGTCGAGTGAACTGCATGCAAGAAGTCTGCGCCGTGCCGGCGTGATCTTCGCGGTCGGTTCGACGGCGAGCGCGCTGTCGACACTCGCGCTGATGACGATGGGTGCAATCACCAAAGGCCGGCCGTTCGCGGCAGTGAACGGGCCAAGTCGATGGGTCCACGGCCGCCAGGCCTCGTATTACACCGGCGCCGACGTTCGGCATACGGTGATCGGGCATGTGATCCATCATGCGTCGTCGCTGCTGTGGGCGGCGGTTTACGATTGCGATCCCGTGCGCCGACGCGTGCCAAATCGCAGCGTACGTGCTGTCGCGACGGCAGCACTGGCGGCGTTCGCCGATTACGCGTGCGTGCCGCGTCGACTGCGGCCCGGATTCGAGGCGCATCTGGGTCCTCTGTGGATCGCGGGGGTGTATGTCGCCTTTGCGGGTGGATTGTGGCTGGGCGACGAGCTCATCCAGAAGCAGCGCGAGCTGAGTGATGATGCATCGAACGAAATCGTGGCGCATTCGAGTTCGAATCGCATCGCTTCGAACGCGAACTTGCAGACAGCAAACGCCTAAAGCGCGGCGTCGACCATCTTCGCGAGCTGCGACTTCGACACCATGCCTACCTGCGTCGCCTGCACCGCACCGTTGCGGAACAGCAGCAACGTCGGCGCCGAGCGCACGCGGAACTGCATCGCGGTTTTCTGGTTCTTGTCCATTTCGACTTTGACGACTTTCACGCGTCCGGCGTATTCCTGCGCGAATTGCTCGAGCATCGGCGCCATCGCTTTGCAGGGGCCGCACCATTCGCCCCAGAAGTCGACGAGGACGGGCAGGTTGGAGTGCAGGACCTGATCGGTAAATTCCGAATCAGCGACATTGATAGTTGAAGCGGTCATCGATTGCACCATGCAGGTTCACATTGATCGTCCGCCGAGCGAACTCGACGGACGATTTTCGCATAGTGCCACTAGCCGTGTGTCACGGCCTCATCAATGTTTGATGACGACGAGCCACGGTACTGAATTTTCAACGGTAACCCACAACTGCGCGAGGCGATTCGGATCGCGGCTGCCGGCCACCAGCGGCATGCCGGTGCTGTCGACGTTCAAATAGCCGTTGGCCACGTTCGCGCTGGAAGCCGATTGCCACGCGAGCGTCAGCAGATATTGCTGCAGATCGACCGCCTGCCATGCGGAGCGTTGACTCAGCCCCGTGTCGTCCCTCGTCACGACACGCAAGGCGACGTCGCTGCCGAATCGCGCCATTTCGAGCGTGAAGATCGTCTTGCCGTCGGTGCCGCGGCCGTTCGCTACTTCCTTCGGCACGATGCTCAATTCGCTGAGCAAACCGGAGTCGACGTGCAACGTCACGCTGACGTAGTCCGCGCCGTTGCCGATGCTGGTCGGCATCATCGTGAGCGGCGTGCCTTCGAAACCGTCGATGAAGATTTCGACGGCGTCGTCGTCGGTGGCGCTGTTATTGGTGAGATCGGGATCCGTGGCGCCGTTGATGACGGCAGCGCTCGCAGTATTGACGAGCCTGTCGTTCGCATCGCCGCCGACGACGGTGGCCGAGTAGATATAAGCCGCTTCGCCGCCGACCGGCAGACTGGCCGTATCACTCAGCGTCAAACCGTTTCCACTCGCGCACGTCGCGCCGCCGAAGGTGATGCAGACCCAACTGCCGTTCACCAGACCCGAAGGCAACGCATCGGTGACCGTGGCGCTGACCGCGCTCGGTCCCGCCGCATTGGTCACTTCGATGATGTAGTTGATCGACTCGCCGAGTTCGACGCGCGTGACGTTGTCGGTCATCGTCAGCGCGAGATCCGCTTGCGGCGCATTGACCGTCACCGTCGTCGCGGCCGACTGCGCGCTGGCGCAGCCGGAGGTGGTGACGAGCACGGTGTAGTTGCCGCCGGTCGTGGCGACATAGGTCGTGCTCGTCGCGCCGCCGATGGGATTGCCGTTGAGGTACCACTGGTTGCCGGTGGCGCTCGATGAGGTGAGCGTCACGCTGCCGCCGGTGAAGAACGTGGTCGGACCCGACGGCGTGATGGTCGGCGTGGCGGGTGTCGGATTGACGGTCAACGTCACGTTGCGGCCGAACTGGCTGTGGCAACCGAGCGCATTGAGTTGCGCGGTGTAGACGCCGGTTTGCGTCGCCGTGTAGCTCTGCGATCCGGCACCCGGAATTGCCACGCCGTCCTTCGACCACTGAATGCCGGTGGCGCTGTCCGAATCGATGGTCTGACTGTTGCCCTGGCAGATGGCAAACGAGGTCAGGCTAGGATCCTGATTGCGGAAGGTGATGAACGGCGCGTGTGGCGTCGGATTCTGCACCACGTATCCGGCCGATTGCGCCGTCGTGCAGGCTTGCGCGCTCGTCGCCGTCACGTAGTAAGTGCCGACGCCGGTCGCCTGCGTGGTCGACGCGTTCTCGCCGTTGAGCGTGTTGTTGTCCTGGAACCATTGGTACGCCGTCGCACCGGTGGCGCCGTTCGCGTGCAACGTGAGCGGCTGTTCGGGACACGCCTGATCCTGTGTGCCGGTGCCGTTGGTGTCGGCGCTGATCGTCGCAACCGGCGGCGGCAGATCGACGGTGACCGTGGTCGACGCCGATGCCGCACTGGCGCAATTGAGCGCGTTGGTCACGATATCGGTGTAAGCGCCTCCGCTCGACACGAGGAACTGTTGACTCGTCGCGCCGCCGATCGGATTGCCGTCGAGGAACCACTGGTTCCCGCTCGCGCTCGATGAACCCAGCGTCACGCTGCCGCCTGCGCAGAATTCCGTCGGACCGCCGGGTGTCACTGTCGGCGTCGGCGGTGGAATGCATGGATCAGTGAAGCAGACGGTGACGTCGTTGAGCGTCGGCGTTTTCGTGCTGTCGGTCGTCGACAGATATGCGCGGTACTGCAGGTAACGGTTACCGTTGAACTGATCCAGTGCCGCGCCGCTCGTGGTGAAGAAGGTGGCGGCGGTGTTATCGGGCCCGACGAAATTGAACGGTCCGAATTGCGAGTTGCTGGCGGCAACCTGGAATTGCACGTTGGTGTTCGCAGGTACCGAGGCGTTCCACGACAATGTTGCCCAATGCGCGTAGAAATTCGCGGCGGGGTTGGCGTCCTTGGTCGAAGAAATCAGATCGCCGGATGCCGCGTAACCAACATAGATATACGTTCTGAAGTTGTAATCGCGCGTCGTATCCGATGACCATGTGGCGCCGCTATCGGTGGAAAGCACACGCGATCCATTGGTATAGGTGCTTGGCGATGATCGAATCCAGAAGTAGCCGCTACCGGCCGGCACCGATACAGGACGCAAGATCAACGCGTACTGCGTTCCCGCAATCACTGTTGCAGGCGAGGCGAAACTGGCGGTGTACAAAACGCTCGATCCGGCCGCGAACGCCGACCCGGGAATGGTTGCACTCGCGAGATCCGCACCCGTCGGCAATCCCCCGCTCGTGTTGCGCAGGGACAGTGTGAGATTCGGAGGTGTTGCGCCACAGCCGTTGCAGAACAACTGAACGTCGGCTTTGACAAGCGGACCGGAAACAGCGGCAACGAATGTCTGACCGGTAAAATTGGGAGTACCGAAGCCGGTTCCCGTGGTGGTGCCGGCCGTATTCGCCTGATCGCTGACTGGCGGATTCGTCAGCGTCACGTCGCCGGGGCTTGACGTCAGGTCGACATTGGTCGGCACGCCGCTTTGAAAATCGGACTGCGTGGTGTCGGCCAAGCAAGCGCCGTTCGATGCGCCGGCGAGCGCGAAGTTCTCCGGCGTCGTAGCGCCGTCATTGACCACAATGTTGCTCGCGCTAGCTGACGTGCATCCGGGGAAACTCGCGGTCATGCCAGGGTAGGTTCCCGCAGGAACGGCGAACGAATAAGCGCCGCTGCCGTCGGTCGTTGCGGTGCGGCTGCCGAGCATTACCGTCGCGCCCGACAACGGCGTGCCACTTGGGGTCTGCGTCACGACACCGGAGACGGTGCCGCCTGTGCCGACCGGCGTGCAACCGGGAAACGCATTGATCGAACCGAATTTCGTCAGCCAGCGATGATCGAACGACTGGTCAGCGGGATTGGCGTATTCGCTCGTGAACCAGAACGTGCAGCCATCGGGATCGAGCGTCATCGCGCTGTAATCGCCCCAACGCGTCGTGCCGGTTTGCGAAGCGGTGCCGGTGAAGAAGACTTGTTCGGTCTGGCTGAACGTGTTGACGGGATCGGTGGCAAGGCGCCCCGCATAGGCCATCGAGGGGAACACCGTCGTGCTCGATTTGCTGTAGCCCATCGCCATATTGCCGGCGCGATCCACCGCGACGCTGGGCATCCAGCGGTGCACGACGTTGGCGCCGTCCGGATCCCACGTGGCCGCCTGCGGAATCGTGCCGGCGACAGTGCCGCCGCTGACGTTCACCTGATACCACCGCGGTGCGGCGAAACCGGATGTGTTGCCGCGGCGCACGGTGTGCGAAACCCACAGCGATTCCGCTCCGCTCAGATTCGTATATTGGTTCTGCACCATCGCGCGATTCGACAACGAATCGAGTAGCGTCGATGTGCTGGGCTGCGGCACGCCTGCGGCGGAGGTCGGCCAGCTCGTCGCCGAAATCGGGACGTCCGGTCCGCTGAACGTCGACAGTGAGATGTGGGTCCAGTCGACATGGAATTTGTATACCGTCACCCCATTGAGGTACAGCTGGGTCGACAGGAACAGATTCGGGCGCCCCGCCGGCGGCGTGCCGGTCTGCAGACGTGCATTACTCGGAATGACGGTGAAATCACCGCCGCCGATATCGAACTGGACCACTTGCACGGTCGGCGCACCGGCGTACATCTGCGCCTTGTTGAACGCCCACGCACGCGCATTCTTGTAGGTCGATCCGGCACCGAATCCGAACAGGTTCGCGGACATGTACAAACCGTCCGGCCAGATGCCGAATTTCGGATAGTCGTTGAGATTGTCAGCAATCTGGCGCGAATAGAAATTCCAGCCGCCGGTGATCGGATCGCCGTTTTGCGACACCGCGAAACACTGGTACGACGGCGCCACGACGTTTCCGGACGTGTCGAGCACGAAGGCGAAATCAGTGATGATCCAGCGATCTTCGAAGGTGTCGTACAGCACGACGGGATCGCCGAAATTGTCCGTATCGCACAGGTTGCCGAACTGGCCCTGGCTCATCAGCGTATCGAAGGTGAAGGCGGCTTCCTGGAAACCGTCGCTCTTGCGATACACGCCGATCGACGTGTTGACGGTCTGGATGTAATGCGTGGGTCCGACGTCGCCGTTGGTATCGGGCGGACTGCCCGCGCCCCAGTTGAAGCGGTCGAGGCCTTCATAAACACCGATGGGAGCCGGTGCCGGAGCAGACAGCGACGGAACGCTCGACTGAGGAGCGCTCGGCTGCGACGGGACGGTGCCCGGAGCAAAGCGCGGTTCGTTCTCGGGATCTTCGAGCTCCGGGCGTTCGCGAGGAACAGGGCGCGTATGCGGCAGTGATCGCAGATCGAACTTGCGGCTCGCCGCGCGATGCAGGCTCAACTCGACCGGATCTTTTTTGCTCGACGACGTGGGCGCGTTCGTCGCCCCATCGTTATCCACCGTCAAATCGGGCGGATCTTGCGCCAGCGCGCACGCGGCTACGACGGAAAAGAACACTCCGAATAACGTTCGCTTCATTTTGTAATCCCCAGGTATCAACGCCATCGCGCAGCCGATCTTGCGCACCGTATGCACACTGCTCGCGATCTCTCACGCTCTAGCGACTCCCCCCGGAATCTACCAATTCCGCCTCTCGGCGGATGCAAATCCGTTTCTCGACCTACGTCCTCAGGCCTAGAGTATGTGCAATTGGAGCATGCGCCAGCGGGTAATATTTGGTCAAGGGGCGGACTTCTGAATTCATGCACGTTGACCACGTCAAGCGACATACTGGAAGCCGATTTGCGTATCGAGGGACTTCACGTATCGTCGCGGGAAGCTGCTTTATAGGCTCATCGTGCGCGATCGTTCTCCGTTTTCCATCCGGAACGATGGCCATGTTGCCGTTCATGACTTGGGGATCAGACAAATGCCACGTTTCGCCCTTTCGCTTCTTGCACTTTTTCTCGCCGTGCCCGCGCTGGCGATCGAGCCGTTTCCAAGCGGTTTCCACGCGAGCGACATCGCCACTAACGGCACGACGTTGCATGTCCGTCTCGGTGGACGCGGGCCGGCCGTGGTCCTGCTTCATGGCTTCGCCGACACCGGCGACATGTGGGCGGCGGCAGCGTCCGCGCTTATGAACGATCATACGGTTATCGTTCCCGATCTGCGCGGCATGGGACTGTCGGCGCATCCGGACACCGGATACACGAAGAAAAATCAGGCGATCGATATCGCCGGCGTTCTGGATGCCTTGCATATCGATAAAGCGGCGCTCGTCACGCACGACATCGGCAACATGGTCGGTTATGCGCTTGCGGTGCAATATCCCGAACGGATCACGAAGTGGATGGTGATCGACGCGCCGCTGCCCGGCATCGCGAACTGGGAAGAAATCAAGCAGAGCCCGCTATTGTGGCATTTCAACTTTCGCGGGCCGGACGAAGAGCGTCTGGTGGCGGGGCGCGAACGCATCTATCTGGATCGCTTCTATAACGAGCTGTCGGCCGATCCGAAAAAGATCGACGAGGCGACACGTCAACACTACGCCGCGCTATACGCGCGGCCGCACGCCATTCACGACGCCTTCGAGCAATTCGGCGCGTTCAATCAGGACGCGCTCGACAACAAGGCGCTGCTGGCCGAAAAAGGCAAATTGAAGATGCCGGTACTGGCAGTGGGCGGCGAAAAATCGCTGGGCAAAGCGCAGGCGGATATTCTCACGGTCGTGGCGACCAATGTATCGTCCGATGTGATTCCCCGATCCGGACACTGGATCATGGAAGAGAATCCACGCGCGACGGTCGCGATGATGACGGCGTTTTTGTCGAACTAGGAAAGTTATCGACGGGCGGACTTCATCCGCACTTCGAGTATCCACAGTTCAGACACGTCGCGCACCCATCCATCAACACGGTCGCGTTCGTATTGCACTTGTGACACATCGTCGCGCCGGGCGGGAAGCCGCCTTTGGATTCGTCGCTGTGCGAGTGGTCGATGTCGGCGTGGCTGTTGGATTCGCCGATGCCGCGCTCGGACTCTGCGCCTACGTCAACGTTTTTTTTTGAGTCGCCGCTGATGCGCGATTCGTACGCGGCGCGCTTCTCGGCGATGAGCTTGCGCTGTTCGGTGCTCATTTCCGGATCGTGAATCAGTCCGATCGATTTCAGATGTTGCTCGATGATCGCGCCGAGTTCGGCGACGATGCTCGGCATGTACACGCCGCCGGCCTTGAAGTAGCCGCCGCGCGGATCGAATACGGCTTTCAGTTCCTCGACGAGGAAGGTCACGTCGCCGCCTTTGCGGAACACGGCGGACATGATGCGCGTCAACGCCACGATCCACTGGAAGTGGTCCATGTTTTTCGAGTTGATGAAGATCTCGAACGGACGGCGCAGCTGATATTCGGTGCCTTCGTTGAGCACGATGTCGTTGATGGTCACGTACAGCGCGTGTTCGAACAGCGGCGATTTGATCTTGTAGGTGGCGCCGATCAGCGTATCCGGACGCTCCACCTTTTCGTGCATCTGGATGACTTCGGCCTTCGGCTGAAGTTCGATGACGTCGTTGGGATCGGGTAATACGTTGGGCGGAATGGCCGGCGTCGCCTCGGGTTTGCCGACGGCGTAGCTTTTGATCTTTTTTGAAATCTTGATGGCCATACTCACTCCTGGATCGATTGCTGGCGGCGGTGCGCGTTCACCGCCGCCTGTTTCGGAAAAGTTTTTTTCTGGAATATCTGTTCTGGATTATTTGCGACGCGAGGTTTTCTTCGCGGCTTTTTTCGCAGCCTTTTTCGGGGCTACTTTCTTGGTGACTTTCTTCGCGACTTTCTTGGCTGCCTTGGCGACCTTCTTCACCGCTTTCTTCACCGCGCGCTTGGCGTCGGCGAGTTTCTCGGCGGCGCTCTTCGTGCGCAGGTCGGCGCCGTGGGCGCGTTTGTAGGTCTGGATGTCCTTGAAGCTGCCGTCTGCGTTGCGCACGGCGTAAAGCTTCTTGCCGCCTTTGGAATACATCGTGGTGCGTCTGGTGGCCATTTCAATCTCCCTGGTGGCGTTTCTTGGAATCACCGCCGGTCGATCGCCGCGCGCGTCGACCGGCGGTGGAATGCTCAACGGCGACGACCGCCTTTCCGAGCCGCTTTCTTCGCGGACTTCTTCGAAGCGCTCTTCTTGCCCGCCACGTTGCGCGTGACTTTCGTTGCGGCCTTGGTTGCCGAACGCTTCGCGGCGCCGACCTTGCGGGTCACCTTCTTCACGGCGGCTTTCGCCGAACGCTTCACGGCGCCTTTCTTCGCACCGACTTTCTTCGCGACCTTTTTCGCTACTTTCGTCGCCGCTTTCTTGGCGGCTTTGGCAGCTTTTTTCGGCGCAGCTTTCTTGGGGGCGGCTTTCTTCGCGGCTTTCTTCGCCGACGACACGCGCTTGGCTACGGCCTTCTTCACCGCCGCCGCTTTCTTGGCCACGGCCTTGCCGGCCGCGGTCGCGCCTTTCACCACCGCATCTTTCACCTGCACGGCTTTTTCGGCCGCCACGTCGCGCACGGCGACGGCGACCTGGCCCGCCTTCTGCGCCGCGGCCGATCCTACCTGCTGCGCTTTGTCCACCACCGCCGCGCCGACTTCCTGGGCTTTCTCGACCACCGCATCGACTGCATTGGCCGCACCTTCGCCCATCGGCGTGTGTTCGCTTTGCATAGAGCCTCCGACGATCTGCTTGAGCTAGTTATGAATGCCGAAATTGCAGCAATTTATACAATGCAGCAATTTACCGTACGCCGAAAATCCATTTAGAACTTGCCGTAATAGCCTTCCTTCAGGGCATCGAAAAGATTGGCGGCGGTATGCGTTTCGCCGTCGTATTCGATCTCTTCGTTGCCTTTGGCTTCGACTACGGTACCGTCTTCCAGCTCGAAGCGGTAGAGGGTGTTTTCGAGGTCCGCTTCCTTCACCAGCACGCCCTGGAACGCGGCCGGATTGAAGCGGAATGTGGTGCATCCCTTCAGGCCCTGCTTGTGGGCGTAGGTGTAGATGTCCTTGAAGTCTTCGTACGGATACGTCGGTCGGCACGTTGGCGGTCTTGGAGATGGACGAGTCGATCCATTTCTGCGACGCGGCCTGGATGTCGACGTGCTCCTTCGGCGAGATGTCGTCGGCGGCGACGAAGTATTCCGGCAGCTTCTTGTCGGCGTCGTCGCTGAACGGCATGGCGTCGGCGTTGATCAGTTCGCGGTAGGCGAGCAGTTCATAGCTGAACACCTCGACCTTTTCCTTCGACTTCTTGCCTTCGCGGATCACGTTGCGGCTGTAATGATGCGCGAACGACGGCTCGATGCCGTTGCTGGCGTTGTTGGCCAGCGACAGCGAGATCGTGCCGGTCGGCGCGATGGACGTGTGATGCGTGAAGCGCGCGCCGTGTTCGGCGAGTTGCTCGACCAGCGCCGGCGCCACTTCGGCCACGCGCTGCATGTAGCGCGAATATTTCGCGTGCAGCACTCTGCCGGTGATGCGTGTCGCCGACCTTCCAGCCGTCGCGCGACCATCTCCGGACGCTTGCGCAGCATTTCGGAGGTGACGGCGAGCTCTTCGAGCATGATCGGCGCCGGACCTTTTTCCTGCGCCAGGCCGAGCGCGACTTCCCAGCCGGCCACCGCCATTTCGCGGCTGACGTCTTCGGTGAACTCGGCAGGCTTCTTCGGAGCCGTAGCGCATCTTCAGCATCGTCACCGTCGAGCCGAGGCCGAGAAAGCCCATGCCGTGGCGGCGCTTGTTCATGATCTCGTGGCGCTGCTGTTCGAGCGGCAGGCCGTTGATCTCGACGACGTTGTCGAGCATGCGCGTGAACACGCGCACGACCTCTTTGTATTCTTCCATGTCGAAGCGCGCTTTCGGACCGAACGGATCGCGCACGAACGTGGTCAGGTTCACCGAACCGAGCAGGCACGAACCGTACGGCGGCAGCGGTTGTTCGCCGCACGGATTGGTCGCGCGGATGTTCTCGCACCACCAGTTGTTGTTCATCTCGTTGACGCGATCGATGAGGATGAATCCGGGCTCGGCGTAGTCGTACGTCGAGGTCATGATCATGTCCCACAGATGCTTGGCGCGGATGTGGCCGTAGATCTTGCAGGCCACGAGTCCGTCGTCGCGCGTCACGTAGTTGCGGTGCGTCGGCCAGTCGCGCCAGATGACCTGGGTCGGATCGTCGAGGCCGATTTCGTCTTTTTCCTTCAGGTTCACCGGGAAACACGAGCGGCCAGTCGCCGTCGGTTTCCACCGCTTCCATGAAGCCGTCGGTGATCAGCAGGCTCAGGTTGAACTGGCGCAGACGACCGTCTTCGCGCTTGGCGCGGATGAATTCCTTTACATCGGGATGCGACGACGTCGAACGTGCCCATCTGCGCGCCGCGGCGACCGCCGGCCGACGACACGGTGAAACACATCTTGTCGTAGATATCCATGAACGACATCGGGCCGGACGTATGCGCGCCGGCGCCCGACACGTACGCGCCGCGCGGACGCAGCGTCGAGAATTCGTAGCCGATGCCGCAACCCGCTTTCAGCGTGAGGCCGGCTTCGTGGACTTTTTCCAGGATGCCGTCCATCGAATCCTCGATGGTGCCGGACACCGTGCAGTTGATCGTGGAGGTGGCCGGTTTGTGTTCCAGCGCGCCGGCATTGGACGTGACGCGGCCGGCGGGAATCGCGCCGCGGCGCAGCGCCCAGACGAAGCGCTCGTACCAGTACTTCTGCTTTTCGGGCGTGTCTTCGACTTCCGCCAGCGCCTTGGCCACGCGCTGATAGGTGTGGTCGATGCTCGCGTCGACCGGCTCGCCCTGCTTGGTCTTCAGGCGATACTTTTTGTCCCAGATATCGTAGGAGGCGGGCTGCATCGGGATTTCGGCGGCGCCGCGCTTGAGAGCTTCTATCCGTACCGTGCTCATATTCTTCTTTTTATCCTCCCAAAATCCGCAAATTCAACATGTCGATTTCTTTTATTCCACGCCGATGGCCTGGCGCGGGAGAAAACGCACCCGTCAGCGCCGATCCGGGGAACCGGATTTTTGAGGCGCTGATCAGTATGTTTTCGTCGTTATAGTCTCTCCAGCCCGGAACTGACGCTCCGGACGTGCTTCGCTAGCCCCTGCGCCGCTTCTTTGCGGAAGAAACCAGGTCTCGGCTGCCGGTTAAGGCAGCCGGCCGACCCTTCCGCGTCGCGTCTGCAAACCCAAGTTCTAGTGTTACTTACGACCCCAACCACAAGATATTGTGTGAATCGTGCCGGGGAGGGACAGTACGCCGGTCAAAAACCGTTGTCAAAGGATTTTTTTTTACAATGCGGTTCAACGGTCTGGAATGCGTGTCTGACAACTTACGCGAACACTTTTTATACCCGCCTTTTTGGCCCCTGAACGAAGTTTTGCCGGCGCGAAACCGAAGCCCAAAATAGCTGTCGAAGGACCCGAAACTTAACCTTTTCCTGAGGATATCCATGCCGACGATCCCCCTGCGCGCCGCGCTCCGGCGCACGCTGTTTTCCTTGCCCCTGATCGCCACCGGCGCGATCGCCGCGCTGGCCATTTCCAGCCATGCCGGCACCATTCCGTCGGCCGTCGACGGCCAGCCGTTGCCGTCACTTGCGCCGATGCTGGAAAAGGTCACGCCGGCGGTCGTCAACATCAGTTCGAAGACGCGCGTGAAAGTGCGCAATCCTCTGCTCGAGGATCCGTTCTTCCGCCAGTTCTTCGGCATGCAGAACGCGCCGCGCGAGCGCATCGAACAGTCGCTCGGCTCGGGCGTGGTCATCGACGCTTCGAAAGGCTACGTGCTGACCAACAACCACGTCGTCGAAGGCGCCGACGATATCTCGGCGACGTTGCATGACGGCCGCACGCTCAAGGCGAAACTGATCGGCACCGATCCCGATACCGACATCGCTGTGATCCAGATTCCCGCCGAAAATCTCTCCGCGCTCGCGCTGGCCGATTCCAATCAACTGCGCGTCGGCGATTTCGTCGTCGCCGTCGGCGATCCGTTCGGCGTCGGACAGTCGGCGAGTTCCGGCATCATCTCCGGATTGAACCGCACCGGACTCGGCGGACGCGGCTTCCAGAATTTCATCCAGACCGACGCCACCATCAACCCCGGCAATTCCGGCGGCGCGCTGGTGAACCTTCGCGGCGAACTGATCGGCATCAACTCGCAGATCTTCTCGACCTCGGGCGGCAGCATCGGCATCGGCTTCGCGATTCCGGCGAATCTCGCGGCGGATGTGATGAAGCAGCTCATCGCGACCGGCACGGTGAAGCACGGCACGCTCGGCGTGCAGGCGCAGACGGTGACGCCGGAACTCGCGAAGATGCTCGAAACGACCGCGACGCACGGTGCGGTGGTCACCGACGTCGGCGCGGGTTCGCCGGCAGAAACGGCGGGGCTGAAGGCGGGCGACGTGATCATCGCCGTCAACGGACGCGCGGTGCAGAGCGACAACGATCTCTATAACGCAGAAGGTATCGCGCCGGTCGGATCGACGATCGAACTGAAAGTGCTGCGCGGCGGTGAATCGCTGTCGTTGAACGCGACGCTGAAAGCCGAATCGATCGCCAGCACCGACGGCGCGAAACTCGACGCGCGTCTCGCGGGTGCGGAAATTTCCGATGCCGGCGAGCGCATCAAGCGCGCGATCGGCGCCGGTGGCGTGACGGTGAAAAAAATCGAACCCGACAGCCGCGCTGCATTGAATGGGTTGAAAGCCGGCGATCTCATCATCGGCATCAATCGCGTCGATGTCGGCGGATTGAGCGACTTCCGCAAACTGCTCGCGACCAAACCGCGTCAGTTGTTGTTGTCCGTCGTGCGCGGGCGCGAGGCGTTCTTTCTGCCGTTGCGCTGAAAATTAATGTGACACAGTAGGCGACGCGACGCGCGGAGTACGCCATAATCTCCGCGTGTCGTTTTTCGAGAAATAGCGCGTGAAAATCAATTATCTGGGACGCTTGTTGGGCGTTTTCGTGGGAGTGGGCGCGCTGATCGGCGCGATGAATATCGAGGCCGCGGAAACCAAGGCCGCGCCGGCCAAATCGGCCGCAAAAACGGCTACCAAAGCGCCATCGAAGAAGGCCGCGAAAGCGCCTGCCGTGCCGCCGGCCGAAACGATTGTGCTGCGCGGCGACCATTCGACCACGCGCGCGCTGAAGGATCTGGTCAAAGCATACGAAGCCGGCAAACATGGCGCGATCACGGTGCAGCCGTTCAGCACCATCTCTGCGCTCGATGCCGTCAACGTCGGCACCGCCGATGTGGCCGGTTCCGCGCGCGTGGCGATGAGCGATCGCGTCGAAGAGAAGGGCACGAATTTCTATCCGGTCGCGTGGGACGCGGTGGTGCCGATCGTCTCGTACGACAATCCGGTCTCGAGCATCACGCTCAAGCAGCTGCATGATCTGTATCTGGGCAAGATCAACAACTGGAAAGATCTCGGCGGTCCGGACGGCAGCATCAATCTGTATTCGATCTCCGCGCCGCTCGACGGCGTGGAATTCAGCGCGCGCTTCCTGCTGTTCCATTACGGCGATCAGCAGGTTTCAGCGCCGCGCCTTTACGTGAATGTGGAAAAGCTCGAAGAAGGCATCGTCATCGATCCGCACGGTGTCGGTTTCAGCACGTTCTCGGGCGTAGCGGCAAATCCGAAGATAAAAATGCTCGCCGTCGAAGGCGTGCGTCCGTCGATGGCGACGATCTCCGACGGTTCGTATCCGTTGTACTCGGCGCTGTATCTGGCTTCGCGCGACGATTCAAGGAAGCATCAGGAAGTGACCGCGTTCGTCGCCTTCGCCGCCAGCGAGCAGGGCCGCGAAATCCTGCGCAAGCACGATCTGGTTCCGTATGGCGACGTGCCGGATCTGATCAACAAACAGGACACGCGCATCGCCTTCATCAACGATCGCGTGTTCGGCACGTCCGCGGTTGCAGCCACGGCGGTCGCCTCGACCGGAACGCCGGTGTCTGCACCGAACGCGACGGCGCAAGCGCTGCAACGCATCGCGCCGACATCCGAGCACACGACGGAAGCCAAGGATCGCGCCGCGCGCGCGAATGCCGCGAAGGCCGACGGCAGCTGACGGTGCGCATCCGCGCCATCACGCTCGATCTGGACGACACGCTGTGGCCGATCGCGCCGGTGATGGTGCATGCAGAAGAAACCCTCGACGCGTGGCTCAAAACCAATTGTCCGCGCGCGGCGGAAACCTATCCGATCGCCGCGATGCGCGAGTTGCGCGATCGCATCGCGCGCGAGAATCCGCATCTGGCGCACGACTTCACCGAACAACGCCGATTGTCGCTGCAAGCTGCGCTCTTGCCGCACGGTTATGACGACACGCACGTCGACAGCGCATTCACTGCGTTCTACGACGCGCGCAATCAGATCGAGTGCTATCCGGATTCGCTCGCGGCACTCGAACGGCTCGCCGACAAATATCCGCTGGTCAGCATCACCAACGGCAATGCCGATCTCGAACGCATCGGCCTGGCGCATTTCTTCCGCCACATCATCACCGCGCGCGGCTGCGGTGTGGCGAAACCGAACGGCCGCATTTTCACGCTGGCGTGCACGAAGTTGAACCTGCATCCACGCGAAGTGCTGCACGTCGGCGACGATGTGGCGCTCGATGTGATCGGCGCCCATCAGGCCGGATTGCAGACGGCGTGGATCAACCGCACCGACGCGACGTGGATGCACTCGATCAAACCCGATCTCATCGTGCACAATCTCGGCGAACTGGCCGACTGGCTCGACGATCGTGTTGCGATGTCAGCGTAGAACGTGCGTAGCGACGCTTAAATGTCGCTGGCACATTCTCTGCTTCGAGATTGCGCTGCGAGAACGCGCCTTCGGCGCGTGAGGGTTTTCCATGATAGGTCTTAAGGAAGCGCGGGGCACTGCGCCCGCCGTTTCGATCGTTGCCGTCGATGCATCGTCGTGGGCGCGTGTCGCGCAGCGTTTTGGAAAATACGTCGTCGAGTGGTTGAAGTCGACGAATTTCCGCGGCGCGCCCGGACAATCGACACTGCTTCCCGACGGCAAAGGCGGCGTGGGCGTCGTGCTGATCGGCGTGGCCGACCGCAACGATCGTCACGCGCTCTCGTCGCTGCCGATGAGCCTGCCGGCCGGCACGTATCAGTTGTCGGACGAAGGCATCAGGCTCGATGCGCAACGCGCCGCGTACGGCTGGGCGCTCGGCGCTTATCGATTCACGCGCTACAAAAGAGCGCCGCGCGAAGCCGCAACGCTGCTCGTGGATCGCGCGACATTGCGCGCCATCGAACCGCAAGTCGACGCGGTGATGAAAGTGCGCGACATGGTCAACACGCCGACCGAAGACATGGGTCCGCAGCATCTGTCGGCGGAGATCAAAACGCTCGCCGCCGAACACGGCGCGACGTTCCGCGAATTCGTCGGCGCGCAATTGCTGAAATCCAATTTTCCGACCATCCACGCGGTCGGACGCGCGAGTCATCGCGAGCCGCGTCTGGTCGAGCTGCGCTGGGGGAAAGCGAAACATCCGCATATCGCCGTGATCGGCAAAGGCGTCTGCTTCGACACCGGCGGCCTCGACATGAAAAGCAGCGACGGCATGCGCTGGATGAAGAAGGATATGGGCGGCGCCGCGCACGCGATCGCGCTGGCCGGGCTCATCCTGCAGGCGAAGTTGCCGGTGCGGCTCACGCTGCTCGTGCCGGCCGTCGAAAACGCGATTTCCGGCAACGCATATCGGCCGGGCGAAGTGATCACGACGCGCGCGGGCATCACCGTCGAAGTCGACAACACCGATGCGGAAGGCCGTCTCGTGCTGTGCGATGCGATCGCCTATGCGGTCGAAGACAAGCCCGATCTCATTGTCGATTTCGCCACGCTCACCGGCGCGGCTCGCGTAAGTCTGGGTCCGGATTTGCCGGCGCTGTTCACCAACCGCGACGATCTGGCTGCGCTCGCGCACCAGGCGGGCGCCGACGAGCAGGATCCGGTCTGGCGCATGCCGCTGTGGGCGCCGTATCTGAGCATGCTCGATTCGCGCATCGCCGATACGGTGAACGCGGGCGCGTCACGTCTGGCCGGCGCAATCACGGCTGCGCTGTTCCTGCAGCGGTTCGTGCCCGACTCCACGCCGTGGATACACCTCGATACCTACGCCTGGAACGACGCTGATCGGCCCGGAAAGCCCGCTGGCGGGGAAGCGCAGGGTTTGCGCACGTTGTTTGCATTGATCCAGGCGCGTTACGGTTCGCCGCAGGACGCGGTACGCCGGAACGTGTAGAGAGGTCCGTAGCCGCGATCTGCCCATTCGCGGCTACGGGCCTGTTTTTGGAACTCAGTCGAGCGCGTGCAGTGCCTGATGCGGCAGGACGCGAGCGGCGAGTTTGGTGTCGTTGCGGATCAGATCGACTTCGTCCGACAGGATATGCGCGGCTTCCTGCAGCACGACATCCTTTTCGTCCTTGCGCTTCTTTTCCTGCGCCAGTTCCGCCTGCAGGCTGCGTTCGTCGGCTTGCAGGCCATCGTCCTGACGTGAGTCTTCACTGCTCGTGCCGTTCGTCGAATCCTTGCCGCCCGCTGACTTCGCGACGGCGTTAGGTTTGGCGTTGGCATCCTTGTCGGTCGTGGCTGGCTGTTTCTTGTCGGCCTTGGTGTCGGGAGTGGTGGCCACCGGAATGGCGTTTTCGATGTCGACGCGCTTGGCGTTCACTTTGTTGTTGCTCGCCACTTCGTTGCCGCCGCCGGTTCCGCAGTTTCGATCCGGATGGCGCTCGCGGCACTTCTCATCCTGCTCGGCGCGCTCGGCGCGGCGAGTCTGTTCGTTGAGCGAGATCGCGGTGTCCTTGCGCAGCTTGCGGTAGTCGGCGACGTCGGCCTGAAATGCCTGCCACGCCTTGTCGGTTGACGAGCGTTCGGAATGCATTTGCACCAGCGTCGGCACGATCGTTTTCAGGTCCGACGTCGGCGCGTAGTTCGCGGGACGGATCGATGACCACGCGCAGCGCGTTTTCGTTGATCTGCTCGCCGTTCTGGTCGAAATCCGCAGTGATCGGGAAAGCGATGTCGGGCGAGACGCCGCGCAGCTGCGTCGATCCGCCGTCGACGCGGAAGAACTGCTGGATCGTCATCTTCAGTTCGCCGAGCGTCGGCTTCTCGTTGTTCTTGAGCTGATCGAGATCGACGAGATTCTGCACCGTGCCTTTGCCGTACGTCGGTTCGCCGATGATGAGGCCGCGGCCGTAATCCTGGATCGCCGCCGCGAAAATTTCCGAAGCCGACGCCGAATTGCGATTGACGATGCACGCCGAGCGGACCGTCCCACGCCATTTCGGTGCGCAGGTTGCGGCCTTCCTCGATGCGTCCGCTCGCCGCGCGAACCTGCACGACCGGACCTTTGCCGGTGAACAGGCCGGTCAAATCGATCGCTTCGGAAAGCGAACCGCCGCCGTTGTTGCGCAGATCGACGAGGATGCCGTCGACGTTCTGTTTCTTGAGTTCCGCGATCTGCTTGGCGACGTCGCGCGTGGCGCTCTTGTAGTCCTTGTCGCCGCGGCGGCGCGCGTCGAAATCTTCGTAAAAGGTCGGCAGCGAAATCACGCCGATCTTGTGCGCGGTGGTGCCGTTCTTCACGTCGATGACGGAACTCTTGGCGGCCTGTTCTTCGATGCTGACTTTCTTGCGCACGAGCGCGATGGTCTGGTGCTTGCCGTCCGGACCGGCATCGGCGGGCAGCACTTCGAGACGCACCGTCGTGTCCTTCTGTGCCACGGATCTGATCGACGACATCATCGAGACGCCAGCCGACCACGTCCGTCACCTGACCCGACTCGCCCTGGCCGACGCCGACGATGCGATCGCCGACCTTGAACTTGCCCGACAACGCAGCCGGACCGCCCGGCACGATTTCGCGGATCGCCGTGTAATCGTCGTCGCGCGTGCAGCACCGCGCCGATGCCTTCCAGCGACAGCCGCATCGAGATATCGAAGTTTTCGGCCGAACGGGGGCCGAGATAATTGGTGTGCGGATCGATCGACATCGCGTACGCGTTCATGAACGTCTGGAACACGTCCTCGCTGTTGAGCTGATGGATGCGGTCGAGGTACGTCGCGTAGCGCTTGTCGAGCATGTTGCGGATGTCCGCATCTTTCTTGCCGGCGAGTTTCAGGCGCAGCCAGTCGTTCTTCACGCGCTGGCGCCACAGATCGTCGAGCTCCGCCGATGTCTTCGGCCACGGCGCTTTCTCGCGCTGATAGTTGTAGCTTTCGTCCTTGGTGAAATCGAAATTCTTCTTCAACTGCTCGCGCGCGAACGCCGTGCGCTCGCCGACGCGCTGTTCGTACAGATTGAACATCGGCGAACGGCAGCGTCAGGTTCTGGCCCATGATGTCGTCGCCGAGCTTGTCGCGGTCGCCTTTGAACTTGTCGATGTCGGTCTGCGTGAAAAACAGGCGGTCGGCGTCGAGCGAATCGAAGTAGCGGTCGAATACATGCTGCGACATCGCCGCGTCGAACGGCTCGGCCTTGTAATGGAAATGCGTCAGGATGTTCGCCGCCTCGATCGCCGCCTGCGCCTGATCGGTGGTCGGCTTGAGCAGCACGTTGTCCTGCTTGGCCGGGGTTGCGAAACCCGACGCGGCAAACGCCAGCAGCAGCGCAGCGGAAATCGACTTCGCGCGGCGCGGATTGAGGGGGAACATCGCTCGTGTAGTTTTCATAGTTACCTTATGCCACGTCCACGAAGCCGGCTTCGTGCGCCATCTGATCGGCGTGGTACGAGGAACGTACCAGCGGTCCCGATGCGACGTGCTGAAGCCGAGTTGATGGCCGTAGTCTGCCAATGCGTTGAATTCTTCCGGTGTCCAGTAGCGCAGCACCGGATGATGGTGCGCGGTCGGCTGCAGATACTGGCCGATCGTTACCATATCGACCGCGTGAGCGCGCAAATCGTTCAATGCGCCGTGAACCTGTTCCAGCGTTTCGCCGAGTCCGAGCATGATGCCCGATTTGGTCGGCACGTCCGGATGCTGTTCCTTGAATTTTTGCAAAAGATCCAGCGACCAGTCGTAATCGGCGCCCGGACGCACGTTCGGATACAGCTCGCGCACGGTTTCCAGATTGTGGTTGAACACATCCGGCGGCGCGACGGCGAGCTGCTTCGAGCGCGCGCTCCATGCGGCCTTTGCCGCGGAAATCGGGCGTGAGGATTTCGATCTTGAGATTCGGATTTTCCTTGCGCACTTCGCGGATGCATTCGGCGAAATGGCTCGCGCCGCCGTCGCGCAGATCGTCGCGGTCCACCGACGTGATGACGACGTAGCGCAAACCCATGTCGCGGATGGTTTCGGCGAGATGGCGCGGTTCTTCCGCATCCGGCGGCTTCGGACGGCCGTGGGCGACGTCGCAGAACGAGCAACGCCGCGTGCAGACTTCGCCGAGGATCATGAACGTCGCCGTGCCCTTGCCGAAGCATTCGTGGATGTTCGGGCACGAAGCTTCTTCGCAAACGGTGACTAACCGGTTCGCGCGCAGTTTCGATTTGAGTTTCGCAACGGCATTGCCGGCCGGAATGCGCACGCGAATCCAAGCGGGCTTACGCAGGATCGGCGCATCGATGTCGAAACCGGCGCGATTGCGCGCGATCTTGTCTTCGCCGAGCTGTTTGACGCCGGCCGATCGGCGCGTCGACGACGGAAATGGGGATGATCTTCTCGGGCACGGTGCTCATGGTGTTCAGGCTATCGCAGCCTGTGCGGCGTGACCAGCCTCGGAAGTCATCGGTTCGGCGACGATTTCGGGCGTCATGCCGAGCTGGCGGGTGAGATTTTCGATCAGGACATCCTCGACTTCAGTGATCGAGGACGGTCCGCCCAGATCCATCATCTGCGTGACCTCAAGGCCCTGATAGCCGCACGGGTTGATGCGGCGGAACGGCTCGAGATCCATATTCACGTTGAAGGCGAGGCCATGGAACGTGGAACCGCGTCGCACGCGAAGACCGAGCGCGGCGACTTTCGCGCCGTTCACATACACGCCCGGCGCGCCGTCCTTGCGGACCGCGACGATATTCCAGACATCCAGCGTATCGATGATCGACTGCTCGATCCGGTTCACGAAATCGCGCACGCCGATCTTGGCGCGGCGGATATCGATGAGCGGATACGCCACGATCTGGCCGGGGCCGTGATACGTCACCTGGCCGCCGCGATCGACGGGAACCACCGGAATGTTGCCGGGCATGAGCACATGTTCCCACTTGCCGGCCTGGCCGAGCGTGAAGACGGGTTCGTGTTGCAGGACCCAGAGCTCGTCGGGCGTGGATTCGTCGCGGGAATCGGTGAAACGCCTGCATGGCGCGCCAGGTCGGCTCGTACGCAAGGAAACCGGGAAAGCGACGAACCAGGAGCGTTTGCGCGGAGGAGGGAGTCACGATGTCTCTGAGAAAGCTTCGCTTACAGCCGGATGTTGTAACACGAAGCGCCGATATCAAGCGATTCCGGCGTAAAAGGACGTCTGCGCTATAGATGACGTCGCAAAAGAGCTTCCGCGACATCGGTGTCGCTCAGTATTTTGCCGAGCAGCCCACGGCCGATGTCTTCGCCCGCGTGGACCGGCACCACCGTTGCCCGGCCATCAGCGTGTTGCAGATAGTGGTGACTACCTTTGATCCGGATGACGTTGAATCCGAGCCGCTTCAGCGCCGCAATCAGCTTGCGGCCGGTCACACTCGGCAATCGGGTCACAGCGAGACGCTGACGCGCTGCACACCTACGAACTTGTTCGGCTTGGCCGGCACACCCTCGACTTCAAGGCAGAGGGCGATCGCTTCCTGCACGCGAACCATGAGTTTGTCGAGCGACTTGGCCTGCGTATGACAGCCGCGCAGTTCCGGGACCGAAGCTACGTAGTAACCGTCCGCATCCCGCTCAACGACGACGTCGAATTCTTTGACCATGGTTCATTCTACAACGTGGCGCCGCGGCCCGGGATGGCAAGGCTTTAAAGCGTCCAGCGAATGTCCGGATCGGCCCGCAACGCCGCATGCGCCGCCTCGTATTTCTCGCGCGACGGACACGTAAATGTCACGCTCACCGACACGTAATGTCCTTCGCTCGAAGGCCGCGTACGTTCGCTGCCGTTCATGACGGCGAGGCCGATGCCGACGAGGATTTCGGGCACCCGCTCCTCGAGCCGGGCGCCGGCCTTGCCGATGGCGGTTATTTCGAAAGCGCCGGGAAATTGAAAACCTTGATCAGGTTTGGGCTGCAGGTCGTCGATCGATCTCATTGGGTATTCGGCAGTGCAGAAACATCGCTCTTGGCGTCGCCCTTCCACCATAACATGATGCCGTCGGACATGCGTCCCCAGAAGCCGGCTTCGGGTTCGTCGTCGAGCGCGATCACGGGGCGTTCGAGCAGGGTTTTGCCGTCCAGACCAACCTTCAGGGTGCCGAGTTTTTGGCCTTTCTGATAGGGCGCGATCAGGCGGCCGGGGATTTCCATCGCCGGTTTCAGATCGTTGTAGCGGCCGCGCGGTACGGTGATGACGACTTCATCGGCCACGCCGATCGGCATCGTGGTGTGCTGGCCCTTCCACAGATCGGGTGTGCGCAACGGTTTGTTTGCGTCGTAGAGCTTGTGCGTTTCGAAAAAGCGGAAGCCGTAGTTGAGCAGCGTCTGATTGTCGTCGGCGCGCTGTTTGTCGCTCGCCACGCCCATCACGACGGCGACGAGCCGCTGATCGCCGCGCTTGGCCGATGTGGTCAGACAGAATCCGGCTTCCTTGGTGTGACCGGTCTTGATGCCGTCGACCGATGCGTCGCGCCACAGCAAGCGTGTTGCGGTTGTGCTGCGCGATACCGTTCCATTCGAATTCCTTGATCGCGTAGATCTTGTAGTCGTCCGGATAATCGTGGATCGTCGCGCGCGCGAGCAGCGCGATGTCGTGCGCGGTCGAATAATGATTCGGATCGGGCAGTCCCGACGAATTGACGAAGTGCGTGCTGGTCATGCCGAGCTTCTGCGCGTACTGGTTCATCAGTTCGGCGAACGTCTGCTCGGAACCGGCGACATGCTCGGCGAGCGCGATCGCCGCATCGTTGCCGGACTGGATGATCATCCCGTACAGCAAATCCTTGAGCTGCACTTTCGAATTCAGCGCGAGGAAACTCGTCGATCCATCCGTGCCCGCACCGCCGCCGCGCCAGGCGTTTTCGCTGATGAACACCTGATCGTCCATCTTGATCTTGCCCGCCGCGAGTTCGGCGGAGACGACATAGGCCGTCATCACCTTCGTGATCGATGCCGGTTCGACGCGATCGTTCTCGTTGGCCGATGCGAGGATCTGGCCCGTCGCGTAATCCATCAGCTCCCAGCTTTTCGCATCGAGCTGCGGCGGCGGCGGAACCGGCACGTTGAGCGCACCCGGACCGGGCTTCGGCGTCGCATTCGGCGTCGGCAAATTCGCATCGGCAGTCGTGGCGCCTTGCGCCGGCTGTGATTGGGCAGGCTGCGACGGCTGCGACGCGTCGGCCTGCTGCTGTTGCTGAGGTTTGGCTTTCGCGTGCGTGTGTTTCGCAGCAGCGAAAGCGGGGAGGGTGAACGATAAAGAGAACAATCCAACGAGTGCGAGGCGAGACAAAGAATTCATTGCTGATCCAATTCCAAATGATTCGATTTCTAAAAAACTGATGATGTTGCAACCGCCATTCTAATCGACCGCCACACGCGGCTCGCCGAGTCCGAGACCGCGCAGTTTCGGCGTGACGCGGTCCGCTTCGTCGGCATCGCGCAGCGGACCCAGCCGCACCCGGCGCAGCGATTTTCCGTTGACGGTCGATTCGACAATCCGCACGTCGCCGAGTTTCGCAGCGCGAACCTGACTGGCGGCCCGCTCGGCGTTGCTCACATCCGCGAAGGCGCCGACTTGCAGATATAGCCCCGGCTTCGGCGTTTTCTGTGGCTGTCCGGTGATGAGGTTATCGCGCGCCGGCAACGGCTGCCGGCCCGGATGATCGGGATCGATGCCGCGCACCTCGACCATCGCCGTTCCTTTCGGCCACACGCCGAGCTTCACCGCCGCGACGTACGACAGATCGACGATGCGGTTCGGCGCGAACGGGCCGCGATCGTTCACGCGCACGATCGCGCTTTTGCCGTTTTCAAGATTGGTGACCGTCACATAGCACGGCAGCGGCAGCGTCTTGTTCGCCGCGGTGTAGGCGTACATGTCGTATTTTTCGAAGTTCGAGGTCATGTAGCCGTGGAACTTGTTGCCGTACCACGATGCGAGCCCGCGCTCGACGTAACCGGCGCACGACGGCAGCACCGTGTACGTTTCGCCGAGCACCTGATACGGCGATTTGTTGCCGTATTGCGATTTGGGTTCGGCCTTCGGAACCGGCTCGGGAATCTTGCTCAGATCCGGCGGCGGGCCGGTCGGCGTCGAGTCGTTGTCGTCGGCGTAACGGCCCGGCTGCGGTTGCGATTTCTTCGCAGTCGATGGCGGCGCATGGCCCGGTGGATTCGATGGTCGCGTCGTCGCTTGATGATGAGCGCAGCCCGACAGCGATGCCAACCCGATCATCGCGACGGCGCTGCGCCACTTCATTGCTTGTCCGACGCGCCGATGGCCTGGCTGAGCTGAAACGCCGCCAGGCTGTACAGCGGACTCTTGTTGTAGCGCGAAATCACGTAGAAATTCTCGAACACGAGCCAGTATTCCGGACCGCCCGCGCCTTCGACTTCGAGCAATGTCGCCGGCCGCATCGGATCGAGTTTTTCCGATGTCGAATAACCCCACTCGCGCAACTGCTGAACTGAGTAAACCGGCGTGAGTCCGGCCGGTTCAATCTTGCGCGCGTTTTCAGCGACGGTGGCCGGCAGCGCGACGGGACCGTCTTTCTCCCACCCGTGCGCGACGAAATAATTCGCCACGCTCTGGCAGATGTCCGGCAGCGAATTCCACAGATCGATCTTGCCGTTGCCGTCGCCGTCGCGCGCGAACTGCGCGATGCTCGATGGCATGAACTGGCCCCAGCCCATCGCGCCGGCGTACGAGCCCATCAGATCGTCGATGTCGTACGGAAAATTCGCACCCTTGAGGAGGAATAGCTGCGCCAGCTCGCTCTTGAAGAACTCGGCGCGCGGCGGATAGTAGAAGGCGAGCGTAGTCAGCGCATCGAGGACGCGATAGCGCGTCGGCGTATGTCCGTAGTTGGTCTCGACGCCGAGAATCGCCACGATCATCGGCGCCGGCACGCCGAAGGTTACTTCCACGCGCTCCAGCAGCTCGCGATTGTCGCGGTAGAAAGCGACGCCGTCGTTGATGCGCCGCTCGTTGACGAAGATCGGGCGGTAATCCTTCCACGGTTTGGATTCCGCCGGCCGCGTCATCGCATCGATGACGCTCTGCTGATATTTGGCCTTGGCCAGCGTCGCCATGATGTCGGTCGCCTGCAGGCCGCTGCGCGCGGCGAGCGCGTCGGCGAACTTCTGTTCGTCGGCGACGACGACGTCCGGATCGGGGAGGGGCGGCTTGACCGCGGGTTGCGCGGCCGCGATGTTTACAAATGCACAAATGGCAAAAAGTGCAAATTTATGCATCGACGAAAGACGGGGCGGGTGGGACCAGGCGAAGCGTATCACGACGAGGAGCACGATTACCTTGACGAAATCTTACGATGCGCATGGATCGACATCAGCATGCCGAACCCCGCCAGCAGCGAAACCGCCGAGGTTCCGCCGTAACTCACCAACGGCAGCGGCACGCCGACCACGGGCAAAAGACCGGTGATCATGCCGCCATTGACCATCACGTAGACGAAGAACGCCATGCTGATCGATCCGGCGAGCAGCCGCGAATACATGTCGCGCGCGTTCGCGGCGATCATCAGGCCGCGGCCGACGATGAACAGATACAGCGCGAGCAGGCACAGGATGCCGATCAGTCCCCATTCTTCCGAGAACACGGCGAAGATGAAATCGGTGTTGTGCTCGGGCAGGAATTCCAGCCGCGATTGCGTGCCGTGATGCCAGCCCTTGCCGAACCAGCCGCCGGAACCCACCGCGATTTCCGACTGGATGATGTGCCAGCCGTTGCCGAGCGGATCGGATTCCGGATCGAGGAACATGCGCAGGCGGTTGCGCTGGTATTCGTGCATGAAATGCCACGCGAACGGTGCCGCGCCCGCGCCCGCGGCGAGGATCAGGCCGATGCGCCACCACGCGAGGCCCGACAGGAAAATCGCGAATACGCCGCTCGCGGCGACCAGCAGCGCCGTGCCGAGATCGGGCTGTTTCGCGATGAGTCCGGCCGGAATCGCGATCAACACGGCGACCATCCCGAGCGTGATCCAGCGCGGCGGCAGTTCGCGCGTGTGCAAAAACCACGCGACCATCATCGGCAACGTCAGCTTGACCAGTTCCGATGGCTGAAACCGCATGATGCCGAGATTGAGCCAGCGATTCGCGCCGCGCCCCTGTCCGAGCACGGCCACCGCGACGAGCAGCACGAGACTCGCCAGATAAAGCCACGGCGTCCAGTTGCGCCAAAGCTGCGGCGGCACGCGCGCGATCAGCAGCATCAGCACGCCGCCGAGCAGGAATCGCATGGCTTGTCCGATCGACGAGATGCCGATCCAGATCGCTCGCGCTGTACAGCGTCGTCAATCCGACGATGGCGAGCAGCACCAGCGCGCCGAGCAGATACGGGTCGAGAAACGGTTCGCGGATGCTGCGCACCAGCCACGTGCGCAGACGCCAGGCGATCTGCGCGCTCATTTCGCCACGACGCCCTTGTCCGCAGCGCCCTTGTCGTCGTCATCCTTGAGCCACTCGTCGAGCACCTTGCGCACGATCGGCGCGGCGTCGTGCGAGCCGCTGCGTCCGGCTTCAAGCGCGGCGACCACGGCGATGCGCGCGTCGTCGGCCGGCGTGAACGCTTCGAAGAACACCTGATGCCGCTCGACGGCGACGCTCATGATGTTCGTCCACGTTTCGTCCGTGCGCGAAAAACGTTCGGCAGTGCCGGTCTTGCCGGCGATCACGTACGGAAAGTCCTTGCCGGTTCCCGACGCGGTACCGCCGCCGTTCACCACCGCGATCATGCCCTGCAGCACCGGTTCCCAGTTTTCCGGATTGCGAATGATGCTCGGCGCAGCAGGCGCGAGCGGCGCGAGTTCGGCTTCGGTGTTGATGCCGCTCTGCACCGCGCGCAACAGATGCGGCGCATGGCGCACGCCGCGCGCGGCCATCATCGAATCGGCGACGGCGAGCTGGATCGGCGTGATCACCCAATAACCCTGGCCGATGCCCGCGATCACCGTTTCGCCGGGATAGAACGGCTGGTTCATGCGCGCGCGCTTCCACGGTTCCGACGGCAACACGCCCGATCCTTCGCCGAAAAGATCGATGCCGGTGGGCTTGCCGAATCCGAACTTGCCCATCCAGTCGGCAAAGCGCCGGATGCCCATGTCGTAGGCGAGCGAATAAAAATACGTGTTGACCGACTGCGCGATCGCCTGCACCAGATCGACGCGTCCATGGCCGCCGCGTTTATCGTCGCGATAGCCGCGCGACTGGCCGGGAATGAAAAATTCGCCGGTCGAAAACACCGTATCGCTGGGCTTGCGCAAACCGTATTCGAGTCCGCCCAGACCCAGATACGGTTTCACCGTCGATCCCGGCGTGTAGTTCGCCGCGATCGCGCGATTGAGCAGCGGACGCTCCGGCGCGTTGAGCAGCGACGCATAATCCACGCGTCCGATGCCGTTGACGAACAGATTCGGATCGAAGCTCGGCACGCTCACCATCGCCAGCACTTCGCCGTTGCGCGGATCGATCGCGACGGACGAACCGGCGCGGCCTTCGAACGCGTCCTCGGTCGCTTTTTGCAGGCGCGCATCGACGGTGAGATACAGGTTCTTGCCCGGCGTCGGCGGTACGCTGCGGATCTTGCGGATTTCTTTTTTGTTGACGTTGACTTCGACTTCCTCGAAGCCCGGCTCGCCGTGCAACTGGTCTTCGTATTTCTTCTCGATGCCGGTCTTGCCGATGTGCGTGGTGCCGTCGTAGCGCGCGGCATCGAGATTTTGCGCGTCGTTGACGTCGATGCGTCCGACATAGCCGACCACGTGCGCGAATTCCTCGCCAAGCGGGTAAGCGCGAGTCAGATACGGCACGACGTCCACACCGGGAAAGCGCCAGCTCTGCGTCGAGAAGCGCGCGATTTCGTCTTCCGACAATTTGAAGCGCAAGATGATGCTGTCGAACGAATGCTTGGCTTTGCGCAGCGCCTCGAAACGTTCGATATCATCGTCGGAAATCGCGATCACGTCGCCGAGATCGGCGAGCGTCTGCTTCATGTTCCTGACGTTGTCCGGAACCACTTCGAGCCGGAATGCGGCCGTGTTTTCCGCGAGCGGCACGCCGTTGCGATCGAAGATGAGTCCGCGCGTCGGCGGGATGCTGCGGATCGAGATGCGGTTCTGATCGGAGCGCGCGCTGAATTCATCGTGCCGGTTCACCTGCAGGAATGCGAACCGCGTCGCGAGCACGCCGAGGCAAACCATGATGATCAGGAATCCGGCGATGGCGCGATTGCGGAACGCGACCGCCTCGCGTTGCACGTCGCGGATGCGGTTGCGTGGGTTGCTGTCGAAAGGCTTGTTCACGCGTGTGCGCTACGCATCGTTTGCGCGCACGCGGGCGCGCAAGTCGTCGAGCAGGAGGAACAGCCACGGCCACGCCACCGCGCCGGTGACCGGTTCGATCCAGAACGTCGGCGCGGGCGCGGGCTCGCCCGCGCAGGCGCGCACCATGAGCAGGACGATGCGATCGTTCAGCAGCAGCGCGAACACCGCCAGCGTCTGCTGCCACATCGGGAAAAAGCGCAGGCGCGAGCGGAAGCGCAGCAGGATGAAACAAAGTATACAAAGCCGCATCGCGTGTTCGCCGAGCAGTTCGCCCGAGAGCGCATCGCCGAACAGGCCGAGCACGCAGGCCAGACCCAGGCTCACGCGCTCCGGCGATTCGAGCGCCCAGTAGGCGAGCACCAGCGCCATCCAGTACGGCTTCATCGGCAGCAGCGCCTGCGGCAGCGGCATCAGCTGCAGCAGATAGCAAAGCAAAATGCTGCCCCAGAACAGCCAGGAATTGGCGCGCGCGCGGTTCATGGCTTGGCCGCCTCGGCGGTCGGCGCGAGTGACGCGGGCGGTCCTTCCGGCAACGCCGGCGCGGGCGGGCCGATCTGGTCGGGCAGCGGCTGCAGGATCAGCACGTCGCCGCTGCGGTCGAGCGCGGCGCTCGGTTTCGCGTCGGCCGCGGCGAACATGCCGCTGGCGTCGTTGGCGATCGAGCGGATTTCGCCGACCGGAAATCCCGCCGGGAAATGTCCGCCCAGACCCGACGTGATCAGCTTGTCGCCGACTTTCACATCGGCGCTGATCGGCACGTTCGGCAACTCGAGTTTGTCCAGCGCACCGCTGCCGTGCGCGATCACGCGCATGCCGGTGCGTTCGATCGTCACCGGCAACGCGTGCGAGGCATCGGTGATGAGCAGCACCGTCGATGTGTTCGGCAGCACTTCCACGATCTGACCCATCACGCCGTGCGCATCGAGCACGGCCTGGCCGATCTGCACATGCTGGCGCACGCCGGCATTGATGATGAGCCGATGACGCGCAGGATCGGTGTCGACATCGATGATCTTCGCCAGTTGCACGCCCAGACCCAGGCTGCGCTGCGCATCGAGCAATTCCTGCAGGCGCTGGTTTTCGTCGCGCAGCACAGTAATGCGATTGAGCCGCGCCTGATCGAGCAGGTGCTGTTCGCGCAAGGTTTTGTTGTCCTGGGCGAGGTTTTCGCGATCGGTCAGCGCAAGGCTCGCCTTGCGCGCCATCTCCGACGGCCACGCCGCGATGCGGTACATCGGTTCGATCGCCGCGCTCAATCCCCAGCGGATGCGCGTGAGATATTCGTTGCGATGGTCGGCCACCATCAACACGATCGTCACCGCCAGATACGCGATCAGCCGCAGCGTGCTCGACGTGCCCGGCGAGAAGAGCGGAACGGATTCGTTGCTTGCTATCGCCACAGAAAAAGCCGGTCGGGTTACGCCAGGACAGCTCGGCAATGATAGCCGTTGCCGCCTCGAAAACCCCGCTTATTCCGGCGCGAAGAAATCGCTGCCGTGCTGATCGATCAGCTCCAGCGCCCGTCCGCCGCCGCGCGCGACGCAGGTGAGCGGATCGTCCGCCACGTGCACGTGCAGGCCGGTTTCCTCGGAAATGAGCCGGTCCAGATCGCGCAGCAGCGCGCCGCCGCCGGTGAGGACGATGCCGCGTTCGGCCACGTCGGAGCACAGTTCCGGCGGCGTCTGTTCGAGCGCCGATTTCACCGAGCTGACGATTCCCTGCAGCGGTTCGTGCAGCGCTTCGAGGATTTCGTTGGAATTGATGGTCACGTTGCGCGGCACGCCTTCGGCGAGATTACGGCCGGAAATCTCGATCTCGCGCACTTCCGATTGCGGGAATGCGCAGCCGATTTCCATCTTGATGCGCTCCGCGGTCGCCTCGCCGATCAGCGTGCCGTGATTGCGGCGCACGTAGTTGATGATCGATTCGTCGAACCGGTCGCCGCCGATGCGCACGGACGCCGAATAGACGATGCCGTTGAGCGAAATCACCGCGACTTCCGAGGTGCCGCCGCCGATGTCGAGCACCATCGAGCCGCGCGCTTCATGCACCGGAATGCCGGCGCCGATCGCCGCGGCCATCGGTTCCTCGATCAGGAACACATCGCGCGCACCGGCCGATTCGGCCGATTCCTTGATCGCGCGACGTTCCACCTGCGTCGATCCGCACGGCACGCACACCAGCACGCGCGGACTCGGCCGGAACAGGCGCGAGCGATGCACTTTCTTGATGAACTGCTTGAGCATCTCCTCGGTCATCGAGAAATCGGCGATGACGCCGTCTTTCAGCGGACGCACCGTGACGATGTTGCCCGGCGTGCGGCCGAGCATGCGTTTGGCGTCGCTGCCGACCGCGGCGATCGAGCGTGGTCCGCCCGGTCCGCGATCCTGCCGGATCGAAACGACGGAAGGTTCGTTCAACACGATGCCCTGACCGCGGACATAGATGAGCGTGTTGGCGGTGCCGAGATCGATCGACAGATCGTTGGAGAAGAATCTTCCTAAGCCGAACATGAAGCAAAAATTCCCGTGCGAGAGGAGGACCGCGCGGCGGCCCGGCAACGAATTCGAAAGCGCGACAGTGTATGAACCAAGCGTGCCTGAAGCAAGGTAAATTGCCGTTAAAAGCGGCCATTGCAACAGCGTTTGGCGCACGCATCATGCAGCTCAAAAATGGCGAAGATGAGGCCGTCGCGCGGCTTGCGTGTGATAAGGTTCCCAGTTCGTTTCCGACGCCTTTCCGCTATGTCCATCGACCACGCCACCGTGCGCCGCATCGCCCGTCTCGCCCGCCTGTCGGTCGACGATGCACACGTCGATGCCGTGGCCGCCGAACTCGATGGCATCCTGCACATGGCCGACGCGCTGGCGCCAGGCCGATCTCGATGGCGTCGAACCGCTCGCGCACCCGCACGAACAGACGCTCGCGCTGCGCGACGACGCCGTCACCGAACCCGATCGCGCCGATGCATTTCTGGCCCTCGCGCCGGAATCGCGCGGCGGGCTTTTTCTCGTCCCCAAGGTTCTCGAGTAGACGATGGCGTACCGCGGCATTGCGCAGACCGCGCAGGATTTGCGCGCGCGGCGGGTTTCCTCGAAGGAACTCGTCGACCAAGCCATCGCGGCCGCGAAAGCGCATGCGGATCTGAATGCATTCATCACGCTCGACGAAGCGGCCGCGCCCGTCGAATCGTCGTCGTTGCTGAGCGGCATTCCGTTTGCGCATAAAGATATTTTTTGCACAAAGGGAATCCGCACGACGTGCGCCTCGCGCATGCTCGAAAACTTCGTGCCGCCGTACGACGCGACCGTCGTCGAAAAACTCGCCGCCGCCGGCGCCGTGTCGATCGGCAAAACCAACATGGACGAGTTCGCGATGGGCTCGTCGAACGAAAACAGCCATTTCGGCGCGGTGCGCAATCCGTGGGATCGCTCGCGCGTGCCGGGCGGATCGTCCGGCGGTTCGGCAGCGGCGGTCGCCGCCGGCATCGTTGCGTTCGCCACGGGCACCGACACCGGCGGATCGATTCGACAGCCGGCCGCGTTTTGCGGCATCACCGGATTGAAGCCGACGTACGGCCGCGTCTCGCGCTGGGGAATGATCGCGTTCGCATCGAGCCTCGATTGCGGCGGCGTGCTCGCGCGCAGCGCGGAAGATTGCGCACACGTGTTCGCGGCGATGGCCGGACATGATCCGCGCGATGCGACGAGCGTTGATCGCGCGGTCGACGACTACGTCGGCGCGCTGTCCACACCGCTGCGCGGCATGCGCATCGGCGTCGCGAAAAATTATTTCGGTGAAGGCGTCGAAAACGGCGTCGCGACGACGGTGCATGCGGCGCTGCGCGAACTCGAAAAACGCGGCGCTCACTTGGTCGATATCGAATTGCCGAATGCGTCGCTGGCGATTCCCGCCTACTACGTGATTGCGCCCGCCGAGGCGTCGAGCAATCTCGCGCGCTACGACGGCGTGCGCTACGGCTATCGCTGCGGCGATCCGAAATCGCTTGAAGATTTGTACACGCGCACGCGCAGCGAAGGATTCGGCGCCGAAGTGAAGCGACGCATTCTTGTTGGGACGTATGCGCTATCCGCCGGTTACTACGACGCGTATTACCTTCGCGCGCAGCGCGCGCGGCGCCAGATCGCCAACGATTTCGCCGAGGCATTCAAATCGGTCGATCTCATCGCCGGACCGACAGCGCCCACCGTCGCGTTCAAGCTCGGCGAGAAATCCGATCCGCTCGCGATGTACGCCGCGGATGTGAACACGGTCGCGGCGAATCTTGCCGGCTTGCCGGCATTTCGTTGCCGGCGGGATTCAGCGATCGGCATTGCCGGTCGGTCTGCAATTGACTCGCGCCCGCGTTCGCCGAATCGCGTCTGCTGAGCGTCGCACATCAGTTCCAGCAGACAACGGATTTTCATGTGCGCACGCCGGAGAAATCCGCATGAGCGAATGGCAACCCGTCATCGGTCTGGAAATCCACGCGCAGCTCGCCACCGCGAGCAAACTGTTCTCGGGCGCGCCGACGCGGTACGGAGCCGAGCCCAACACGCAGGCGAGCGCGCTCGATGTCGCATTGCCCGGCACGCTGCCGGTGCCGAATCGCGCGGTGCTCGAAAAGGCCATCCGTTTCGGCCTGGCGATCAACGCGACCATCGCGCCGAAAAGTATATTTGCGCGCAAAAACTACTTTTACCCTGATTTGCCGAAGGGTTATCAGATCAGCCAGTTCGAACTTCCGATCGTCAGCGACGGCATGCTTCAGGTGCGGCTCGACGACGGCCGCTCGCTCGACGTCATCGTGCAGCGCGCGCATCTGGAAGAAGACGCCGGCAAATCGCTGCACGAGGAATTCCACGCCGCGACCGGCATCGATCTGAATCGCGCCGGCACGCCGCTGCTCGAGATCGTCTCCGCGCCGGTCCTGCATTCGGCGCAGGAAGCCGTCGCGTACATGCGCACGATGCACACGCTCGTGCGCTGGCTCGGCATCTGCGACGGCAACATGCAGGAAGGTTCGTTCCGCTGCGACGCCAACGTATCGGTGCGGCCGGCCGGAACGACACGTCTGGGCACGCGCACGGAAATCAAAAACGTCAACTCGTTCCGCTTCGTCGAGAAAGCGATCGAATACGAAATCGAACGCCAGATCCGCGCGCTCGAAAACGGCGAGACGATCGTGCAGGAAACGCGTCTGTACGACGCCGCGCATCACCGCACGCGGCCGATGCGCAGCAAGGAAGATGCGGACGACTACCGCTATTTCCCCGATCCCGATCTGCCGCCGCTGACGGTCTCGGCGCATGAAATCGCCGCGGTTCGCGACGCGATGCCCGAACTGCCCGGATGCGCGTCGCCGACGCTATGTCGAACAGCTCGGCTTGCCCGACAGCGACGCCGCGCAACTGTGCGCCGACAAAGCAACCTCCGACTATTTCGAAGCCGTGCACGCCGCGAATCCCGACGACGGCAAAGCATGCGCGAACTGGATTCTCGGCGAACTCGCCGCCGCCTTGAACGATGCGAACCTCGACCATCGAATCCTCGCCCGTGAACGCCGCGCAGCTCGCGCAACTCGTCGCGCGCATCCGCGACGGCGTGATTTCCGGCAAGATCGCCAAGGAAGTTTTCGCCGCGATGTGGGCCGGCGAGGGCGATGCCGATACAATCATCGCCACGCGCGGCCTGAAACAGATTTCCGACAGCGGCGCGCTGGCGTCGGCGATCGATGCGGTACTCGCGGAATTTCCGGCACAGCTCGCCGAATACCGCGCGGGGAACGAAAAACTGCTGCAGTTCTTCGTCGGCCAATCGATGAAGCGGCTGCGCGGCCAGGGCAATCCACAGCAACTCAACGCGCTGCTGCGCGAAAAACTGAATCCTCCAAACTGAATTGGCGTAGGGAATCTTCGATGTCTGCTTTGATCTGCGGTTCGCTCGCCTACGACACCATCATGGTGTTCCAGGATCACTTCCGGAATCACATCCTGCCGGACAAGGTGCATATCCTCAACGTGTCGTTCCTGGTGCCGCGCATGCGGCGCGAGTTCGGCGGATGCGCGGGCAACATCGCGTATAACCTGAAGCTGCTCGGCGACGAGCCGCTTCCGTTCGCGACGGTGGGTCAGGATTTCGAGCCGTATCGCGAGCACATGCTCCGCTGCGGCATCAATCTCGATCATGTGAAGGTGTATGGCGAATTGTTCACGCCCCAGTGCTTCATCACGACGGACATGGACAACAACCAGATCACCGCCTTCCATCCCGGCGCGATGCTGAACTCGCACGAACATCACGTGCGCGATGTCGCCGGCGTCACCTTCGGCATCGTCGCGCCGGACAGCCGCGACGGCATGCTGCAGCACTCGCGCGAATTCGCCGAAATGGGCACGCCTTTCATCTTCGATCCCGGCCAGGCGATGCCGCTGTTTTCGGGCGAAGAATTCCGCACGATGATCGATCAGGCCGATTACGCGATCGTCAACGATTACGAATCGGAACTTCTGCAGGCGCGCACCGGCTGGAGCACCGAACAGATCGCCGAGCGCGTGAAGGCGTACATCGTGACGCGCGGGCCGAAAGGTTCGACGGTTTATGCGGGCAAGGACACGCACGTCATTCCGCCGGCGCACGAACGCCGCATCGTCGATCCGACCGGGTGCGGCGATGCCTATCGCGCGGGTCTGATCTTCGGGCTGACGCGTGAGATGGATTGGCCGACGACGGGGCGCATCGCGTCGTTGATGGGGACGCTGAAGATCGAGCATCCGGGGACGCAGAATCAGCGGTTTACGTATGATGAGTTTGCGGATCAGTTTCGGCAGCAGTTTGGGTATGCGTTGGATTGATTGGGTGTTTTGGGGTGTTTAGATAAGAGCTTCCGCGATTGAATATCGCGGGTTACTTCTTTGCTGGTGCAAAGAAGTAACCAAGAAACACCTTTTTTTCTCCCATTGGATGCTGTCCGCGGAGAGCACGTCCCTGATGCTCGCCGCGGACCGCGCGCTTCCTGCGCGCGATCACCGTCGATCAGCGCCTGCGCGCGACCGGTATAAAGAGTCTTGTAAAAATGACTTCACTAAGCGACCGGCGCTGGGGCCGCAGGAGCTTTTTCTTTTCAGCCTCACCGCCTTTGGCTTAGTGCAGTCGTGAGTTTCAAGACTCTTTCGACCAGTCACCTGCAGGCTTGTAACGCGCTCACACGCGCGCAGGGATGCGCGCGTCCGCAGCCAGCAGCACGGACGTGCTGTCTGCGGACAGCGTCCACTGCGAGAAAAAAGATCGTTTTTTGGTGACTTTTTGCCGATCAGCAAAAAGTTACCCGCTAGCCGAAGGATAGCGGAAGCTCTTTTCTTCAAAGAGGAAAAGAGCAAAGGCACTGGATTCCCGCTTCCGCGGGAATGACGAGCTAAAAGCAAAAAGCTGGATTTCAGCTTTCGCTGGAACGACGAGCGACCGCCAGATCGAGAAAGCCGCGCGCCGGCGCTCAAGACGACCGCAAAGAAAACGGCGTAAATCTCGTCCCCCGATCAAAAAAGTCCTCGTCTTCCGCCCGCTTCAGCGCAGCAACGATCCGATAAGTCAGCGGCGTCGCAAGAACCTCCCACAACACCTTCAGCGAATAATTCGCCACCATCACCGCCAGCACCTGATGCGTTTCCCAGACGCCCAGAAACGCCGCCGGATAAAACACCAGCGAATCGACACCTTCGCCGACGATCGTCGACCCGACGATGCGCGACCACAGCGCCTTTCCGTTCGTCCAAATTTTCATTTTTGCCAATGTATACGAATTGGCGAACTCGCCGCAGAAGAACGCCGTGATCGAGGCGAGCACGATGCGCGGCGTCTGGCCGAAAATGCTTTCGTAGGCGCCTTGCCCTTCCCAGCCGGGAGCCGGCGGCAGTTTCACGACCAGTGTCGCCATGAGCGATGCGAAGATCAGCGCGGTGATGCCCGACCAGATGACACGCCGCGCACGTGCGTAGCCGTAGACTTCGGTGAGCACGTCGCCGAACACGTACGAAATCGGAAAGAACAGCACGCCGGCGCCGAAGGAGAATGCGCCGATCAGCGGCAACTGCACCTGCGCGATCTTTGCGGGCCAATCAGGTTCGAGCACAAGATCGTGCACACGAACGCACCGAGGATCAGATCGTAGTAGCGGTACGGCCGTGCGCGCGGGTGTGGCCGGTTCCATCAGTGCGCCTCGATGCGGATGTTGGTCTTCACGGAGTTGGCGATGAAACACTTTTCGTGCGCGATGTGATGCATGGTCTCGAGTTGTTCGCGCGTGGGTTTCGTGTCGCCGCTGAACGTCGCGCGCGGACGCAATACCGCTTCGGCGACGCAGAGTCGTCCCGCGTCGTCTTCACGCATGTAGCCGATGCATGCGTCGTCGTAGGAATCGACGATGAATCCGTGTTCGGCCGCCGTCGACAGGAACCAGAGCATGTGGCAACTCGACAATGCCGCTACGAACGCTTCTTCCGGATCGACGGCGCTCGCGTCGGAAAACGGCTCACGCACGACGTGCGGCGATGCGGAACCCGGCACAATTGCGCCGCCGTCGAAATGCCATTCGTGTCGGCGTGAATAACGGCCTTTCGCGAACGGATGCTCGCCGCGTTGCCAGCGGATCGTCGCGGTGTGTTCGCTCATGGCGTAAGGAATCGGACAGTTCGGACGTCTAGATTCTCATCGATCCGTCGGGAGAACGCCATGCGTCCACTGTTTTTGATGTTGTTGTGTCTGTTCGCGCTGCCGACGTTCGCGGCCGATCGCGCGATCGCGTGGGAGGGCAAAGGCGCCGATGGCAAGACGATCCGCTTCGATCCCGCGCATCGCACCAAACCCGCCATCCTGCTGTTCTGGGCGACATGGTGTCCGTACTGCGAAGCGCTGATGCCGACGCTGCAGACCATCTACGACGAGGCCGGCAAGGATCATCTCGACGTCTACGCCATCGACATCAAGGAGGACGGTGATCCGGTCAAGACGTTGCAGGAACGCAAGCAGACATTCACGCTGATCCTCGATGGCGATTCCATCGCGGATCAGTATCACGTCAAGGGCACGCCGGGCCTGTTCCTCGTCGATGCTCACGGCGACATCGTCTATCACGCCGACACCAGCGATCCGGCGAAAGTCGGTGCCGCGCTGCGCGAGCGGCTGAAGCTGCCCGCATCGAAATAAATGGCGGCTAGTGCGCAACGAGCAGCGGCAGTTCGCTGCTCTGGAAAATATGCCGTGTCGCGCCGCCGAGCACGAGTTCGGCGATGCGCGAATGACCCCACGCGCCCATGACGATCAAATCGGATTGCGATTCGCGCGCGGCCGCGAGGATGTTGGCGCCGTGATCGTTTTTCGGCGCGAAGCGTTGCAGCGTCGCGTCGATGCCGTGGCGCGCGAGGTATTCGCGCAGATCGAGTTCCGGCAAATGGCGTGCACCGAGCCGGTCTTCGCGGGTCTCGCCGTCGAGCACGAGCACGCTGCCGGCCGCACGCAACAGTGGTAGCGCACCACGCACGGCGCGCATGGCTTCGCGGCTTCGGTTCCAGGCGATCAGCACGCGTTCGCCGATCGACGAAATCCTGGTCGTCTGCGGCACCACGACCACCGGCGCGCTGGCGCCGAACACGGTGCGCGACACCGTGCCCCAGCCGGTCGGCGCATCGGGATTGAGCGTGGGCCGTTCGGCGACGACGAGATCGCACCAGCGCGCCGCGTGACAGATCGCCTCGACCGGCTCGCCTTGCGCGGCGAGCCATTCGCCGCTCGCGCCGCGCGAGGCGAGATAGTCGCGCCACCATGTCCGCCGCGCATTCTGTTCGGCGAAAAGGCGGTCCGCTTCGTACGCCTGGAACGACATCGCTTCCGGCGACGTGTACGTGACCGAACCGAGCGCCGCGACGCCGAGGCCGTACAGATGCGCCGGCACGCGTCGCGCGATCGCGATCGCTATGCGCGCGGCGAGCGGATCGGCGTCGCCTTCGCGAATGTGGATCAGGATGTCGAGTTGAGCCATCGCCTTCCAGCTTAGCGCGCGCACGGCACTGACGTTATGCACATGCATCGAGCGCCCGTGCGCGCTAGGATAATCCCGCAAACCGATGGAGGCGAACATGCTCAAGCTGCTGATCGTATTGCCGATGCTGGTGATCGGTATGGCGCTGCTCGGCGCCAGTGCGCTGGTGTTTCTGCCGTTGCTCGCGGTGTTGCCGATCGTGCTCGCCATCGGCGCCGTGATGTTCGCGTTCGTGTTCGCGATGGGAATCTTCGCGGTTGCGTTCCGCCTGGTGTGCGCGCTGATCGTCGGCGCGGGAGCATTGGCGATCGGCGGCATCGGTCTCGCGTTCGTCCTTGCGGGCGGCGCGGCGGTGATCGGCTTCGGCCTGCTGTTTGCGCATTTGCTGCTTCCATTGCTTGTCATCGCCGGCATCGTCTGGCTGATCCGGCGCACCGCCAAACCGCCCGCAACCCCGCATATCGCGCACGGATAATGGCCGCTTAGCATCTATTTCTCGGCGTTTACGTGCGGAGTCGCACGCCGTTCAGCTTTCCTGCGCGAGACTTTTCACACCCAACAACAGGAGGTTGACGATGCGCACTTGGCATTTAGTGGCACCGGCGGTTTTGCTCGCCGCGGGTTCTATGGTTTCGGCGCCGTCGGCACACGCCGCGAGCGGCCCGAAGATCGATTGCGAAATGAAGTTCTCACTCACCGGCTGGTCGGCGATCTACAAGCACGCCGAAGGCGCGGGCACCGTGAGCTGCACCAACGGCCGCACGTATCCGGTCAACATCGTGGCCGTCGGCGGCGGTCTGACCGTGGGCAAGTACAAGATCGAAGGTGGCACCGGCAAGTTCTCCAATGTCTATGATGCCGGCGAGATCTTCGGCAGCTACGCCCAGGGCGAAGCCAATGCGGGCGTCGTGAAGTCTGGCGTCGCGCAGGTGTTGACCAAGGGCAACGTGTCGCTCGCTCTCGCGGGTTCGGGCGAAGGCGTGAACCTCGGTATTTCGTTCGGAAAGTTCACGGTCGAACGCGCGAAGTAATCCAGCAGGTTGTTCGAGTCAGGAAACGCGGCGCAGTGCGCCGCGTTTTTCGTTTGCGGCGGCGTAAAATTGCGCTCAGGTTGGATTTCACGGATAGCGTCGATGTCGCATGTCAGCGAGCGCCGATACAGCATCGCCGAAGAGTTGGCCAACAGTCTGTCGCACGCGTTCGGGCTCATGCTGGCGATCGCGGGACTCGCGCTGCTCATCGTCGAAACTCGCCGCGCCGGCGCGCGCGAAATCGTTTCGTGCGCGCTGTACGGCAGCACGCTCGTGCTCGTCTACGCGACATCGGTGTTGTACCACGGCGTTCGCGATGAAGCGGCCAAGCGCTGGCTGCAAACGCTCGATCACGTCGCCATTTTCCTGCTCATCGCCGGTACGTACACGCCGTTCGTACTGATCGCGCTGCGCGGCGCGTGGGGCTGGAGCCTGTTCGCCATCGTATGGACGCTCGCGGCGATCGGTACCGTGTTCGAGCTGACCGGATTGCGCCGATTCCGCAGCGTGATGATCGCGCTTTATATCGGCATGGGCTGGGTCGGCGTCGTCGCGATCCGTCCACTGATGGCTGCGCTGCCGATGCCGGGCCTGGCGCTCGTTCTCGCCGGCGGCGTGAGCTACACCTTCGGCGTGATCTTCTACGTCTGGCGCAGCCTGCCGTTCCACCATGCGGTGTGGCATGTGTTCGTCATCGGCGGATCGGTGCTGCAGTTTCTGTCGGTGTGGTGGTACGTGTTGCCGAAAACGCCGTGAGCGGATTCGTCACCCATCGCGGCGGCTGCCATTGCGGACGCGTCGCCTTCGAAGTCGATGCGCCCGCGCGTATCGCGGCGATCGAATGCAACTGCTCGATTTGCCGCATGACGGGATTCCTGCACCTGATCGTGCCCGCATCGCGGTTCCGATTGCTGCGCGGCGCCGACGAACTCACGCAGTACACGTTCAACACCGGCGTGGCGCAGCATCACGTTCTGCCGCGTGTGCGGCGTAAAACCGTTCTATGTGCCGCGCTCGAATCCCGACGGATTCGACATCAACGTGCATTGCCTCGATCGCAGCACCATCGCGGCGATCGACATCACGCCGTTCGACGACGCGCGCCGCGACGAAAGCACCGCGGCGATCCGGCATCTGTCGCGCTAGAAAATAAACGCGAGCGCGAACACGCCGAGCATCGTGAAGCACAGCGCGATTTTCGCGAGCGTGCCGAACAGCAATCCGATCCACGTGCCGATGCCGACGCGCGTGGCCTGATGCATCGTGCTGCCCGACGAGAGTTCACCGACCAGCGCGCCGATGAAGGGGCCGAGCAGCAATCCGATCAAGCCGAAAAAAATGCCGACGATCATGCCGATGCTCGCGCCCCAGATCGCGCGTCCACTCGCGCCGACGCGCTTCGCGCCGGCGATGCTCGCGATGAAATCCATGAGCAGCGCGAACACCGACAGTGCGCCGAGAATGATCAGCGTGATCGTGCCGACGTGCTGATAATGATCCGTCGCCGCCGCCAGCCACATGCCGGCGAACACGAGCGGCACGCCGGGCAGGATCGGCACGACGGTGCCGGCGAGTCCGGTCAGGATCAGGATCGCGGCGAGGACGAACAGCAACGTTTGCGCGGCCATGTCAGCGCTGTTCGTTCTTTTCGGCTTCGGTATCCCAATGGAACGCGTTGACGTATTGCGGTTTCAGCAGCGCATGGAAAAGACGCGCCGGCACTTCGACCTGCGGCGCGCCATCGACATACGGCGCAACCTGATACGGCGGAAATACGAGCGTGAGTCCGATCGCTTTCGAATCGAGTCCGTCGACCAGATACACCGCGAAATTGTCCGCTTTCGCTTCGGTGCCGCGCTCGACCCATTCGCGCATCTGCTTCAGCGCGGTCGCGAGCTGTTCGCCTTCGCCGATCTGATCGCGCAGCTGCGCATCGAAACGGCCTTGCAGTTGCGCGCGCGCTTCGCCGCTCAGGATTTTGAGCGCGGCATCCGCATCGGTGAACAGATCGGACAGCGCGATGATCCGGTTGTCCGCGGTAGAGGCGACGAAACTCGCCGTCAGCGGATTCGGATGCGCGCCGCCGGTAAAGCTGCTGCCGGAAACGAGCACGCTGACGAAATCGTCCGTGCGCCGCGCGACAGTGAAGACGATGTCGAGCTTGTATTCGCCCGCATTCGCGCTGTGCTCGCCGCCTTGTGCGGCGATGAAATCTTTTTTCTGCGTTTCGGCATACGTGTGCAAGGCATCGTGCAGCGCCTGCCACCGCGCGTCGAGCGATGGATAATGGATGCGATAGGAATAGCCGTCGCCGCGGCCGACGTCCTCGTCGGCGGCAGGTTGCGCGATCGCGAATTGTGCGCCGGCAAGCCAGCAGAAAACCAAGAGAACGAGGCCTCGCGCCGCGTTCCGTGCTGCAAATTTCATACGGCAACGATCTGGGAATTTCGTCCAGTGTAGGCCACAGACCGCCCGGGTGCCAACGCGGCACCCGGTTGCCGCATCAGCGTCGGATTACAGCGCCGACAGCGTGAACGATATCGGCACCTTCGCCCACGCGCGGTTGGCAACGCCGCCGTGGCGTGCCGGATTGAAGCTCCACAATTTCACCGTGTTGAGCGCGGCGCGGTCGAGCCGCGCGTATCCACTCGACTTTTCGATGCGAATGTCCTCGACCTTGCCATCCACGCCGACCAGCACGAGCAGCATCACCGTGCCCTGCTCGCGCGCCTTGAGCGAATCGATCGGATACGGCACCGACGCATGTGTGCCGTAGCCGACGGCGGTCGGTTCGGTGTCGGCCTGAGGTGCCGCGGCAGGCCCGGGTTTTTCGATCGCAGGCGGCGCGATCGTCGACTCCGTCGGGATCGCGACGGCAGTGTTTTCGTGAAACTCCGTTGGTGTCACGTGTGGCGCCGGATGCTGCGTTGTCTTCTCGCGATGCACGATCGGCGGCGGTGGTTCCAGATCTTTCACCACCGGAATGGGCTTCTCCTCGACGAAGCGTATATACGTCGGCTCCTCCTTCGGCGGCGCGGTGACGAGCCTGTAGGCCATCGGCGCACTCAACAGCATGAGCAGCGCGACGATGTGGATCGTGAACGATGCCGACCACGCGCCGATGCGCGGCAGGCTCAGCGGAACAGCGGGCGAATAACGGATGGCGACGGCAGTCATGACGGCTTCTCCCTGTTGAAAACCTTCATGCCATCACGCTAGCGCTTGGCGCTCGCGCGGCCATCACGAAAATCTGCAATTGCGCCTCACGGAGTTCGTGATTCGTCACGGTGGAATCGCCGACGAAAACGGTATGCTTACGCGCCGCCGCAGGGGCGGGGCAGTTTCGAGGAGTCGGCGAAGGGTGTTCGCAACCGGATTGGGGTCGCCGTGGGCCGCGCCGCTGGTCAACGGCATCGGCCTGCTGCTGGCGCTCGGATTCCATCGCAATCGCGCGGTGCTCGTGCTCGTCGTGCTGACGTGCGCGTCGCTGGCGATTGCCGGCTACGTCGGCGCGGAAGCCGAGGCGCGCGGACACGACGCCTCGCGCATGTTCGCGCCGTGGCTGCTCCTGCTCGTGGCCGCGATGCCCGAACGCGGATTTCTGGCGCGCCGCAACCTCACGCTGATCGCGCTGATCGGCATCGCGATCTGGCTCACGCTCGGCGCGCCCGCGCACGTGTGGACGCCGCTGCACAACGCGTTGCCGCTCGGCGTGCTGCCGTGGAGCGCGGCCACCGTCGCCACCATCCTCACGCTGATGGCATCCGCGCTGTGCCTGCTGCGCTGGCTGCTGATCGCAACGCCGATGGAGGCCGGCTTGGGCGTCGTTCTGCTCGCCGCGGCCTGTTCGCTGCTGCCGTCCATGTCGAGCGAAAGCGCGCGCATCGGGTTCACGCTCGCCGGCTTGGCGGCGATCGTTGCGATCCTGTTCGCGTCGTACCGCATGGCCTTCGTCGATGCGCTATCGCGACTGCCGAATCGCCGCGCGCTCGACGAAGCGCTGTCGCGCGCGAGCGGCACGTTCGCGATCGCGATGATCGACATCGACCACTTCAAGCAATTCAACGATACGCACGGACATGACGCCGGCGATAAGGTGTTGCATGCCGTCGCGCAGCAGCTTCGCGTGACCACAGGCGCTCGCGCATTCCGCTATGGCGGCGAGGAATTCTGTCTGATGTTTCCCGGCTGGCGTGCGCGCGATGCGGAAGCCGCGTGCGAGGAGACGCGCAAGCGGGTCGAATCGACGCGCGTGCGGATCCGATCGGTGCCGGCGAAACGGCGGCAAGGCCAGGCGGTGCGCAAGATCGATGCGGCGGATGTGCATGTCACGATTTCGATTGGTATCGCGACGCGGGATGCGCGGTCGGAATCGGTCGGCGAGGTGTTGAAGACGGCGGATCAGGCGCTTTATCGGGCGAAGGCTAAGGGGCGGAATCGCGTCGTTTCGAAATAGCGTGTTTGCTCGTCATTCCTGCGGACGCTGGAATCCAGCTTTTGCTCTAGCTCGTCATTCCCGCGGAAGCGGGAATCCAGCGACATTGCTTTTTTCGTCTTTGAAGATAAGAGCTTCCGCGATTGAATATCGCGGGTCACTTCTTTGCTGGTGCAAAGAAGTAACCAAGAAACACCTTTTTTTCTCCCAATGGACGCTGTCCGCGGAGAGCACGTCCCTGATGCTCGCCGCGGACCGCGCGCTTCCTGCGCGCGATCACCCTCGATCAGCGCCTGCGCGCGACTGGTCTAAAGAGTCTTGTAAAAATGACTTCACTAAGCGACCGGCGATGGGGCCGCAGGAGCTTTTCTTTTCCAGCCTCACCGCCTTTGGCTTAGTGCAGTCGTGAGTTTCAAGACTCTTTCGACCAGTCACGCGCAGGCTTGTATCGAGCTCACACGCGCGCAGGGATGCGCGCGTCCGCAGCCAGCAGCACGGACGTGCTGTCTGCGGACAGCGCCCAATGCGAGAAAAAAGGTGGTTTCTTTGGTTACTTTCTTTGCACCAGCAAAGAAAGTGACCCGCGATATTCAATCGCGGAAGCTCTTATCTAACCACCCAACCAAAATCACCGAGCCCAAGTACGAGACGTCCTCGCCGACGGCGTATATTCCTCAATCCTCTGATTCCCCGTATCAACCAGCAAAACGCGATCACTCCCCGCCGTCACGATACCCGCCGGCTCGCGCGTCGGATAACAAATCGGATCGGTGCAGGTGAATTTCCCCCCATCGAATTCCGACACGATCTTCTTGCCGAGATCGAGCGTACGAATACGGCTGTTGTAAGTATCGGCCACCAGCAACGAATCGCCGTCGACCGCAACACCGAGCGGATGCTGCAGCCGCGCCGACGAGAACGATCCGTTGTTCTTGCCGAAATCGAACAGCCCGGCGCCGACCAGCGTTTTCGTCGAATCGTCGTTCAGATCGATCGCGCGGATCGCCGAACTTTCCGCATCGGCGACGTACAACGTCTTGCCGTCTTTGCTCAGCACGAGCCCGCTCGGCTGAGCGAATGCGGCTTTCGCAGCCGAACCTGCAACCAGATTTTCCGCGCCGCTGCCAGCCAACCGGGCGACCGTCTGCTTGCCGAGATCGAGCACGCCAATCTGATGCGTGCCTGCATTCGCAAAGTATATTTTGTCGCCTTTCTTCTCCAGATCCCACGGCGAGGCGAGCGAGGTCGTCTTCGCCGCTACGGCATCGGAGAGGATCGTGCCGCGCTTTCCGTTGCCGGCGAGCGTCGTCACTGCGCCCGATGCGAGATCGATGCGGCGTATCGCGTGATTGCCGGTGTCGGCGACGAAAATCGCGTCGTCTGAAGCGATCAGGCCTTGCGGATGATCGAATGTCGCGTTCGACGCGTCGCCGTCCTTGAATCCTTGCGCGCCGCTGCCGAAACGTTTCACGTCGGCGCCGCTGTCGTCGAGCACCACGATCTGGTTGTGTCCGGAATCGGCGAGCACCCACTGCGGCTTCGCGCCCGGGAGGGCCTTCAGCTTGCCGGGAAACAGGAAACGTCCTTTCGGTTCCTCTTCGAGTTTGAGCGCGAGTTTCGCCGGCTTCAGATCGCCGTTCTTGCCGGCCGCATCGACAAGCGAAGCGATCACCTGCGGAAATTTCACGGGATCGGGTTCGCCCGCGAGTTGGCCGAGAATGTTGCCGTCCGGTCCGACGATGACCAGCGTCGGCCATGCCTGCACGCCGTATTCTTTCCACAGACGCATTTCCGGATCGTGCACGATCGGATGATGGATCTCGTAGCGGCCGATCGCATCTTTCACGCTCGATGCATTCTTCTCCTCGGCGAATTTCGGCGAGTGCACGCCGATCACCGCCACCTGCTCGGGAAACTTCTGCTCGATGCCGCGCAGGATCGGAATGATGTGGATGCAGTTGATGCAGCCTTCCGTCCAGAAATCGAGGATGACGACGCGCCCGCGCAACGACGCCATCGGGACCGGTTTCTCGACGTTGAACCATTGCAGATCCGGCTGCGCGATTTCCGGCGCGGTCGCCGCGAACGACGATGCCGCGAACAGAGTCAGCGAACAACGTCAGCAAAAACTTTTTCATCACGCACCCGCCGCCGTGAATTGCAACGCTACGCCGTTCATGCAGTAACGCAAACCGGTCGGTTTCGGACCGTCATCGAACACGTGACCGAGATGCCCGCCGCAATGCGCACAGTGCACTTCGTCGCGGACGATACCGAACGTGGTGTCCGTGTGCTGCGCGACCGCATCGGGCAACGGTCGCCAGAAACTCGGCCAGCCGGTGCCGCTGTCGTATTTGGTGTCGGACGAAAAAAGTGCGCTGCGGCATCCGGCGCATACGTAAGTACCTCTGCGCGTTTCGACATCGAGCGGACTCGAAAACGCGCGCTCGGTGCCTTGCTGACGCAGCACGTCGTATTGCGCCGGCGTGAGTTGCGCGCGCCATTCGGCATCCGTGTGCTGGATCGGAAAATTTTCGTTGCTTTCCGCCGCACGCGCCTCACGCGGCACGAAAAGACGATCACGAAACAGCAGCGCGCCGCCGGCGAGAGCGCCGAGCGAAATCAGCACGCCGCGGCGTGTGGTTCGATTGGAATCGGACATGGTAACTAACCTCGAATTGCCGTCACTCGATTTAGACGGCTCTACACCGCGAATCCTTACATCCGCCGCGTGAGAGGAACGTGACCCTTGCGGTGCTTAACGATTGCCGGCGATGCGCGGGTCGTCGACGGCGATCGGTCCGCGCCATTGGCGGAATACGGCGCGGACGAACGAGATGTCGTCGGCACGAAACGCATGATCGCGATTCAGCGCAGACCACGGCAGCTGCGGATTCTCGTGATGTGTGCGGTGGAAATTCGAATTCAATAGCGCAAGCTGCAACCAGCGCGGCGCGCGCATGTTGAAGGCGTAGTCGCGCCGGTCGAGCGGTGTGCCGTGGTGCGGCGCGTGATCGAGATGGGAGATGATTAGGCCGCGTCCGGCAAGCAGTGTCGCCAACAACGGCCACGCAGCGCCGAACAGGAATGCGGAGATGCACAACGTAAGCACGATGCACGCGGCGTCGCTGCGGATTTGCCGCAACGAAGCGGGCCGCAACGCATCGTCGATGGCCGTATCCGCGGACGCGCGCGAAATGCCGTTCGCCCGCCGGACACAGCGCTTGCAGACGCCGCCGCAATGTCGCCCTCGGCGCAAAGCACAGCAGGCACAACGCCAGCTCGCCCGCGTACAGGCCGATCGAGATGCGCAGATAGTGGAACGCGTACGCGGAGAAGCGCGATCGCGCCGCCTGGATCGAACACTTCCTCGCGCGCCGCTGGCGCACGGTTATAGCGATGATGACGCAGATGCGCGAACCGCGCCGCGCGGAACGGCACGCCGAACGCGATCGCCATAATGCGGCCGAATGCGTCGTTGAACGCGCGGCCGGGCAGCGCGTGCGAATGGATCGCATCGTGTACGAGCGCCCAGTGCGCGGGTGTCGTCAGCACGACGAGCGCGACGCTCGCGAATTTCATCCACCACGGCCACGGGAGCAGCGGCAATGCGAACAGCACGAACAGATTCGCCGCGAGAATGGCGCCGCCGAGCACTCGATTCGTTCGCGCCGGAATCGCTGTCACGCGATCAATTCGTCAATAGCTTTTTGCCGACGAACAAATAGTACGGAACCATCGCCGCCGGCAAATAAGGCACGCGCGCGCGGCGTTCGATGATTTCGTTCTGCGGAAACAACTGCCGCAGCATCGCGCGATGATCCGGATCCAGGCGCACTCCGTCGTGTGAAAACCAGCGCTTCCAGAACGCGCTTTCGATGGATTGCAGCGCGCGCACCTTGATCGCCGAAGCCATCGGCACGCAGAAATCGACGATGCCGATCGTGCCGCCCGGTTTCAGCATCGCCCAGGCGTTGCTGAGTGCGCTTCGCCAGTTCGGGATCATGGTCAGCGAGTAGGAGAAATACACGCAATCGACGGCGCGATCGGGTCGATAGCTCGTCGCGTCCGCTTCGACGACGTGCACGTTGGTGCGTCCGCTCGCACGCGTGCGGGCGACATCGAGCAGCGCCGCGCACACGTCGACGATTTCGACCGATGCGATCGCATCGAGCCGATCGCCGAAGAAATCGATGTTGCGTCCGGTTCCGCCGCCGAGTTCGACGACATGCGCGCCGTCGCTCAGCGGCAATCGGCTGATCAGCTCCGCGCGGCCGGGCAGAAGCCGGTCGCGGAAATCATCGTAGTGCGCCGCCTGCGGACCATAAAATGCCTGCAGCTTTCCCGCATGCGCGTCTCCCTGCGGCATGCCGCGCACGAGCTGGCGCAGCACCACGAAATCGTTGCGCAGCCGATCAAGCAGGGGCATGCGCAATCACGAAACCGGGGTACGTGTGCACGCGATCCTGCGTTTGCAGCGCGCTCGCTTCCGCATCGAGGAAGGTGAACAGGTCGCGAAGGCGGCGCCGGTCCGGACCAATCTCGATTTCTTCGAGATACGCCGGTTTGGCGTGCGCGCTGCGCAGAAGGATGCGCGCGCCGGGCGCCGCGCGCTCGCAGATCGCGTTCCATTCCTCGATCAGTGCATCGGGATAATACGAACTCATCCAGTCCATGTGATCGAGCAGTACGAAGCGCGAAATGGGTCCGTCATGCGATTTCAGGAATTGCGTCACCGTCGCCGTGCGCGGTGAAACGCGATCGACCAGACCGCCTTTGAGCGCGGCAAAACCCGCTTCTTTCAAATATTCCGGACAGCATTCGCGAGCGTAGCGTCCGGTCAGATACAGACGCCAGAAATAATTGCTCGCCAGCGGCAGCTGACGGAAGACGTGCTCCACGCAATCGCGGATGAACCCGGCGATGCCGCGCGCATGCTGCGCCTCGACCAGCTTGCGCTGCGGATACGGCACGCCGAGCAGGCTCATCACGAACTGCCGCGAGATCGTCCAGTTGACCGCGCGATTCCACAGCAGCGGTGCGATGCGCCGGTCGTAGATGTCGCGCTGTTCGTGCAGATCGCGTGCGTCGATCATTTCGTCGATGGCCAGGCGCAGCCGCGGACGCATCTTGAAATAACGGCGCACGCCGCTCGCGACCAGGCCCGACAAACCGTGAAAATAGAAACTGCCGCGCTTGCTCGTGAACCAGCCGCACTGCTTGTCCCAGAAGCCGCGCGCGAATTCCGAAAGATCGTCGCGCAGATGTTTCATGTAGCAACGCGCGGAAATCGGCGTGATAACCCTCGCCGAACGCCGCGAAGAAATCGTCGAAGCTCAGATGCCGGATACCGGCGAGCTTGAGTTCCAGCAACGCCGTCTGCCGCGGATTCGCGTCGACAGCGTAGATACGTTTGGGTCCCAGCAAGGCGTAATCGAGCACGTTGCAGCCGGCGCTGGTGATGACGAGCAGGTTGTCCTCACCGGTGACGCCGAGCACCTGACGGTCGACGGCGGGATCTTCCCAGCACGCGTTGTAAACGAGCGTGCGTGAATAGATCGCGTTGAAGATGAAATGATCGAGGCGGTCGCGGATGGACATCGTCGGTGCTGCGCCGGCGCCGGTAGTGGCATGACAAAGGTAGGTAGTGGATATGACGCCGGAATTACCGCCGCGCGCGAGACATTTCGTGTCATGACGCAAATCCAACCCAAACGGCGTTAATGTTCTTCCGAACCGGCATCGGCCGGAATCTCAGGAGAACTCGGCCATGCCGAAATATGTCATCGAACGCGAAATCCCGGGCGCGGGCAAACTCAGCCCGCAGGACCTGCAAGCCATCTCGCAGAAATCGTGCGGCGTGCTCGGCAACATGCGTCCGCAAATCAATTGGGTGCACAGCTACGTCACCGGCGACAAGATTTACTGTATCTACATCGCGCCGAACGAAGAAATGGTGCGCGAACACGCCAAGCAGGGCGGATTTCCGGCGAACAAGGTGTCGGAAGTTACCTCGGTGATCGATCCGACCACGGCCGAGTGACCGAAGCGCAAAATAAATGAGCGCGCGGGATCGTCGGATTCTGGCGAATTCGACGATCCTTCGCCGCACCTCCGCGGTGCGCCGCTAAGGTCTACAATCACGCGGTCAGCAGACGAGGGATTGTCATGGCGACCCGCAAAAAACCCGCTCCGAAAAAAACGCCGGCCGCGAAGCCCGCGAAACCGCAGCCGCGCAAACATCAGGAACAATTGCTCGACGAAGCGCTCGAGGAATCGTTTCCCGCCAGCGATCCGTTGCCGGTCGATCCGGGCATCGTCCACCTCAGCGATGCGCCGAAAATCGATGTCGGCGACAGCGCGCCCGACTTCGCACTGAAAGCCACGCCCGACCAGACCATCTCGCTCAAACAATTGCGCGGCAAACCCATCGTGCTCGTGTTCTACCCGGCCGACTGGAGTCCGGTGTGCGGTGATCAGGTCAGCCTATACAACGAGATGCTGTCGGAATTCCAGGAATTCGGCGCGCAGATCCTCGGCATCTCCGTCGATGGCGCGTGGTGTCACACCGCATTCGCGAAGGATCGCAAGCTGCGCTTTCCGCTGCTCGCCGATTTCGAACCGAAAGGTGCCGTCGCGAAAAAATACGGCGTCTACGATGCGGAAACCGGAACCTCGCAGCGCGCGCTGTTCGTGATCGACGCGGACGGGATCGTGCGCTGGAAACATGTGTCGCCGGTCGGCATCAACCCCGGCGCCGACGGCATCCTCGATGCACTGGAAACCTTGCCGAGGACGGGCAACACATGAGCCAGCTTCGCCGTCCCGCTGCCGAATCGGATCATCATCAAGGCCCGCTCGATGCGGCGATCGTGGTCGTCGAATACGGCGATTACCAATGTCCCTACTGCGGCGCCGAATATCCGCAGCTGAAAAAAGTGCAGAAACATTTCGGCGACAAGATCTGTTTCGTGTTCCGAAATTTCCCGCTGACGCAAGCGCACCCGCGCGCCGAGCGCGCCGCCGAATTCGCCGAAGCCGCGGCGACCGTCGGCAAATTCTGGGAAATGCACGACATGCTCTACGAACACCAGAAAGCACTCGATGACGACAGCCTCGTCGGCTACGCACGCACGCTCGGATTGAGCGACGATGTGATCCGCACCGCGCTCGACGACGCCTACATCGAACGCATCCGCAAGGATTTTTCCGGCGGCGTGCGCAGCGGCGTTAACGGCACGCCGACGCTGTTCGTCAACAACGTACGCTACAACGGCGAACGCGATGCGAAATCGCTGATCGATCTGTTCAACGAGATTGCCTGAGGCGGTGCAAGGTGTTTTCGCGAGCGCGTCCGCGGCGAACTTTGCTGAGGAGAGCCGCTCGCGTCGCCCACCTCCCGATCAACCCCATTTCATTTCGCCGAGTACGACCTTGGCACCGATCTCGAGCGCCACATCCATACCGGCGTTCGGGTAGCGCTTTTTCATCGCTGCAATCAGCGTCGCACTATCTCCAGCCTTCGCGCGTTCTTCTTCGAAAGCGAGAAGGTAGTCACGGGTGTACGTGATGGCCGACGCATCGGTCGGCGCATCCACCGTGCTGTGTCCCGCCACCACGACGCGCGGCTTGCGAGCCGCCATGGCGTCCAGGTTTTTTGTCCATGCGGCGCGCGATTCGGTCGTGGCAGTGTCGGCGGTCCACACGTGCACGCCAGAGAAGACCATCACGCCGCCGAAGATCGCCTTCAGCGACGGCACCCATAAATAGCGTCGGTTCGCCAAACCGGCGGCATCGATGAGCTCGACCGGCGCGCCATCGACGTGGAGCGGCGAGGCATCCGATGCTTCAATCTTCACCACGTCGGCCAGCGTCTGCGGGCCGTTGTCCTTGAGTTGCGGTCCCCACACGTCGAGCTTCTTCTGCACGCTGGCGTTGATGGCGACGACGGTCGCGGATGCCGCAAGGATCGGCGTTTGCGGAAATGCCGCACGCACTGCGCCGAGGCTGAAGTAATAGTCGGGGTCGCTCTGGCTGACATAGATGGCTTTCAGTGTTTTGCCGTCCGCGGTGATCGCATCGGCCACGGCTTTGCCGTCGGACAACGTGAAGCCGCCATCGATGAGCAAGGATTCGGTCGCGCCCGACAACAGAACCGGCGCGCGGAAAAAGCCATTCGGACCTGCGGGGAAATGTTTCCATGTAAGGCTGGAATTCGTGCTCATGTTGTCTTCCGACTGAAGCCGGTACGCGGCGGGTGAGAGGAGCTTAGTGGTTTCAACCTGATTGATATGCAGCCTAGAATGCAATGGATTGTTTCTTGAATCGGACAAATAGATTTCATGGACCGCATCAGCGCCGCACAAGTGTTTGTCGCCATCGCCGAGCGCGGCAGCCTTACTGGCGCGGCTGAATTGCTCGATATGTCGCGCGCGATGGTTACGCGTTACCTGGCGGAAATGGAGAACTGGTCCGGCGCCCGTTTGTTTCATCGGACGACACGGCGCATCAACCTCACTGCGGCGGGCGAGGCGACACTGAATCGCTGTCGCGAGATGCTCGCTGTGGCGGAACAGGTCGCGGTCGTGGGCGATTCCAACGCTGACGAGCCGCGTGGAATCCTGCGCATCGCGTGCTCGCAATCACTCGCTCAGGCTTCGCTGGCCGCCGCGGTCGCGGCTTATTTGCAGCGCTATCCGCGCACGGCGATCGACCTGCAGATCGGCAACAAGGCGGTGAATCTGGTCGAGGAACGTATCGATCTGGCGATCCGCATTACCAATCAGCTCGACCCTGGCGTCATCGCGCGCCGGCTAGGAAGCTGTCCGTCAATCGTGTGCGCTGCTCCGGCGTATCTCAAAACGCGTGGCACGCCGCGACGCGTTGAGGAACTCGCCGAGCACAATTGTCTGACCTACGCCTGTTTCGGAAAAAGCCAGTGGCATTTCGAGCGCGCCGGCAAAGCCATCAGCGTTCCGGTGAGCGGCAATCTGAGCGCAAACGATTCGATGGTGTTGCTGCAGGCCGCTGTCGAAGGCGCGGGCATCGTGATGCAACCCATATTTTCTGCAGCGCCTTTCATCGCTGCGAAACAACTCGTCACGTTGTTGCCCCAGTACAAGCCGAAGACGTTGGCCATCCATGGTCTGTACAGTTCGCGCGAGCATCAACCCGCGATTTTGCGCACCATGCTGGATTTTCTGGTGAAGTGGTTTGCGACCGCGCCCGATTCGGGGCGCGATCGCAGCTCAGTTAAAAAAATTGCACGATCGAGCCCCGCACTTCGGCGCTTGCGAAATGAATCAGTCCGATGACATCACCATCTTCAGTTTCGAAAGATGTCGAGAAGCGTTCGATGCTCCAACATCGTCAGCCTCCGAAGCCGTCGCTGAAAATGCGGTCGGACGTCTGGAATTGCACGCTGTCCGACGAAGGCAGATAGCTCGCGTTGCCGGCGTAGCTGGCGTGCAATGTCAACGTGCTCGTCGTGCCGACCACGACCGCGCATGACGCCAAGCCGCTCGCATTGGTCGTCGCGGTACACGTGGACGCGCCGAGCGTGAATACGATCGTCTGCCCGGCCAGCGCGGAAGTGGGTTGGGTCGACACGTCGCTCAGCGCGGCGGATACCGTCGTCGACCGCCCCTGCGTTCCGGTGACGGCGCTCGGGTTCAGCGTGAGGAACGTCGTGTGCGCACCGGACGTCCACGTCACGCGCGCCGGATTGGAAGTCAACGCCACGCCGCCAACAGTCGCGGACGCGATGATCGTGTCGCTGCCCGCGTTGATCGCCGCGTAGGTCAGCGTCGCGCTGCCGTCGGCTGCGGTCGCTATCGTCGTCTGCCGGGCGTTTGCGCCGGAGATCACGAAGGTCACCGGTCGTTCCCGCCGGTACATTGGCGTGATGGAAGCGCGCGGTGAATGTCTGCGCGGTGCCTTCCGCAGGGTTCGGCGTCACCGTCAGCGGCGTCAGGCCCAGGCTTGCGGCGCCGACGACCAGCGGACAGCTGCCATCAGCATTCGTGATCTTGTATACCGCCACGATAAAGCCCGCATACAGGCAGCCGTCCGGACCGAGCAGGTTGACCGTCGCGTACGCGTTGTTGACCAGCATGGAAACCGGAGAAATCGGCGTTGTGGTGGCGTCGAAGATCTTCATGCCGGCGGGCAGTCCGCCGTTTGCCGCGCCGGTACTCGCGATCAGCGTCTGCGCATCGCCGTTGGCCTGCGTGCCCAGCGCGAGCATATCCAGCGCCGGACCGGTGATGCCGGTGAGCCGCGTCAACTGGCCGGGCGTCGGCGCGGTGGTGCCGGTGACTTTCGCCAGGCCCGTTCCGGTGTAGTCGATGACGTAGAGCGTGCCGGCGGGCGCAAAGGCGAGTCCGCCGTTGACGCCGTTGGTAGCCGAGTAAACGCTCACCGTCGGCGTCGCGCTGCCGGATTGGCGATGCGCCAGATCGACCCGTTGTCGGACCCCGCGCCGCTGCACGAATCATCGACGAACAGATCACCGCTGAAGGGATCGGTGGTGAGATAACTCGCGCACGTGATCGACGGCGCCACGGTGCGCACTTTCGTGCCCGCTACCGGGTCGACCTCGAACACCGCGCCGGTGAAGAAGTTACCGGTGGTCGCGTTCTGCGAGGCGTAGAGTTTGCCGTCCTTGCCGAACGTGAGTGCGGTGATTCCCGGTCCGAGCGGCGTCGGCGTCACCAGCGTCGTCGCATCGGCCACACCGCCGCCGGCGGGGAATTCATAGATGTTGCCGGTGTGCACGTCGGAGACGAACAGATTGCCCGCCGCATCGAAGGCCAGACCCGAGGCGCCGCGGCAGCCGTCGTTGATGCCGCCGAAATTGGTGATCTTCGGCAGGAAGCCCGTCGCGTACGGCGTGATCGCGAAACCGTCGGCGGCAGTGATGTTCGAATTGCCGAAGTTGCTGCTGCCGCAGTTGTCGCCGCCGCCGGCATTGAAGGTGACGGTCACCGAACCCGGCACCGCCACATCGCCGTCGGTGGTGTCGGAGGCGGTGTAGGTCAGCGACTCCTGCACGGTGTCGGTCACGACGAACTGCACCTGGCCGCTGGCGTCGGTGAGGCTCGGGTTGTCGCCCTTGATCACGGAGTGCCGTTCTGCAGCAAGCGTGACCTGCTTGCCCGGCGTCGGGCGGTTGAGCGCATCCTTGAGCGTGACGGTGATCAAGTTGGTGCTCACGCCGTCGGCGGCGACGAAGTCCGTGAATGCGATGAGGCCGCCGCTCGCGGCGGGCGCGACGATGAAATCGAAGTTCGCCGTGTCGACTAGGGTGATGCCGTCGGTGGTGTCCTTGGCAGTGAACACCAGCGGTTCGGCGGTGAGGTCGGTGATCTTGAACAGCGCCGTGCCGTTCTCGCCGGTGACGACGCCGCCCGATGGCGAAACGACGGCGTGGCTGCCCGCGTTCGCGGTCAACGTCACCGTCTTGCCCACGACGAGGTTGCGCGTTCGCATCGGTGAGCGTCACCACGACATACGCGGCCGAGACGCCGTCGTCGAAGCGGACCAGTCCGTTCGCCGAATCGGCCGGCGCGAGCAGGTTGTCGTCGCCGAACGTCCACACGCGCGAGACCGACGCGCTCACCGCGCCGGTGGTCTGATGCGTCAGCGCCTGATGCAGCATCGCGAGCTTGGGCGAACCCAGTCCGACGTGCGCGAAATCCGATCCCATCGACGCCGCGTTATGGAACGCGCTGGTGTTGCCGAGCGGATACAGCGACGGATTCAGCGCACCGAGATTGCTGCCCTGCGTCTGGTTGAGCAACGCGGTGAACGCGGCCCATTCCGGCGCGGACAGGCTGGTGCCGCCGTTGAGCGTGTTGGTCGGGCAGCCGCCCTGGCTGGCGTTGCAGATGACCACGCCGTGTGCGGGATCGGCGTTGAATGTAACGTCGGGCACCGAACGCATGGCCGCGGACGAGAGCGCATTCTGATACGCGGGCCGCGCAAAGAATTTGCTGACGCCGAAGCCGCCCTGGCCGGTCGGCGGCGTGTCGTTGGTGCCGTTCCACCACGTTTCGCTGCCGTAGGTGTGGCCGGGGCCTTGCGTCAGCGACGTTCCGCCGACCGCCGTCGCGTGCGGCGAATCCGCCGGCACACCGACCGTGTTCGCGCGGCCGTCGAGGCACGTGCTGCCCGAGTCGCCCGCCGCGTTGAGCACGCTGATGCCCGACGCCGCTGCCGCTTGCAGGATGCTGTCGATGCTCTGCACATCCGCAAGCGTCGTCTGGTCTTCGCAATACGACCAGCTATTGCTGATGATGTCGACGCCATCGCCGATCATCGCGTTGAACACGCCCTGGAAATTCCCGCTGCCGTCGAACGGCGCGTCGTACACGGAAATCTTCGCGCCGGGCGCGAGCGTCAGGATCGCGTCGATGTCGATCAGCACTTCGTCCTGGTTCGCACCGGGCGTCGCGCCGGCGCCGCCATCGACGTGAATCCGAGTGATGTCGCCCATCTTGGAAGCGGGCAGGCCGATCAGATCGATATAGTCGGCCACGTCGCTCGGCGTGAACGTGTCGAACTCGACCAGCCCGATGGTCTGTCCAGTCCCGTCCGCATCCTGCCAGGCTGGCGGCGGCGGATCGGCGCCGTTCACCATCTCCGCGGGATCTTTGCCTTCCAGCGACTTGAAGCAGCGCACGAACTCCGCGTAGTAGTTGTACGTACTGTTCGGTCCGGCGCCCTCCTTGAACGCGGCGCCGGCCAGACTCGCCCAGATCGAACACACGGCGGTGCCGAATACGACACGGATCATGCGCTGCCCGGCCGGCGGATGCGGTGTCGCGAAGTTGGAAAGTCCGGCGATGAACTGCACGCGCGGCGCAACCGCGGCCGGCACCGCAGGCTCGCGATCGGCGGCGAAGAAACGGCGCTCGCCGAGCGCATAGTCGTGCAGTGCGATACCGAATGCCTGCTCGACATCGCCGCGCGCACCGCGCGCGTTCACCGTCAGCCGATTGGCCGAAGCAGCGTCGACCTGCAGGTTCTGCGCGCGCAACCATGCCGCGACGTCGTCGTACGCCTGCTGCGACGGACCGAATTCCGCCGCGATCTGGCGCGCGTCGAGGAATTGATGGAAGCGCGGCGAACGCTCGTCGTAAACATCGGCGAGATACTGCTGGAAACCTGCTTCATCATCGCGCTTGAGGACCAGGGTCAGACTCAAATTCGCGGTCGCCGCACCAGAAACCGCCACGGCTTCCGACAGCGCCGGCACCACGTGCCCGGCCAGCCGAACCGGCTGCGCGTCGTTCTCGGTCAAGACGGATTTTTGCGCCGCGCCGGCCGACACGCCGGCGAGCATCGTCACCGCCGCTACCGCCATCGTGAATGCGTGCCGCACCATGGATTTCATGCCCCGGAAATTGCCTGTCGTTCGCATAACGTATTTCCCGCTCAGCTCGTTGTTCTCGCTTCACCGCGCAATTACCAGCGCGCGCGGCGCCCATTCATATCCAGTGAGCGAAATCGAAAATCCATCACGCGGGCGACGCACGACCCTGCTAAGGTGCCGCCGAACACGGTCCGGTGGCTTTCGCACGTGCGAATCGAAACTGTCGTGAAAGCATTCACGTTGGCGTGCGCCGCGACGCTGATGTCGAGCGCGGCGTGCACCATCGTTCGCGCGGATGAACTACCCGTTTCGACTACCCGCGAAGGCACTCTCGCGGCCAACGAGCACGCGGTGTTCGGCATTTCGCTGCGCAGAGGCGAGGCCGCGGAAATCCGCGTCGAGCAGCCCGAAGCGACTTTGCAGATTCAGGTGCGCGACGATACTGGCCAAGCGCTCCCGCTCATGCAGAACGACGCGGGCCGCCACGCGCGCGTGCGCGTGACGCTCGTTGCGTCGCCCAAAGAAACGCGATTCGACATCGACATCGGCGCGCAGAATCCTGCGCTGCCCGCGCGCTATCGCATCAGCCGCGGCGCGACGCACGTCGCATCGGAACGTGATCGCCTGCACGCGCGCAGCGAGCAGGCTCTCGCGCGCGCGGAAAATCTGCGCCGCGCAGCGGGCAGCGTCGAACATGGCGCGGGTTCCGCGAATGCGACGCGCGAAGAAATCATCGCCGAATACGACAGCGCATTCGCCGCCGCCGCCAGTTGCCCACGACGCGTGCCTGCAACTCATGTCGAAAACCGGCCACGCGCGCTACGCGTTCGCATTGGGCGACTACGCGCTAGCGCGCAACGTCGCGCAGACAGCGCTGCGTTACTCGTGCGGACCGTCGAGCGATCTGAGCGCCGCCGCCGAGGAAGCCGCCGCGCGACGAACACTCGGCTCGGCGCAAGGCTATCTCGGCAACCTCGCCGCGGCGATCGCCGAACAGGAGCACGCGCTCGCGCTGTACCGTCAGACCGGTGACCGTCGCTACGAAGCGATGGCGCAGGCGAACCTGAGCGCCAATTACCGCATCGCCGGCGCCACGGCGAAAGCGCTCGCCGCCGCCTCGGCCGCGCTGACGCTCGCCGAACAGATCGGCGACCGCAAACGCGCGGCGTTCTCGCGCGAGAGCATCGCGGCGATCCATCTGCAGCGCGGCGAATGGGGCGAGGCGCTCGCCGCCTATCAGGCCACGCTCGACGCGTTGCGCGATGCGCCGTATCCGCTGATCGAAGGCATGAGCTGGAACGATTTGGGATTGCTTTACCGCAACTTGGGCGACGATGCCGAATCGCTGGCCGCGTTCGATCACGCCGAAGCGGCGTGGAAAGCCGCGGGCGATCAATCCGGACTCGCCGAAACCTTGCTCAATCGCGGCGACGGACTGCTCGACGCGGGCGACATCGACGCCGCACGCGCGATTTTCGAGCACAGCGTGCAGTTCGACATCGCCAACGGTTTCAAGCGCGAACAGGCGCACGCGCTGGCCGGACTCGGCCGCTGCGCGATGGCGAAAAACGAGTGGGAAGCCGCGCGCAAATTCCTCCTCGATTCACTGCATCTCGCCGAAAACATCGGCGCGACCGTCCCCGAGGCCGCCGCGCACCTGTCGCTCGGCGATCTCGACAGCCGCCTCGACCAGTTGCCCGCGGCGCTGAACGAATACGAGCAGGCGTATCGCATTGGCGTGCGCTCGGGCGACGATGCGGTGCAGATCGCCGCGCTCGGCAGTCGTGCGCGAGTGATGCTCGCGATGGACGATGCCAGGACCGCGCACACGCTGATCGCATCGGCGCTCGATCTCATCGAAAGCGAACGCGCCCGCATCGCCGCGCCGCAACTGCGCACGGGTTACTTCGCATCGCAGCGCGCGTACTACGACCTCGCCATCGACATCGCCGTGCGCCTGGACCGTCAGATCGCCGGGCGTGGCTACGGCACCGCGGCACTCGAGATCGCCGAACGCGCCCGCGCCCGCGCGCTGCGCGAAGAACTGGCGGCGCGCAAGATCACGCCCGTCGCACGCGCGGCGCCGGCACTCGTCGCCGCCGAACACGACGCTATCGAAGCGCTGCGCGAATCGGCGTGGTCGCTGGCGCAGACATCGCCCGACGATGCAGCGAAAAAGAAAATCCTGCAGGCGCGCACCGACGCGGCCGCGCGCCGCCTCGATGACGCACGCGGCCGATTGCGCGATTCGGATCCGCGTTACGCCGCGCTCGTCGATCCATCGCCGTTGCGCGTGGAATCGGTGCAGAAACAGATAATCGACGACAACGTCGTCGTCCTCGAATACTGGCTCGGCGAATCGCGCAGTTACGTGTGGCGCGTGACGAAGCACGCCGTCGAGCTTCGCGAATTGCCGCCGCGTGCCGTCATCGAACAGGCAACCGATGCGTTGCGCGATGAAGTGACTTCCGCCGCCGCGAAAACCGACGTTCCGTTCGAACAACTGGCGCAGACGTCGGCTCAAACCAAGCCGGAACCGAACATTCAGTCGCTGGCATCGATGATCTTGCCGGCGAATTTCAACATCGTCGAAGGCGACACGGTCGCCGTTATCGCCGACGGCGAACTGCAGCGCATCCCGTTCGACATGTTCGAGCCGATCGCCGCGCACGATGTCGTCTATCTGCCCTCGCTGGCGATCCTGCAGGAACTTCGCACTGCTGCGTCGTCAGTGCCGCTCGCTCGCTCGATCGTCGTATTCGCCGATCCGGTGTTCGACGCTTCCGACCCTCGCGTTCAAGGCACTCCCGAGCATGCGACATCGGCTTGGCGGCGCTTGCAACATGCGCAAGCGGAAGCCGACGACATCGCCGCACTTTTCAGCGAATCGCAGCGTTCTCTCCTGTCGGGTTTCACCGCGACGCGCCAGGCCGTGCTCGATATGGTGTGGTCGCGCTACAACGTGATTCATTTCGCGACACACGCGCTCATCGATCTGCATCGGCCCGAATTGTCCGGCATCGTGTTGTCGCTGGTCGATGCGCAAGGCGCGACGCAGGACGGGTTCCTGCGCATGAACGATATATACAATCTGCGCCTGTCGGCCGAGCTGGTCGTGCTGAGTGTCTGCGACGCGACGCGCGAGCGCGGCCGCGGCGCCGAAGGCATGTTCGGCCTGTCGCGAGCTTTTTTCTACGCGGGAGCGAAGCGGCTGCTCGTCAGCCTGTGGCCGGTCGACGATCGCGCGAGCGAGCACCTGATGTCGCTGTTCTATCGCCATCTGATCGTCATGAAGCAATCGCCGCAAAACGCATTGCGTCTGGCCAAACTCGAGATGCGCAGCGAACCGCGCTGGCATGCGGCGTACTACTGGGCCGGATTCGTCATCCACGGAGATTGGCGTTGACCGCCCAGCGCGCCGATACCGCGCACGACCTCGAAGCGCGCCGTCTGCAGACGTTGCTCGAGCGCCTGCGCGCGGACAGCGCGAGCGGCGGTTTCGGCTACGAACAGCTGCGGCGCCGACTGATCCTGTTTTTCCGGCAGCGCGAACCTATCGATGCCGAGACACTCGCCGACGAAGCGCTCGACCGCCTCGCGCGCCGCCTCGACGAAGGCGTGCAGATCAACCATCCGGCACCTTACGCGTTCGGCATCGCCAAGCTGATGCTGTTCGAAGCGAATGCGCGGCGGCAGCGGCAGGAAGCGCGCGTCGACGAACCGGAAACAACACCGGCGATGATCGAGGACGACGACGCGATCGATCCCGCACTCGTGCGCGCGTTGCGAACCTGCCTGCGTTCGATCGGTCGTCGCGGTTCGGAGCTGATGCTTGCCTACTATCGCGACGATGACGCGCGCCGCATCAAGACGCGGCGCAACCTGGCCGAAAAACTCGGCATCACCGTCAATACGTTGCGCAACCGCGCGCTGCGCCTGCGTGAGGCACTGGAAACGTGCGTGCGTGGGCGCATGGCATCCGGAACCCGCGAAAAAAATGATGGATTCGCGCAAAGCGACACTTCAGACGATGACTGACTTCTCCGATCAAGAACTGCGCGACTGGCTGCTGCACAGGCTTGAGCCAACCCGTGCCGCCGAGCTGGAGGAACGCCTGTTCTCCGATGCCGACCTCGCCGACGCCATCGACGCGGCGCGCTACGATCTGCTCGACGATCACGTGCGCGGACGTTTGTCGTCCAACGACACGCACCTCGTGGCGCAGCATCTTTTGGCAACGCCCGATGACGTGATGCGTCTTCGCATTGCGCGCGCGCTTGCTGCATCGGCCGACACCACGCATGCGCGTCCCGCGCGATCCAGAGCGCACGCCGCGCGCCGTCGCATCATCGGTCTCGGTGCGGCGCTCGCAGGTTGCATCGTCGTCGCTGTCGTGTTGCTCGGAATTCGCGATCGATCGCCGATGCAGACGAACGAATCCATCGCATCGTTGCCGGTCATCACCTTGCGCGATGATCAGCAACGCAGTGAGCACGCCACATTGATCCTGCCGTATCGCGCGGGCGATGTGCGCGTGCAGGCGGAAGTCGACGAGCCGGTGTCTCAACGATACGAACTCAGAATCGGCGACGCGCGAAGCGTCGTGTTTACGGCACGCGATCTGTCGGCGAAGGTAGCGGGGCCTTACCGTTTCGTCGAAGCGGTTGTTCCCGCCAGTGCGCTGAACGGCGGTGAGCGCCAGATCGATGTGCTGCCGCAGGTTTCACCGGACGCGCGCGTGACACATTGGAACGTGCGCATGAGTGATCCGCCGTAAACAGCATCGTATTCGCGCGCGTAAAGATCTATTACGCAACGCGTGAGACGTGGCACGGCATCGAATCCATGAGACGTGCTTGATACAGTAGCGACCGAAATCCCGGGAAGTCCGGGATTCGAGAGGAAGATTTCGCGAATGGTCGCTGTAGAAAAAACCATTCAACTTTCAGGCGAGACGGAAAAAATCCAGCCGTGGCGCGTATGCATCGCGCCGATGATGGACTGGACGGACCGCCATTGCCGTCATTTCCATCGCCTGCTCGCGCCGCACGCGCGTTTGTATACCGAGATGGTGACGACCGGCGCCGCGCTGCACGGCGATCGCGAACGGCTGCTCGGGTTCGACGCGTCGGAACATCCCGTCGGCCTGCAGCTCGGCGGTTCCGATCCGGTCGATCTGACCGCTGCCGCGCGCATCGGCGCGGAGATGGGTTATGACGAAATCAATCTCAACGTCGGTTGTCCGTCGGATCGCGTGCAATCCGGACGCTTCGGCGCGTGCCTGATGCGCGAACCGGCGCTCGTCGCCGATTGTGTCGCGGCGATGCGCGCGGCGGTCGCTGATTCTGGACGAGATGTCCCCGTGACGGTGAAATGCCGCATCGGCGTCGACGATCAGGATGACTACGACGATCTGCAACGCTTCGTCGAAATGCAGATCGCGGCCGGACTGCGCGTGCTGATCGTCCACGCGCGCAAGGCGTGGCTGCAGGGATTGAGTCCGAAGGAAAACCGCGAGATTCCGCCGCTCAACTATGAGCGCGTGTATCGGCTCAAAGCGCGAATTCCCGCAGCTCACGATCGTCATCAACGGCGGCATCGTGACGGCGGATGCGTGCGTCGAACATCTCGCACACGTCGATGGCGTGATGCTCGGCCGCGCGGCGTATCACGATCCGTATGTGCTCGCGCGCGTCGAGCACGCGCTGTTCGGCACGCCGTTGCCGGATCGCGACGACATCCTGCGCCGGCTCGAGCCGTACATCGCCGAACAGATCGCGACGTGGCAACGCGTTGCATCACATCGGACGTCATCTGCTCGGGCTGTATCTCGGCGAACCCGGCGCGCGATCGTTCCGGCGTTATCTGAGCGAGAACATGCGCGATCCGCGCGCGGGCACGCAGGTGCTGCGCGATGCGGTCGCATCGATGCGTCAGCACGCGCGGGCGGCGTGATGATCGTTTTCAGTGCGCGCGAATTCCGCGATGCGTATTCGCCCGATCGATTCCCCGCCACGCATGCGGCAACGGCGCGTGCGGCGTTTCTCGTGTCGCCGACCGGGTTTTCGCTCGCGGCCGAATCGGCGACGGACAACCGCTACATGGCGATGCCGCGAACGCGCGAGCGCGGAACGCGCCCTGGTCGAGCACGCCGAACTCGCCGCCGCGTTGCGCACGTGTGTGCCGACGATCGTTTTTCCCGGCGATCCGACCACACCCGATGCCGTGTTTCCGAACAACGTGTTCGGCACCATGCCGGGAAAACTCATCGTCGGCGCGATGCGTCACAGCGTGCGCCGGCGCGAAACCGATCGCGCCGACATCCGCGCGTTTTTCACCGATCTGCTGAAGTACGACGTCGTCGATCTGTCGACGCAGGGTTTTTCCGCCGAACTGACCGGCTCGCTCGTCATCGACCACGCGCGCCGGATCGGCTATTGCGGATTGTCGCAACGATGCGACCGCGACGGCGCGCGCGCCATGCACGACGCGTTCGGTCTCGCGCTCACCTATTGTTTCGATCTGTCGCCGGGCGAATACCACACCAACGTCGTGCTCGCGGTGCTCGCCTCGCGCGGCATCGTCATCGCGCCCGATGGATTCGCGGATGCCGAGACGGTCGATGCCATCGCGCAGGTGTATGGCGAGCGCGTGCTGCGCATCGATGCCGCGCAGAAGGCGGCGTTCGCCGGCAATGCGATCACGCTATCGGGCGATGCGGTGTGGATGAGCGAACGCGCCGCCGCGAGCCTTGTCGCCGCACAGCGCGACGCGCTCGCCGCGTGGGGATTTTCCGTCCGCAGCGTTGCATTGGCCGAGATCGAAAAGGCCGGCGGCAGCCTGCGCTGCTGTGTCGGCGAAATTTTCTAGACCCCGGTTCAGGTGCAATTAAATCGCACTCCCCATAGTAGGGGCCGTTTTCAGGGTACGGCGAGGTCGGCGCAATCGTGCGCGAAGTGAAAACAGCGTTGATCGCGGTCCTGCTCGGCTGCGCCTGCCTCACCGCTGCGCCGACGCTGCGGGCGGCGGCGATGTCGATGCAGGATGCCATCGCCAAGGTCGAGCGCGACACGCACGGAAAAGTGCTGTCGGCCGAGACCAAGCGAACGGGCAACCGCGCCGTATACCGCATCAAAGTGCTCACGCGCGACGGGCGGGTGCAGGTCATCGAAGTGCCTGCCGACGCCTGACTTGCAGGCCTGTTTTCACGGGCCTGATCCCGTACAATCGACGTATACACGGAAAAGTATAAAAAGGACGAAACATGCGCGTACTGCTGGTTGAAGACGAAGCACCGCTGCGCGAAACGCTGGCCGCGCGGCTCAAGCGCGAAGGCTTTGCCGTGGACATGGCGGCCGACGGCGAAGAAGGCCTGTATCTGGGCCGCGAAGTGCCGTTCGATGTGGCCATCATCGATCTGGGCCTGCCGAAGAAATCCGGCATGGAACTGATCCAGGATCTGCGCGCCGCCGGGCAGCGCTATCCGATCATCATCCTCACCGCGCGCACGAGCTGGCAGGACAAGGTGCAGGGCCTGAAGCAGGGCGCCGACGATTATCTGGTCAAGCCCTTCCACGTCGAAGAACTGCTCGCGCGCCTCAATGCGCTGGTGCGCCGCGCCAGCGGCTGGACCAAGCCGACGCTCGAATGCGGCCCGATCGTGCTCGACACCACCGCGCAGACGGTCAGCATCAGCGCGCAGCCGGTCGATCTCACCAGCTACGAATACAAGGTGCTCGAATACCTGATGCTGCACGCGGGCGAGCTGGTCTCCAAGGCCGATCTCACCGAGCACATCTACCAGCAGGATTTCGACCGCGACTCCAACGTGCTCGAAGTCTTCATCGGCCGCCTGCGCCGCAAGCTCGATCCGGACAACGCGCTCAAGCCGATCGAGACGGTGCGCGGACGCGGCTACCGTTTCGCCATCCCGCGCAACGATGGAGATTCCACGCCGCCGCCGCCACCAGCGCCTGTCGCCGCCGAATAAGCGGAGAACGACGTGGAACGTCGTCCGCTGTCGCTGCAGGCTCGTTCGCTGCTCGCAGCCGGGATCGCGCTCGCGGCATTTCTCGGCCTCACCGGTTTCGCGCTCGACACGGCGGTATACCAGACGCTGAAGACCTCGCTGCGCGAGCGTCTGCAGAGTTACGTCTACGCGTATCTGGCGACGTCGGATGTGTCGCGCGAGAAGCGCTGGCTGCCGCCGGATGTCGGACCGGACTCGCGTTTCGACCGCCCCGACGGCGCGCTGCTGCGCCGAGCGTGGTCGGTCCGGTCAAGACCGACGGCGGACTTTCCGATCGCTGGCGTTCGCCGTCCGCGCAGGGCGGCGGATTGCCGCAGCTCGACGGACATCTGCCGCGCGGCGAGGAAATGTTCCAGGGTCCGATCGATACGCCGCACGGCCCGCTGTACATCTACAGCATGGGCATCACGTGGGACGAACTCGGTCAATCTGCACTATCCACGTCGCCGAAGACGCGACGCTGCTCGACGAACAGCGCGCCATGTTCCGGCGCACGCTGTTCGTGCTGCTGGCCGCGCTCGGCATCGGACTGCTCGCTGCTGCTGCTGGCGACACTGCGCTGGAGCCTGCGCCGCTGCGCCGCGTGGCGCAGGATCTGATGCGCGTCGAATACGGCGAACGCGAGCATCTGTCCGACGATTATCCGGCCGAACTGGCGCGCCTGGCCGGCAACCTCAACGATTTCATCGACAGCGAACGCGAACACCTGAAGCGCTACCGCAACACGCTCGCCGATCTGGCGCACAGCCTGAAAACGCCGCTCGCGGTGATGCGCAGCCAGCTCGAATCGAGCCACGGCGATTCGAACGTGACGCCGGAGCAATTGCGCTGGACGGTGGTGGAGCAGGTCGGACGCATGGACGAGATCGTCGCGTATCAGCTTTCGCGCGCGGCGACATCCGGACACACCACGTTCGCCGCGCCGATCTCGATCGGTCCGTGCGCGGAGGAAGTCGTCGCCGGCCTCGAGAAAATCTACGCGTCGCGCAAGATCCTGTGCGAATTCGAAATCGATGCCGGCGCGCGTTTCTACGGCGAGCAAGGCGACCTGCTCGAACTGCTCGGCAACCTTCTGGAAAACGCGTTCAAGTGGGCCGAAGGCCGCGTGCTGTTCACCGCGCAACCGCTGCAACTGCGCGGCGCCAAGCGCATCGGCCTGGAGATGACGATCGAAGATGACGGCCCCGGCATTCCCGACGACAAGGTCGATCATCTATCTGCAGCGCGGCGTGCGCGGCGACGAGCGCGTGCAGGGTCACGGCATCGGCCTGGCCATCGTGCAGCAGATCAACAAGGCGTATCGCGGCACGATGAAAGTCAGCCGCTCCGAGACGCTCGGCGGTGCGCGCTTCACGATATCGTTCGATCCGAACTGACGCGGTTCCTCCGAATTTTTATTTGTCGTTGGTCGACGGTATCGGGCGGATCCCGAAACCGCGCGCGACAGGAATGTCGATCACCGCGTAATCCGGCGCGTGGCGCGCATCGAGTTTCGCCGCAACGCGTGCGTGATGCGCGCGGCCCGCCGCCAGGGCCGCGGAAAAATTCGCCAGACTCTTGCGGCTTTCCGGCGTGAGCGTCGCGTCGCGCGCGAAGGAAGGCGTATTCGTCGGTGTCACGTTGGCGCCGAGCAACGTGGTTTCGACGTAGGCTGCGTGCTGTCCGGCCGCATCCGTATAGAAACCGAGAAACGCATGGCCCGGCACCAGAACGAGGAAACTGCGAATGCCGATCCGCTGCAACACCGATGCGATCAGCACGCTGCCGTCGATGCAATTGGCGGAACGATCGTTCCACGTTTCGCTGAGCAGACGCACGCGCTGACTGAAAACGTGCGGCCCGCGCTGGATCGACGGATCGGCGCTCGAATAACGGATGCCGCGTTCGCCGATCGCGTGCCAGATCGCCCAGACCTGCGCATCGACGGCATCGGCATCGCCGCGTCGCGTACGCGTCGAATTCATCGACGATACCGCTCGCCTTGGCGCGATCGAGAATCGTGTCGACCACCGGATCGTTCTCGTCGACATATGCCGCGAAGATCCACGACAGATCGACGGTGTCGGCACCGTCGCGCACGAAATACAACGCTTCGTCGAACGGATGGATGGTGACGCGCTCCTCGCGCGTGCCGCTCGCAACACCATCGCGCATCAGCGAGAATTCGATGTGCGCCGATACCGGCGCGCCGTGCGGCTGCAGTGACGATTCGTTCCATTGCAGCGGCGGATACAGTTCGTAGCGTTCGTTCGCCTGCGCCAGATCGGCGGCGAATCGATACGAATGATCGAGCTCGGCAATGAGTGTGGTGAGGATGACCTGCTCGCCGGCGTGGCGCGCGGCAAGCGTGACCGCGAGCAGGCCGCTGCCGCTACCGAGCGTGTGCGTTCCCGGTGTGGCGGCGGCGCTGCGCCGCGCCTGCGACAGTTCCAGCGATGGATAGATGCCGCCGAACGGCGTCACGCGAACGCTCCAGTCGGCGGCTGACGCAACGGACGAGAATGCGGCGAACACGAGAATCGGCCAGCGAAAACGAATGGACATCGACGCATTGTCCGTTGCCGACGGTGCCGATGTCCAAGCGCATCGGATTGCGCGGCACGCGCGCTGCCGCTATCGTTCGCGCGCTGGACCGCCGTATCGGAGGAGTCGTTCGTGTCGTTGAATCGCCTTGCCATCGCCGCGCTGATGTTCGCTGCGCAGACCGCGCTCGCCGCTTCCGACGGCTGCGGCAGCCAGGCCAACGTGCCGGCCGAAAAACGCGTGGTCAACAGCGCGCACTGGACGACCGCGAGCGAAGAAGAAAACTTCGGTTACGACGTTTTCCGCAGCAGCGCCGGCGAAAAAGGTCCGTTCGAGAAACTGACCAAACAGCCGATCCTCGGCAACGGCACCACCGACGAAACCCACGAATACCGCTTTGCCGATGATGCCATCGATCCGTGCAAGGACTACTGGTACTACGTCGAATCGATCCGCAGCAACGGCGAACGCGAGAAGTTCACGCCCATTTTCCGCGCGCCAGCCAAGCGGCATGCGGGCGTGCCGGCGCAGAAACCGGCAGCGGACAAGCATTGAGCACATCGCACATCTTTCGTCATCATCGCTGCTGACCGCATGCGGCTGCATTACATCGAACTCGTCCTGTTCTCCACCTACGCGGAATTGCGCGCGGAGCGCTCGCGTTCGTATCTCGGCCTGATCTGGTGGGTACTCGAGCCCGCCATGAACATGGCCGTGTTCTATCTGGTGTTCGGCGTGCTGTTGCACATGCAGGGCAAGGACTACGTGCCGTTCCTGCTCGTCGGTCTTACGTTGTGGCAATGGTTCAAATCCTCCGTGATGCACGCGGGCTATGCGGTGTGGACGCATCTCGCCTTGATCCGTCAGGTACACGTTTCGCCGCACATCTTCCCGATCGTGCAGATTCTCGCCGATACGGCAAAGTTCATTTTTATACTTGTGCTGCTGATGGTGATCCTGTGGTGTACGGGTCATCCGCCGACGATCGCCTATCTCGGTTTGATTCCCGTGCTGCTGATCGAACTCGTGTTCGCGGCTGGCGCGGGTTACATATTCGCCGCGGTGTTGCCGCTGGCGCCGGATTTGCGCTTCATCATCGAACAGGTGCTGACGGTGCTGATGTGGCTGTCGGGCGTGGTCGTGGCATTCGACAATCTGCCGCCGGCGATGCAGTACTGGCTGGCGTTGAATCCGGTCGCGCAACTGATCATGGCCGGACGCGACATCCTCATGCACGGACACTGGCCCGACTGGGCCGCACTCGCGCGCGTCGGCGCGATTTCGCTCGTGCTGCTCGCGTTCGGATCATTCCTCGTCTCGCGGCTCACGGCGCGCTACGTGAAGCTGCCGGTCTGACATGAGCGACGCATTGATCACGCTCGAAAACGTCGGCGTCGCCTTCAACGCGCAGTTGCGCGTGGGCAGTCCGAGGTTCTGGGCGCTCGAAGACGTGAGTTTCGAACTCAAACGCGGCCAGCGTCTCGGCATCGTCGGCCGCAACGGCGCCGGAAAAAGTACACTTTTGCGCACGCTGGCCGGCATCATCGAACCCGATCGTGGACGCATCGTGCGCGCGCGTGTTTCCTGTCAGCTGCTGTCGCTGTCGGTCGGTTTCATGCAGCATCTGTCCGGGCGCGACAACGCGATCCTGTCCGGACTGATGCTCGGCCTGCGCCGCCGCGAGATCATGCAGCGACTGCCGAAGATCCGCGAATTTTCCGAACTCGGCGCGTTCTTCGAGCAGCCGATCTCGAGTTATTCGACCGGCATGCTGATGCGTCTCGGGTTTTCGGTCGCGATGCAGGTCGAGCCGGACATTCTTCTCATCGACGAAGTGCTCGCCGTCGGCGATTCGGATTTTCAGGAAAAATCCGGCGCCGCATTGCGCGAACGCATTCACGGCGGCACGACGGTAGTGTTCGTTTCGCACGGCGACGAACAGGTGCGTCAGGTGTGCGATCGCGTGGTGTGGATCGAACACGGCCGCAGCGTCATCGAAGGCGATGTCGACGATGTGCTGAAGGCGTATCACGCCGCGCCGCATCCGCCGGCGAGCTAGCGTGGGCAGCGTCTGGTCGAGATGGGACGGACGTCGCCTGCGCTGGCGCAGCGAGCAGGCGAATACGCAGTTGTGCATCGACGGTATCGTCTTTCAGCGCTTTGGCACGCCGGGCGAGCAAGAGTGTGCGTTCGACTATTCGCCGACAGGCAACGCCGACATGTCCGTTTCGCTGCGCGATGACCAGCGCGAGATCGCGCCGACGTGGCGTATTCGGATGGGTGAAGCGGCGTCCGTTGGCGTCGATGCCGCAGGTGTCCAGGCGACTGCGATGCGCGCGATCACGCATGCTTCTGCTCTGCGCGGCGTCGATCGCGCGGTCGTCGTCGTCGTTCCTATTTTCAATGCGGCGGCGTTGACGCAACGCTGCATCGAATCCGTGCTGCGCTGTACCTCCGCGCCGGCGCGTCTGGTTCTCATCGACGATGCGAGCACGGAATCGGACGTCGCGCCGATGCTGATGCGATACGCATCGCGTGCGGGCATCGCCGTCATTCGCAACGCGAGCAATCTCGGCTACACACGCTCGTCGAACCTCGGCATCGAGGCGGCCGGCGATGCCGATGTCGTGCTGCTCAACAGCGACACGGAAGTAGGACCACGCTGGCTCGATCGCTTCCGCGACATCGCGTATGCCGACGATGCGATCGGCACCGTGACCGCCGTGTCCGACAACGCCGGCGCCTTCAGCGTGCCCGAACTCGAACGGGTTTGCCCGATTCCGTCGGCGTGGACGCTCGAACAGACGCAACGCGCGCTGCTGCAACGGACCGCATGCCCGCATCCGCAACTGCCGACCGGCAATGGATTTTGCATGTACATCAAGCGCGCGATGCTCGATGCCGTCGGCGCGCTCGATGCGGATGCATTCCCGTTCGGCTACGGCGAAGAAAACGATTTGTGCCAGCGCGGAGAGCACGCCGGATTCCGCCACGTGATCGCAGGCGACGTGCTCGTCGCGCACGCGCGCAGCGCGAGCTTCGGCAATGCGCGACGCGCCGCGCTCGGCGCGCAAGGCATGGCCGTGCTTCGGCACCGCTATCCGGACTACGAAGAAAAGATCGGCGCGACACTGTTCTCGTTCGCCCGCCGGGTGCTCGATTATCGCGTGCGCCGCATCTACGCCGACGCAGACGTATTCAACGCAGCGCAACCGCGCGCACTGGTGATCGGCGCGCACGAGAAGACGGCCATCGCCGGTTTCGAGACATTGTCCGACGCCATCGATGATCCCGCGTGGCTTATCGATCAGGCCGTCGAACTGATCTGCGTGTTCGACGACAGGCATCTCGCCCACTGGCGCGTGATCGGCGCGGCCGCAGCCGTTCCCGTCATCGCCGGGGCGCCGACGAGCGGGTGGAACTCGCTGTCCGCTTTCGGGTCTTTTTGAAGATCGTTGGCCGGTTGCCTTTGCGCGGGGGGTTCCGTAGCATCGCGCGGCCACGCGAAACCCGTGAGATATTCCCGTTTTTGTCCGATTCGATAGCGTGATCACCCGTCTCCTTCTCCGGCCAGCCGTCGCGCTGGCGGGTGCGTTGCTGCTGTCTGTCGATGCGTCGGCGTGCTCCGGACGCGCGCACATCGAGATCAAGGACGACGGCGTATATACGCTCGACCATGCCGCCCTGAGCGCCGCGCAGCCGTCGCTCGCCGATTGCCGCGCCGATGAGCTGTATCTGCTCAATCGCGGCAAGGAAGTGCCGATCCGCGTCTCGGTTGATGCGCAGGGCATGTTTTCGGCCGGACAATCGATCGTGTGGGTCGGCGCGATGCTGCACGGTCCGCAGAGCTGGTTCGATCAGTATTCCGCCGTGGACGTGTATCAGATCGGCGCATCGACCGGCGCGCACGCGCGTCTGCGCAACGCGGAATCGGTGGCGAACACGACCACGCTGCAACGCACGCTACACTTCGAACAGGAAAATTTCATGCTCCGCGTCAGCGATGCGGAAATGAAACCGGGCGAAGAACCGGATGTCTGGCAATGGGCGAAGCTCACGCCGATCGATCCGAAGCCGTTTTCGTTCGATTTCGATCTTCCCGATCTCGATGCGCGCGGTGCGCGCACGGCCGCGTTCACGTTCAATTTCCGCGGCATGTCGAATGTGTTGGCGAAGTCTAACGAAGCGAAGGTCGCCGATCATCTGATCGAAATCGGCATCAACGGCAAGACGCTCGCGCCGCTGAGCTGGGACGGCCGCAGCGAATTCAAAAAGACGCTCGACGTGCCGCTCGGATTGCTCAAGGCGAAAGGCAACAGCATCGTCGTCCGCGTACCGAAGCGCGATAAATCCGACGCGACGACGTTCATCGTCGACGTCGTGATGGTGAACTGGTTCGAAGCGGCCTATCCGGTGCGCAACGAGCTGTCCGATCGCAGCATCGCATTCACCGCCGCGGCCGAAGGCAGTATCGATCTGCGTCAAGCGAATGCCGAAGTCTTCGGCGCAGACGGCACGGTGCAGTCCGCCGCGCGTGTCGCGCTGAAGAAAGGCGTCGACTATTTCCTCGCGCAACGCGACGACCTGCGCCAGCCGATTCTGGCGCGAGCGGTTGCCGGTGACGATCTGCATGGCGATACGAAAGGATACCGATTATCTGATCGTCGCGCACCCGTCGCTGATCGCCGCGATCCAGCCGCTCGCCGCGTTCCATCGCGGACAAGGCATGGCCGTGTCGGTGATCGATGTCGACGAGGTCTACGACGATTTCAACGGCGGCATCGTGCATCCGCAGCGCGATCCGCGATCTCGTCGCGTGGAACGCCGAACACGGAACGACGAAGCCGAAATATCTGCTATTAGTCGGCGACGCGAGTTTCGACATCCACCACGACCAGCGCACCAATCGCCCCGACAAGCACATGTACGCTGCGCGCGTGAATCCGCCCGACGCCGAACTGACGGTGGCGAACGGTTTCGGCGCACTCGGCTCGACCTCGTACGCCGAATTCAGCAAGCAACTGCCGAACCGCAATCTCATCCCGACCTGGCAGTATCCGACCAGCGAAGGGCAATCGGCGAGCGACAACGGATTCGTTGCGCTCGATGCCGGCGACATCCATCCGCAGCTCGCGGTCGGGCGACTGCCCGTCGTCCGCGCCGATGAGGTGAAGGCGATCGTCGACAAGACGATTGCGTATCTCACCAGCCCGCCGCCCGGCGAGTGGCGGCGCGACGTCACCTTCGTCAGCACCAGCGAAGTGCCGTCGTTCAAGGACACCTCCGACCGCATCGGCAAGGAACTGGTGGATCGCGGCTTCGTCGTCAACAACGTGTATTCCGACGCGCGCGAAAAAGACGCGTCGCGCTACAAGAACGTACGCGAATCGCTGCGGCAGGATCTCGACGCGGGCAACCTGCTCGTGCATTTCCTGGGTCACGGCGGCCAATACATCTGGCGCGTCGGACCGATCGGCGATCTGTTTTCGCTCGATGACGTGAGCGCGCTGAAAAACGTCGGCCGCTATCCGATGGTGCTGGCGATGACGTGTTTCTCCGCGCCGTTCGATCATCCGACCGAGGATTCCATCGGCGAACGCTTTCTGCGCGAATCGGACAAAGGCGCGGTGGCGGTGTTCGCGGCATCGTGGTCGAACTGGCCCGATCCGGCGCATTCGAAAGCGCTCGTCGAAGCGCTGCTCAAACCGGGCACGTCGATCGGCGATGCCATCATGTCGGTGAAACGGCAGACGCGCGACACCGTGCTCATCGAAATGTACAACCTGCTCGGCGATCCGGCCGTCGTGCTCGTGCAGCCGCAGCGCAAACTCGATTTCCTGCGCAGCAATGATCGCTGGCTGCCGCAACTGCTCGTGCGCATTCCCGCGTTCGATTTCGGCGGCGAAATTGCCGCCGACTGGATCGACGCCAAGGGCGGCATCCTTGAAAGCCGGCGTTTTCAGGCCCGCGACACGCAATTCGCGCTGCCGATCGTCGATAGAAGCGTGCAGGTGCGCGTCTACGCCACCGATACGCGCAACGGCTTCACCGCGTTCGGCACCGCCGACGTGCGGCCGCCGCCGCCACCGCCTCCGCCGCAGAAAGTGGCGCCGAGGTTGCCGCACACGTACGACCCGAAGGATGATATCTCGACTAAGGACTTCGACTCGGCGGGACCGTCGACGTCCAAACCCAAACCCTGAATCGAGTTGGCGCGAAGCGCATGGCCCAACGATCCTTCGACCGTGTGTTCGTGATCGGCGCCTATCTGCCGAATGGCGGCACGCTGATGGCGTATCACATCGGCCGCATTCTCGAACGCGACTTCGGCATCTCCGCCATCGCGGTGACGATGGGATCGGAGGGCGTCGACGACGGCATCCATGCGTACGACTTGCGCATGCCGACGATGAGCGCCGCCGAGATGGAAGCGCGCATTACGCCGCGCGATCTCATCGTCGTCAATCCGAGTTTTTCGCCGCACCAGTTCGGCTGGCGCCTGCCCGGCATCAAGATCAGCTACGTGCAGGACTTCAAGACCTTCGCGCTGCTCGATCGCAAGATCGATCACTACATTGCGGTGAGCGATCTCGTGCGCGATTTCCTGCGCGCGGTTTATGCGCTCGACGTGCCGGTCATCCCGCCATTCATCGAACTCGAGTCGATGCCTGCCTCGACGCCGTGGTCGCAACGGCCAGAGCTGCGCGTGCTGCCGTATTGCAAAGGCATTCCGGAAGTATGGGATTTGTCGTTCGCACGTTTGCGCACGATCGTCGCCGCGCGCGCGCCGCACATCGAGTTCGACGATCCGCTGCCGTCGTCAGGCATCGCGCATCGCACGCTGATGTCGCACCTCGGCACGCGCCGTTTCGTGCTCACGTTGTCGGCGGCGGAAGGATTCGGCCTGGTTCCGCTCGAAGCGATGGCGATGGGCGCGACCGTCATCGGCTACGACGGCTTCAGCGGACGGCAGTACATGCGCAGCGGCGAGAATTGTTTCGTCGCGCCGTATCCGGAAATCGAACGCATCGCCGACATGCTCGTCGAAGCGGTCGCCTCGCCGGCGCGCAGCGAGACGGTCGCGCAACACGGCCGTGAAACGGCGCAGCAGTATTCCTACGCACGCTTCCGACGCGCGTGGATCGATGCGCTCTCACGCATGCTCGCGATCGATCCGATTGCATGATCGCCGCGCTGTCGCGCCTGTTCGAACGAAAGGGCGTGCGCATCGTCATCCGGCAAAGTCCGGACTGGCGCAATACGCCGTACGACGAACTGATCGAAATGTCGCGCACGTTTTGCCGCTCCGTCGGCGCGGCGACCGGACTCCCGGAAAATTTCATCGCCGAGATCGTGCGCGTCTGGGACGCGACATTTCCGAAGCCGTTCTTCGAAGTCCGCGCCGCGTTGAAAGACATCGCGACCGATAACCTTGCCCATTGCGCGCGCGCAAGCCGCTCGACGCTGCAAGATTCAGCCGATGCGCGTGAGACACTGATCGTGCCGATCGACGATGACGACTGGCTGCGCCGTGATCTTTTCGCCGAGCTTCGTCCGCATATGCGCGACGAAGCCGACGGCTACGTCTACGGCAACGTGCTGTGCGACAGCGGCGTCACGCTGCGCGCGCTCGATGGCGGCTGCTACACCAACAACTATGCGGTCACCGCAAAATTCCTGGCCGGCGGACCGGACCGGCTCACCCGCGTCTATCAACATTGGGACGCGAACGGCACTTTTCGGCAACCATCATTTCGCCGCGTCGATCTTGGGCTTTACCTGAGCGCGACGAACAAGCATCCCGCGTCGGCGATGAAGCTCAAGGATGGTCTGGGTATCGAGCCACCGACGGCAACCGGTTACGCCGTCTGGTCGAGGCGTATGTGGATGAATCGTCGAGCGTGCGCGTACCCGCCGATGCGCAGTGGGTGGCGACTTATCGGCCGCGGGTGAGAAACGTATTCGCGAGCTTGCTCTGATCAGCGCATCAGGCCGGGCAACAACGCCTGCCAGTGAACGTTGCCGCGCGCCTTGCGCGTCGTCGTGCTCGAGTTGGTGACGGTGGTGCCGTCGGCCGGTGCGGCTTTCTGGGAATGATCGTCGTGCGTTGTCGAACCGCCGCCCGCCGCTTCACTATGCGACGTGTCGTGATCAGGCGTTTCACGGCCGCTTCGCTCGGATGCGCGGTGCCGCCGCCCTGATCGCTCGACAGCGGCGAGGTGATCGTGTCGGCGCCGCCGTTGCTGGCCAGCGCGAAGCCAGCTTCGGCGATCGGCAGCGAGAGCGCCGCCTGCGCGCCGTTGATCGCGAACATCGCGGCAAGGCCGAAAGCGAACGTCGAAATCCGTGTCATGATTTTTCCCAACGCTTGGATAAGATGTGACGGCGAACAAGATGTGAAGACGCTGGAACCCGCGCGATGGTCGCACGTTAAAACGCCAGTCGCCAGTGAATGCGAGGCTTGAGCAGCAGTATCCGTGCCATAAGTCAGGGTCGGCGATGCCACGCCGTTCGAACCGTCGACTTCGTGCGAGAAAGTGTCCGCGGACACTTTTCCGGGCGGCAGCGGACACTTTTCGCGGCTTCGACGGACACCCTTTAAACTTCGGCGCATGACGATTCAACCCGCCACGCTGCTTGCGGCGCTATCCGCCGATGCCCCGACGTCCGGCGCCGAACTCGCGCGCCGCCTCGGCGTGACGCGCGCGGCCGTGTGGAAGCAGATCGAAGCGCTGCGCGAACTCGGTGCGCCGATCGCCGCATCCGCCGGCAGCGGCTATCGCCTGGAATGGCCGTTTGGTTTGCTCGATGCCGATGCGATCCGGCGCGGACTGGACGCCTCGCTGCGTCGCCGCGTCCACATCCACACGCACTGGCAGATCGATTCCACCAACACCGCGCTGCTGCGCGCCGCGTCCGACGGTGCGCCGGATCTTTCCGTCGTGCTCGCCGAAATGCAGACCGACGGCCGCGGACGGCGCGGACGAAGCTGGCAGTCGCCGCTCGGTGGAAATGTATACTTTTCGCTGCTCAAGCGTTTCGATGCGGCGATGGCCGCGCTCGCCGGTTTGAGCATCGCCGCAGGCATCGCGCTGACGCGCACGCTGCGCGGATTCGGCATCGACAGCGTCGGCTTGAAATGGCCGAACGACATGGTCGCGGACGGCCGCAAAGTCGCGGGCGTCCTCGTTGAACTCGGCGGCGAGTTTCTCGGACCGTGCTACGCCGTGATCGGCATCGGTATCAACGTGCGTGCGCCGGACGGCAATATCGATCAGCCGATCACCGATCTCGCCGCGTTATGCGCGACGCCGCCGTCGCGCAACGATGTGGTCGCGCGCCTGATCGAAAATCTAGTGACAGCCACCGACACGTTCGCCCGCGACGGCTTCGGCGCATTCGAGCGCGATTTCGCCGAGTTCGACGCGCTCGCCGGCAAGCCCGTGCGTGTGCACAGCGCAGGCGCAGTGCGCGATGGCGTCGCCGCCGGTGTCGACGCGCGCGGCGCATTGCGCGTCCGCCACGGTGCGGAAACGGTAACGTACGACAGCGCGGACGTGTCGGTGCGCGCCGCATGAAACTCCTGGTCGACATCGGCAATACGCGGTTGAAGTCGGCATCGCTCGACGGCTCGACGCTGGCAATCGAATGAGGCCGTGCCGGGCGCGTCGATCGATGATTCATTGTGGAAAAATATACAAAACGTCGATTCGGCGTGGATCGCTTCCGTCGCGTCGAGCGGGATAACCGAGCGCATCGCCGCGCATATACTGCGAACGATTCGGCGTCGCCGCGAACATCGTGCGCAGCTCGGCGCAAGCAGCCGGCGTGCGCAACGCCTACGCCCGGCCGGAAAAGCTCGGACGTCGACCGCTTCCTCTCGCTCATCGCGGTCCACGCGCAGGGAAGGGGCGCAGCCGTCATCGCCAGTTGCGGCACCGCGCTCACGCTCGACGCCTTGCGCGCGGACGGCCAACATCTCGGTGGACTGATCGCGCCGAGTCCCGCGCTCATGCAGCACGCCTTGCGCACGGGCGCGGCGCAACTGCGCGACATCGATGAAGCCGCTGTCGTCGAAATCGCGAACGACACTGACGCGGCCGTCGCATCGGGTACGTGGCTGGCGGCCGCGGCGCTTATCGAGCGCTTCGTCGCGAAAGCAGCCGGACCACTCGGCGCCGCACCACGGCTCATCATCACCGGCGGAGGCGCCGAGCGACTCGCCGCGCTGCTCGATCGGCCTCACGACATCGAACCCGATCTCGTCCTGCGCGGTCTGGCAACGCTCGCGGTCGGCTAGAATGGCACGCATGATTCACCGCATCGTCCCGTCCCGATGCTGACGCGCATCCTGTTCCTGCTGCTGCTGGCGCTGAACATCGGCGTCGGCTGCTGGTTGTATTTCGCGCCGCATCCGCACGCGCGCGCGTTTGCGGCGACCGACGCGGGCGTCGCCAAACTCGTGCTTCTATCCGAACGCGATCGCGGCAACGAAGCGAACTCCGCCGAACTCGCGAGCGCGCCGGAAAGCCCCGCCGATCTCAAGAACGACACCTGCGTCAGCATCGGACCGTTCGCCACCCAGGCCGACATGCGCGCTGCGCTGAATTCGCTGACGCCGCTCGTCGCCCGCATCCAGTACCGCGAAGCGCACGCGACCGAGACACGCGGCTACTGGGTGTACCTTCCGGCGCAATCCAGCCGCGAACAGGCGCTCGCGATGGCGCGGCAACTTTCGACGAAAGGCGTGCGCGACTACTACGTCGTCACCGCCGGCGACCAGCAGAACACGATTTCGCTCGGCCTGTTCCGCGATCAGGGCAACGCCGAAAAACGCCGCAACGAAATCACCGCGCTCGGCTTCACGCCGCAGGTGACCGCGCGCACCGAAGAACTGCCCGTGTACTGGATCGACTACGCGCAGGACTCGCGCACACCCGTGAACTGGCGCTCCCGCGTACCCGCACAGGGCGATCTGCACCAGCAACCCGTGACGCTGTTTGCGTGATTTGTGAGAAAATGCGCCGCCATGCCGGCATAGCTCAGTTGGTAGAGCAACTGATTTGTAATCAGTAGGTCGCGGGTTCGATTCCTGCTGCCGGCACCAACAACTCGCTTCCCAAAATGTTTATGCGCGGGCGGCGAGGGGTGGGCGATATCTCGGTCGAACATGATCCGCTCAGACCGGCAGAGTTCAAGCGATTCAAGTGGCATCGCGGTTCCCAGCTGCCCTGATACTCCTAAGCTCGGCTTCGATTATTTTGAGGTACGCTGCCATCTCCGTCCGTGACTGTTCGAGGCTTCTGGCGTATTCGGTCGCGGTCTGGTTTTCCTCGCGCGCTCTAGCGAGTGTCTCCTCCAGCGATGTCGCATAGCGCTCGGCTTCCGACGCAGCTTTCGACCGTTCTTCCAAGGCAGTTTGCAAGCTGCGCACATAGCGTCCGACCTCGCCCGTCATGGCATCGATGCCGGCTGCGATGATCGCTCGGGCAGTCTGTCGCTCGAGCGCGGCGCGAATGCTGAGCCTGCTTTGCTCCAGCGCCGTGCCGATCAAATAATCGAGGGGCGGTGTGAGCGCCGAGCAACGGAGTGCGTCGTCGGACGCATCTTCGCTCGGCGGATGCATGACCGAAGCCGCTACCGGCACATGCAAAATCTGCTCGAAGAGTCGTTGCCAGTCGTGGGGGCCTGCATCTCGCTCGGCGATCGCAATTGGCGATTTCGTTTGCCATCCTTGCGCCGCCATCCAATCGCCGATCTCGGGGCGAGAAATCACGACGCAATCGGCCAGCTCCATTGCCTTGCGTTCTATGTATTCCGTACCGATCGTGGTGGGGTTTGATGGAAACGCGCCGTTCTCTTGCCGGCTCCAGCCGGCGCTTCCGAAAGCGACAACCGCCAAGGAGACGTCAGCGAAAGCCGTTCCTGTCTGCTTCGCGATGGCGCTGGCGTAGCCCAGTCCGTTTCTGTCCTGAAATACGATTGCGTCGAATTTTTGGTTCTGGGTGTATCTGAGTAACTGGATCGACGAGGCCATAAAGGAAGGTTGGATAGCTGCATCGCCGAGAGCGAGATGATCGACGTCGAAGTTATGGCGCTTTGCCAAATCGGCGAACGCGTGCTGTTCCGCTTCCGCGAACGTGCCGATGTCCACGAGTGAGATGTCGATGTCTGCAGCGATGGCGGCCTCAATTGCGGCAGCACCGACATCGGACTTCACGAACAGGTCGCCGACGAGACATATTTTTCGTTCGCCTGCACCGCGGCGCGTGATTCTTATGCATTGTCGGCGGGGAATGTCGGATGGCGATGACGAGAAATTTCGGAGAGAGTCGGCGAGTTTCTCGAACGACTGGCTTACACCGTCGAGGATGGTCTGATCCGGCGCACGCCTTTCGTCGGCCGCGCGTAGCTGCGAAAAAACAGGTGCGATCCATTCGGACCAGATGCCGGGATCGAAGCGCCAGTCATCGGACTCGCGGTGGTGCCGCAGGTCGTTGGAAAGAAAGGAGTCGATGTTGGGCGCGGCCTCCGCAACAGATATCGGCCACGCAACGTCGAGCGCGTCGCCAAGGTCTCGCGCGACCGATCTCCAGTCGTCCAGCAAATGCGAATAATCGCAAAATGTCCTGCGGGTTCCGCGCGTTTGTTTTTCGGCGGCCAGGTTGTAGCGCAACCACGTCAGGCCGCCGCGCTCCAATGGCCATGGCTGCGCGTCGCCGGCCAAGCTTTGCCGCTTGACCATCGACTGTGCGACCTCAAGCGGATCGCGCGAGATGATGGCGACAACGCAACGTATGTTCATTCCGGCGAGTGCGGCTTCCCACAACGGGAACAGCAAGGCGATTCGCGGGTCCTTCACCACGAAGGTCGTGGCATCGGCGTATTCGTCGGCGATCAAGTCCTTCAAGTCGATCGACGTAGCCTGCCGTGACAAGCATCTCGCAACTGCGCAGCGGATAGCATGTCGAGCTCGTTTACCGACGAACCGGCGTGCGCCAGCATCTCATCGTTGAGACGGATCGCAGCGGCAGGCTCCCAGTGACCCGTCTCGTTTCCCAAACCCGGCGCAACGAGATTGCGCGGCAGACTCGCGCCGAGAAGACTCAGCACGCGCGTCAGTGCAGAGGTGCCGCTGCGCTGCATTCCAAGGACGACGATGGCGGTTCTGGTCATGTTCCCTTCACCGATTCAACGTGCGGCTTGATGTTCGATCGAACGGCGTGAGCGAATATCCACAAGCCGAGCTCTGATGGCCGCAAGACTCGCGCGGGTGGAAAGTCTTTTACGCACGCTCGCCTGTGCTTTTTGTCCGAGCCGTCGCGCATAGGCCGGGTCATCGGCCAGCCGGCGCAGATGGCGTGCGGCTTCATCAATGTCTGGCTCCGCCCACCGTTGGCCGTGCCACGCCGGATATTCGCCCTCTTGCACCGGAACGAGGGAATATCCGACCAGGCAACTGTTGTCCGCATCCATGAAGGCGAGATTGCCGGAATAGGCCGTCGCGACGACCGGTTTGCCCAACAGCATGCATTCGGCCATGCCGAGACCCAGGCCTTCCGAGCGGTGCAGTGAGAGATAGCAATCGCTGCACGCTTGCAGTGCCCACATTCCGGTGCGGTCGAGAAATCCATCGCGAACCTCAATGCGATCGTCGGCGGCAGCGGCATCGACCAGCTTTCGCAATTGCTCCGCGTGTCGCTCGCCGTTGATCGTCTTGATCAGCAGGCGCACGTTACGGCGGCCATCGGCGAAAGCGCGGCGAAATGCGGCAATCGCGCCTTCTGCATTCTTTCGCGTCATGAAGGAATTGAAGTCGAAACTGACCAGGCACAGGAAGGCGTCATCCTCCAGTCCAAACTCGGCGCGCGAATAGCTTCTGTCTAAATCTACGCGGAGCGCAACCGGCACGATATGGACGGGCTTCGGTGTCGACGCGGCGATCGCGTCACGCACGAACGGCGACGTCACCCAGATTTCGTCGACCAGTTCCGTGGCGCCATGCCATTGTTCGGGAAAGTTCTCCAGCTCCCAGAACCACACGCCGATGTTGTAGCGTCCCGCGAAGACGGCGTCGCCCAGACGCTCGCGCGCGACAGGCATCTGATCGGCGTTCATGCAGAAAACGTTCACGCCGTAGCGGCATTCCTGCGAAAGGAAACCGTGCATGCTGTCGTCGCATTGTCGGCTCGCGACGCCGACGTCGAAGTTGCGCACGACGAACGGCACGCGACTGCCGTGCAGCGTATGCGCATATCGGCGCAGGATTTCGGCCACGCCGAATTCGCCGTGTGCGTAGCCGACCAGATTGATTCCTGCGCGTTCGCGTTTTCCGGAGAAGCGCTCCAGCCAGTCCCGAACGCGTAACCGTGCCCGTTCGGGAATCAGCGCGTACAAACGGACGATAAAACGAAAGCGGCAGCTCCAGTCGATCAGTCTCAGGAAGATTGAACGCGTGTGAGGCGGCGGCATAGCGGGCGGAATCTCCGGCGTGGAATCCGGTGCGGCGATGTCCATCGGGACGACGTTCACCGGAGCGACGGCCAACGCGCGCCGCGCGGGTCCGAGATGCCGCTCCGGAATTCCCATTTCCGGCTCCGCGTAGTTGGCGAACCAGCCGATGAACGCCTTGCGGCCATCCTCTCGGCCGATATCGAACGCCCGCCGCAGGTCCGCACGCATTTTCCAGACTGCGTACATCACGCGCGTGATCGGCACGTCGACGCTCATCGGCAGTTCGTCGCAAGGCAGATCGTACAAGCCGCGGTCCATCGAAAAAGGACGGCGCTGTGCTTGCACCTTTCCTTTGTCGAAATAATTCCGGTAGACGATACGAACGGGCGCACAGATCGGCTCGCCATCAGTGAATCTGCCGAAGGCGTAAGGCTTGACGCGATGTTGCGCATGCCCGTTCGCGGCAAGACGGCCGAGGTAATGCTCGTACAGCGGCAGCAATTCACCGATCGTCGATTGCGTATGCCGATTCTGATGCTTGGAAAATTGCGCAGGACGATCGACGTCGACGCCGCTGAAGTGGACGAATACGAGCGGCCTGTTTCCCGCGTACCACTGCGCCGCGCGCAGCGACACCGGACGTTGTGACAGATTCCAGTAGGCGAGGTTGTAGCCTTCATCGCGCAGGATGCGCACGTCCGGGAACAAGCCCGGCGCGAGGTCCATCCATTTCTGATCGGTGAACAGGCCTGCGGCCACGTCGTTGCACGCGCCGAATTCCAGGCGACGCGCCCACCAGTCGATCAGGCGATCGGCGTCGGCGTGAGGACCGATCGCGACGAATCCGCAGTTGTAGGTGCCGCACGTCATGATCTCGCGTTCGCCCGGATGCCGGTCGTCGTCGATCGGATCGAGCAGGTGCGGTGTCAGCACCGCGAGTGCACCGTCGGCGAACGCAGTCTCGACCTCGACCAGCGGCTGGACCACCAGGATATCCGGATCGAGATACATGATGCCCGAGTGCGGATGCAATCGACGCAGGTGAGCGAATGCGTACGGCTTGATCGCCGTCGCGAACTCCATGTTGTCGTAGCGGAATGCGAACGCGTCGAAATCAGGCAGCGCGAGGGCGTCGGCGGGAATCGTGGTGAAAGGAGCAGTGGCGAAAGTGGGATCGCCGTCGTCGCGGTCCGCCAGGATCATGTATCTCGGCGCATCGGGATGATGCTCGGCGATCGACTGCATCAACGTCAGTGCGTACGCCAGATAGTTGCGCGAGGCGATGGTGAAAAACACGCCGTTGTCGTTGTGATGGGCCGGCGTCATCGCGACAACACCGAGCGGAAATACGCGATCGTTTCCTTCAATCCGTCCGCGAGCGGCACCTTGGGTTCCCAGCCGAGTTCGCGTCGGGCGAGTCCGATATCGGGCTGCCGCATCTTTGGATCGTCGGCCGGCAGCGGCAGGTGGACGATTCGCGATTGGCTGCCGCTGAGCCGCAGGACGAGTTCGGCGAGTTCAAGCATGCTCAGTTCGGCAGGATTGCCCAGATTGACCGGACCGGTGAATCGCGCCGGCGAATCCATCATCGCGAGCATGGCGTCGATCAGATCGTCCACATAGCAAAATGAACGCGTCTGGCTGCCATCGCCGTACAACGTGATGTCCTGTCCACGCAGCGCCTGCACGATGAAGTTGCTGACGACGCGCCCATCCTCCGGGTACATGCGCGGACCATACGTGTTGAAGATACGCACGACCTTGATCTCGAGATCGAATTGCCGGCCATAGTCGAAAAACAGCGTTTCGGCGCAACGCTTGCCTTCGTTGTAGCAGCTGCGCATTCCGATCGGATTGACCCGGCCCCAATAAGTTTCCGGCTGTGGGTGGACGTCCGGATCGCCGTAGATTTCGCTGGTCGACGCCTGCAGGATGCGCGCGCGCTGGCGCGCGGCGAGGTCAAGCATGTTGATCGCACCCTGCACACTGGTCTTGGTCGTCTGCACCGGATCGTGCTGGTAGTGGACCGGCGAGGCCGGGCAGGCGAGGTTGAAAATGCGGTCGACATCGACGTCGAGCGGAAGCGTGACGTCGTGAGCAAGCAGTTCGAAGCGCGGATGGTCCGACAGCGACGCGAGATTGCTCCGTGTGCCGGTATGAAAGTTATCCACGCAAAGTACATCGGCACCGCGCCGGATCAGCGCATCGCACAAGTGGGAGCCCAGAAAACCCGCACCGCCTGTTACCAGTGTCTTGCGCCCGGCCGGGCTCATTCGGGATTGCTTTCCGTTCTGTGCAGCGGCGGCTAACATAGCAATGCCACGGCGCCCTGTCGATTCGCCAGGCTTGTGCGCCATGCATGACTACCGATCCTTTTCAGCGCCTGTGCCGAACGCGCCGATCAATCGCGCGGGGATTTCGTTCCTGTCTGCCCTGCTCAAGCGCACGCAGCAAAAGTCCTGACGCCGCGTCATGACTACGTCCGCTCGTTCTGCGCAACGTTCGCGTCTCGCATCCATCGGGGTGCCGCTGATTCTGGGACTGCTTTGTCTGCTGGTCTACAACGCGAACCTGCGGCTGATCGGCTCGGGCGACACCATTTCAGCACGCTATTTGCCGCTGATTCTCTGGCACGACGGGACGATCGAGCTCAGCACGGAAGCGCAACTGGTTGCGCGGGGACATCCATTGGCCTTTGCGCAGCAGAGGCCGGCAGGCGCTGCCGACAAGGTCGCTTACTTCGAGCCGACCGCCTACTGGTTGATGCGAACGCGCGAGCACCAGCTCGCCTCGTTCTATCCGGTCGTGACGCCTTTGCTTGTTGCGCCGCTCTACCTGCCGGCCGTCGTCTGGCTCGATGCGCACGGCTGGGAGCAACCGCAGGTCGATCGGGTCGCGGAACTGATGGAGAAGCTCGCCGCGTCGATCATCGCGGCGGTGGTCAGCATCCTGATGTACCTCGTGTTGCGCCGGGACGGAAATCGATGGGCCGTTCCGCTCACCCTCGCGTTCGCGTTCGGGACCAATACCTGGATGATTTCCAGCCAGGCACTGTGGCAACACGGGACCGCGGAACTGCTGATCGCCGTGGCGTTGCTGCTGGTTCTCACACCAGCCAGTCGCGTTCGCAGCGGCCTGCTTGGCGTCGTGTGCGTATTGATGGCAGCCAATCGCCCGCCGGATGCATTGGTGGCTGCGGCGTTCGGACTATTTTTCGTCTACAAGCATTGGCGCAGTCTGGGCTGGCTCGCGGCGGGCGCCGCCGTGCCGCTGGCGGCGCTGCTGTACTACAACCTCGGCTTCATTGGCGAACTCGCCGGTGGTTACGCAGTGGTGCGCGCTCCCGACAATTTTCTGCAGGACAACTGGTCGGGTCTGGCTGGCGTGCTGATAAGCCCGACGCGCGGACTGCTCGTCTTTTCTCCCTTCCTGATTTTAGTTCCATGGGGGCTCGCGCGGCGCTTGCGCGATCCCACGTCGAGAGCGCTTGCCGTGGCGCTCGCTCTCGCCGTCATCTCCCAAATCATTCTCTATGGAAAGATCAACTGGCGCGGCGGAGAGTGCTGGGGACCGCGCTACATGACCGATGTTTTGCCGATGCTTGTCTGGATGATCGCGCCGGCTGCTGCCGCGCTGCGTCCCATCGGGCGTGGCTTGTTCATTCTGGCGATTGTCGCCTCCGTCTGCGTGCAGGTGGTGGGAGCGTTCTGGTACACCAAGACCAGCGACGAAATCATTTTTGCCGGAGATTCGGGCTCGATGCGCGGTGCGTGGGAACCGCGCAACGCGCCGTTCCTTTTGGAACTGCGCCATCCGCCGGCAGGCGGCGAACTCCAGTGCAACGCTGTCGGCTCGGTCGATCGTGTGGGCCATGACGAGCTTCCCTTCACCGGATCGCCGCCCAAGCTGGAACCCGGCGCGACAATCGAAGGCTGGGCGCTCGCCTGCGGACGCTCGCCTGCGCAGTTGGCACTACTGATCGATGGTGTTGTGATCGGCTCGGCCACGGATTGGCTGTCGCGACCGGATGTCGATGCGGCGATGAATAGGCAGGCAAATTCAGGTTGGCGCATCGCCGCCAATCTGTGGGGCGTGCCACCCGGCGAGCGCGTGCTTCAGCTCGCCGTTCGCATCGAACCGCGAAGCGATTTTCGCATCGTGCGCGAGCAACGCGTGTTCGTCATCGCGCAGCAGCCGCTGGAGCAGAGCGGCGCGAAGCAGCAACCGGTTTCGACAACCGAACTGGATGCGATGGCAGCGCGCGCGACCGCGCTGCTGCGCGAACATCAGCGCGACGACGGGTCTTGGCTCACCTCATTTACGCAAGGCCCGCGTTACGAAGCGCCGCAACAGGAAATGAACACATTCCTCACGTCGATGCTCGTCGATCTGCTCGCGCCGCTGGAGCATCGGCAAGGTCTCGACATTGCGCTGACGCGCGCACGCGCAGAACTCGCCGCCCAGATCGAAAGCGACGGACTCGTGCGCTATCACGGTCTGCCGAATGGGCCCGGCATCGGCACGCTCGGATGCGTGATCACGCCGGATGCAGACGACACCGCTCTCGTGTGGAGAATCGCCGGCCAGGCCGACGATCCGCGACGGCACCGCATGCTGGACACGCTCGCCCGCTATCGCGACGCGAGAGGCTTCTACCGCACCTGGCTCGCGCCGAAGAAAGACTTCCAGTGCATCGATCCCGGCAGTGATCCGAATCCGACGGATGTCGGCATCCAGATGAACGTGTACCTGATGCTGCGCGAGTTTGATCCTTCGTCGGCACAGCAGCTTTGCGGCGCTCTGCAACGCTCGATTCGTGATGGCGACGTCTGGGTCTACTACACCAAAACCGCGCTCATACCGTACTTGCGCGCGGCGGAAGCGAGCCAGCTTGGCTGCGCGCTTGACCTGCCGGCGGAGCGATTGGCGCTTCCGGTTCCGGAGCAGGAGATCTGGAGCGAACCGCGCGCCGACTCGTCAACGCTGAGCAAATCGCCCCCGACTCCCGAAGCGCAGCAAGCGGCTCGAAGCCTGCTCACGCGCTTGGCCGCAGACGATTTCGCGCAAATCCGCCGTTCGCCGCCGCTGCTTTACCACAACAATCTCGGAGCGACCGTGCGGCGGTTTTATTGGTCGGAGGACGTCGGCTACGCGCTATGGCTGCGGCTGTACGCAGCTGTCGGAATAGAAACCGAATCGCCGCACGCATCGATACCATGACGCCGCCGCGCCTTGTCCGCAACATCGCGCGCACCTTGCGGTACTTCGCGACCGCTCGAGCGGTGGAAGTACTCGCGCTTCAGGCATCGCCGATTCTCGGGAGCGTGCTCGGCGGCTACAGTTTAGAACGCCGCGGCATCCTTCCGCTCGCTCTGTTGCTGTGCGGCAGCTGCGCGCTGACGGCGCACATCTTCGTCTTCAACGATTGGGTCGGATACGACAGCGATCTGCGCGATCCGCTGCGAGCGCCGCTCGTATTCACCGCGCACGGAATCAGCAGACGCGAGGTTGCGTATTTCTCAGTCGTTCTGCTCGCGCTGTCCGCCGCCGCTTTCGCAGCCGACGGCATAGAAACACTGGCCATAGGCGCCGCGATCGCCGCATTGGGCTTCCTCTACTCGGCTTCTCCGATTCTTGGCAAAAGCGCGCCTGTCGCGAGTTCGCTCAATCATCTCGTCGGCGGCACATTGCACTTCCTTCTTGGCTACACGTTGTCGCACGCGTTCGACACAACTGGAATCGGTATCGGCCTGTTCTTCGGCCTGGTGTTCGCCGCCGGTCATCTCAATCAGGAAGTGCGCGACTACGCCGGCGACCTGCTCAACGGAATACGGACTAACGCGGTCGCGTTCGGCCGCCGGCGAGCGTTTTTCGCCAGCCTGTTCATGTTTACCGCGGCCTATGCGATGCTCACCGGGTTGGCGGCGTTGGGTATCCTGCCGCGGCTGTTGCTGTTGAGTCCTGTCGCGTGGCTTGTCCATGTCGCGTGGGCGGCGCAAGCGCTGCGACGCGGACTGGATTTCGACACCGCCGTGTGGATGCAACGTCGCTATCGATGGTTGTTCGCATTGATCGGCTTCGCGATGCTGGTCGGATAATGCCGAGAAGAGTTGAGTGCGGAACAGGGGAGAGATGCGCTAATGAAGTTGTCCGTCGTGATTCCTTGCTACAACGAGGAAAGCACCATCCGCGCGCTCGTCGATGCGGTGCGTGCGTCGCCTTATGCAAACAAGGAAATCATCATCGTCGACGATGGCTCCCGCGACGGCACGCGCGCAATTCTTAGAAACGGAAATCGCACCGCTCGTCCAACAAATTCATTATCACGACGTCAATCAAGGCAAGGGCGCGGCGCTGCGCACGGGCATCCGGGCGGCGACGGGAGACATCGTGATCATCCAGGACGCCGATCTCGAATACGATCCGAACGAATATCTCACGGTGATCGAACCGATTCTGAGCGGCCGCGCCGACGTCGTATTCGGCTCGCGTTTCAGCGATGCGCGTCGCCCGCGCATGCTCGTGCGGCAGTGGTTCGGCAACCGAGTACTCACGCTGCTGTCGAATCTGTTCACAGGTCTGCGTCTGACAGACATGGAGACTTGCTACAAGGCGTTCCGTCGTGACGTCATTCAGGGCATCGATATCGAGGAGAACAGTTTCGGTTTCGAGCCGGAAGTCACCGCCAAAGTCGCCAGAATCGGATGTCGCATTGACGAAGTAAGCATTTCCTACTCCGGCCGCAGTTATGCAGAGGGCAAGAAAATCGGCTGGATGGACGCAGTGCGTGCGATGTACTGCATCGCCAAATATAGTCCGTCGATTCGCGAACGTCTGCGTGGACGGGTGCCGCAGAGTGGCCTGCAGCTTCTGCCGTCGCGAGAGGGTCGTTGCAAGCCCGGTACTATTTGATCTGGGCGGAACAGCGTTGCAGATCCGCCGCGACCATCATCTTCACCAGTTCCTCAAACCGTACTTTTGGCTGCCAGCCCAGAAGTCTCTTGGCTTTGTCCGCTTTTCCTTGCAACGTGAACAATTCGGCCGGGCGCTTGAATCGCGGATCGATCTTGACGTATTTGCTCCAGTCGCCGATTCCGACACAGCCGAAAGCGACGTCCAGGAAATCGCGAACCGAATGCGTCTCGTCGGTCGAAACAAGGTAGTCGTCCGACTTCTCCTGCTGCAGCATCAGCCACATGGCCTCGACGTAATCTCCTGCGAAACCCCAATCGCGCTTGCTGTCGATATTTGCCAACCTGATTTCGTCGCGAAGTCCCAATTTAATACGAGCCACACCGTCCGATATTTTCCGCGTGACGAATTCGATGCCGCGAATCGGCGACTCATGATTGAAAAGAATGCCGTTCGCACAGTACATGCCATAGCTTTCCCGGAAATTGACGGTCATCCAGTAGGCATACAGTTTTGAAATGGCGTAGGGACTGCGCGGATGAAACGGGCTCTCCTCCGTCTGTATGCCATCGTCGTGATTGTTGCCGTACATCTCACTGGTCGAGGCCTGGTAAAACTTGGTCGTCGGGGAATGGGATTTGATCGCATTCAAAATGTAGAGAACGCCCAACGCGTTTACGTCGGTCGTCAGCTTCGCCTGATCCCAAGAAGAGCCGACGAACGACTGTGCCGCCAGGTTGTAGACCTCATCCGGCAGAATCGTTTTTATGACGGCGATGAGCGACGATTCATCGCACATGTCGCCCGAGACATATTCGATCCGATCATCGATGCCCAGATATTCGAGCGTGTCGAACCGCGGGTTGGAATACCTTCTGATCAAGCCATAGACTTTGTAGTCCTTCTCGAGCAGAAACTTGGCCAAATAGGCGCCGTCCTGTCCAAGGATCCCGGTTATCAAGGCAGTCTTTTCGTGCATAGCGATGCTTATCAGCCGATGGAACGCGTGTTTCGCGTTCAAATGAGAGAGTGGATCCAGAACTGATCCAGGGCAGGCTCATTGTAAGGCTGACATCGCGTGACGGCGAGGTTGGGTTTGCTGTCCGGGGGATGGCTTAAGGGTCAGTCCCAACTTTCGGCGCTAGCAGGCACGTTCGCCGCAAGTCAGGTGCATCACGACAACACAAATCGACGCGAGCGAGTCCGGAACATCCCGGACTCGCTCGCGAACGTCACTCCACGACGTAAGCGGCGACATCGGCCGCCTGCACCTGATACGCCTCGCGGGTTTGCGCACTGAGCGTCAGCGTCGTTTCGGACGACGCCGTTTCCAGCACCGCCTGCGTGCCGGTGTCGGCGAGCAGTCCGATGACGACGTGCGCGCCATTTTGCGCGATGCTCCACGCGCTGGCGTGTTCGATGCCGAGCACGTCGATGGAGACGACGCGAACGCTCGGATTTTCGCCGAGATTGAGACGTTCGACGCGGAAAGCCGATCGATCCGGCGCGCGACCGCTCACCAGCACATCGACGGAATTCTTTCCGACCGTTTCGGGCATCGTGAAGGCCAGCGATTCGCCGGCGACGAGCGGTCGTGCCAACGCCGTCAACGCCGGCGATTGCTCGTTTGCCGTCGGTGCGAAATCGGAACCGTCGCCGAACGGAACATCGAAGCTGTCGCGGAAGATCACGACGGTGTCGCTGTCGGTCACGCTGTACGGCGATGCGACGTCGAGCTGTGATGTGACGACGAACGTGTTGTCGGCCGTGGCGTCCGGCGTATCCGAACTGACGAGTGCCGTAACCAGCCAGGTGAGGCTGCGCGATGCCGGGATCGTGACGTTGCTGTCCGTCAGCGGACCCGAGCCCGACGCCGTGCAACTCGAGCCCGGATCGGCGCCGATGCAGATCCACTGCGTGGCTTCGGCGACGAACGCGGTCGACAGCGTTTCGGTGATGGCGATATCGCTGGCGTCGGACGGGCCGTTGTTGCTGACCTTCAGTAGATAGTTGCGCATCTGCCCGACGCGCGCGTACTCGTGTCCATCGTCGACGACAACGTTCAGCGTCGCAGCCGGATTGATCGTGTCGGTATCGGTCGCCGAGTTGTTGCCTGGCGTCGGATCGGTCACGCCACTGGGTGCCGACACGGTGGCTGTGTTGACCAACGTTCCGCTCAGGGTGCGCGGCAACGAACACGTCGCCGTGTACGTGACGCTCCCGCCCGACGGCAGATTCGTCAGCGCGTTGATGTTGCCGCTGCCGGATGCCGTGCACGTTCCGCCGCCCGCACCGACGCACGTCCACGAGCACGTGGCGCCGGTCGGGAACGTGTCGGACACGGTGGCGCCGCTGGCGTCGCTCGGTCCTGCATTGGAGGCGGTGACGGTGTAGACGACGTTACTGCCGGGCGTCGCGTTGGTCACGCCGTCGGTGTTGGTGATGGCCACATCCGCGACGGGCGACAACGTGTCGGTGTCGGTCGCCGTGTTGTTGCCGGGGGTGGGATCGGTGACGCCGCTCGGCGCGGAAACCGTCGCCGTATTGCTGAGTGGTCCCGTTGCGGACGATGCGATCGAGCAGCTGGCGGTGTACGTCGTGCTGCCGCCCGCAGGCAGATTCGTGATGTCGTTGATGTTTCCGCTGCCCGACGCGGTACACGTTCCGCCGCTGGTGCCGGTGCAGGTCCACGAGCAGGTCAAGCTGGCCGGGAACGTGTCGGCAATGGTGGCGCCGATGGTGTTGCTCGGTCCGGCGTTGCTGGCCGTGATCGTGTACGTGACACTGCCGCCGGGTGTGGCGCTGGTGACGCCGTCGGTTTTCGTGATGGCGAGATCGGCCGAGCTGACGATCGTGTCGGTGTCGCTCGCCGAGTTGTTGGCCGGGTCGTCGTCGGTGACGGTCGCCGGCGCGCTCACGGTGGCGATATTGCTCAATGTGCCGCTCGCGCTCGGCGAGATCGCACACGTCGCGGTGTACGTCACACTGCCACCGGAGGGCAGGTTCACGAGATCACTGATATCGCCACTGCCGGCCGCGAAGCACGTTCCACCGCCGGCGCCGGTGCACGTCCACGAGCACGTCAGGCTCGGCGGGAACGCATCGGCGATGGTCGCGCCGGGTGCGGGATCGGGACCGATGTTGCTCGCAGTAATCGTGTACGTGGTACTCCCGCCGGCGGTCACGGTCGTGACGCCATCGGTTTTCGTAATGGACAGATCCACGTGCTGCGGCGTCGTTTCGCCCGGTTCGCCGAGCGTGAACAGCCCGAAAGTCGTCACACCGGTTGCCTGAACAGTGTTGGCAGCCGCGTTGCGCGCCGCCGCGCCGAGATCGGTGTACGCGTTGCCGTCCATGCGGTAGACGTCGAGATTGGCTTCGATCGCCGCATCCAGATCGGTCGGATCGAGATAGCTGAAGGTGACATCGGCCGTCACGCCGGGCGCGGTGATGTTCCAGTAACGATTGATCGCTTTTTCAGGCGGCGTGATGTTCGGCGCTTTCGACTGGATTGCCGCCACCGTCGCATTGGCGGGGAAGGTGCCGGCGGTTGCGTTGAACACGACGGGCGTATAGCCGTTCGCGGTACCGACTTCGAACGCCGCGCTTCCTGCAGCCGCGAGCGCCTTGCGCAGGTTGCCGTCGACGTAGCCGTTGGTGCGCGTCACGGTCGTGCCGGTGGTGAGCACGCTCGAACCCGTGACGACACGGCCGTTGGTCAGCGTCGTCGTGGTGTTCACCGCGAGATCGCCGCCGCCGATGGTCAACGTGTGGGTGGGGTCGTTGTCGTCGTAGGTGAAGTTGGTCAACGCGCGCGACGGATTGATTTCCGGGCCGGTCGTGCGCGATGCGGTCGTGCGCAGGTACGACACGACTTCGCCGCCCGTGCCGAGATTGAACGTGAGTGGCAGATCGAACGTGCCGGCCGCGGTGGGCGTCGTCGTGTTGCCGATCTGGATCACGTTCGTGGCCGTGTTGCCGATACCGAGCGTGAGCAAATTCGAATTGACGATATTTCCGGTGAACACATTGATCCGGTTCGCGACGATCGGGTTGGTCGATGCGAGCGTCAGCCCCGAAGACTGGATGCTCATCGACGTGATCGGCGCCGTCGTGACGCCGCTGCCGCTGTAGGTTTGCGCGCCTTGACCGATGTCGAACCACACGAAATTGCTGGATGCACCGTTCGCCGTCAGCGTTCCATTGTTGAGGAGTGACGAGCCGGCCATCAGGAAAGTAGTGTTGCCCGCGTTGAAGGTTGCCGTGGGGCTGATGGCGATGCTGAGCGCGAAATTGTTGTAGTTCACCAGCGTCGTGCTCATCACTGCCGTGTGACCGGCCGACGTGTTGGTGACGGTGACGTTCGGCAGAACGCCGCGCAGGTTGAATGTCTTCGCGGCGCCGGACGCCGCGTTGCCGAGCTGCAGGGTTGCGCCAGTTACGCCCGCGCTGCCGCCGCCTGCTTGGTTGCGGTAATCGATCGCCGTGGCCGCAAGTTGCGCGACGATCGTGCCACCGCTCAACGAAATCGTCGAAGCAAGCGAGGTGCCCAGATCGAAACTGCCGAGCGTCGCCGACGCGTTACCGATCGTGCAGACGGTAATGACGCCACCGCTCTGCGTGTAGCTGACGGTATTGGCCGAAGCAGCTACGCCGAACCGGCCGGTGACGTTCACGGCACCGCCCTCGATGACGACGGTAGACCCGGTGGCGAAACCCATCGTATTTCCCGTCGCCGTGCCGATGTTGATCGTGCCCTGCGACACATGCAGCAAGCCGTTCAACGTCGGGCTACTCGCCTGACCGGCGATTGTGTAGTTGGGATTGTTGAGCCACACACCCGCCGTCGCCGGGATCGTGTAACCGGCCGCGGTGAAGACGCGGCTCGTTCCGCTGAACGTGCCGGACAGCTTGAGCGTTCCATTGGCAAGCGTCAGCCAGCCGCCGACGACGGTATCCGTCGTCACGCCGCGCACTGAAAAGCTGGCAGGTTTGAGTTCCAGAATCGATGAAGCGCCCGCACCTTTGTTCACGGTGATCAGACGCACGTCGGTGGTTGCGCCGCTGCCGTCGAACGTGGTGTTGGGCGTGCCGGTGAATGTGATGGCCGCGCCGGCCGTGTCGGCGTTCGTCGAAAAGTCGAGCGTGCCGTTATTGGTGAGGTTTCCGGCGAGGCTGAGTGTGTGCGACGTTTGAGTACCGGCCGGGTTCGACTGGAACGTGCCGCCGTTCTGGATGACCGCGTCCCTGCCGAGCGTCAGCGCGCGCGCGGTGGTCTGTTCGAACTGCAAGGTGCCGCCGACACTGAGCGAATAGCCCACCGCGCCGGTGTCGATCGTGACGGTGGTACCGGAACTGATCGTGATCGCATCATTGGCGCTCGGCACGCTTCCCGTCGACCATGTCGCCGGACTGCTCCACAAACCCGAACCCAGTGACGCGTTGGGAGTCGGAATCGCGGTGGGTTGCGATCCGCTGATGCCCGCAGTATCGCCTTCGGACACCGCGACCACTTGCCAGAAATACGTGGTGGTGCCGAGCAGGTTGGTCGCCGTAAAGCTCGTCGCGTTTTGCGCGGCGGTGCCGTAGAACTGATAGGTCGTTCCGTCCGTCGACTGATAGATAGCGTAACCCGTCTCGTTTGCCGAATCGGCCCAGTTGAGCGTCATCGACGTGACCGTGACGCCCGTGAACGTCAGCGGGCCGACCGGTGGGGAAACGGTCGGCGGCGTCAGCGTGAACGAGCGACGCGATCCATCGCTTGTCGACGACAACACCGCAATCGGACCAGCGACATAAACATTGTTCACCGGCGTCGCCGAACTTCCATCGAACGTCGGTGCCGGCGTGCCGCTTTGCGCCGCGGTGATGGAGCCGACGCTGCCCGCCGCATTGTTCGACGAGAAACCGATTTGCGGACTCTGTGAATTCGGATCGCCGGCACCCGTGGCGCTCATGGCCATCGATCCGTAGGCGAACTCGATGACGCCGCTCGTTTCGAACAGGTGTACTTGATAGGTCAGGTCGGCTGTGCCGCCGCTGTTGAAATCGGCCTGCATGTTGAGCCACTCGATCACGAGTTCGCGATTCGGTGCCGCACCGATCGCTTTGATGTGCACCTTGCCGTTGCCCGCGTGCGTGCGCTGATCGGCACCGTAGGCGGTGATCAGCGATACGCCGGCCTGAGCGAGCGGATCGTAGAGCGTGTTCGATATGGGAGTAGCGCCAAACCGCAGCGAACCGTTGGAATTGACGCTGAAGCGATCCTGGCGAACGCCTTGGAAATAGAAGTCGAAACCGATCAGCGTGACGCTGGACGCCGTGTCGTCCTGATCGGTCGCGATCAGCGTCGTGGTGCCACTGCTCATGTCGACCAACGATGCCGACGTGCTCGTCGCGAACGTGTAGTTGCCGGCGACCTGAACCGCCTGCGGCGATGTCGGCGATTCGGCGAGATTGCCGTCATTCGCCAGCCGCATCGGATCGACATCACCGACTTTCTTGACGCGCGTCTGCGACAGCTGCGCCGCCGACACCGAATTATCCGCGTGCGTCCACGCGGCGCCGGTGAGCGCCGCCACGAACACGAGCGAGCGCGCCACCCAGAATGAAATGCGTTGCATCGTCTTTCCCCTTAGCCGACTTGCGAAGAACGACGCCGTACGTACTCAACGTGCGTGCGGAGGCGTCGATTGCCAGAACCCCAGTTCCCGCCTTGCAGCTCATTCGCGATAGCGGAGCGAGGCACGCGACGGGTGTCTTGAAACTACACCCGCGCGGTATGTCGAGTCCATCGTCGAAAATGACCGTTCGGCGCATCTGCCGCACCGCACAACCGATTCGCGTCCCGTCATAACTTGCATGCCGTTGAATGCTTGATGCAGCGGGCTTGTATTCGCACGAGACGTACCCAATGCTTTTTCACAAGAACCCGATGGAGAAGAGCCGTGCGCTTTCTTGCTTTGCTGTTGCTGTCCGTCACCGCCGCGAGCGCGTATGCGTTGCCGACGCTCGATGATGTCGAACACGCCGTGCACCGCAACGACTATGTCAGTGCGGAGAGCATGACGCGTGAAGTAACCGCCGCGCAGCCGAATTCGGCGAAGCCGCATTACATCCTCGCCGAAATCCTCGCGCACGAAGGCAAACTCAACGAAGCGCGTGCGCAGGCGGCGCAGGCCAAGCAGCTCGATCCGGCGATCCGTTTCACATCGCCGGAAAAATTCGCGCGTTTCGAAGCCGAATTGAACGGCGGCAAGCCGGCAGTGCGCGAATCGAGCGCAACGCCGCGCAAAGCCGAGAGTTCCGCTGAAGGCGGCTCGTCGTTTTTGTGGATCGTGCTGATCGTCGGCGGCGCGCTCGCGTTTGTCGCGTTCCGCCGCCGCAGTGCGCCGCCGTCATATGGCGCATACAACAATCCGAATGCGCCGATGCCCGGCCAGCCGGGCTATCCGAATGCGCCGGGTTATCCGCCGGGTTATCCGCCGCAAGGTGGCGGGACGGGTCACACGGTCGCGGCCGGTCTCGGCGGACTCGCCGCCGGCATGCTCGCCGAACATCTGATCGAAGGCGCGATGGATCGCCGTCACGATGCGAGCGGCAATCCGCTTTACGTTCCGCAAGGCGACGCTTCGCCGAACGAAACGGTGCAAGACCGCCCCATCGATTTCGGCAGCAGCAACGACTGGGGCAGCGACAGCGGCAGCAGCGCTGATTCCGGCGGCGGTTTCGACGGCGGCAGCGGCGGCGACTGGTCGTAAACTGACAAGCGGGCGGCCGACGTCATCGGTGCGTCGGCCGCCAACACCGGCTTGACGGGCTTGCCACGTCGGGAGACGATGGTCGGCGTACGGGGAAAATCGCATGCAAGCGGCGCCGCCCGGCGCACGCTTCTCATTCATCGTTCGATCGCCAAAGGGGAACGCCTGTGGATTCGACGTTGTTGCTGCAGTCGCATGTCGTTATCAGTCTCGTCGCCATTCTTTCCGGTCTTGTCGTGCTGTGGAGCCTGTTGCAGCGGCGCATGCCGGGTGCGACGACGCTCGTGTTTCTTCTCACCACCGCGCGACGAGCATCTCGGGATTCTTTTTCCACCGCGATCATCTGTTGCCTTCGCATATCGTGGGCATCGTCGCGCTGGTGGTGATGGTGCCGACGCTGCTCGCGCTGTACACGTTCCGTCTGCGCGGCGGGTGGCGTGCGGTGTACGTGATCGGTGCGATCGTGAGTCTGTGGTTCAACGTGTTCGTGCTGATCGCGCAGGCGTTTCTCAAGGTTCCCGCGCTGCACGAACTCGCGCCGGGCGGCTCGGAACCGCCGTTCGCCGCCGCGCAGGGAATCGTGTTCGTGATCTTCATCGCGCTCGCGTTTCTGGCGCTGCGCCGCAACCGCCATCCGGATATTTTGCCGGCGCGGCTCTGAGCCCGGTCATCGCGGACAAGCGGCGCTGTCACAGAACGGTCATCGCCGCTTTCTAGCCTAGCTTCCTCCACTTGGGGGATCGCTATGGAATTCCTTTTCGACGGCTCGCTGGCCGGAGTCACCGTTCTGCTGCTCGTCTGCGCGCTCGTGCTCGCGCTCGGTTTCGAATTCGTCAACGGCTTCCACGACACCGCCAACGCCGTCGCGACCGTCATCTACACGCACTCGCTGAAACCCGCCTATGCGGTGGTGTGGTCGGGGCTGTTCAATTTCCTCGGCGTGCTCACTTCAACCGGTGCAGTGGCGTTCGGGATCATCGCGTTGTTGCCGGTCGAACTGGTCGTCAATGTCGGATCGGGCGCGGGGTTCGCGATGGTGTTCGCGTTGCTGCTCTCGGCGATCATCTGGAATCTCGGCACGTGGTACTTCGGATTGCCCGCGTCGAGTTCGCATACATTGATCGGTTCGATCATCGGCGTGGGTCTGATGAACTCGTATCTGTCGAGCACGGCCAAATTCGGTGAAGGCATCAACTGGGGCAAGGTGCAGGACACCGCGACCGCGCTGATCGTATCGCCCGTCATCGGATTCGTCGCCGCGGCGCTGTTGCTCCTGCTGTGCAAGGCGCTGATCAAGAATCCGAAATTGTATACATCACCGGAAGGCAACGCGCCGCCGCCGATCTGGATCCGCAGTTTGCTCATTCTCACCTGCACGGGCGTCAGCTTCGCGCACGGATCGAACGATGGACAGAAGGGCATGGGCCTGATCATGCTGATCCTGATCGGCATCGTGCCGGCGGGATTCGCGCTGAATCTCGGCAGCGACGCGGCGGCGATGACGAAACTCGTCGCCGACTCGCACGCGAGCGTGGCCATTCTCGATCGCATCAACGACAGGCAGCCGTTGCCGACCGATCGCAAGCACATGCAGGACATGCTCAGTGCGTATCTGCGCAGCGGTCAGACCACACCCGAAACGATGCCGTCGCTCGCTGGCGAAACCCATGCGATCGACGCGACGATTTCCAAAGCGCCGACGCTCAAGGACATTCCCGCCGGTGAACGCGCCAATTTGCGCAGCGACATTTATGTCGTTTCCGAATCGCTCAACAAAATGCTCAAAGGCGCGACCTTCAGCGGCGACGACAAAAAAACGCTGGGCGCATTCAAGGACGAAATGAAATCCGCGACGCTGTTCATCCCGATCTGGGTCAAGGCCGCCGTCGCCATCGCGCTCGGACTCGGCACGATGATCGGCTGGAAGCGCATCGTCGTCACGGTCGGCGAAAAAATCGGCAAGGCACACCTGACCTACGCGCAAGGCGCGTCCGCGGAGCTCGTGACCATGGCGACGATCAGCGCGGCCGATGCGATCGGCTTGCCGGTGAGTACGACGCACATTCTGTCGTCCGGCATCGCCGGCACGATGGCGGCCAACAAATCCGGATTGCAGAAAGACACGGTACGCAACATTCTGCTCGCGTGGGTACTGACATTGCCGGTGTGCGTATTCCTCGGCGCGACACTGTTCGCGGCGGGATTGTTCGTCGTGTTCCGCCTGTTCGGCGGTCAGTGATTCAAGCGGCGGGCGGGCCGGCGTCGAAGATGTCGCGGATGCGCAGCGGCGAATCGCCGGCCACGCCGATCAACCAGAAACAGGCGCCCGAAAAGGCGCCCGAGGCGAGAACGATCAGCGCGTTGATCGCGTTGAACGATTCCAGATGCGGCACGTCGCGAATCCACGCGTAGCCGAGCAGCACCGGCAGCACGCACGCGAGTCCGGCGGTGACGAACGCCCACCATTCCATGCAGTTCGCGCGGCGCATCAGCAACAGCAGCGGCACGCCGAGCAGCAACGCGATGGGATACGCGACCGCCAGTCCGACGGGAAATGCCCACGGCTGTCCGAACAACAGCGCGCCGTAGAAGCCCGGTAGAAACGGCGTGACGGCGAAAGCCAACAGCACGCGTCCGCGTCGCAATGTCTTCGGCGCGTCACCCGGCACGTCGGATTTGCGGTTCATCGGAAAAGAATCGGCAACGCGGTGCGTCCACTGGCTCACGCGCGCGCCGACACTTCGTCGATGTGCAGCAGCAAGTCGGCCGGATCGGCATACACGCGGAACGCGCCGGCGCGTTCGAGTTCGTCTTCGCCGTAGCCGCCCGACAGCAATCCCACGCCGAGCGCGCGGGCGCGCTGCGCGGCGATCATGTCCCAGATGCTGTCGCCAAGAACGAGTGACTCGCGGATGTCCACGCCAAGGCGTTCGGCGGCGGTGAGAAACAAATCGGGATCGGGCTTGGCGTATTTGACCTGATCGCGCGTCACCACCGGCACCTTGTCCGGATCGACACCGAGCGAGGCGAGATTGTGACCGGCCGTTTCCATGCGGCCCGACGTGGCGATCGCCCACGGGATTCCGTTCGCGGTGAGATGTTCGAGCAGCTCGCGCGCGCCGGGCAGCGGCTTTACGCTACCGGCCAGTCGCGTGTATTCCGCCGCGTGTTCGTGGCGCAAACGATCGAGGCGTTCCGGCGTCGCGTCGAATCCGGTTTCGCGCAAAAGAATATTCGTGAACAGCCCGCCGCTCATGCCGATCTTGCGATGGATGCGCCACACCGACAGCGGAACGCCTTCACGATCGAGGGAATATTTCCACGCGAGCACGTGCTGATACACGCTGTCGACCAGCGTGCCGTCGAGATCGAACAGGAAGGCGGTGCGGTTGCGCGGCATGGCGGGCTCCGGTTTGACCGGAACAGTTTACCGCGCGTCGCGGCCGCAGCTGTCGGCGATTCAGCCGACAGCGGTTTCGATGGCGTGGTTGATCGCCGCCGCGTCGCACGGCTTCTGCAGGATTCCCGCGGCGCTTATCATCGTCGCGGCGTCGCGCAATTCGTTCATCGGTTGCGCGGAGAAGATGACGAGCGGCGGCAGATGGGTACCTTCGCGGCGCAAATCGCCGATCAACGATTCGCCGCGCTGCTGGCCGAGTTGCAGGTCGAGCAGGACGATGGCGACATCATCGGGATGGCGCAGCGCGTCCAGGCCGCGTTCGTAAGTGTCGACCCAGCGCGCGCGGTGGCCGAGCGCGTGCAACAGTTCCACGGTCACAGGTCCCAGGATGGGATCGTCGTCGATGATGAGTACTGCGGTGACCATGCGGTTCCCCGATCCATTTTCTTTCGATTCGTCCTTGTCGTTCGCCTAGCGCTCGCGGGATCGCTCCGATTTCGCCACGCGCGGAAGCCGGACCCAGAATGCAGTCTCATCTGTTGATGTAGCGTGAACGTCGACACTGCCGCCGTGCGCCAGGACGATTTCCCGCACGATGTACAACCCCAGACCTAATCCGTTGCGCGATTCGGCCATCCGGCTGACATCGTGGAACGGATCGAACAGCGCGGCGCGCCGATGCTCGGGGATGCCGCCGCCGTTGCGCACGCATAGCGTGACTTCGCGATCGGCGCTGCCGTCGGCTTCGACGGATACGGGCGCATCCTGCACGCCGTGCTGGAGCGCATTCGTGGCCAGGTTCGAGACCACCTGCGCGAGGCGCTCGCTGTCCCAGGTGCCGTGCAGGTCGCCGGCGGTGGTGACCTTGAGCGTGCGCGCGGGATGGATCGCGCGTAGTTCGCCGAGCACGCGCTCGAGCACCGGCTGCAAATCCATCGGCTGCGGACGGATCGGGATGCCGCCGGCGACGCGTGCGCGGGTGACATCGAGCAGGTCTTCGATCATGCGCGTCATGCGCTGCGCGCTGGACAGGATGCGCGTGGTGAACTGCTTGACCTGATCGTCCTTCGACACCATGCCCGCCACTTCGGCGCTGGCCATGATCGCGCCGAGCGGGTTGCGCAGATCGTGGCCGAGCACGGCCATGAACATCTCGCTCAGGCGCAGCGCTTCGGTGCGTTCGCGCAGTTCCCACGCGAGCTGCTGTTTCTGACGATGCAGCTGGAAAAAAACGCGCGCCTTGTTCCTGAGGATGTCCGCCTCGACCGGCTTGTAGATGAAATCCACCGCGCCGGCTTCGTAGCCGCGATAAAGACGTTCCTGATCGCGCGTGCCGGCGGTGACGAAAAAGATCGGGATGTCGCGCGTGCGTTCGGTGCCGCGCATGAAATCGGCCAGCTCGAAACCATTCATGTCGGGCATCTGCACGTCGAGGATGGCAAGCGCGACGTCTTTTTCGAGCAGGATCTCCAGCGCCTCCGCGCCGGATTGCGCAGTGAGCACATCGACTTCGTCGCTCTGCAGCAGCGCACGCAGCGCGATGATGTTCTCGGGAATGTCGTCGACGACGAGACAGGCGACTTTGCGCGTGGTGAGGGGTAGCTTCATCATCGTCATCGTGCAGGTTTCTTCGCCAGAGAAATGAAAAGATCGCGGATGTCGTCCAGCCGCAGGATGTGAGTGGGCTTGATGACTTTCAGCGCGACTGTCCGGCATCGGCCGCGAGAGCGCTTCGGCCGGATCCTGCACCACCGTGCTTCCCCCGCAGCTGGGCAATATAAGCCATGCCGGCGGCGCCGTCTTCGTTGCCGCCGGTGAGCAGGACGCCGAGCAGATGGCTGCCGAAAATGTCGGCGGCCGATTCGAACAGCACGTCGATCGACGGCCGCGAATACTGCACGACATCGTCGACCGACAACGCGATCTGCGGACCGCTGTCGACGAGCATGTGATAGTCGGGTGGCGCGAAGTAGACGCAACCGGGTTTGATGTCGGCCTTGTCGACGGCTTCCTCGACGCGCAGCTTGCATTTGGCGCGGAAAATTTCGCTCAACAGGCTCGGCCGTTCGCGCGGTATGTGCACGACGACGAGCATCGCCGCGGCGAGCGTGGCAGGGATCGACGGCAGGATTCGCGACAGCGCCTCCACGCCACCGGCCGACGTGCCGATGACGATGGCATCGATGCGCGGCAGGCCATCGGTGAGATGGCTCACGACGCCGCCACCTTGCGGTAGATGCGGTTGTCGGAATCGATGGACTCGAACGCGTCGTGGTGCGCGGAGAATCGCAATGATTCGCGCGAGCCGATGCCGAGGAATCCGCGCAGGCACAGCGCTTCGCGGAAAAGTCCGATGGCGCGATCCTGCAGCGTGCGGTTGAAATAGATCAGCACGTTTCGGCACGAAACCAACTGCATCTCGGCGAACACGCTGTCGGTAGCCAGGCTGTGGTCGGAGAAAACCATATGCTTTTTCAGCGATTGATCGAACACCGCGCGACCATACGCGGCGGTGTAATACGCCGACAGCGAAGAGTGCGCGCCGGAGCGCTGGAAATTCTGCGAGAACAGCGCGACGCGATCGACCTCGTAAACGCCCGCTTCGGCCTTGCGCAGCGCCTGCGCGTTGATGTCGGTGGCGTAAATGATCGTGCGGCTGAGAAGTCCTTCTTCCCTGAGCAGGATCGCGAGCGAATACGCTTCCTCGCCCGTGCTGCAACCCGCGACCCATATCTTCAGCGACGGATACGTGCGCAGCACCGGCACCACCTGCGTGCGCAACGCGCGATAGTATTCCGGATCGCGGAACATCTCGGTGGTTTGCACCGTGAGATAGTCGAGCAGCGTGTTGAACAGGTTCGGCTCGTACAGCAGTCGATGCTGCAGTTGCGACAGGCTCTCGCAACTGAAAGCGCGGCAACGCGGTATGCAGGCGTCGCTTCAGCGAAGCCGGCGCGTAGTCGCGGAAGTCGTAGTGATAGCGGCGAAACACCGCTTCGACGAACAGCGGCAGTTCGATGTCGAATTCGGTGCTCATCGCCCGCGCGTCAGGTTTTGGAAATCCACACCCTCGATAGGGAGAGAAGTTTCTCGATGTCGATGGGTTTGGCGATGTAGTCGTTGGCGCCGGCTTCGATGGCGCGTTCCTGATCGTCGCGCATCGCCTTGGCAGTGATGGCGATGATGGGCAGTTTCTTCAGGTTGGGTTTCTTGCGGATTTCGCGCATGGCGGTCAGCCCGTCCATTTCCGGCATCATGATATCCATCAGCACGAGATCGAATTTCGTGTCCGGCGATGACATGAATTTGTCGAGCGAATCGAGCGCTTCGCGTCCGTTGCGCGCGATCTCGATCTTGAGCCCGGCCTGTTCGAGCACTTTCGACAACGCGAAGATGTTGCGCACGTCGTCTTCGACGAGCAGCACGCGCCGGCCTTCGAGCGTCGCGTCGCGGCTGCGCGTGGCCGACAGCAGCCGTTGCGTTTCAGCCGGCAGTTTCGATTCGACCTGATGCAGAAACAGCGTCACTTCGTCGAGCAGGCGCTCCGGCGAACGCGCGTCCTTGACGATGATCGAGCGCGAGAAACGGCGCAGCTTGGTTTCTTCTTCGGCGGTCAGCGAGCGGCCGGTGTAGATGATCACCGGCGGGAATGCGATGTCATCCTGTTCGGACATGCGCTGCAGCAGATCGAAGCCGCTCATGTCGGGCAGATTGAGATCCATCACCATGCAGTCGAACGTCAGCGAAACCAGCAGTTCAAGCGCTTGCGCGGCGTTGCTGACATCGCGGATTTCCACTTCGAGCGCAGCGAGCAGCGCGCGGACGCTGGCGCGCTGGCGGTCGTCGTCTTCGACCAGCAGCACGCGCCGGTTGCCGGGCGTGAACTTGCTTTCGAGTTTGTTCAGCGCGTCGACGAGCCCTTCGCGGTCCACCGGTTTCAGCGCGTAACCGACCGCGCCCAGGCGCAGTGCTTCCTGCGACATGTCATTGACCGACACGATGTGTACCGGAATATGCCGGGTGCGCGGATTGCGCTTGAGTTCCTGCAGGATGTCGAGGCCCGAAATGGTCGGCAGCTGCATGTCGAGCACGATGCCGTGCGGTTCGTAGCGATTGGCGGCGGCGAGTCCGGCCGCGCCGTCGTGCACGATCACGCACTGGAAACCTTGTTCGTGGACAAGATCGCGCAGGATCGCGGCGAACTTGATGTCGTCTTCCACGATCAGGATGCGGCGCGACTGCGTGGTCAGGCTGCCGCGATCGTCGCTGACTTGCGAGGGCGGAATCTCCGCCGGCGTCTCGGCGATGCGGCGCGTTTCGATGGCGATCTCGCGGCGCGCGGCGAGTGCCGCGGTGGTCGACGGACTCTTCGGCGGCGGCGCGCGTTCGCTCGCCGGCGCGAAAGCAACCGGCAATGTCAGCGTGAACGTGCTGCCGCGCCCGATCGCGCTGACCAGATCGATGCTGCCGCCCAACAGTTGCGCAAGATCGCGCGAAATCGACAAACCCAAACCCGTGCCGCCGTATTTGCGATGCGTGCTGCCGTCGGCCTGGCGGAACGCTTCGAACACGATCGCGTGCTGCTCGCGCTCGATGCCGATGCCGCTATCGCGAACCGCGAACGAAATCGTGCCCGGATCGCGCGAGAACACGCGCACTTCGATCTCGCCGCGGTCGGTGAACTTCAGTGCGTTCGAGAGCAGGTTCTTCAGTACCTGGCTGACGCGCTGCGGATCGGTTTCGATGCGTTCCGGCGCGTTCGGCTCGATCGTCGCGAAGAGCTTGAGGTTTTTCTGCTCGGCCAGCGGAACGAAACCCGACATCACATCCTGCGCGAACTTGCGCACCGGCACCGATTGCGGCTGCAACTCGACCTTGCCCGCTTCGATCTTCGACAGATCGAGAATGTCGTTGATCAGGCCGAGCAGTTCATTGCCGGCCGACGAAATCGTCTGCGCGTATTTCACCTGTTCGTCGGTGAGATTGCCGGCTTTGTTGTCCGACAGCAGGCGCGACAGGATCAGCGTCGAATTGAGCGGCGTGCGCAGCTCGTGGCTCATGTTGGCGAGGAACTCGCTCTTGTACTTGTTGGCCAGTTCGAGTTCGTGCGCCTTCTGCGTCAGCACTTCGCTCGTCGTGCGAAAGTTCGTCTTTCTGATGTTCGAGCAACTGCGTCTGTTCTTCGAGCTGCGAATTGGTCTGTTCGAGTTCGGCCTGCTGCGATTCGAGCTGCGAGCGCGATTCGCGCAGCGCGCGGCTCTGTTCTTCCAGCTCCTCGTTGCTGACGCGCAGTTCTTCCTGCTGCGTCTGCAATTCCTCCGATTGGCGCTGCGTTTCTTCGAGCAGATCTTCCAGCCGACTGCGATCTTTCGCCGAACGCACGCTCATGCCGATGATGTTGCAGGCGCGCACGAGCAGATCGAACGCCTCGTCATCGAGCGGACGGATGAAGCCGAGTTCGAGCGCGGCCTGCAGACTGTCATGCGCGGCGACCGGCACGATCACGAGTTCGTTGGGTTTGACCTGTCCGGTGCCGGAGTTCACGTCGATATAGCCTGCCGGCACCTGAGTAATGCGCAGCGGACGGCGATTGGCCACCGCTTGTCCGAGCAGACTTTCGCGCGGACGGAATTGTTCGAGTCCGCCGCTCGTCGCGAACGCCGCGATGCGGCGATACACGCCGTCGGCATCGATGATGTAGATCGCGCCGACCACCGCGTCGAGATAGGCGGCGAGAAAATCCAGCGCGTTGCGGCCCAGCACATCCAGGCGCAGATCGCCTTGCAGCCGGCTGCCGAGCGCAGCCAAGCCCGGTCTCCGACCATGCTTCTGACGATTGGCGCTGATATTCGCGCGACAGCATCACGCCGCCGAACAACAGCAAAATCAGAACGACACCGAGCCCGATCATCACCACGTCGGCCGTGCTGGTGGCCGAGCCTTTCCATTCTTCCTGACGCGCGGCCAACGACGTGCGTTCGGCGGCCGTCATCGCGGCGACCTGCGTGCGGATCTGGTCCATCACGTTTTTGCCGCGATCGCTCAGGACGATCGACAGCGCCTCGTCCGCCTTGCCGACCTGATGCAGTTCAACGGTCTGCTGCAGCTCCGTCAGCTTCTGTTTGATCAGGCCGTCGATGCGGCCGATGCGTTCGGTCTGATCCGGCGAATCGGCGACGAGCTGGCGCACGCCTTCCACAAGACCCGGCAAATCCGCACGCGCGTTGTTGAGCGGCGCCAGATAGCTGTCCTTGCCGGTGAGCAGGTATCCGCGCTGGCTGGTTTCAGCATCCTTGACGCGCGACAACAGCGTTTCCATGCTGTCGAGCACTGCCATCGCGTGCGTGACGCGTTCGCCGTTCTCGTTGTCGTTGCGCACGCTGCGGATGGAAAGTATCGCCACGAGAACGATCGCGACGATCGCGAGCGCGAGGCCGAGAATGCTTCCCAGCGGCAAATATCCGCGCCGGCGCGGCGCGAGTTCAATCGGTTTTTCTGTTTCGGACGGCATCAGTAGGCAGGCGAGGGGAACCGCCGAATGTTAGCGAATGGGAATCAATTTCCCGTCCCATTCCTGAATGTCCGTTCAGCTTAGGTTGGATTTTGTGTAGAACGTGCGCGGGCGACCGCTGCGATCGCCCGCGCGTTGAACTCACCAGGGTAGCGTTTCACCGAGGTGCGAAAAGCTGCCGCTCGGACCATCGTTGCCGATCAGTGCGAGTTCGACGCTCGACTTCGCACCGGTCTCGACATCGAGCGCACCTTGCGCGTTCATGTCGGTCTTCACGCTGCCGGGATGGATCGTGTTGACCTTGATCGACGTATCGCGCAATTCGTAGGCGAGCTGCGCCGTCCACGCATTCACGGCCGATTTCGACACGTTGTATGCCGGAACCTTGAAGTCATAGATCGGCGATTTCGGATCGCAGATGCAGCGCGATCGAGCCGAGGATGCTCGACACGTTGACGATGCGGCCGGCATCGGATTTCTTCAGCAGCGGAAGAAATGCGTTGGTCGTTTCGACGAGTCCGAACACGTTGGTGTCGAACGTCTTGCGCCACACGTCGATCGATTGTTCCGACGGTTTCTTCTGGTAATCGTCGAACATCACACCCGCGTTGTTGACGAGGATATCGAGCTTGCCGTGTTTGGCGTCGATTTCCTTCGCCGCGGCGGCGATGCTTTTCGGATCGGTCACGTCGAGCGCGATCGAGGCGACGTCGAGCTTGGCGTCGCGCAGCGATTGCGCGGCGTCTTCGGCTTTCGATTTGTCGCGGCCGGCGAGGATCACGTGGACGCCTTGCGAGGCGAGCTGACGCACCGTTTCCAGACCGATGCCGCGCGTGGCGCCGGTGACGAGAGCGATTTTCTTGGACATTGCAATTCTCCTTTGTGGATTGTAGGGGTTCGATTCATCGAACCCGGTTTTTCGCGGATGTGCGGACGCGATGAATCGCGCCCCTACGCGAGCAACGGCGTCGGACGGCTGCTCGTGTTTGGAATCTTTCGATCGTTTCGCGCGCCGGCGCCGCACGATGAGGTAGAACACCGGCGTCAGCATCAGCCCGAAGAACGTCACGCCGAGCATGCCGGAGAACACCGCCACGCCCATCGCGCGGCGCATCTCCGCGCCCGCGCCAGTGCGAGGTGACGAGCGGAACCACGCCCATCACGAACGCGAGCGAGGTCATCAGGATCGGACGCAGGCGCAGGCGGCACGCGTCGAGCACGGCTTGCCATACCGATTCGCCCAGCGCTTCGCGGTCTTTCGCGAACTCGACGATCAGGATCGCGTTCTTGCACGCGAGTCCGATGAGCACGATCAGTCCGATCTGCGTGAAGATGTTGTTGTCGCCGGACATGATCGTCACGCCGAGAATCGCGCAGAGCAGACACATCGGCACGATCAGGATCACGACGAGCGGCAGCGTCACGCTTTCGTACTGCGCGGCGAGCACGAGGAACACGAGCAGCACGACCAGCGGGAAAATGTAGACCATCGTGTTGCCGGCGAGGATCTGCTGGTAGGTGAGATCGGTCCATTCGTAGTCCATGCCGTTCGGCAATTCCTGCGCGAGCACTTCTTCGATCGCCGTCTGCGCTTGTCCGGAGCTGTAACCCGGCGCGGCGGCGCCGTTGAATTCCGCCGAGAGAAATCCGTTGTAGTGCGGCACGCGATCCGGGCCCGACGTTTCGCGCGCGGTGACGAAACTCGCGAGCGGAATCATGTCGCCGCGTTCGTTGCGCGTTTTCAGACGGCCGATGTCGGCGCCGTTGAGACGGAATCCGGGTTCGGCCTGCGCATTGACCTGATAGGTGCGGCCGAAACGGTTGAAGTCGTTCACGTACAGCGAACCGAGATACATCTGCATCGTGTCGTAGATATTCTGCAGCGGCACGCCGGCGGTTTTCGCTTTCTCGCGATCGACTTCGAGATCGATCTGCGGCACGTTGACCTGGAATCCGGAGAACACGCCGGCGAGTTCGGGACGCTTGCTCGCTTTCGCGATCACGTTCTGCAACTGCTTGTACAACTCGTCGGCGCCGAGATTGCGCGCGATCTTCGATCTGCAATTTGAATCCGCCGATCGTGCCGAGACCCTGCACCGGCGGCGGCGGAAAGATCGCGATAAACGCGTCCTGTATCTGCGCGAACTGCATGTTCATCGCCATCGCGATTGCGCCCGCGGACATCGACGGATCGCGACGTTCCTCGAACGGTTTCAACGGCGTGAACGCGATGCCCATGTTCGGCGCGTTGGTGAAACCGTTGATCGACAGCCCCGGAAACGCCGGCACGGATTCGACGCCCGGTGTTTTCAGCGCGATATCGGTCATGCGGCGGATCACGTCGCTGGTGCGATCGAGCGTGGCCGCGTCGGGCAATTGCGCGAAGCCGACCAGATACTGTTTGTCCTGCGGCGGCACGAAGCCGGTCGGCGTGCGCGTGAAACCGTATCGCGGTCAGCGCGATCAGGCCGGCGTAGATGAAAACCGCGATCGGAGCTGCGGCCGAGCATGCGGCTGACCGTTGCCGACATATCCGTTCGATGCGCGCGCGAAGAAGCGGTTGAACGGGCGGAAAAACCAGCCGAGCGCGCCGTTGAGGATGCGCGTCAGCGCGATCGGGCGGCGCATCGTGCGACTCGCAGCAGCAGCGCCGACAGCGCGGGCGACAACGTCAGCGAATTGAAGGCGGAGATCACCGTCGAGATCGCGATCGTCAGCGCGAACTGCTTGTAGAACTCGCCCGACAGGCCGCTGATGAACGCGGTCGGCAGGAACACGGCGCACAGCACGAGCGCGGTCGCGATGATCGGACCGGTCACTTCGCGTCATCGCCTGCTTGGTCGCCTCGATCGGCGACAGGCCTTCGCTGATGTTGCGCTCGACGTTTTCGACGACGACGATCGCATCATCGACGACGATGCCGATCGCGAGCACGAGGCCGAACAGCGACAGCGTGTTCAGTCCGAAGCCGAACAGATGCATCACGCCGAGCGTGCCGATCAGCGACACCGGCACGGCGAGCAGCGGAATGATCGACGCGCGCCAGGTCTGCAGGAACACGATCACGACGATGACGACGAGCAGGATCGCTTCGAGCAACGTGTGCAAGCACGCGCTTCGATCGAGCCGCGCACGAATACGGTCGGATCGTAGGCGGGATCGTAGTCGATGCCGTCGGGGAACGACTTCTTCAGCTCCGCCATCTTCGCGCGCACCGCGTCGGAGATCGCGATCGCATTGCTGCCCGGGCGCTGGAAGATGCCGACGCCGACCGCCGTCTGGTTGTTGAGCATCGCGCGCAACGCGTAGTTGTCCGAGCCGAGTTCGACGCGCGCGACGTCGCGCAGACGCGTGATCTGGCCTTCGTCGCCGGTGCGCACGATGATGTTGGCGAAATCCTCTTCGTCGATCGAGGCGGCCCTTCGTGTTCACCGCGATCTGGAAATTCGGCTTGCGTCGAACCGTCGGACACGTTCGGCGCGACGGCGAGCCGAGCTGGCCCGCCGCGACCTGCACGTTCTGCTCGCGGATCGCGTTGGCGATATCGCCCGCGGTCAGACCGCGCGCGGCGACTTTTTCCGGATCGAGCCACACGCGCATCGAATAGTTGCCGCCGCCGAACTGCTGCACGTCGCCGACGCCGTCGATCTTGCGCCAGCTCGTCCTTGACGTGCAGGACCATGTAGTTGGACGAGGTAGTTGAGGTCGTAGCGGCCGTCCGGCGAGGTCAGGAACACGCCCATCGTGATGTCGGGCGTGGACTTGTTCACGGTCGACGCCGATGCGCTGCACGTCCTGCGGCAGCTTCGGCGTCGCCTGCGCGACGCGGTTCTGCACGAGCTGCTGCGCCTTGTCGACGTCGGTGCCGAGCTTGAACGTGACGGTGAGCGTCATCACGCCGTCGCTGGTCGCCTGCGAGAACTGATAGAGCATGTCCTCGACGCCGGTGATCGCCTGCTCGAGCGGACCGGCGACGGTGTCGGCGATCACTTTCGGATTCGCGCCCGGATACGTCGTGCGCACGACGACCGTCGGCGGCACGACTTGCGGGTATTCCGAAATCGGCAGATTCGGAATCGAAATGAGGCCGGCGATCAGGATCAGCGTCGACAAGCACGCCGGCGAAGACCGGGCGCGAAATGAAAAATTGGGAGAGATTCATGGCGAGCCTTCTCTTCCCTTCTCCCGAGGGAGAAGGTGCCGAAGGGCGGATGAGGGTGCGTCGCGGCGTGCGCCGTTGAGGCTCTTCGCGCAACCGTGCGCGCCACCTTCTCCCGAGGGGAGAGGGGAAGTTCACGCGCCGTGCTCAGTTCATCGCGCGTCTTGGTCGTGTCGCGAGGCGTCGATCTGCGCGACGACCTTTGTTGTCGGCCGCCATCGGCACGTGCGTGCGGCGTCACCGGCGAACCGGGCCGCACGTGCTGCAATCCGTTGACGACGATCACGTCGCCGACCGCGAGACCTTGATTGACCACGCGCAAGCCATCGATCTTCGCGCCGAGCGTGACCGGACGATATTCGACCGTGTTGTCTTTTTTAAGCGCGAGCACGAACTTCTTGCCGAGGTCGGTGCCGACCGCGCGTTCGTCGATCAGGATCGTGTCGCGCGGCGTGCCGCCGACGAGCTTGATGCGCGCGAACAGGCCCGGCGTGAATTCGCCATCGGCGTTGTCGAACACGGCGCGCGCGCGGATCGTGCCGCTGTGCACGTCGACCTGATTGTCGAGAAAGTTCAGATGACCTTCGTGCGGATAGCCTTGCTCATCGACGAGACCCATGTAACACCGGCGCGCCGTTCGCTTCGTGCGCGAAATGCAGATAGGTCTGCTCGTCCGCATCGAAATAGGCGTAGACCGGATTGTCCGACACGACGGTGGTCAACACGCTTTGCGTGTTCACGAGATTGCCCGGCGTGATCAGCATGCGCGATACGCGGCCGTCGATCGGCGATTTCACTTGCGTGAACTCGAGGTTCAGTCGCGCCGCTTCCAGGGCTGCGGCGGCAGAGCTGATGTCATCCTGGCTTGCGACTGAAGTCGCTTGCAGCTGATCGAAATCCTGCTGCGCGATAACGTGCTTGGCGACGAGCTGTTCGCCGCGCTTGCGCTGCGTGGCGGCCAGATCCGATTGCGTATGCGCACGCTTCAACTGCGCGGCGAGTCGATCGACTTCGGCCTGGAACGGCCGCGGATCGATGCGGAACAACACCTGGCCTTTCTTCACGCGCGAGCCTTCGGCGAATTGCGCGGATGTCGATGAAACCGGCGACGCGCGGCTGCACGGAAACGGTGGTGACGGGCTCGAGTCGGCCGGAGAATTCTTCGAAATCGCGCAGCGGCTTGGAGACCACTTCGGCGACGGAAACGGTCGGCGGCGGCGGCGCGGCCGCGGCGGCATTGGCGCTGTTATGCGAGCAGCCCGTGAGCAGAGCGATGGAAATCGCCGCGCTCAACAGCAGCAGAATCGCAGCGCGGCTGCGGAATACGAGGGTCTTCATGATGCGCTCCTTGAATCACGTGTAACGGGGCCGACCGGCATGTTGCTTCGCGTCTTGACGTGGAACTTGCGTCGGCGGAAGCTGTCTATATGTACGTTACCGGTCAGTAACAAGTACGATGTTACTTACTGGTAACCAACGTGTCAATATTCAAGGGCTACGAAGGAGTAAGTGTTGTGGGTGCAAAACTGGCGGCAACGTCGTTGAACAGTACAGTCGCCGCGAAGAGTGAGAAGGCCGAAACGGTGTACAAGCCGCGCGTGCGCGACAGGATTTTCGAGACCGCATGCGATCTCTTCTATCAGCACGGCATCCGAGCTGTGGGCGTCGATGCGATTGCGCAAGGCGCCGGCACCAACAAAATGAGTTTTTATCGCAGCTTCCCGTCGAAGGAAGATCTGGTCGCCGAATACCTGCGCGAACAGGAACGCGATTATTTCGAATGGTGGGACAGCACCATCGCGCCGCACAAAGGCGATGCGCGCAAGCAGATGATCGCGCTGTTCGAAGGATTCATGAATTTGTCGTGCAGCGATGCCGCGGAGAGCGAATGTCGCACGAGTCGTGGTTGTGCGTTAGGCAACGCGGCGGTCGAGATTCCGGAAGACAACGAAATGCTTGCCGGGATCGTGCACAACTACAAGAGTGAGATTCGCAAGCGGTTGCGCAAGCTCGCGAAGGAAGCCGGTGCGCGCGATGCGAATGCGCTCGGGGATTCGCTGATGTTGTTGTTGGAGGGTGGGTATTACACGCGGTTGACTTATGATCATAAGTCGGGGCCGATTGCGGCGATTGCTAAGGCGGCTCGGGCGTTGGTTGAGGCGCATACCTCGTAGGTATTTTTTTGTGTGGTGATTGAAGATAAGAGCTTCCGCGATTGAATATCGCGGGTCACTTCTTTGCTGGTGCAAAGAAGTAACCAAGAAACACCTTCTTTTCTCCCATTGGATGCTGTCCGCGGAGAGCACGTCCCTGATGCTCGCCGCGGACCGCGCGCTTCCTGCGCGCGATCACCCTCGATCTGCGCCTGCGCGCGACTGGTCGAAAGAGTCTTGTAAACGTGACTTCACTAAGCGACCGGCGACGGGGCCGCAGGAGCTCTTGCCTGTAGTCTCCCCGGCTTTGCAGTGTTGCCTCTAAGCGATCCCGGGCCACCTGAGCTCTTCTTTTGAGCCTCACCGGCTTGCACTGTGTGCCTGCATTTTTACAAGCCTCTTTCGACCAGTCACCTGCACGCTTGTATCGAGGTTACACGCGCGCAGGGATGCGCGCGTCCGCAGCCAGCAGCACGGACGTGCTGTCTGCGGACAGCATCCTCTGCGAGAAAAACAATCGTTTTTTGGTTACTTTTTGCCGATCAGCAAAAAAGTTACCCGCTATCCGAAGGATAGCGGAAGCCCTTTTTCTAAAATCACAATCAAAATCACTTCAACCCCGTAACGTAATAAAGCCCAATCACAAAAAACACCGCCATCGTCTTGATGCAAGTGACCGCGAAAATATCCTTATAAGACTGCCGATGCGTCAACCCACACACCGCCAGCACCGTGATCACCGCGCCGTTGTGCGGCAACGTATCCATGCCACCCGAAGCCATCGACGCCACCCGATGCAACACCTCGTGCGGAATGCCAGCCGCATCCGCCGCTGCGATGAAATTCTTAGCCATCGCCGCGAGCGCGATCCACATGCCGCCCGATGCCGAACCCGTGATGCCAGCGAGCGACGTCACCGTCACCGCTTCGTTGACGAGCGGATTCGGAATCGACGTCAGCGCTTCGCGAATCGCGATGAATCCGGGCAGTGCGGCGATCACCGCGCCAAATCCGTATTCCGATGCGGTATTCATCGAGGCGAGCAGCGCGCCACCGATGGCCGACTTGCTGCCTTCGGCAAAACGTTCCTTGACCGCGCGGAACGCAAACACGAACACGACACAGGATGCCGATGAGCAGCGCGCCTTCGACGGCCCAGATCGCAGCGACGCTGCTGATGGTCACCGCTATGGGTTTATCCAGTCCGGGCATCGCGATGTCATACGTTTTTCCGTAGTGATCGTTGACCCACAGCGTGAACAGCTTGTTGAACACGCCGACGAGAACCAGCGGCAGGATCGCAATGAACGGATTGGCGAGCCGGCCTTCCGGAACCGGCTCGGGTTCGTTGAGATGTCCCGTTCCGTATCCTTCGCCCGCCGCGCGCGCCTGCCGCCGGCGCCATTCGAGGTACGATCACGCCGAGCACGAAAATGAAAATGCTGCCGATGATGCCGAGCCACGGTGCGGCGTAGGCGTCGGTGCCGAAAAAGCGTGGTCGGGATGATGTTCTGGATCTGCGGCGTGCCGGGCAGCGAATCCATCGTGAACGAAAACGCGCCGAGCGCGATCGCGCCGGGAATCAGCCGTTTCGGGATGTCGCTCTGCTTGAACATCTCGACCGCGAACGGATACACCGCGAACACGGCGATGAACAGCGACACGCCGCCGTACGTCAACAGCGCGCATACGATCACGATCGCCATCATCGGCGCGCTCGCGGCCGACAAGACGGATCACGGATGCCGACGATCGATTTCGAGAATCCCGACAGCTCGATCACCTTGCCGAACACGGCGCCGAGCAGAAACACCGGAAAATAGTTCTTGACGAAGCCGACCATCTTGTCCATGAACACGCCGGTGAACATCGGCGGCACGGCGGACGGATCGGTGAAGCAGTACGGCGAGCATCGCCGCGACCGGCGCGAACAGAATGACGCTGTAGCCGCGATAGGCGACGAACATCAGGAAGGCGAGCGCAAACAGACAGATCAGGAAGGTCACGCGACGATCCTCTTGGATGAATTGGACGGTTGTTCCCGCTGCGAATCTAGCACGCGTTCGCGGGATTTGCGGCGGACGGCTGTGCGACTTTCGTCGGAAAGCTTGGTTGGCTAGGCTTCGCCTGCGACGGCGATCAGCGCCTGGCTGAGTGCGGCGAGGTTGAAGGGTTTACGCAGCAACGTGGCGCCGTCGATGTGCTCGCCGTCCGTCGTCTTCGGCATGTGCGAGGCGCCGGTGGCGAACACAACGGGGATGTCCGGGAAGCGTTCGCGAATTTTCTGCGCCACATCCGCACCGCGCATGTCGGGAAGATTGTCGTCGCACATGACGAGATCGACTTCGCCTTCCGCCATGAGCCGCAACGCATTCGCGCCATCGGCAGCCTGCAAGACCTGATAACCCATTTCGCCGAGCATTTCCGACGTCGCCGTGACGCACCAGATCGTCGTCCTCAACGAACAGGACACGCAGCCGCCGCGTCGGATTGGCGGGCGCGAGATCGGTCCGCACCGATTGCAGGCGTTGCGCCTGGTTGCGCAGCACATGGCGCACTTTTCGCGCCAGCGCTTCGCGGCGGTACGGTTTGCTCAGCAATTCGATGCCGGGGTCGAGCCGCCCGCCGTGGACGATCGCGTTGTCCGTGTAGCCCGAGGTGAACAGCACCGCGACATTCGGCAATCGCTCGCGCGCCTGGCGAGCGAGTTCCGGACTGCGCACCGGACCGGGCATCACCACATCGGTGAACAGCAGATCGATCGGCAGCGCCGCTTTCGATGATGGCGAGCGCGCTCTGCGCATCTTTCGCCTTCAGCACCGCGATAGCCCAGATCGCCGAGCAGTTCGACGACGGTCTCGCGCACGTCGTCATCGTCCTCGACGACGAGCACGAGTCTCCGATCCGCCGATCGATGGGCGCCCGAGTCGACGTCGACGACGTCCTCGGCCTGCACGACGCGCGGCAGATAAATGCGCACCGTCGTGCCGTGGCCAGGCTCGCTGTAGATGTTGATGTGGCCGTCCGGATTGCTTGACGAATCCGTACACCATGCTCAGGCCGAGTCCGGTGCCCTGGCCTTCGGGTTTGGTGGTGAAGAACGGCTCGAAGACGTGCTCCATCACCTCGGGCGTCATGCCGCAGCCGGTGTCGGTGACGGCGAGCATCACGTATTGGCCCGGCGCTGACTTCGGAATGGCGCGTGGCGTAGTCGTCGGTCGAGCGCGGCATTGCCGGCTTCGATGGTCAGTTTGCCGTGGCCGTTCATCGCATCGCGCGCGTTGATGGCGAGATTCAGCAGCGCGTTCTCGACGCTGCGACGGATCGACCAGCGTATTCCACAATCCGCCGGAGATCACGGTTTCGACTTCGACGCCGTCGCCGAGCGCGCGGCGCAGCAGATCGTCCATGCCGCGCACGAAGCGTCCGAGGTTGACCACCTTCGGCGCCAGCGGCTGGCGGCGGCCGAACGCGAGCAGTTGCGCGGCGAGCTTGGCGCCGCGCGATACGCCGGCGAGCGCATTGCGCACGCGCTGTTCGGCTTTGTCGTTGCCGGCGATGTCCTTGGTCAGCAGTTGCAGGTTGCCGCCGATGACCTGCAGCAGATTGTTGAAATCGTGCGCGACGCCGCCGGTCAGTTTGCCGACCGCTTCCATTTTCTGCGACTGGCGCAGCGCCTGCTCGATCTTCTCGCGCTCTTCGGCTTCCTGACGCAACTGTTCGTTGGCGGTCGACAGTTCCGCGGTGCGCTCCTGCCACTTTGCGTTCGAGCGACTGATTGAGTTTGAGCTGTTCTTCCTCTCTGCGGCGCAGCGCGGCTTCCGACACTTTGCGTTGCGCGATTTCGTTTTGCGCGGCCTGATACAGCCGTGCGTTGTCGATGCGCGATGGCCGCCTGCGCGGCGATGCCGACGACCAGCCGCTCGGCGCGTTCGGTGAAGACGCCGACCTTCGGAATGGCCGAAGAACAGTCCGCCGAGCACTTCGCCGGAGCGCGACACGACCGGCGCGGCGAGATAACTGCGTACCGGCAGATGGCCTTCGGCATGCCGATGTGCGGCGCATTTTTTCCGTAGCGCGGATCCTTGGTGATGTCGTCGATGCGCACGATGCCTCGCGCCGGCAAATGTCGGCGCGAACACTGCGGTGTTTCGCGGCATCGGGAATTTCGAGAACGCTTCGCGCGGCACGCCGGAGAGGGTATAGAGCGTGTAGCTCTCGCCTTTTTCGTCGATCACGTTGTAGAAGAACGAGCCGAATGCCGCGCCGGTCAGCTCGGTGGCAGCGTCGGTGACGACTTGCACCGCCTGGGCGAGATCCAGTTCCGCCGCGACCGTCGCGCCGACGCGATTGAGGATCTCCAGCGATTCGCGCTTCCTCGCGCAACGCATCGCCCATGTCGCGGCGCACGCGCGCCATCGCCAGCGCGCCGTCCACGCGCGCGATCAGCTCGCGGGCGGAGAAAGGTTTGACGAGATAATCGTCGGCGCCCGCCGACAAGCCCTTCGACGCGCGCCTCTTCGCCGGCGCGCGCGGACAGCACGATGATCGGCAGATCGCGCAACGTGGCGTCGGCGCGGATCGCCTTGATCAGCCCGAAGCCGTCGAGCCGCGGCATCATGATGTCGGTGAGCACCAGATCGGGACGTCGCGCGCGGATCGACTCGAGCGCGGCTTCGCCATCGCGCGACGCTTTCGACGTCGTGCTCGGCCGCCGAGCAGACGCGCGATGTAGTCGCGCATGTCGGCGTTGTCGTCGGCGAGCAGGACGCGCGCGCGGTCCGGCGGCGGCGGCGCGCTCGCCGAGCATCGCCATCGACGAGCCGTTCGTCGACGCTCCGTCGCGCGGCCGCGCATTCCGTCGGGCAGCCAGCGCAGCGCTTCTTCGACGAACGCCTGCGCGCGCACGGCGCCGGCGCCGGCATGCGCCGCTGCGCCGATCTGCGTCCGTCGGCAGATGCGCGCGTGCCCAGCGGCAGCTCGACGATGAAACGTCGTGCCTTCGCCGAGCTCGCTTTCCGCACGCAATCGTGCCGCCGTGCAGCTTCGACGAGCTCCTGCACCAGCGCCAGACCGATGCCGCTGCCTTCGTACGTGCGCCCGCGCGCGCCCTCGATGCGATGAAAGCGCTCGAACAGCGCGGCAGCTCCGCTCCGGAATGCCGATGCCGGTGTCCGCACGCATCAGTCTCGACGCTGTCCGTCCGCGTTCGCAGAGCGCGACGCGGATGCTGCCTTCGAACGTGAACTTGAACGCGTTCGAGAGCAGATTGAGAACGATCTTCTCCCACATGTCGCGGTCGACATAGACCGGCTGCGGCGAGCGGCGGGCAGTCGACCTCGAGGTCGAGTCCGGCCTTCTCGCATGGCCGAGCGGAAATTGCTGGCCAGATCGGCGGTGAGCGCGGCGAGATCGGTCGGCTGCCGGATGGCCTGCGCGCGGCCGGCTTCGATGCGCGAGAAATCCAGCAGCGAGTTGACCAGCTTGAGCAGCCGCAGCGCGTTGCGGTGGACGACTTCGACGCGCTCGCGTTCGCTCGCGGCGCAGCGCGCTCGGCACTCGTGCAGCGCTTCCTCGAGCGGGCCGAGCATCAGCGTCAGCGGCGTGCGGAACTCGTGGCTGACGTTGGAGAAGAACGTGGTCTTGGCGCGATCGAGTTCGGCCAGCGCCTCGGCGCGCTGGCGTTCCTCCTCGTACGCCTCGCGCATTGGCGATCGCGCCGCCGATCTGTCCGGCGACCAGGTTCAAGAAATCGCGATACGCCGTCGTCGAACAGTCGAAACGGATTGAGTCCGACGATGAGCACGCCGCGCCGACCGCTGTCTCCGGCCGGCGCGATGGGCAGCAGCGCCGCGCGCGATCGGCGATTCGCTCCATGCGCCCATCGGCAGCGGATGCGGTAGAAGCGTGTGTGCAGATCTTCGATGACATGCAGTTCGCCGCCGCTGAGCGCATGCTTGAAAGGCCAGGGCGCGGTCGCGTCGATCGAAACTGCGCCGGCGCGGCCGCATGTCCGTGCGCGATGCCCGCCGAGGCGGCGAGCGACAGCGTGCGGCCATCGTCGTCGAGCATGTACAGCAGCGCGAACGGCACATCGCGCGTGTTCGTCGCCAGCGCGGCAGCGGCGCGTTCGCCGGCATCGCGCCAGTGGCGCACGTCGGCGAGCCGCTCGCCGATCGCGCGCAGCGTGGTCAGCTGACGATCGCCGATGACGCGCGTGCGTGTCGTCGGTATTCGCGCAGATGATGCCGCCGGCCTTGCCGCTGTCGTCGGGCACCGGGCGTATAGGAATAGGTGTAGTAGGTTTCCTCCGGATAGCCGTTGCGATGCATGATCAGCAACTGCTCTTCGACGTAGGTGCCCTCCACGCCGCCCATGGCCTGCTCGAGCATCGGGCCCGACCGCGTCCCAGATTTCCGACCACACCACCGATGTCGGCCGGCCCAGCGCCCACGGATGTTTGCCGCCGATGATCGACTTGTAGGCGTCGTTATAGAAGAAGGTGAGCTCGCGGCCCCAGCCGACCCAGACCGGCTGCCGCGAGCGGAGCATCACGCCGACGGCGGTTTTGAGGCTCTGCGGCCAGCTATGCGGCTCGCCGAGCGGCGAGGCGGCCCAGTCGTGCCGGCGACACAGTTCGCCGAGTTCTCCGCCACCGGCCAGAAATGCCGGTGTGGCCGGAGATTCCTGTGCTGGATCGACCATCGTCATGAGAAATCTGAGCGTGCTGCGCCGTCTTTTCGGAACGAGGAGCATACGCAGCCCACCAGTGACTGGCTAGTGAATTTCAGGGTGCGAAAGTCGCCGAATGCGACGGCGCGCACAGCGACTCTGTGGCGGCCGTTCACAAAAACTTTCATTTGCGATGTTAACTTCGCACTCGGTCGGCGGGGAAAACCACCATGCGTATCGATTCGGGTATCCGGGTTCATCGGCGGCTGTCGCTCGTCGCGGGCTTTCTGGCGGGAATGTACGGTGGGGCGAACGCCCTGGCGGCGGCGCCATTGAGTCATAGCCCCGATCCTATGTTTCACGACGGCCTCGAAGGCGTCACCGTCGGGCCATCCAGCGATTCGGACGCCGCGCGCTTTCTCGCTCAGACGACCTTCGGGCCGACCGACAGCGATATCGCGCATCTGCGCAGCGTCGGCTACATGGCGTGGCTGAACGAGCAGTACGCGGCTGCGACCACGCATGAACTGGCCTATCTCGACTGGGCGACCAATACGCTGGGCGAAGATATCGGTCAGGGCACCCGACAGGAAGCGTGGTTCCTCGGCGCGCTGGGCGGCACCGATCCTGCCGGCGGCGCGGCGCACACGGATCAATTGCGCCAGCGCGTCGCGTTCGCGCTAAGCGAAATCCTCGTCATCTCCGATCAGAACACCACGCTGAGCGGCTATCCCGCCGGCATGGCGTACATGTACGACATCCTCTCCGACAACGCGTTCGGCAATTACCGCACGTTGCTGGAAAAAGTCACGCTGAGTCCGGCGATGGGCGTGTATCTGAACATGATGGGCAACCGTCGTGCCGATCTCGACAACAACGTGCATCCGGACGAGAACTACGGCCGCGAGATCAATCAGCTGTTCGGCATCGGACTGGTCATGCTCAATGCGGACGGTACGACGCCGCTATCGGGCGGCAAGCCGATTCCGACCTACGACCAGGCGGTCATCACCAACTTCGCGCACGTTTTCACCGGCTGGAACTGGAAGAACTGCGACGAAGACAAAGGCGTCCAGTATGCGTACGACGGCTTTTCGGGCTGCTTCACGCCGTACAACACGCCGAGCGATTTCCGCACGCCGATGATTCCGTTCGACACCACGATTCCGCTGTATCCGGCCGATTCGCCGAGCTATCACGACAACGGCACCGACGCGAAAAACGATGTCAGCGGCAAACAGCTCCTGAACTACGCCAACGCGGCCAACGGCGGCATTCTCGCCGACGGCGGCACGGCAGTCAGCGATCTGAAGTTCGCGCTCGACAACATCTACAACCATCCCAACGTGGGACCGTTCATCAGCAAGCAACTCATCCAGCGCCTGGTGACCAGCAATCCGAGCGCGGCGTATGTCGGACGCGTAACGGCGGTGTTCAATGCGAACCGCACCAGTTCGACGCAGCTCAAGCAGGTCGTGCAAGCCATCCTGCTCGATCCGGAAGCGCGCTACGGCCAATGGCAGAACGCCGACACGTTCGGCAAGCTGCGCGAACCGCTGCTCACGCTCACGCATTTCTGGCGCGCGATGGATGCGCGTCATGCCTGCGGCACCGATTTCGTGCAGCACAACGACGACGGCACCACGACGAACTACAAGTACCACAACCAGCCGTACCGCTATGCCGGTTACAGCACCGTGTACAACGCGGACGATGTCCAATACGGCGTCGGTGTCGGCCAGGCGGCGATGGACGCGCTGACCGTGTTCAACTTCTTCAAGCCGAGCTTCATTCCGCCCGGCGAAACGACTTCGCGCAACCTGCTCGGTCCCGAGTTCCAGATGCAGACCGATAGCGTCATCGCCAATACCGGCAACGGTGTGACCAATCGCGCCTACAACCTCGACCTCACCGATACCTGCGACGATCAGAACGACACGCAGTATCCGGAATTCGGCGACGTAAAAATCAATCACGCGAAAGATCTCGCGCTCGCCGGCAGCGCGCAGGGCGGCACGAGCGATCCTTCCGACCGCCTCGTCGACGCCTACAACAAGCGTTTCATGTCGGGCCAGATGTCGCCGTACATGCGCGACCAGCTCATCACGTATCTCAACAAGATCGACCATAACTGGGGCGACAGTTCCGACGATTGGCGTCTGCAGCGCATCTATCGCGCGCTGTACCTGATCCTGACCTCTCCCGAATACATGATTCAGAAATAAGGGGAATGCCGATGCGTCCCGATCGCCGCAATTTCATCAAGAACTCGGTCTGCGCCGCACTGGGCGGGGCGAGCGTGTATTCCGCCATCGGCCAGATGTCGCTGCTGCAAGCGGCCACGCGGCTAACCTCGGCCACATACAGCGACTACAAAGCGCTCATCTGCGTATTCCTGTACGGCGGCAACGACAGCTTCAATACCGTTGTTCCCGTATCGGGCGCCGCGCGCACCGCGTACGACAAGACGCGACCGACCGGCAACGGTCTGATCGGCGTCGCCGCGAACACACTGCACTCGCTGAGCGCTCCGGCCAGTGGCGCGGGCAGTCCCGGCGATGCGAGCGTCTACGGTTTGCATCCGTCGATGACCGATCTCGCCACGCTGTTCAACGGCGGTCATGCGGCCATCGTCGCCAACGTCGGCACGCTGGTGCGTCCGACGCAGCGCGCGGCCGGCAAATATCTGCCCGACTCCGCACCACTGCCGCCGCAACTGTTTTCGCATTCGGATCAGACGTCGTACTGGCAATCCTCGCCGCCGACCAACCAGCCGGTCACCGGCTGGGGCGGACGCATCGCCGATCTGGTCATGAGCGCGAATCCGGCCGGACTGCCGATCCTGACAGGACTCAACGGCCAGGACGCCTTCACGCGCGGCGTGAACGTCAACGGTTACGTGATGAATTCGTACAGCGCCTCGTCGCTCAATTTCCTGAACGGCAACAACGGCGCCTCGACCTGCGCGAATCCGGGCGGCGCCTACGACGCCGGCGCTGCCACCGTGTTCTGCAACCTGCAGCAGGCCGGTACGCAGACGAACGTGCTCGAACGCACCTTCGCCAACACGATGAACCACTCGATCAACACGTCCGGCGTGATCAACGCGGCGTTGACCAAAGCGCGCCCGACCGGCAACGGCGGCGACTATGCCGGCGATCCCAAGAACTCCATCTTCAAAACGTTTTTCCCGAACCCGAGCGGTTACGACCTCGACAGCCAGCTGCAAGCCGTCGCCGAACTGATCTGGGCCGCCAATCTGGGCAACGTGCCGGGCTACACGGGTCTCAAGCGTCAGGTCTTTTTCGTTTCGACCGGCGGCTACGACACGCATTCCGACGAACTCAAGTCGCACACCGACATTTTGCCGATGCTGTCGAAATCGCTGGCCGGTTTCTACAACGCGCTGGCGAGCAAAGGTCTGGGCAGCGCGGCGACCGCGTTCACCTGCTCGGATTTCGGCCGCACCATGACCGCCAACAACGGCGGCACCGATCACGGCTGGGGCTCGCATCACTTCGTCGTCGGCGGCGCGGTGCAGGGCAAGAAGTTCTACGGCAACGGCTGCGCGTTCCAGCCCGCGAGCAACTTCGGCACGATCATGCCGAGCCTGGTCAATCCGACCACCGACTGGGGAACGCCCTCGCCGAACCTCAACGATTCGGGCGATGGCTACGGACGCATCATCCCGACCACGTCCGTCGATCAATACGCCGCGACTCTTGGCGAACTGGTTCCTGTCGACCTCGGGCTACAACCCGACCAGCGACATCAACCTGATCTTCCCGAATCTGGCCAACTTCACGACGAAGACGCTCGGATTCGTCTGAGCGTCAGCGTCACCAGAGCTGCGATCAGGATCGCGCCGATCAGACAGCGCGAGTAGCGCCGGCGTGCTGGCCGGCACCGCGAGCGTCGACGTGGCGACGGCACCCCTGACGATGATGGTGCCGAACATGCCTTCGCCCGGCGCGCCGTGGACCTCGCAAAAGTAGCCGATCTTGCCGGGCGTGTTGAACGTCAACGAGGCGATCCATAGCGAATTGCTCGCCGCGCCGTTGCCGCCGTGACCATCGCCGTCGCAGCCGCGCGCGCAGCGGAACGAACCGTCGTCGGCGACTGCGTTGTGCGAACCGCCTTTGTTGATGAAGGTGACCGAATCGCCGGGATCGATGGTCAACGTCTGCGGCGAAAAACTGAGCTGGCCGTTCTGACCGACGTTGACCACATGCCCCGCGCCGAACGCCGCGCCGGTCGTGATCGAGAGTGCGCACGCGGCGAACAGCCGCGCCAAAAAGCTATGCGACATAGTATACATTTCCAGAAAGTGAATTATTGGCGCCGGCCGAGCGATCCGAGCACACCGCCGAGCATGTTCGACAAATCCATATTCCCACCGCCGCCATGATTGAGCACGGCGCTCAACAACCCGCCGACCAACCCACCGCGCTGCTGGATCTGCTGCGATTCCTGCGCGAGCACGTTGCCGAGCCCGCCGCCCTGCGATTGCACGTGATTGGCAAGCGCCGCCATCACGATCGGCGCGAGGATCGCCATGAGCTGCGCGGAATTCTGCTGTCCCAGTCCTGTGACCTGGCCCAGCCCCTGATTCGCCGCGTCCTGGTTGTTGCCGAAAATGTGACCGAGAATGGCGCCGCCGATGCCTTGCTGCCGCCGGAATTCAACATTCCGTTGAGCACATCCGTGATGCGGAAGCCGGCATGTTCGCCGAGCGCATTGTTGAGCGAATCGGCACCTTGCGGCGTGCTCGCGTTCTGCGCCAGATGTCCGACGATGAGCGGCACCGCGTGCTCGATTGCCGTGCGCGCCTGCGCGGGATCGACGCCGAGCCGCGACGCGATCGCGCCGACCTGCGCATCGTCCAAATGTGAAAGAACCGTGTCGACCAAACCGCTCATGCGCGCTCTCCGAAATATTCGCCTGCGAGTATACGGTGGGCGGGCTGGCGCGACATCGGGCAGGCCGTTATCCTGACTGATCTTTTCAGAATTGTTGCGCGTCATGACTCCTTTCGTTCCCATATCACTGATCGGCGCACCGACCGACATCGGCGCCGGCGATCGCGGCGCCTCGATGGGCCCGGAAGCGCTGCGCGTGGCCGGCATCGCCGAGGCGTTGCAGTCGCGCGGACTCGATGTCGCCGATCGCGGCAATCTGTTCGGTCCGCTCAATCCATGGCTGCCGCCGAGTGCGGGTTATCGGCATTTGAATCAAGTCATCGAATGGAATCGCGAAGTGATGCGCGCGGTCGGCAACGAACTCGAAGCGCGGCGATTGCCGATCCTGCTCGGCGGCGATCATTCGCTCGCGATCGGTTCGATCAGCGCGGTGGCCAATCATTGCCGCGACACCGGCAAGCAGCTGCGCATCCTGTGGCTCGACGCGCACGCGGATTTCAACACCTCGCAGATCACGCCGTCCGGCAACCTCCACGGCATGCCGGTGTCGTGCCTGTGCGGATTCGGCCCGTCGCGAACTGGTCGAACTCGGCGGTCACGTGCCCGCGATCGACGCGGCCGTGGATCCGCCAGATCGGCATCCGCTCGGTCGACGCCGGCGAAAAGAAATCTCGTGCGCGACAGCGGCATCGACATCTACGACATGCGCTACATCGACGAAGTCGGCATGCGACGCGCGATGGAAGAAGCGCTCGAAGGCGTGGACGAGAAGACGCATCTGCACGTGAGTTTCGACGTCGATTTTCTCGATCCCGACATCGCGCCCGGCGTCGGCACCACGATTCCCGGCGGCCCGAACTATCGCGAAGCGCAGCTCGTCATGGAGATGATCGCCGACACCGGCCGCATAGGATCGCTCGATATCGTCGAACTCAATCCCGCGCTCGACAGCAAAAACGCGACCGCGAAACTCGCTGTCGATCTGGTCGAGAGCCTGTTCGGGAAATCGACGTTGATGCGCGAGTAACGCGTCATGGTCCGAAATTGTCGCTGAAAATCTCGTCAATCGAGGTTTTCAGACAGCTCGGCGTGTGCGTGGTGATCAGGGTTTCCAGCTTGCTCACCTGCGTGGGATGGAACTGCATGTTGACCTGCACGTTGTTCCCGCACACGCCGAAATTGCAGTAGCTCATGATGGTGCCGTGGCCGTCGGCCGGGCATGTCGTTGCTCCGGCGTAACAACCACCTTCGCCGTTGTAGCACTTGTCGATCGTGTTGGAACTGGTCGGCGCATCGCCCGTGCTGACGTCCGTGCAATGCGTGTGAAACGCGCCGAAGTTGTGTCCGATCTCGTGACCGAGAATGCGCGAATTGAGCTTCGTACCGTTCGGATCGATGGAAATGCTCGTACACAGCTGATTCACGCTGTAGGCGCGCCCATCGCAATAGGCATCGATGCTCGCATAGCCCGACGCACTGCAACTGTTCTGCGTGCTCGCCGTCGCGCCGGAAAGCAACGCCGTGAACGCGCGCGGCACGGCGGTTTCATTGCTGTTCCAGAAGTTCGCCAACTCGTCGAGCTTGGTCTGGTCGGCGCTTGTCGACTGGTTGAAGTCGGCGTACGGATCGGTGGCGGGATTGGTGCGCAGGATGGTCGTGCCTTGCAGCAATTGCACCTGCAGGTCGTTCTGATACATCGTGTTCATCGAATTGAACAGGCTGGCGATGTAGTTGGTGGCGCTGGTCGTGTTGTTGCCGAACATGCGCGACATGAACAGCGAATCGGTGTCGATCGCGACCGTCGCGTAACGCAACGCCGACGCCGCCGACGCGAGCGCGGCGGGTTTCTCCGCAACCGCCGCGTGCAGTTGATCGGCGACGGTGCCCGTGTCGGCAGACGTGAGCGCCAGCGACTCGTCGCCGCATTTGAAATCGAACTTGAATCCTGGTGGCAACGTGGACTGCAGCGATGAAGCGGTCAGCGTGATCGCGCCTGTCGCATCAGGTTCGGCGCGCAGCGCGAAGGGTCCGCTCGCACTGTTTCCGGTGCCTTCTGCGAAGCGTCCGTCGCGTTCGAGCGAGATAGCCACCACGGAACCGCCGTCGTCGCTGATGCCGCGCAGGAAAACCCGTGTGCTGCGCGGCAATTCCTGGTTGCCTTTGTCGGCCGCCACGATGATGCGTGCATCGTCCGCGTAGATACGCACCACTTTAAGGCGCACGCCCGCGATTTGCGCACCACCGACCGGAAACTGCGCAATGCGTTTTTCCTCGCCCGGTTTGAGCGCGACGAGTGTTTGCAGAGTGGATTTGTCCACGGCCACCGAGGCAGCCAGAGCCGTCTGCGCCAGCGTCAGCAGGCCAATAGCGGCAATGGCATGTACAAGAAATCGATTCATGATCCGCTCCGTATCCGACGCTAGGAGTCTACCGCCGGATACGTCAACCGCACCTGACGCAGTTCTCAGGATTCGGCACAAAAAGGTCAGGCGCCGCCGCGGATGACGGCGCCTTTAGAACTCAACCCGCCGGATCGGGCACGAACGAATTCGGGAACGGCGTCGGCGTGCGATGCGGCACATCGATGATGCCGCGCGCCACGAGATTGTTGTAACTGTCATACCAGACCGAGTCGATTTCGTTTGGCGTCGAACTTTCGCGCTCGAACTGCGTGTACGAAATGATCGATTCCTCGCGCGCGCCATGTCCCGTACCGAGCGACTCCGACGGCATCGGCTTGGCCATCGCAGTATTCGCGCTGCGCGTATCGGCTTCCGACTTCGCCGCGCCCGCACCTGCCGAATCACGCGCCGACGTGGGCGGCTCAGCGGCCGGAGTCTGCGCTGTCTCACGGTCGGATTGAGAATAGCGATCGCTGAGCTTGCCCGCACGCTCGTGCCGCACCTGTTTTTCGCGAAACACCGCTATGCCGATCACGCCGACGTTATCCGGCCGGCCGGTTTTTGCCGCATAGCTGCTGCTCAGTGCCGTGAAATTGAAATCGGCGACTTCGCTCATGCTCTTGCGCCAGCCATCGATCTCGGTGAACTGATACGGATCGAGCACATAGCCATCCTGATCCGGACTCGCCGTCGCGCCGGAGACCACGTTCACGCCGTCCACCGACACCACCGCCAGCACGCGCCCACCGGTGCGGTTGCGCATCTGCACACCGTAGCGATGCCCCGGAATGCCCGCGACGTAATATTTGCCTTCGCCAAGATGCGGCGTGAGCACCGCGCCCGAATCGCGATCGACGATCTTCAGATCGACCAGCGAACCGGCCCGGGCACAGCCCGACATGGACAAACCCAGCACGACGGCGACCGATAGCAGCGTTTTCATGACCTTTCCTTTGTTGTTGGATGATCATGAAACGGAGCGCATGGTCTGACGGGGTTAGCATCCTCGAAAAATCTTTTGCTGCACTACAATGGCCATTCTGGCGAACGATGGACCACTGATGGGCATGCGTCAGATTCAACCGCAACCGTATCTCCAATGACCAAAAAAAACCGCGTCCTAACCGGCATCACGACCAGCGGCACGCCGCATCTGGGCAACTACGTCGGCGCCATCCGGCCCGCCATCGCCGCGAGCCGCAAGGCCGATGCCGAGTCGTTCTTCTTCCTCGCCGATTATCACGCGCTGATCAAGACCGACGATCCCGCGCGCATCCAGCAATCGACGCTGGAAATCGCCGCGAGCTGGCTCGCCTGCGGGCTCGATCCGGAAAAAGTATATTTTTACCGCCAGTCGGATATTCCGGAGATTCCGGAACTGACGTGGTTTCTGACGTGCGTCACGGCGAAAGGTTTGCTCAATCGCGCGCATGCGTACAAAGCGGCGAACGATGCAAACCGCGCCAACGACGAAGACGCCGATGCCGGCGTAACGGCCGGGCTGTACATGTATCCGGTGCTGATGGCCGCCGATATCCTCGTGTTCAACGCGCACAAGGTTCCGGTCGGTCGCGATCAGGTTCAGCACATCGAGATGGCGCGCGATATCGGTCAGCGTTTCAATCACATTTACGGCAGCGAATTCTTCACGCTGCCGGAAGCGTCGATCGAGGAAAACGTAGCGACGTTGCCTGGCCTCGACGGTCGAAAAATGTCGAAGAGTTACAACAACACGATCCCGCTGTGGCTGCCGGAAAAAGAATTGCGCAAGGCGATCCTCGGCATCGTCACGAATTCGCAGGCGCCGGGCGAGCCGAAGAATCCGGACGATTCGCACATCTTCAGCATCTATCAGGCGTTCGCGAGCGCGGACGAAACGGCAGCAGATGCGCAACGCGTATGCGGATGGGATCGGCTGGGGCGATGCGAAACAGAAACTGTTCGAACGCATCAACAGCGAACTCGCGCCGATGCGCGAGCGCTACGAGGCGCTTGATCGCCGATCCTGAAGTGATCGAAGGCGTTCTGCGCGGCGGCGCGGAGCGCGCGCGGCATCTGAGTGCGCCGTTCCTGGCCACGTTGCGCGAGGCGGTGGGTTTGCGTCCGTTGACGGAGTCGGCGCGTCGCGCATCGCAAACCAAAGCGAAGTCGATCGAGAAGCCGGCGCTGCAAACCGTGGTGTTCCGCGACGAAGACAAATCGTTCGCCTTCAAGGTGCTCGACGCGAAGAAGAACGTGCTCGTCACGCGTGGCGGATTTGCTGATCCGAAAGCGGCGAAGGCAGCGGGCGAGTCGGCGATGGAAGCGATGCCCAGCTGATCCCGCGGCTCGTTCCGGCAAGTGACGGACGAAGTAGCCGGGCGCGATGAATCGCGCCCCTACGGAATCCAGCGGTGTAGGGGCGCGATTCATCGCGCCCGGCTTTCAATCACGCAGCGACGCAATCGCCGCTACTCGTTCCAGGTAACCATCGGCCCCGTCTTCGACGGCTGCTTGCGCACGACACAGAACCGGTGTCCCGTCGGCGCTTCCATCACCCACCAGCGCTTCACGAATTCGATGCGCTTCGCGCCGAGTTTTTCCAGACGCGCGACTTCCGCATCGATGTCGTCGCTTTCGATGTCGAAATGGACGCGCGACGGATGGCCGACCTTCTGCAACAGTACAAACGGCTCGTCGCCATCGGTTTTCAGTTCGGAATATTTGCCGTCGCCGTCCTGATCCGGATTCTCGATCGCGCGACCGAGCGCCTTGCTCCAGAATTCAGTGGCGGGACCGAGATCGTCGACCTGGCAGTCGATCGTCAATGCGCCCAGACGTGTGTGATGCATGCGTACTCCTTTACGCTTTCTTGCGTTTCGATGATGCGATTCGTTTGTTCAGCGGTTCCAGTTCGAATCCGCCCGGCAGCAGATCACGCATGCGCGTGACGCGTATGTCGCCGCGCATGTTGGACAAAATCACGCGCAGTTCGCCGCCGCCGCATTCGAACATCACTTGCCGGCATGCGCCGCACGGCGATGCGGGATGCGGGCGTGTCGGTGACGATGGCTATCGTCGTCATCGGCTGCCGCGCCGCGCCGCATGCATACGCGGCGAAAATCGCGGTGCGCTCGGCGCAATTGGTCAAGCCGTAGACGTCGAATTCGACGTTGCAGCCTTTCACGATTTTCGAACCGAATTTCGCCGCCGCGCCGACCTTGAACTGCGACCACGGCGCATGCGCGAACGTGCTCGCCGTCGATCGCGGATTTCACCAGCGCGCGATCGCTCGCGGTGATCGTCGCGAAATTCGCCGTGCGCAGCATGCCATCAGCGCGCCAATTTCAGATCGTCGAGCATCGCCTTGAGGAAACGCGCCGCTTCGCCGCCCGTCGCGGCGCGATGATCGAACGTGAGCGACAACGGAATCACGCGATGCGTTTCGATCGCACCCATGATCGCGACGACTTCGTGGCGCAACTTGCCCGCCGCGACGATCGCCACGCACGGCGGAACGACGACCGGTGTCGCGTAACGTCCGGCGAACACGCCGAAGTTCGATAGCGAGATCGTGTAACCCTTGAGTTCTTCGGCCGGAATGCTGCGGTTCTGCACCTGATCGCGGATGCGGTTGATCGCGGCGCGCAAGCCTGCCGCATCGAGCACGTCGGCATTGCGCAGCGCCGGCACGAACAATCCGTCGTCGGTATCGACCGCGATGCCGATGTCGACGTGCGGATGCAGCGTGCGCGTGAGATTGTCGCCGTCGAACCACGCGTTGAGCGCGGGCACGGTCTTGCACGCGACGACGAGCGAGCGGATCAGACGCACGGTGATGTCGTTGCCGGGCTGCCACGCGTGGATGTCGGCGTCGTCGCACAGTGTGGTCGGGACGACTTTCGCGTGCGCATCGGCCATCACGCGCGCCATGTTGCGGCGCACGCCTTTGACTTGATCGGGCTGGCCGAAAACGGTCTGCGCTTTCGGCGGCGACGTGCGCATCGGTTGTCCGGATGCAGACACTTGCGTTCGCGTGGCGCCACCCTCACCGGACGCGCTGCGCGCGCCGGCCTCTCCCGCCGGCGGGAGAGGCGAAGAGCCCGCACTTCCCCTCTCCCGCCTGCGGGAGAGGGCTGGGGTGAGGGTGAAGCTCTCCGAGCATCGCCGCGCTCAGCCGCTTTCTTCACGTCATTCATCGTGACGACGCCATCCGCACCGCTCGGCGAAACACGCGAGATATCCACGCCGAGTTTCTTCGCAAGCGCGCGCACGGCCGGCATCGCTTTCACGCCGCCGACGGCGAACGCTTGTTCACTGACCACACGATCGCTCGATTCCACGGCACCGACCACCGTGCCGCTGTCAGCCGGTTTCTTTTCGTTCGTCGAAATCTCGCCGCCATCTTCGGAGGCGATGACTTTGGTCTTGTCATCCGGCGCGGGCGAACCCGGGCCTTTCGTGGGTTGCTTCGGCGAATGATGATGGCCGGTCGATTCCGCTTCCGCGCGCTGCGGCAGATTCGGATCGATTTCGACATCGACCAGCGCAGCGCCGGTGTCGATCACATCGCCGGCCTTGCCGTGCAGCTTCGCCACCTTGCCCGAATACGGCGCGGGCACTTCGACGACGGCTTTCGCCGTTTCCATCGAGACCAGCGGCTCGTCGAGCTTGATGGTGTCGCCGGGTTTGACGAGCCATTCGACGATGGTGGCGTCGGGCAGGCCTTCGCCGAGATCGGGGAGATAGAAGGTTTTCGTGTCGGCCATGACTCAGAACCTCAAGAATCGGATGTAGGGGCGCGATTCATCGCGTCCGTTTTGCGTATGGTGCGGGCGCGATGAATCGCGCCCCTACGAAATCAAAGGCAGTGGATTCCCGCTTGCGCGGGAATGACGAGCGGGTATTTGGATAGGGAAACCCGCTCACTCAGCTTGCCGCCAACGTTCTCTTCGCCGCATCGACGATGCGCTGCGTGCTCACCAGATATTTCATCTCGAGCCGGAACAGCGGCGTGTGCACGTCGTAGCCGGTCACGCGTTCGACGGGCGCGACGAGATCGTACATCGCATGTTCGGCCAAGCGCGCGGCGATTTCGGAACCGAAGCCGGCGGTTTTGGGCGCTTCGTGGACGATCACGCAGCGGCCGGTTTTGCGCACGGATTCGTGGATGGTGTCGAAGTCGAGCGGCTTGAGCGTGGCGACGTCGATGACTTCGGCGCTGATGCCGTCCTTCGCGAGTGCGTCGGCGGCTTCGAGCGTTTCCTTCACCTGCGCGCCCCAGGTTACGAGCGTGACGTCGCTGCCGTCGCGCAGCACGAAGCAGACGTCGAGCGGCAATGCTTCGCCGTCGTCGGGCACTTCTTCCTTGTATTGACGATAGATGCGCTTCGGCTCGAAGAAGATCACCGGATCAGGATCGCGGATCGAGGCGAGCAGCAATCCGTATGCGCGGCTCGGCGACGACGGCAAGCACGACGCGCAAACCGGGCACGTTGGTGAACAACGCTTCGTTCGCTTCGGAATGATGCTCCGGCGCGCGGATGCCGCCGCCCCACGGCGCGCGGAACACGCACGGGCAGGTGAGACGACCGCGCGTGCGATGGCGCATGCGCGCGGCGTGCACGATGATGTGGTCGATCATCGGATAGATGAAGCCTTCGAACTGCGCTTCGGCGACGGGCTTCATGCCTTGCGCGGCGATGCCGACGGTCAATCCGGCGATGGTGGTTTCGTCGAGCGGCGTGTCGATCACGCGCTGCTCGCCGAACGCTTTCTGCAGGCCCGCGGTGGCGCGGAACACGCCGCCGTTGATGCCGACGTCCTCGCCGAGCACGACGACCGACGGATCGTGCTTCATTTCCCACGCGAGCGCCTGCGTGACGGCTTCGATCAGTGTGATTTCGGCCATGGTCAGGCTTTCCGTGCGTCGAGCGACAGCGCGAAAGCGCGTTGCTCTTTTACGTCGGGCGGAAGTTCGGCGTAGGTGAAATCGAACATCGCTTCGGTCGGCTGGGATTTCGTTTCGAGATAGGCGTTGACCTCCGCGTCGACGCGCTTGCCGCACTCGGCTTTCCAGGCGTCCTCTTCTTTGTCGGACCACGCTTTCTGTTTTTCGAGATAGGCGCGCAGGCGCTTCAACGGTTCGCGCGTCCATCGCCTCCTTGACTTCCGCATCGCGGACGATAGCGGCGCGCATCGTCGGCGGTGGTGTGATCGGACAGGCGATACGTCACCGCTTCGATCAGCGTCGCGCCGTGGCCGTGGCGTGCGCGCTTGAGCGCGTGATCCATCGCGGCGCGCATGGCGATGATGTCGTTGCCGTCCACTTGTATACTTTCGATGCCGGCGGCGATGCCTTTCTGCGCGAGTGTTTTCGCGCCGGTCTGCGCTTTGCGCGGCACCGAGATCGCCCATTGGTTGTTGACGATCACGCAGACCATCGGCAGCGTCATCGCGCCGGAGACGTTGATCGCGCCGTAAAAATCGCCCTTCGACTGCCGCCGTCGCCGACGACGGTGACCGCGACGCGCGGCTCCTTGCGGATCTTGAACGCGAGCGCGGCGCCGGCGGCGTGCAGGCATTGCGTGGCGATCGGAACGCGACCAGGCGAAATCGTGCTGCGGTCCGGAGAAATCGTTGCCGCGTTCGTCGCCGCCCCAGTACAGCAGCACTTCGCGCGGCTTCACGCCGCGGTAGAATTGCGCGCCGTATTCGCGGTACATCGGCGCGAAGACGTCGTCTTCCTGCATCGCCGAGCCGATGCCGACGTGCGCGGCTTCATGGCCCAGGCACGAGGCGTACGTGCCGAGCTTGCCGGTGCGCTGCAGCGCGATCGACTTGCGTGTCGAACACGCGCACGAAGCTCATCATCTTGTACAGCTCGACGAGTTGCTTCACGTCCTTGGCGAAGTCGGGCAGATCGTCGCGGACGAGTTTGCCGTCCGCGTCCATGTATTGCAGGTATTCGATTTCAAATGTCGCGACGACTGACACGGGTGTTCCTCGAAAGCGGGGCGTTAGTTAAACCGCAGCCGATGACAATGGCAAGGCGGGCTGCATCAAAATCCGCTACGCGTTGGGCCTGTCATGGCGGCGCGAACGGTTAGTCCGTAACATGGCGGTTTGACGCGTAAATAATTTTCGCACATGAGCAAATCCAATCAACGCGAGTTCGAACCCGGGCTCGAAACCGACCTGCGCGAACGCCTGACCTACGGCGGTTATCTGCAGCTGGATCGACTGCTGTCGGCGCAGAAACCGCTGTCGCAATCCGCCGCATCACGATGAAATGCTGTTCATCATCCAGCATCAGGTCGCCGAGTTGTGGATGAAGCTGGTCGTGCACGAGTTGCGCTCGGCGCTGGTGTATCTGCGCGCGGACGAAGTCGATACGTGCCTGAAAGTGCTTGCGCGCGTGAAGCAGATCCAGCGCCAGCTGTTCGAGCAGTGGGCCGTGCTCGAAACGCTGACGCCGAGCGAATACATGGAATTCCGCCATGTGCTCGGGCCGGCGTCGGGATTCCAGTCGCTGCAATACCGGCTGATCGAATTCATGCTCGGCAACAAGGATGCGAACATGCTCAAGGTGTTCGCGCACGACAACGCGGCCGAGCAGGAATTGCGCGCCGCGCTGGAAAGCCCGAGCCTGTACGACGAATTCCTGATGTTCCTCGCGCGTGCGGGTCACGCGATGCCGCGCGAGTGCATCGAGCGCGACTGGACGCAGCCGCACCCGCACAGCGAGGCGCTGATCGAACCGCTGCGCCGCATCTACGAAAACCCGAACCAGTTCTGGGCCGAATATCATCTGAGCGAACAGCTGGTCGACGTCGAGGAAAGTTTCCAGCTCTGGCGTTTCCGCCACATGAAAACGGTCGAGCGCATCATCGGCCACAAGCGCGGCACGGGCGGCTCGTCGGGCGTGTCGTTCCTGCGCAAAGCGCTCGATCTGACCTTCTTCCCGGAGCTGCTCGAAGTGCGCACGGTGATCGGCACCGGTTAACCGCCGCATTCGGTCTTCTGCCGTACAATATGCCCCCTCGAATGGCATAGCGGAGTCGGCCATGAATGCACAGCTCAACACCGGCATGCAGCCGGTGCAATTCGAAAACCCGATGGGTGTCGACGGTTTCCAGTTCGTCGAATTCACCGCCCCGGATGCGACGCTTCTGCACGATACGTTCAGGAAAATGGGCTTCACCGCCGTCGCCAGGCACAAGACCAAGGCGATCACGGTTTACCGTCAGGGCGCGTGCGATTTCCTCGTCAACGAAGAACCGGATTCCTTCGCCGCGGATTTCGCCAAGGCGCACGGCCCGAGCGCGTGCGGATTCGCCATTCGCGTGAGCCAGGCCGCCGATCAGGCATGCGAGCAGGCGGTGAAAAACGGCGCGGAAAAGATCGAGAGCAAGGCCGTCGACGAAAGCCGTGCAGGCACCGGTCATCAAGGGCATCGGCGACTGCATGCTGTATCTGGTCGATCGCTACGGCGCGAAGGGCAGCATTTACGACGGCGATTACGAATGGCTGGTGAGCGATCGAAATCCGAAAGGTTTCGGGCTGACCTTCATCGATCACCTCACGCACAATCTGTTCTTCGGCAACATGGCGAAGTGGTCGGACTACTACGAGCGCCTGTTCAACTTCCGCGAGATCCGCTACTTCGACATCAAGGGCGCCAAGACCGGCCTCGTCTCGAAAGCGATGACCGCGCCCGACGGCATGGTGCGCATTCCGCTCAACGAATCGTCCGATCCGAAAAGCCAGATCAACGAATACCTCGACGAATACAAAGGCGAGGGCATCCAGCACATCGCGTGTTTCACCGACAACATCTACGAAACGATCGAAGCGATGCGCGAGCAGGGCATGCAGTTCCTCGATACGCCGAATGCGTATTACGAAATCATCGACGAGCGCATTCCGAACCACGGCGAAGATGTCGCGCGCATGCGCAAGAACAAGATCCTGATCGACGCCGATACGGAAACCAAGAAGAAATTGCTGCTGCAGATTTTCACGCAAAATGTGTTCGGTCCGATCTTCTTCGAGATCATCCAGCGCAAAGGCAATCTCGGTTTCGGCGAAGGCAATTTCCAGGCGCTGTTCGAATCGATCGAACGCGAACAGATGAAGCGCGGCGTGCTGTGAGATGAACGCCGTCAGCGACAAGGTCGTCCCGCTGCGCGACGCGACACCAGCGAAACCCGATCGCGACCGCTACATGTCGGGCTTCGGCAACGAGTTCGCCACCGAAGCGGTGCGCGACGCGTTGCCGCACGGCCAGAATTCGCCGCAGCAGGTCGCGCTCGGACTTTACGCGGAACAGATTTCCGGCACGGCGTTCACCGCGCCGCGTCACGCGAATCGCCGCAGCTGGCTGTACCGGATTCGTCCGGCGGCGATGCACCATCCGTTCGAGATGCTGCAAAATCCACATTTCCACAATGACTTCGACGATGTTCCCGCCACGCCGAACCAGTTGCGCTGGGATCCGCTCGCCGATTCCCGAAACGCCGACCGATTTCGTCGATGGCCTGTTCACGATGGCGGGCAACGGCAGTCCGGCGGTGCAGTCGGGCGTCGGCATCCACGTATTCGCCGCGAACAGTCACGATGCACGGCCGTTTCTTCTACAACGCCGATGCGGAAATGCTGATCGTGCCGCAGCTCGGACGTCTGCGCATCGGCACGGAAATGGGCGTGCTCGAAGTCGCAGCCGCAGGAAGTCGCGGTGATTCCGCGCGGCGTGCGTTTTCGCGTCGAACTGCCGGATGGCCAGGCGCGCGGCTATGTCGCCGAGAATTTCGGCGCGCATCTGCGCCTGCCCGAACTGGGGCCGATCGGCTCGAATGGTCTGGCGAATGCGCGCGATTTCCTGACGCCGGTCGCGGCGTTCGAAGAAGCGGACGGCGAATTCGAACTGGTCGCGAAATTCCAGGGCCGGCTGTGGTCGGCGCGCATCGATCATTCGCCGCTCGACGTCGTCGCGCTGGCACGGCAACTACGCGCCGTACAAATACGATCTGCGCCTGTTCAACACGATCGGCTCGATCAGCTACGATCATCCCGATCCGTCGATCTTCACCGTGCTCACCTCGCCGAGCGATACGCCGGGCGTGGCGAACATGGATTTCGTGATCTTCCCGCCGCGCTGGCTGGTGGCCGAGCACACGTTCCGTCCGCCGTGGTTCCATCGCAACATCGCCAGCGAGTTCATGGGTCTCGTGCACGGCGCGTACGACGCGAAAGCCGGCGGCTTCGTGCCCGGCGGCGCGAGCCTGCACAACTGCATGAGCGGGCATGGTCCGGACGCGGCGAGTTTCGAGAAAGCCACGCACGCCGACACGACGCAAGCCCGATCACATCGTCGACACGATGGCCTTCATGTTCGAAACGCGCAACGTGATCCGGCCGACGCAGCAGGCGCTCGAATCGCCGCATTTGCAGCGCGATTATTTCGAGTGCTGGCAGGGCCTGAAAAAACATTTCCACGCGCCGCAAGGCTGAAAACAAGGACACGCATGAAACTCGCGAGCCTCAAAGAAGGCGGCAGGGACGGCACGCTTGTCGTCGTCGACAGGCAATTGAAGAAAGCGGTGCGCGTCAGCGACAGCGCGCGCACGCTGCAGCTTGCGCTCGAAGACTGGAGCAATGTCGCGCCGCGGCTCAATCGCGTCTACGAACTGCTCAACGCGCACGCACGCCGAAACCGTCAACGGCGAGGAAGTCTTCGCGCTCGATTTCGCCAAGCTCGCCGCGCCGTTGCCGCGCGCGTATGAATTCGTCGATGGCAGCGCGTATCTGCCGCACGTCGAACGCGTGCGCCGCGCGCGCGGCGCGGAAGTGCCGAAGAGTTTCTACTCCGATCCGCTGATGTATCAGGCGGTCAGCGCGGGATTTTACGGACCGCGCGATCCGGTGCTCGTCGCGAGCGCGGACTACGGCATCGATCTGGAAGCCGAAGTCGTCGATCGTCACCGACGATGTGCCGATGGGCGTTTCATCTGCGGATGCGGCCGCCACATCCAGCTTGTCGGCCTGGTCAACGATGTTTCTCTGCGCAATCTGATTCCCGACGAACTCGCCAAAGGTTTCGGCTTCCTGCAATCCAAACCGCGTTCGGCGCTGTCGCCGGTGTTCGTGACGCCCGACGAACTCGGCGCCGACTGGAAAGACATCGAAGATCCACCTGCCGCTGGTCACGCAGATCAACGGCAATGATTTCGGCGCGCCGGAAGCGGGCGAGGACATGCAGTTCAGTTTCGCCGATCTCGATCGCGCACGCGGCGAAAACGCGGCCGCTGAGGGCGGGCACGATCGTCGGCTCCGGCACGTCGCCAATCAGGACGAAAGCCGCGGCGCATCATGCCTTGCCGAACGGCGCACGCTGGAAACGATCGCGAACGGCAAGCCGTCGACGCCGTTCCTGACGTTCGGCGACAAGGTGCGCATCGAGATGTTCGACAAGCACGGCGCGAGCATCTTCGGCGCGATCGAGCAGGAAATCCGCAAAGCGTAACGTTCCCCTCTCCCGCTGGCGGGAGAGGGACTGAAGGTGCCGCTGTCGCGGTTGAACGGCGCCACGCCGACCAAGGCGGCGATCTGCTTGCGGTCAAGCTGACCCAGCTCCGGCAGTGCGGCGATCAGCGTCATCACGGTCACCTCGCCGATACCTTTGATCTCGCTGAGCAGGTCACGTTGGGCTTGCCAGACCGGCGAGGATTCCACCGCGTGGCGCGAACCCTGCTCGCTGGCGCGCACGCAGTTTTCCAGGTATTCGATGTGCTTTTTGATATCGCGCCGCACGAGCTTGTTGGGCGCCTGCTTCAAGCGGGTTTTCTCCATGACGAGCATCTCCACGAGCTGACGTCGCCGCGTGAGCTGATCGGCAAACTCCTGGCAGCCACATCCGGCAACGCTCGCTGCACCGGCTGGATCGCCTGGCGAAGCGGGCCAGCACCTGCGCATCGAGGCGATCGGTCTTGGCCCATCGGCCACTGGCCTTGGCGAAGTCGCGTACCTGGCGCGGATTAACCACCGCGACGGACAAGCCGGTGAGGGTGGCGTCTCACGCAGGGGTAACTTGCCGACGCCACCCTCACCCGAAGCCGCTATGCGGTTTCGGCCTCTCCCAGCGGTGAGAGAGGCCAATTGCGACCGGTTCGGTACTCGACAAAACTTTTTGATTTTTTCGATGCGCAGGCGCTAGGCTGCGCACATTCACAGGGAGAATCTGGCATGGCCGGCGAACGGATCAAGCTGTACAGCTACTGGCGCTCGAGCGCTGCGTATCGCGTGCGCATCGCGCTTAATCTGAAAGGACTGCCGTACGAGCTGATTCCGGTCAGCCTGATCAACAACGGCGGCGAGCATCGCACCGAGGAATATCGCGCGCTGAATCCGCAAGGCAAAGTGCCGACGCTGATCGATGGCGAACGCATCATCCGCCAGTCGATGGCGATCGTCGAATATCTCGAGGAAAGCTACGAAGGCGAACATCGCCTGATGCCGGCGAACGCGCGCGAACGTGCGCGCGTGCGCGGGCTGGCGCAGATCGTCGCGTGCGACATCCATCCGATCAACAATCTCGGCGTGATGCAGTATCTCGAACACGAGTTCAACGCGCCGCAGGTCGAGCGCGATCGCTGGATCAAGCACTGGATCACCGAAGGCTTCAAAGCGCTTCGAGAAGCTGCTGTCGACCAATCCGTCGACCGGTGCATTCTGTGAAGGCGACGAGCCGTCGCTCGCCGATATCTGTCTCGTGCCGCAGGTTTACAACGCGTATCGGTGGTCGGTGGACATGTCGCAGTTTCCGCACATCAAGAAAGTGTTCGACGCGTGCATGGCGATGCCGGCGTTCGATGCGGGCGAAGCCCGAAAACCAGCCGGACGCGCCGAAGCTGTAGTGCATTTTCGCGCCGAGGTCTGTTAGCACTCGCACAAGGCGCTGCCAGCGATTCTTTCGCCGACGTCTTGATTCTCTTGCGTCGTTTCGCCGATACATGGATGGCGAAGCGAACTGACGCGCCGCGGCGGTCTAGTACTTGCAGCGGCCGTGTCAGGACTGGCGAGGATTTCGATGTATGCGAGACATCCTGACCGACAGCCAGACCGCACTCTGGGTCGATCTCGTCCATGAAGCCGAACACGATGCATCCGCGCCGTTGGGCGAGGAACTGGAAAGTTATCTCGTATTCCTGCTGATCGCGCACATGCGCGACACGCATCTGCATCGCAACGCCGTCGCCATCGATTATCTGCTCGCGAAATCGCAGTGCGGGCAAACGCCATCGCGAAGAATTGCGCACAGTCGGCGACCGTTGTCTGCTGCTCGCCGGGTTTATATCCGGAACAGGCGCAGCAGCGCATGGTCGGGCTCGACTATTTCATTGCGATGGGAAGTCAGGCGTATCAACGAACTGGCGCACGCGTTGCGCGCGACGGTCGCCGATCTTTACGAACATCTCGCACGCGCCTTCGCGCGCGTGGTGCGCGTGCTGCTGGAAGTTGCGGCGGCGGACCAAGGACGTCGCGCCGCTCATGCTGTTCGACGCCAGCGCGCGCGCGGGCGTTTGCGAAGATCCGCGTTTCCCCGGCGCGCTGTTGCTGGATGCCGGCTCGACGCGTCAATAATTAGTAGGCGGTCGCCTCGTACGGATCGTGCACCGGATTGTCGCCGCCGCCTTCGGCGAGGCGGATCTTCAGCGCCAGACCATCGCGCGAATCGGCCTTGTTGAGCGCCTCTTCGAGCTCGATCTTGCCTTCCTTGTACATGCCGAACAGCGACTGGTCGAAGCTGATCATGCCTTCTTCCAGGCTGCGCTCCATCGCTTCCTTCACCTCGTGCACCTGGCCGCGGCGCAACAGGTCGCGGATGTGCGGCGTGTTGATCAGCACTTCGACCGCCGGCAAACGGCGTCCGTCCTTGCCGATCACCAGGCGCTGACTGATCACCGCGCGCAGGTTCAGCGACAGGTTCATCAGGATGTTCTTGTGCGCCGCTTCGGGGAAGAAGTTGAGGATGCGCTCGATGGTCTGGTCGGCGTTGTTCGAATGCAGCGTCGCCAGACACAGGTGGCCGGTTTCGGAGAACGCGATCGCCGCCTCCATCGTCTCCTCGTCGCGGATTTCGCCGATCATGATCACGTCCGGCGCTTCGCGCATCGCGTTCTTCAGCGCTTCGTGATAGCTGTGCGTGTCGAGACCGACTTCGCGCTGGTTCACCACCGATTTCTTGTGGCGATGCAGATATTCGATCGGATCTTCGATCGGTGAGGATGTGGCCCGACGTATTCGAATTGCGATGATCGATCATCGCCGCCAGCGTCGTCGATTTGCCGGAACCGGTCGCGCCGACCACGAGCACCAGCCCGCGCGGCTCCATGATGATTTCCTTGAACAACGTCGGCAGGCGCAGTTGCTCGACGCTCGGGATATCGCTCTTGATCGCGCGGATCACCATGCCCACTTCGCCGCGCTGCTTGAACACGTTGATGCGGAAACGTCCGGCATCCTTCACCGCGATGGCGAGATTCAATTCCAGATTGCGCTCGAACTGCGGCACCTGGCCTTCGTCCATCAGCGAATAGGCGATTTTCTTGACCATGCCGCTCGGCAGGCCCGTATTGCCCAGCGGATAAAGCTTGCCCTCGACCTTGATGTTCACCGGGGCGCCCGTCGTCAGGAACATGTCCGACGCGCCTTTTTCCGTCATGAGCTTCAAGAAATAACCGATATCCATGAGCCGCCTCTCGTTACGTTTCGCGCCGTCGCGGCGCCGACCGGGGAATATGCGATGCGAAAATCGGGCCTGCCGGCCATTGCCATGGCCTGCGCGCGTTTCCCACAATAGCCGCTTCGCTCATCCCCATCGCTCTGCGGCGCCGGATGTTATGACATCAAATTCGCCAAAAATCCATCGAGCAGTCGGCATTTTGGCCCTGATCGTTCTGGCGGCTGCGGGCCGACCCGGCCGCCGCCAACCTCGGCCTGGACGACGCCTCGCGCATGCTGGCCGATGCGCGCGCCGCGGGCGCGCCGATGTACGCGCCGCTCGAATTGCGCAACGCCGAGGACCGATTGAGTCAGGCTAGGGCAAGTTCTGACAAAAATGACTACGACGACGCGTCGCGCTACGCATCCGAGTCGCGCGTCGACAGCGAACTGGCGCTGGTGAAATCGCGCCTGGGCAAGGCGCGTGAAAAAGCCGCCAACCGCGCGCGCGAAAACGCGCAGCTTCAGCAGGACATCGCCAACGGCGTCTCGCCGACCGCGGCACCGAGTGGAGACCTGCGATGAAACGTCTTTTGCTCGCGATGGCGCTCGCTGCTGTTTGCCCGTCGGCGCCTACGCCGCCAAACAGGATCTGGACTACGAACGGCTCCGCGCCAGCCTCGACCAGTCTCGCCGCGGATCCGAAGCTCGGCAATCTCGCGCCGGCCGAACGCGCGCTGGCCGAGCAGGCCGTGCAGGCGCTCAACGATTCCTCCGGCGGCAAGGCCGAACACGCGCACCGGCTGTATGTCGCCGAGCGCCGCGTCGATATCGCCTACGCCGCCGCGCAGGCGGTCGATACCGAAAACCGCGTCGCGCAACTCGATCGCGAACACGACCGCATCCTCATCGAAGCGAGCCGGCGCGAGCTGGAAAACGCGCGCATGGAAGCGGAAAAGCAACGCATCGCGAGCATGGTGCAGGCCGAAGAATCCGATCGCCTGCGCGCCGAAGGCGAACAGAGCGCGGCCGCCGCCGAATCGGCGCGCGCGCAGAGCGCGAACAAACGCAAGCGCATCGCCGACGCGCAAGCGAAAGAAGCCGAACTCGCGCGCAAGGAAGCGCAGCTCGCCGAACTCGCCGCCTCGGATTTGCGCGGCCGTCTGCAGAACATGCGCGCCACGCGCGGCGCGCAAGGCATGCAGATGACGCTCGACGACATCGCCTTCGCGCCCGGTCGCGCGGCGTTGCGTCCGGAAGCGAAATCCAGTCTGGGCAAACTCGTCGCCTTCGTCAACAAGGATCCGTCGAAGCCTATCCGCATCGAAGGCCACACCGACGGCCGCGGCAACGCCAACGCCAACCAGCTTCTGTCGCAGAAACGCGCCGATTCGGTGCGCGACGCGCTCATCGCCGCCGGCGTCGCCGCCAATCGCATGACCAGCGTCGGCCTGGGCGAGGACAACCCCGTCGCCGACAACGAAACCGAGGAAGGACGCGCCAAAAACCGCCGCGTCGACGTCATCCTGGAAGACGCGCCGCGCTAACCGAAATTTTATCTTCCGTGCAGAAAAAACCGAGTCAATTCAGGCATTTACATATAGCCGAAATTGACGGTTGCGTGCCGTCGATTTTCAGGAGTACGGTGGACTTGTCGTCGATCGATTCTCGGTCGGCGGCCCACGCAAAAAGCGAGTCCATGATCGAAATACTGCGCAACCCACAACCGCAGTTTCCGCCGTCTCCGGCGGGCGGTGCGCAGGCAGGCAATCAGCTTCGGCTCGCTTGTCCATCCCCATCCCATCCACCACAATCACGATGCGTCTGCGCGTACGCGCGGATTTGTCGCGCCCATGCAAAGAGGAGGTCGGCTGATGTTCGAGAACCAGCAACAAGACGTCGAAAATCTGATCAAGAGCGATCACGGAGTTCCGTTCGCCTGTACCAGCGGCACCAGGAACTCGACAGCAAAGTGCGCGATGCCGAACTCGGCGTATTGCCGATGGACGACACCACGCTGCACAACATGAAGAAAGAAAAACTGTGGGCCAAGGACAAGCTCACCATCATGTGGGAACGACTACCACGCCACTCACTGATCATTCTCACGCGCCGGCGCGCCGCAGGATGGCGCGCCGGCATCACCCTCGCCGCGCGGCCGCACGCCGATCGCCCGGCTGAGCGCACCACCTCGATGATGTATCATTTCGCCGGTCTGATTCGGCGTTGTTGCGCAGATCGGTATTTCTTCGTCGGGGTTTGCATGACGATCCACAACAGCGTGCTCGAACTGATCGGCGAAACGCCGATCGTGAAAGCGCAGAGCCTCGATTGTGGAAAATGCGAACTTTTCCTCAAGCTCGAAAACGCCAATCCGGGCGGATCGATCAAGGATCGCATCGGCCTGTCGATGATCGAATCGGCCGAGAAAGCCGGCAAGATCAAGCCCGGCGACACGCTCGTCGAAGGCACCGCCGGCAACACCGGCATCGGTCTCGCGCTGGTCGCGCAGCAGAAAGGCTACGAGCTCGATCCTCGTCGTGCCCGACAAGATGAGCCGCGAGAAAATCTTCAACCTCAAGGCGATGGGCGCCGAAGTCGTGCTGACGCGCTCGGATGTCGCCAAAGGCCATCCGCAGTATTACCAGGACATGGCCGAACGCCTCGCGCGCGAAACGCCGGGCGCGTATTTCATCAACCAGTTCGGCAATCCCGACAATCCGCGCGCGCACGAAGAATCCACCGGCCCCGAAATCTGGCGCCAGATGGACGGCAAGCTCGACGCGATCGTGTTCGGCTGCGGATCGTCCGGCACGATGACCGGCCTGTCGCGCTACTTCGCCGAGCGCCGCGCCGAACCTCGAACTCGTCCTCGCCGATCCGGTCGGCAGCATCCTCGCGCAGTACATCAACGAAGGCACGCTCTCGACGAAATCGGCATCGTGGATGGTCGAAGGCATCGGCGAAGATTTCCTGCCGAGCATTTCGCGATTTCTCGCGCGTGAAAAAAGCCTACGCGATCACCGACAAGGAAAGCTTCCTCGCCGGCGCGCGAACTGCTGACGAAGGAAGGCATTCTCGGCGGCTCGTCGACCGGCACGCTTGCTCGCCGCCGCGCTGAAATACTGCCGCGAACAGACCACGCCGAAACGCGTGCTGATGTTCGTCTGCGACACCGGCAACAAATACCTGTCGAAGATGTACAACGACTACTGGATGCTCGACAACGGCTTCCTCGAACGCGAGCCGTCCGGCGATCTGCGCGATCTGATCCTGCGCCCGTACTCGCAGCGCGACACCGTCGTCGTCGGACCCGGCACGAACTGCTGTCACCGCCTACCAGCGCATGAAACTCTACGACGTGTCGCAGCTGCCGGTGATGGACGGCGACACGCATCGTCGGCATCCTCGACGAATCCGACGCGCTGATCCACGTCTACGGCGACGAATCGAAATTCCGCGATCCGGTTTCCACCGCGATGGTCAGCCGCCTGCAGGTGCTCGACGTGAAATCGCCGATCGAATCGCTGCTGCCGATTTTCGACGCGGGGCATGTCGCGATCGTGGTCGATCGGGATAAATTCCTCGGCCTGATCACGCGTATCGATCTGCTGAACTATCTGCGGCGTCGCGTGCATTGACGAATCTGTCATGATATCCAGCGCATTTTCCGGATCGCCGTGACGCGATCCGGGCGAACGCGTCGAGCTTCAAACAACGTGTTTTTGTCGTCATGGCGTAGTCGCCGGGAGCTTGTGTGCCTTCCGAGAAATATGAAGCGCGTGCGCCATCGGTGCAGAACGTGGCCGATCTTTTCGATGGCGAGTGGTCGTCGGTACTGCCGACCGAGCCGGGCATCGAGATTCGCGCCGGACGCGTGCCGCTGTTCAAGGATCCTCGCATCACCTGGGCGCAACAGGAACTGGGCGGATTTGCGGATCGTCGCGTGCTCGAACTCGGTCCGCTCGAAGGCGGCCACACGTATATGCTCCATCAGGATGGTGCGCGCGAAGTGGTAGCGGTGGAAGCCAACAAACACGCGTTCCTCAAATGCCTGTGTGTCAAGGAACTGTACGACTTGAACCGCGCGCGGTTTCTGCTCGGCGATTTCGTCAAATATCTCGACGAACAGAAACCGAAGTTCGATGTCGTGATCGCGAGCGGCGTGCTGTATCACATGATGGAACCGATCCGCGCGCTCGATCTGATGTCGCAGGCAGCCGATCGCCTTTTCATCTGGACGCACTATTACGACGAGGCCCTGATTTCCGCCCGCGCCGACATGGCCGGCCGATTCGGCAAGCTCGAATCCATGCAGCACAACGGGCGCGCTTACGAATTCGTCGAGTACGGTTATCAGGAAGTGTGGAAGAATCCGGCTTTCTGCGGCGGCATGGAAACCGGAAGCCGCTGGCTATCGCGTGACACCATCATCGGTTTTTTGCGCGACGCCGGCTTTCACACCATCAAAACAAGATTCGACCAGCCCGATCACGTGCACGGGCCGGCGTTCGCACTCTGCGCATCGCGTTGAAAGGCACTTTTCGGGAATTCAAATGAAGAACAAAACACTCCAGCTCGGCACGCGCGCCATCCACGCCGGACAATCGCCGGATCCCTCCACCGGCGCGATCATGGTGCCGATCTACGCGACGTCGACCTACGTGCAGAAAAGCCCCGGCGTGCATCAGGGCTACGAATATTCGCGCACGCAAAATCCGACGCGCATGGCGTACGAGCGCTGCATCGCCGATCTCGAAGGCGGCCGCGCGGGTTATGCGTTCGCATCCGGACTCGCCGCGGCAGCGACGGTGCTCGATCTGCTCGACAGCGGCAGCCACGTCATCGCGATGGATGATCTTTACGGCGGCACGTATCGCCTGTTCGAACGCGTGCGCCGCCGCAGCGCGGGCCTCGATTTCACTTTCATCGACTTGAACGACACCGCCGCGCTGAAGGCCGCGCTCAAGCCGAACACGAAAATGATCTGGGCCGAAACGCCGACCAATCCGATGCTGAAGCTCGTCGATCTCGCCAAGCTCGGCGCGTTCGCGAAAAAGCACGATCTGATTCTCGTCGTCGACAACACGTTTTGCTCGCCGATGCTGCAGCGTCCGCTCGAATTCGGCGCGCATCTCGTGCTGCATTCGGCGACGAAATATCTCAACGGGCATTCCGACATGGTCGGCGGCATCGTCGTCGCAGGCGACGACAACGATCTCGTCGAACGCATGGGATTCCTGCAGAACTCGGTCGGCGCGGTGGCGGGCCCGTTCGATTCGTTTCTCGCCATGCGCGGCCTGAAGACGCTGCATCTGCGCATGCGCGCGCATTGCGACGGCGCGGCGGAACTCGCGGGCTGGCTCGAAAAACATCCGGCCGTCGAACGCGTGATTTATCCGGGACTGAAATCGCATCCGCAGTACGCGCTCGCGAAACGTCAGATGGATGGCCCCGGCGGCATCATCTCCATTGTGGTGAAAGGCGGGCTGCGCAAAGCGCGGCGCGTGCTCGAACGCTGCAACTTGTTCGCGCTCGCCGAATCGCTTGGGCGGCGTGGAAAGCCTGATCGAACATCCGGCGATCATGACGCACGCTTCCGTGCCGCCGGCGAACCGCAAACGGCTCGGCATCAGCGATGGTTTGATTCGCCTTTCGGTCGGCGTTGAAGACGTCGGCGATTTGCGCGCGGAACTCGCCGACGCATTGGCTTGATCAGCTGAAGGATCCGCCATGTCCGAATTCGTCATCGAATCGATCGGCAAGGCGGTTTCCTGGATCAACGGATTGCAGGCGCACCTCGATGCGCCGGTCGAGAGCAGCCACGCACTGCCTCGCCAAAGTTTGTCGCTGCGCGGCTGGGTCGCGTGCTCCAGTTCGAAAATCGTGTCCATTCGATTGGTCTGGTTCGAGACGCAACTGGCGAACGCGAAGTTGTACAGCCGTCCCGACGCCGAAGCCGCGCTCGAAGGCGCGTTCGATGTTGTCGGTTTCCGCATCGACGTCGTGCCGCTCGTGCTGGGCGATCGCGAGCCTTTGCGCGTCGTGGCCGATACGGCCGACGGACGAACGAGCACGGTGTTCGAGATTGCGCTGCGATTCAGCGCGACCAGCCGATCGGCCGACGACAGTCCCGTCTTTGCGCCCATTCTGGCGTCCGCGCGTTCGGGCACGACGCTGCTGTCGCGCATGCTGCATCAGCATGCCGATGTACTCGGACATGACGAATATCCGTACGAAGCACGCATCGGCATCCGGCTCGCCGAAGAATGGTTTGCGGCGTCGCAGCCGCGATATTTCGAACCGGAATCTGCGCGCGATCCGCGCAGCATGGACCAAAATCTGATCGCTGCATTTTCCGCCTTCGACGAGCGTGACGATCAGGCGCGGACGCGCATCCGTCGTTTCCTCGACGCCAAGCGGCGCCACTTCCGCGATCAGATCGTCGATCTTCTATCGCATGGTCGATCCGGTTTCGCAAGGACGTGTCGTCGTCGAGAAGCTGGGCCTGTTGTGGGATCTCGATCTGGTCGCCGGACTTTTCCCGCGCACCAAACCGATTTTCATCGTGCGCGATCCGCGCGACATGCTCGTGTCGATGCGCGCGCTCAACGAGCGGCGCGGGTTTTACGATTTCCACGAAATCAGCGGCAAAAACTTCAACGCGTTGCTGCCGATCATGTCGGTGAACCTGCACCATCTGGCCTGGCATTACGAGCGCTGGCCGGGTGAAAAGCTGTTGTTGCGCTATGAAGACGTCATTCGCGATCTAAGCGGATCTCTGATGCGCATCCTCACGTTCCTCGATCTTGAACGGGACGAAACCTCGATCGCTGCATGTCTCGACGGCAGCAAAGATCGTTCGATCCACGTCACGGCTGGCAGTCCAGACGATTCCGTCGGACGCTGGAGAACGGCGCTCAGTCAGAGCCAGATCGAACTCGCCAACTGGTTTTTCGAACCCTTTATGCGTCGTTTCGGCTATTCGGATTGATCGGCCGCCGCCGCGTCCACAACTCCGACCACGCACGCCGCAGGTATCCGCCCTCGTAGAACTTCGGTGTCACCCATCGCGCGAATTCCGAAGCGGGAACGCGCCGCGACGCGCGAACGACCGCGCGCTTGCGCCGCATCGCCGGAATGCCTTTTATCGCATCGCGATATAGCCGCCACAAAACGCGCACGCGGCCGCGGCGCAGATGCCGCACCCAGATCGCCGCGTGCAGCGCGACGAACCACGGCAGCGAACGGATCAGCCAACCCGTCGGCGCATCCTTGATGAGCCACCACAGCGAATTGCGGATGCCGTGGTAGAGCACGAAGTCGTTGTCCGGTCCGCCCGACGATAGCGAACCCGAATGTCGGATCGTCGCGTCAGATGCGTACGCCGCGCGATAGCCCAGCCAACGTGCGCGGATGACGAGATCGGTATCTTCCGCATAACAGAAAAAAGATTCGTCGAACCATTCGCCGTGGGCGGATGAAAGATCCTCCAGCAAGCGACGCGTCAGCAACGCGCAACCGCCGCTCGGTCCGAGCAAAAATTCGTTTTCGTTTTTTCGATTGGAGGCGAGCGTCGAGCGGAAAAGGGAGATGCCGAGGCTGTCGATGCCGTCATCGGAAGCACGCAACATGCGTGCGGCGACCATGTCGGTGCGCGTATCCCGATCGAGAAGACGCCGCATCGGCGTGATGAAATCACGATCGGGATACGTATCGCTGTTGAGCAGAAGCACGGCATCGACGCGCGCATCGAGCAGCACGTGCGCGATCAGGCGATTGCAGCCGGCGGCGAATCCCAGATTGGTCGGACTGACGATGAGTTCCACCGCGCCGTCGTGCGCGTCGGTGGCCGCTTGCAATCGCGCGACATCCTCCGCAGACGATCCGTTGTCCAGCACGACGATCCGGCAGTCATCCGGCCGCACCGCGAGAAGCGCGTGCACACAGGCGAGCGTCGCCTCGGCGGTGCCATAGTTGACGATGAGAATGGCGAGCACGCGATCGCGCGCGATCAGAGAGGAAAATAGTCCGCGAAACGCGGATCGAACTGGAAGTTGTGCGTCAGCGACAGGTTCGGGTTGTAGTACGGATCGCCGCGTTCGAGCACCTGTTTGTGACGCGTCTGCATGTACTGGATTTCGAGCGAGAATCGCGCCTGCTTCGCCGCGTTATCCTCGTAACCGCGCGAACGCGATTCGTGATGGAACAGCTCGGCATACGGCGTGTACACGACGAGATAGCCCGCTTCGCGCGCGCGCAGGCAAAAATCGACATCGTTGAACGCGATGGTCAGCTCGCGCTCGTTGAGTCCGCCCAGTTGTTCGAAGACGGACTTGCGGATCATCGCGCAGGCGAAAGTCACCGCGCTCAGGTTCTGCGGCAACTGCGCGCGCGAAAAATAGCCGGGTTCGTCACCGCGTTCCATCAGATGCGCATGGCCGGCGACGCCGCCGATGCCGACGATCACACCCGCGTGCTGGATTTTTTTGTCGGTATACAAAAGCTTCGCGCCGACGACGCCGACGTCGGACCGCTGCGCATATTCGAGCATCGCGCCGAGCCAGCCGCGTGCGATCACTTCCGTGTCGTTGTTGAGCAGGACGAGATAGTCGCCGCGGGCGTGGCGCGCGCCAAAGTTGTTGATCGCCGAATAGTTGAACGGCGCGTCGAAACGGACGAAGCGCACGCGCGCATCGCGCGCCTGCAGATTGCGCATCGCCGAATGCGTGGCTTCTTCCGTGCTGCCGTTGTCGATGCCGACGATTTCGTAATTCGCGTACTCGGTTTTGTCGAGGATCGAGCCGATGCAAGTCGATCAGCAGATCGGGTTTGTCGCGAAACGGAATGATGATGCTGACCAGTGGCGCTCCGCTGATGCGCGATCGCACGCGATAGGTCGTGGGAAACGGACCGTGATCCGGCGTCGCGTCGATGCCGCGGCGCATCAGCGATTCACCGAGCGCACGCATGCCGGCCTGCGACGCCTTCGGCTTCATCACGCTCGAGGTCGCCGTCGAACTGTCGGTCTTGCGCCAGTGATACAGCACTTTCGCAATGTGTTCGATGCGCTGCGTTTTTTCCGTCGCGCGCAGCAGCAGATCGAAATCCTGCGCGCCTTCGAATCCTGCGCGAAATCCACCGATGGCGTCGAGCAGCGACTTGCGGAACACGGCGAAGTGGCAGATGTAGTTGTTGCAGAAAAAATAGTCGGGCGCGAAATCCGGCTTGAAATGCGGTTCGACGTGCACGCCCGACGGATCGATTTTGTCTTCGTCGGAATAAACGATGTCGGCGCCGGTTCTGCGCACGCGATCGGCCATTTCAACGAGCGCGTCGCGCGTGAGTTCGTCGTCGTTGTCGAGCAGGCCGACGTATTCGCCGGTCGCCAGCTTTAACGCCGCGTTCGATGCCGCCGCGATACCGCCATTTTTCGGCAGCCGCACGATCTTGATGCGCACATCGCCCAGCGCTTCGATTTCATCCAGCGCGGCGCGCGTAGCGGCGTTGCGCGACGCGTCGTCCGCGATGCAAAGTTCCCAACGCGTGTAGAACTGGCGGCGTACCGATTCGACCGCCGCTTTCAACCAACGCGGATCGACGTCGTACACCGGCATCACGATCGAAATTAGCGGCGGATCTGCGATCGCGGCGATGCGTTCATTGGCCGCAGCTTCATCCATGCGCTGCAGCCGCATGCGTTCTTCGAGACTGGTTGCCTTCTGGTTTGCGAGTTCTTCGGCCTGCCGATAAAGACGATACGACAGCGTGTGCCGCGTCAGCGCGGGCATGTTTCGGTGCAGCCACATCACCGCGGCGCGTTTGCGCGTCGGACCGAATCCGGGAATGGAATAGTAGAAGCGGTAAAGCACGTTTTCGAATTTGAACGACGGACGCAGCGAAAGCGAGGCAATCGCGCGCAGCGGCGCGGTGAGTTTCCACGACAGCGAATTGCGCAATGCGTCGACCGCGTTCTGCAAAGCGGTGCCTTGCGCCTTCAGCTCCGCGATACGTTCCTCCGGGGGCGCTCCCGGACCAAGCTGTTGTGAAAGTCGATCGAATTCGCCGCGCACCCGGGCGGCCTCGTCGGTGCGCTCACGCGCCTGCTCGCGAGCGGCATCGCGCTCGCGGCGCAGTGATTCGTTATCGGCAAGTGTGCGGTGCAGTCGCGCGTGCGCATTCCTGGCGTCGGCAAGCAGCGTTCTTTCCTGCTTGCGCCATTCTTCGCGCTCGCGGGAATGTTCGGCGAGCAGCCGTCCGATCTCCTGCAGTGGCTTGGCGATGTCGCCGCTGAATTCGCCGGACGCGCCGCCGACATCGACGATCGCGTTGGCGCGGCCATGTTCGATGTGGAAGTCGAAAGCGGCTTCGAATTCGCGCAATACGGCGTCGTTTTCAGTCGGCTCCGGAAAGCCCTCGACGACGACGGGATCGACGGCACCGCATTGTGCATTCAGCCAGTCGTAAAGGCGCGACTGCTCCGGCGACAGCGTCACGTGCACCGGCGGCGCGCCGCGACGTTTCGTGCTATCGATGAAAGCGGCAATCTCGCTCGTCTCCGGCACATCGACGCCGCGCACGCCCAATCGACGCAGCCCGCCGACGATACGCGCGCACTCGCCAGCCGCATCGGCGACCACGGCTCGGTATGACACGAACACCGCGCGGCGACCGCGCAAGCCGCGCAGCGCTGAGTGCATGTATTTCGTCCACAGCGCGATCACGAATGCGGAGGTGAACGTTCCGCGTGGGCCACTGGCCATCGATGCCGCGACCTCGCGCGGATCGCGCACGACAACCACGCATGCGGGATGGTCGAGGCGCGGCAGCCAGCGCGGCAGCGTCAGGCAGAGCCGCGGATCCTTGATGACCCAGGGCCGGCCATCGGCTTCGAATTGCGCAATGAGCGCGTCGATGCGCTCGTCCGCACCGCTATCTTCGATGGACGCGATTTTATCTACATCGAGGCCAGCGACGCGGTTCCACGCACGTCCCGCGCAGGCGAGGATTTCGTCGTTGATCGCATTGAGATCGCCGCGTTCCCAGTAGCCGGTGGGATTGTCGGAAGGATGCGCGGGAAGCAGCGCATTTTCATCGCCGACATTGAGCCCGGAAATGCCAAGCAGACGCGTTACCGCGGACGTGCCCGACCGGTGCATCCCGAGCACGAGTACCGCGCCGGGTGACTGAGTCGCGAAGCTCTTCGGCACCGCGGATTTCGCCTGCGCCGCGACGTCTTCCGATCGATCGTCGGAACCTTGGATCTCGCTGGGCATCGGCGTCAGAAACAGGTATTTCGCATGACTTCATGATACTTGATCTTCTAGGCCGCATTGCGGACGGCACGAGCCCCGGCGCTGACTTTGTTGGTTACTATTCCGCTTTGGAAGTACAGGAACAGCAGCGATGCGGGTGTGGGATTCGATTCGACGACTGATGCGCGGTTCCCAGCCATCGCCGCAGGTGATCGTGCCGTTCGACGAGAAGGACTATCTGGCGCGCAATCCCGATGTCGCGGCCGCCGTCGCGCGCGGGCTTTTCGCATCCGGCTCGCAGCATTTCCATACACATGGCCAGCGCGAAGGTCGCAGCGTGGCTGAGCGTGACGTGCCGAGTCTGAAAGCGGCAAAGGCCGCGAAACGCGAGCGGTTTCGGCCCTTGTTGCGCACCGATCTGCCGATGCGGGAAACGCCGGGATATGTCGATTTTCTGAGCGAGTCGCTGCGCGCGGAGTTCAACATTGTCGATACGGAAAATGTCAGCAGTTGCGAGTACGACCCGCATGTACTAGATCTGATTGAACGCAATAGCGGCGGACTGGTGCTCGATTGCGGAGCTGGCAAGCGCGGCGTTTATTATCCGAATGTCGTCAATTTCGAGATCGTCGCGTACGACACGACGGATGTGCGCGGCGTAGCCGAAGTGTTGCCGTTCGTCGATGGTGCGTTCGACGCCGTCATCTCGATCGCCGTGCTCGAGCACGTGAAGGACCCGTTCGCGTGCGCGGCGGAAATCGCGCGCGTGCTGAAACCCGGCGGCGAACTGATCTGCTGCGTTCCGTTCCTGCAGCCATACCATGGTTTTCCGCATCACTACTACAACATGACGCATCAGGGATTGCGCAACCTGTTCGAGCGCGCGATCAATGTGGAAAGCATCCAGGTTTACGCGAGCGTGCTGCCGATCTGGTCATTGCACTGGATCGTGCAGAGCTGGGCCGCCGGATTGCACGGCGACACGCGCGACGCGTTCCTCGACATGCGCGTGCGCGATCTGCTCGCGCCGCCTGCGGAGTTTCTCACTGCGCCGTTCGTGCGCGAACTTTCGGCCGAGAAAAACCTCGAACTCGCGTCGGCTTCGGTGCTGTTCGGACGCAAGAAGCGATAGCGTCTCAGGGATCGAATCCGTTGCCGAAGATCTCGTCGTTGCCGCTCACGGTGATGAGTTTTCCGCCGGCGTACGTCGTCACCGCGTTGACACCATCGTCGACTACGAGCGCAACGTTGTACGTGCCGTTCGGAATCGCTGCACCTGCGGTGAAGTTGTACGAGCCAGCGGTGTAAGGGACGGTCGCGATGAGGATCTCGTTGCCGTTGCGGAACGTCTTGTCCGGGTCGAGATAGATATTGATCGATCCGCCGCTGGCGTAATCGGCATCGGCCACCGACCAGTGCAGCGTGTACGCCGGCGCGGCCTTCGCGAACGGCGACAGGATGATCGAGTCGATGCGCACATCGCGGCAAACTTCCGGCGTGCTGTTGCAGTTTGCGGGCGGCGTGAACTCATCGGGATCGAAGCGCAGGAAACCGAGCGTGCCCGCCCACGCCGGTCCGCTGACCAGCGGTACGTTCGCGGCGTCGGCGAGATCGGGGATGCAGTATTCGCGCAAACCGCTGCCGATGACGATGTCGGTCGTGATCGCCACGGTCGCCTGCGTCACGCCCCAGAACACGCGTACGACCGAACCCTGGCCCACATCGAAGGGCCCGAAAACTTCCTGCGTGAAGCAGAACGAGCGGTAGAGATTGGCGTCGATCGTGTGACCCGTCGTGTTCATGATGAGCTGCGGATCGCCGGACGTCGGCCGACCATAAAAAGACCCGACCGGGTTGTTGTAAACCACGTTTTTGAAATCGATGACGGATTTGAAATCCTTCGAGGCCATCGGTCCCCATTGATAGCCGAACGATGTCAGTGCGTAACTCTGGCTCTGTTCGCCGCGCTCGCTCGGCGAGGTGATGGTCGTCTGCGGCGGCGTGTTGATGTGCACGACGCCTGCGCTCGTGGCCGTCGCGCCGGTGCGCATCACTTCGACGTGATAATTGCCCGGCGCGAGACGCGAGAAATCCGCATCGTACGCAGTGCCGGTGACGCCGCTGGCGAGCGTGAAGCGCGCGCCGTCCGAATCAATTGCCGTGATGGTGTACGAGCTCGAGGTCGTATCCGACCAGGTGACGTTGAACTTCTGCGCAGCTGTCGGCGCGGCGGTCAGGCGAATCCAGTCGATCTGCAGATTCGGACTGCCGGAGTTGCAAATCGGCACCTGCAAGCCTTCCACGTGCGGCAGGCTGGTCCATGCCATGTAAGGGTTGGTGGTGAAGACGTCGTTGAAAAAATCCCACGTCTGGAAATTCCACTGGTTCGGCGTGACCGAGCCAAACGTCGACGATCCATATGTGCCGTTGATGGTGCTGTCGCCATCCTGATAGAAGATGACGCGATCGGTCTGCGCCGCTGCGCCGCCGCTTTGCTTGATCTTCATCGTGAAGTAGCGGTACTTCGACGTGTCGATCGGAAACTTCGGACCGCGCGTGATGGTCACCGTGTGCGACCCGAAGCCGGCTTCCAGCGGCACGAAACTGGCGCCGCACGCGTTCACCGCACTGGTGTCGGTCGCGGAAAAGTAGCCGCCGGAATATGTTTGCGAAGCGAGGTTGACGGATTCGTCGGTATCGATGTCCTGCGCGTTATTCATATCCCACGCGTCGCCCATGACCTGCGTGGCGTAGTCGTCGCCGGCGGCGATGATCGACGATCCCGTCCCGGGCGAGGTGACGACCAGCGCATCGGCGATGATAGGCAGGGCACTCCCGGCGATCGCGAGCGGGACGAAGAAGCAGAGGACGGGACGGATATTCATTGCAACTCCAACGCGTGCAGCGAACGGGCGGACTGCCCGCTTGCCGCTAGCGCAAACTGGGCTTCGGCCCCAGTTTTATCAGAATCACGTCGTGCAATGTGCGAACCGATCCGGGATCCGGCCAGGACGGCATGTCGCGAAAAACGACATCGTCCTGACGGCGCTGCCGCTCGCCGGCCACGGCGAAATTCGGATAGCCGAGCAGACGCAGGTAGGCGGTAATGCGGTAGATGTTGCCGCCGTCCCATTCGAAGAACGAATAGCCCATCGTCGCCGGGTCGGCCGCGGATAGAGACTGTCGAATGGCTGCTCGCCGTAGATGTCGATGGTCGTGCCGTCCTTGGCGCTCGGATCTGTCGCGACGATCCGCGCATACACGGCCGCAGCCAGCGCTTCGTCGTGCTTGCGTGCGAATTCGTTGGCGGTCTGCAATAGATTCAGCGCATAGAGCGATTGCACTGCGGCCACCGCCATCGCGCAGATGCTCGCGAGCGCCAATGCGCGTCGCGGCGATGCGCTGCCCAGACGTCCGAGCAACCACATGACCGCAGGAACCGCGACGAGAGTGCGCGCCGGAAGATCGCCGCCGGCCGCGACGTGAAGAAGAAACGGCAACGCCGCGAGAAACGCCGCGAGCAGTGCCGCAAGAATCCGGCTTCGCCACGATCGCGACGGCCAGAAAACAATCGACGCGAATCCGAGCGCGACCACGACCGCAAAACTTGCGAACGTCGCGCCGAAAACCTCGATCGAACCGCCATAGGTCTGCAGTCCGCGCACGATGACGACCCATATGACATGCCCCGGATCGGCGCGCAGAGCATCCCAATTGAGGAAATTCGCGACGTAGCGTTCGCCGCCGAGATGAGTCAACGCGAGCAGCGTCACTTGCACCGCTTCATAGGCAACGATACCGAGCACGACGCATGCACCCACCCATGCGCAGCGCGCGACCGCCGGTTTCCAGCCGGTATTTTCACGCAGCACATCGACGACGATGAGACCGAGCGACACGCAAGCCACCACGAACACGAAACTCTGATACATCCCGATGGCGATCGCAGCAAACGCGGTCGCGCGCAGCACGGGTGCAATCAGGCGCTTGAGCGTTGCGCCATCGCTGCGCAGCGACAACACGGCGCGGATGTTGTAAACCGCCGCCACCGCGAAGAGTTCGCCCAGTCCGAACGCCATCGTGTTGGAGAAGAACGACAGCGGAAATATCCACAGCGGATATCCGGCATAGAGCGTGAAGGCGAGATAGTCGATCTTGCCGAGGCGTTCGATGTCGAACGTGTCCAGCAACAGCCGGTACGACAGCGCCAGACATCCGCCGAACACGATGAACGGGAAAAACGGCAATACCTGTCGCGCGACGACGAAACGTTCCAGCAGATACACCGCCCAGCGGCCCTGGACCAGCCAGACATCCGGCGAACTGCGCACGGCGCCGAATTCGTCGTCGATCGACAGCGAAAACGAGGCGATCCGGAAAAAGTAAAAGAGTATAAAAATGAACAACAGCGTTGCCGTCTGCCTGTCGAACCAGCGGCTGAGCGGCAGCGATACGTCGCTCAATAACGGGCGTGCGCGTTTCGGTTCAAGCGATGTCATCGAAAGTCGCCGGCGCAGCTAGGGTCGGGACGGATTGTCGTCCGTTGCACCCTCGTCGAGCAATTGGCTGTACACCACCGCGTGGCGGTTGCGGAGCATGCGCAGCGTAGGCGTGAGGTTGACTTCGAGCGAGGTTAGCGCTTTGCATATCACGGGGCGTCCTGCCTCCATGTCATCGAGGTGCGCGACAACGCATCGCGCGCCTGCGCGTTCCACGTTGGAGATTTCGCGCAGGTGCGAGGCGTTGTCGTAAGACGACATCGATTTCGGCACGACAAGCACCAGGGCTGCGAAGGCCGCCGCAGCGCGGGCCGCGTATCGCGGCAGCCGAGCGACACACGACATCCATCCCAGCCAGACATACGGGACCATTGCCGCGATGGGCCAGAAATGGAATCGGGCTTTGCCCATCGAAGTGATCATGCTCGCTGTCGCCGTGTCCGCCGCAAAGCCGGCACGCCCGAACGCGACGATCGCCGCGTAAGTTCCCGCGCCGAGACCCGCGTACATTGCGAGCAGCGGCCAGAGCCGCGGCTCGGTGGAATCCTTGGTCCGACCGCGCAATTCGCGCCAAGCGATAATGATCGCCGGACCCAGAACGACGGCTGCGCAAAGCACGTCCAGCGCAACGAACTGTCCGCGGTAGCCCAGCGCACGTCCGAACAGCGCGACGAAAAAGAGCCAGAAGCGGCGGTCCGTCGGGAACACCGTTGGCGCGCGATGGCTGTGCTCCATCAGCGATCCCTGCTGCATGGTCACAAGGGCGAACTGCAATACGAAAAGGCCCAAGCCCATGCCGAAGATGAGCAGTGCCGCGCGCGACAGCGGCTGCGAATGACGGCGATACGTGATGTACGCAGCGACGCCGAGCGAGGCGAGCAGCACCCCGCCCGATATGTAGGCGAGGCCCGAGGCCAGACAGCAAAAAACGATGGCGACGATATGAATCCCGCGCAGCTTGGCGGCGTGCGCTCGCAGAAAGAAACCGAGCAACACGGTTCCGAAAAGCGTCGGTAATGCCTGCTGGTAAGCGATGACTGCATCGCCCGACCAATACGCCCCGGCGGCGAGGGAAAGGATCGTCGCAGCGACGGCGACTGCGCCGATTTCTTGTCGTCCTTGTGTGGCGCGCAACAAAATCCGGATCTGCAGCGCGATCTGCAATAGCAGGATGGTGACGGCGACGATTCGCAACGTGTAGAAATCGACGTTCGTCAGCCGAAGTACGAGGCAATCGAGAAGCTGGTTGGTGACGAAATAGGTGTCGTTGCCCACCACGCCCAACCATGACCATCCATCGACAAGATTAAAGCGCCCGGGAAGAACGTAACGCCAGTCGTCGAAGAGCGGCAGGCGCGGCCCCGCCGATGCGCACGTATACAAAAACATCACGCCGCAACAGGCGATGACGCCTGCGGCAACGGCGGCCAACGACCATCGTCGGTATGCGGCAACGAAGCCGATCAGCGCAAGGACCAAAAACACCAGCGGCGGGTGATATTGCCGATGCGCACCGTCGGCGGCGGTGTCGGTACGATGAGCTGCGGATCGTCGTCGTGAGCATCCAGGGTCACGTCGGTGTCGGACGCCGTCATTTCGCTGGCCAGTGGATGTGCGTTGTTGATCGACGCGAAATCCACAGGAATTCGCGTCGCGCCAACGGTCCAGTACGCGTGACTAAGCCGAAAATGGCCGGGCTTCTGCCCCGGATCGAAGCGGACCGCAGGACCTGCAAACAAACCGGGAAGCGTCACCACGATTTGGTTGACGCCTTTTACCAGCGGCGACTTAGCCGAATCGCTTTCATTCCATTGGCCGTTGAACGAGTAGTACGTCTGCGCGAAATCCGTGTTGTCCGATTCGAGCGAGACATGCAGTTCGACGTGCCCGGCGTTGGCTAAAAAGAACAACGTGCCGAGCAACCACAGAAGCGCGCAGGCGACGACGTACTTGGCTAAAGGGTGCGCCTGGTTCATGCGCCCGATTTCGGTACACCGCGATAAAGCAGCGCGCGGCTCAGGATAAAGGTGACGGGGATGGTCACCACGATGCTCGCGATCAAAGCGAATCTGTCCGGGATGCCAAACCAGCGCACGGCAAGGTTCAACACGAGCGCACCCAGCAGATATTGCACGAGGTAGACGAGCGGGAACGCTGCCATATTCGCAGCCGTGCGGTTCACGCGAAAAACAAACGCGGTGCTCAACAGATACGAAATGACGATGCCTGTCAGGTAGGCGACGGTGTACGCGAGCGTGTAGTCGAGCAGCGGCAGCAGCGCGAGATAGATCGCGTATGTCGCCAGCGTGTTCACCGCGCCGGCGATCAGGAATCGCAGCGCCTGATGCCGCAGGCGCGTCGTCATTCGCGTTCCGCGATCAGCCGGGTGAATTGGTCGTAGTCGCGAATGTAGTCGGCTGCGTCGTAGTGTTCGGACGCAAACACGAGCAGCACGGCGTCGGGGCTGTATTTGTACTGCGTGCCCCACGTCAACGGAGGCAGATGGATGCCGATTTCCGGACGGTCCAGTTTGAATTCCTGACGCGTGTGTCCATCGTCGGCGACCACCGCACAACTGCCGTGTACGCAGATCAGGAACTGGTGGCAACTGCGGTGAGCGTGCTCGCCGCGTGTTTCCATGCTCGGCACGTCATACACGAGGAAATAGCGTTTCACCTCGAAAGGAATATCGTTGGGAAATTCGCCGACGCTCAGGTTTCCACGCAGATCCTTGACGTTCTTGAGTCGTCGCACGCTCACGCCGCGGACATCGACGGTCCACTCGGAATCCGGAAGCTGCATGTTTTTCGGCGTCGAATTCTGGGCCTCGCCGACGTAACCCGCGATGCGCGCCGGGTTGCCCACAACGATCGCGAACGGCGGAACCGAACGCGTGACGACAGCGCCCGCGCCGATCATGCAGTGACGTCCGAGCCTCAAACCCGGCAGAATCGTCGCATTCGCGCCGATCGACGCGCCTTGTTCCACGACGGTCTGCGGGAACGACTCCGGATACTGTTTGCTGCGCGGAAAACGGTCGTTGGTGAATGTGGCATTCGGTCCGATGAAGACATCGTCTTCGATGCGCAATCCGTCCCACAACTGCACGCCGCATTTCACCGTCACGCGATCGCCGACGACGACATCGTTCTCAATGAAAACCTGATCGCAGATGTTGCAGTCCGCGCCGATGCGCGCGCCCGGCAGCACATGCGCGTAAGCCCACACGCGCGTGCCTGCGCCCACGTTGGTGGATTCACAACATCCCAGTGAATGGACGAAATAGTTCATGACGGTAAGGATTGTTTCGAGAACGATTCGCTACGCATCACTACCGCGAGCGGCCGCCGCTGCGTGTTGGCGAACGCGCGCCAGACATACGCGCCGATGATACCCAAGCCGAGTGCGTTGAGTCCGCCGAAGAACATGATGGCGATGATCGTTGCCGCATAGCCCGGCACCAGTTCGCTGCCGAACAGACGCACGACCAGTACGACCAGGCCGAACAGCGCAGCGACGGCGACGCCGAGCACGCCGATCGCGAGCAACAGCCGGATCGGCAGATCCGAAAACGCGAACACGCTGTCGAGCATATAGGTGAGTTTGCGCCGGAACGTCCACGCGCTTTTTCCGTGTATGCGCGCGCGGCGGGAATAAGGCACGACAGTTCTGCGGAAACCGAGCCAGAACATCAGACCGACCAGTGAGCTGTGATGCTCGTCGAGCGCGAGCAGGTGATCCAGGAAGATTCGATTGCAGCCGAACACGTCGACGCCGCCGGGCGGAATGTCGGGATTGATGAGCCAGCGGTAGCTTTTCCAGAACAGCGACGAAGCCGCTTTCGACGCCCACGGATCTTCGCGCGCGTCGCGCGTGCCGACGACGACATCCGCCTCGTCGTTTTTCAGGCGACGGAAAAAATCCACCGCGAGTTCGGGCGGTTCCTGCAGATCAGCCGCCATCACCGCGAAGTATTCCCCGCGCGCCGCCTGCAAGCCGCTGCGGATCGCGGCAAACGAGCCGAAATTGCGCGACAGCGACAGCAATCGCGAAGCGAACGGCGCGGCGGGCAATTTCTCGCGCAACACGGCATAGCTTTGATCGGGACTTCCATCGACGACGAAGATCGCTTCGAATGGTCCGTCCAGCGACATGGCGATGCCGCTTACGGCATCGATCAGCTCCGGCAGCGACGCTTCATTGCGGTAGACGGGAATGACCAGTGAATACATCACGGCTTCCACGTCGCGAGCGCCTCGCACACGCGTGAAACTTCGGCGTCCGTCAATTCCGGATAGCACGGCAGCGTGAGAATCTGCTGCACCGCGCGTTCGCTCACCGGCAATTTTGTCTTGGCGGCTGACGTCGATTGCAGCAGCGGCTGTTGCGTATCGAGCAGTGGATAGTGAATGTCGCTGGCGACGCCCTGCGCGGTCAGGTGCTGACGCAATGCTTCGCGCGCGTCGGTGCGAAGCACGTACAGGTGCGCAACGTAGCCATCGCCGTCGGCATCGGGATGGCGGACGCGCGGGTGACGAACAGCGGCGTAGCGTTGCGCAATTTCGCGCCGGCGCGCGTTATACCCATCGAGCAACGGCAGCTTGGTGCGCAACACGGCTGCCTGCATTTCGTCGAGTCGGCTGTTGCGCGCGTGGGCATCGACGACGACGTATTTCTTGTCCCAGCCGTATTGGCGCAGACGCTTTACGCGCGCGGCGATCGCGGCATCGTTGGTGGTGACCAATCCGCCGTCGCCGAGCGCGCCGAGATTCTTGGTCGGATAAAAACTGAAGCTTGCCGCGTCGCCCCAACTTCCGGCCAAGCGGCCGTTTTGGCGTGCGCCGTGCGCCTGCGCGCAATCTTCGAATAACTTGATGCCGCTAGCGTCGGCGAGTTCGCGAAAGCGCCGCATATCGGCCATGCGGCCATACAAATGTGTGACGACGATCGCTTTGGTTCGCGCATTCAGCGCGGCACGCGCGGATTCCGGATCGAGCAGAAGATGCGTGTCATCGATATCGGCAAACGCAGGCGTCGCGCCGATAGCGTTGAGCGCGGTCACCGAATACAGCGCGGCATTGGCGGCGACGATCACCTCGTCGCCGACGGATACGCCGATGCTGCGCAAACCCAGTTCGATTGCATCCGTACCGTTGCCGACGCCGACTGCGTGCGACGTTCCGCAATACGCGGCGAATTCCTGCTCGAACGCATCCAGCTCGGGGCCGTGTATGTACCAGCCGCGCTCGATGACGCGAAGAATGGCGTCCCGCACCGCGCTTTTTTCCGCACCGGCGCGCGACAGATCGTTCAAGGCAATGACGGACATCGGTTCGGATCGCACTCGCGGTTCAGGGCGGATTTCCCGGCCACAACGAGCCGGTGCGGTAATACAGCAATGCGTTGATTATCAGGCAAAGGCACACGTAACCGACAACGAGCGGCGCGGCGCGCAGATATAGTTTACGACCTTCCGGCGCATTGAGCGCCTGCCAGGCCGCCAGCGAGAGGGCGACGAACCCGAGCAGGCCAAAACGGTTTTCGGTGGCGCACGCGGCCACGTATATGCAATTGAGCGACACCATACACGCGAGCGTCAGGCCGAGCGCGCGATGCACCGGGTCGGCAAGCATTCGCCCGATCGCCAGCAGTCCGAGCGACGTGATGAGCGCACTGATGATCAGCGTGAGATTGACGATGCCGATGTCCGTCAGCGGGATATAGGGCCGGAACGAAATGAAATTGAAGGCCGCCCACATGTGCACGAGGCTGAGGAACAGTCCTTCCTTCGGATGATCGCTATAGAACGAGAGCTTTTTCTGATCGATCGGCAATTCCCGATAGGGCGAATAGACGGGCAATCCGCGAAATGACGCGCCATCGTGCACCGTGCTGTATTCGAGCATTTCAACGCCGTAGGTGATCTGGGTTTCCTCGACGGCAGTCTGCGGCGCCGGGGAAAGCGAATGAAATCTCTGCCAATGGATGTAGACCTGCGGCGAGAACATGGCCACGACGATCGCGATCATCACCAGCGCGCCCCACGTGGTGCGCCAGTTCCACTGCCGCGCTACCACCAGCGGATAGAAAACGTGCACCGCGATCGGGATCGCGATCCAGATCAACGTCGGGCGCGTCATCGTTGCGATGCCGATGCACGAGCCGGCTACAACGCATTGCCACATCAGGCTTTTGAAGCGGTGGGCGAACAGCACGAGCATGAGCGGCAGACAACCTGCCACGATCACGCTTTCCTGCAATGGATAGGGCGCGATCGTGAGGACCAGCGGATTCAGCAGCATCGGAATCGCGAACGACAGCCAGCGATAAGGGCCGTCGTTGCGCAGTATGAAGATGCTCGCAGCGCTGGACGTGATAAGGAACAGGCCCGACAACAGCAACGGCATCGTGGCGCCGTCGGAGCTGGCAGGCGCGATCACGTGCGAGATGCGCTCCAGAAAACCGAACACCAGCGGGGTCAGATAGAAGCGATAACCGACGTAACGGTCGCTCCAGAGCAAGCCGTCTCGCCACAGCGATTCGCCTGCCGACAGATAGTAGGCGCTGTCGCAACACAATATGGTGCGCGTTGCGACGATGGAAAGAATGGTCGCCTGCAGCGCAGCCAGAATGGCGACCCAAAGCCACGGACGTTCCTGCAGGTATCGGATAGGAGTCATCATCGCAGGCAGATTGCGTCTCGTGCGGAAGGACGGACCGATCAGCGCTGCAATTCTGGCCTGTCTTTGAACTGATCCAGCGCCTGCGGATTTGCCAGCGCATCGGTATTTTTCACCGGCCGCCCATGAATCACTTCGCGCACGGCCAGTTCCACGATCTTGCCGGAAATCGTGCGCGGGATGTCGGACACCTCGAGGACGATTGCAGGAACATGCCGCGGCGTGGTGTTGTCGCGAATCTGTTTCTTGATGCGCGCGGTCAGCGCATCGTCGAGTTTGTGTCCTTCGCGCAGACGCACGAACAGGATCACGCGCACGTCGTTGTCCCAATCCTGGCCGACGGCGATCGATTCGATCACTTCGGGCAACTGCTCGACCTGGCGATAGATTTCCGCGGTGCCGATGCGCACGCCGCCGGGATTGAGCACGGCGTCGGAGCGGCCGTAGATGACGATGCCGTCGTGCTCGGTCAGCATGGCGTGATCGCCGTGCGCCCAGACGTTGGGGAATTTGGAGAAATACGCGTTGTGGTATTTCTCGCCGTCCGGATCGTTCCAGAATCCGACCGGCATGCTCGGGAACGGCGCGGTGCAGACCAGTTCGCCCTTTTCGTCGCGAACGGATTGTCCGTTCTCGTCGAAGATTTCGACTTTCATGCCGAGTCCGCGGCATTGCAGTTCGCCGCGATAGACCGGCAGCAGCGGACAGCCGAGCGCGAAGCAGGAAACGATGTCGGTGCCGCCGGAAATCGATGACGAGCATGCACGCGGTCTTTCACGTCGCGATAGACGAAATCGAAACTTTCGTCGGCCAGCGGCGAGCCGGTCGAGAGGATCGTCTTCAGCGTCGTCAGCTTGTGCGACTGCGCGCGGCTTGATGCCGGCTTTCTCGATCGCGGAAATCCATTTCGCGCTGGTGCCGAAGATGGTCATGCCGACTTCGTCGACGAGATCCCACAGCACGTTGCCGTCGGGATGAAACGGCGAGCCGTCGTACAGCACCACCGTCGCGCCGACGGCGAGGCTCGACACGAGCCAGTTCCACATCATCCAGCCGCACGTGGTGTAGTAGACGATCTTGTCTTCGCGCTTCAGATCGGTGTGCAGCACCAGTTCCTTCAGGTGCTGGATCAGCGTGCCGCCGGCGCCGTGGACGATGCACTTCGGCACGCCGGTCGTGCCGGACGAATACATGATGTAGAGCGGATGGTCGAACGCGGTCGGCACGAATTCGATCGGGTGTTCCTGCGTGCCGACGAAATCCGGCCACGCATTGCGCGTTGGCGATGCCGCTCATGTCGAACGCGTCGCCGCTGTAGGGAATGACGATGACTTTGGCGACGTCCGGAATCTTGCGCGAGCACCTCGCGGATCTTCGCGAGGCAATCGAATTTCTTGCCGCCGTAACCGTACGCATCGGCGGTGAACAGAACTTTCGGCGCGATCTGGCCGAAGCGGTCGACGACGCCCTGCGTACCGAAATCCGGCGAGCACGACGACCACACCGCACCGAGCGAGGCCGTCGCGAGCATCGCGATGACGGCTTCGGGAATGTTCGGCAGAAATCCGGCGACGCGATCACCGATTCCGACGCCCGCTTCGCGCAACGCGTGCGCGAGCTTGCCGACTTCCTCGTGCAATTCGGCGTAGGTGAATTCGCGCTTGTGTCCCCACTCGTTGCGCGCCAGCAGCGCGACGCGATCGTCCTTGTAGCGCAAGAGATTCTGCGCGAAGTTCAGGCGGACGTTCGGAAACCATTTCGCGCCGGGCATCTTGTCGCCATCGACCAGCGCCTCGTCGAAATCGCCGGACGCGCGGATGCCGCAAAATTCCCAGACGAACTTCCAGAATTTTTCCGGATGGCGGACCGAGAAATCGTACAGCGGTGCGTAGCGGCGGATGTCTTCGTTGCCGGTCTGCTCGCGCACGAAACGGATGAAGCGGTTGATGTTGGCGCGTTCGATGCGCTCCTGGCCCGGTTCCCACACGGGTTTGGGCATGGTGTTCTCCTGTTCCTTGCTTCGGCATCGACCGCTGGATTCGACCGTTAGTATAAGCCAGCGCGTGCGCCGACAGCTTTACACGTCACTGGTAACTTTACGCTTGACGGCGTGCACGCCAGCCTGCTTAAAATCGGACGTTCCGCCGTCGCGCGGGCGAGGGGAAATCGCGTGAACGCTGTTCCGGAACCGCTGCCCGCCAGCGAGCCGACGCTCGTCGACACGTCGCCTGTTGTGCCGGCGGCGCCTTTCCGCGCGGTCGACTATCCATTCGAGTTCACCGGCGATGCGAAAGAATTCTTCCGCATCTGGATCGTGAACCTGGCGCTCAGCATCGTGACGCTCGGCATTTATTCGGCGTGGTCGAAGGTGCGGACGAACCGCTACTTCTACGCCAACACACGCGTGGCCGGCGCGCCGTTCGAGTATCTGGCGAAACCCATTCCGATTTTGAAAGGACGGTTGATCGCTTTCGTTCTGTTCGGTTCGTATGTGATCAGTGGGCACATCTTTATCCCGATCCAGTTGGGACTGCTTGTCGTGATCGCGCTCGTCGCGCCATGGCTGATCGTGCGCGGCGCCCGTTTCCGCGCGCGCTACTCGGCGTGGCGATCGATCCATTTTGCCTTCGTCGGCAGTTATGGACAGGCTTACGTCAACTATCTGCTGCTATATGTGTTCGTACCGCTGTCGTTCGGGCTGTATCAACCCTTCCTCAAGGCGAGGCAGAAACGATTCACCGTCGACAACCATCGCTATGGAACGCAGCCGTTTCGTTTCACTGCGCTCAACGGCGATTTCTTCCCGCCGTATCTGAAAGCGTTCGGTATGGTAATCCTCTGGTATGTGCTGGCCGGCGGGGCCGGCTTCATGGTGCTGCAGAACATCCACATGAACCCGCATCATCCGTCGCCGTGGCCATTCTATTTGCTGGCCGCGGCTATCTATTTGGGTGTTTTCTGCGTCGCCATCTACATTGCAACCCGCGTCAACAATCTCGTCTACAACAACACCGAAATCGGCGGTAATCGTCTGCACTCCGCGCTCAAGGCGCGCGAGATGATCGGCATTTATCTGAGCAACACACTCGCGATCCTGTGCAGCGCCGGCATGCTCATTCCGTGGGCGATGGTGCGGCTGGCGCGCTATCGCGCCTCGCGGCTGACGCTGCTCGGCGTCGGCAATCTCGATACATTCAGCGCTTCGCAGACCGGCGAAGAAAGCGCCGCCGCGTCGGAGCTCGACGCCGTTTTCGACATCGACATCGGTTTCTGACATGTTCCAGGGACGCTATTACGACGGCCACACCTCCCTCGCCACGCCCGTGCAGTGCGAGGTGAACGCCGACGGCACGCTCGCCATCCGCGGCGATAACGTGGCGCTGCAGGTGCCGCGCGAACTGATCGAGGTGACGCCGCGTCTGGCGCGCACGTTCCGCACGTTGCGCTTGACTGGCGGCGCGCAGGTTCACAGCGAGGATAACGACGGCGTCGACGCGGCCTTTCCCGATCGCAACACGATCGAATCGATCGCCGACCGGCTGGAGCGCTATCCGTACGTGGTGGCGGTGAGTGTGCTGGTGGTCATCGCCGTCGGATTCGCGTTGTTCCAGATCGGTCTGCCGTGGGCCGCCGAACGCGTCGCGCAGCGCATTCCGCCGGCCGTGGAAAAATCCATGGGCGATCGCGCGCTGTCGACGCTGCGCTACTACGTGCTCAAAACCAGCGGACTGCCGACCGACGAGGAACGCAAGCTGCAGGCGAGCTTCGCCGATTTCGTCAAAGACGTGCCGGGCGCGGAGAACTATCGCGTGATGTTCTTCAAGGCACCGGGCATCGGCGCCAACGCGTTTGCCTTGCCGGGCGGCACGATCGTGGTCACCGACGAACTGATGGACATGATCGCGGACGATGACGACAAGCAGGACGAATTCCTCGCCGTCGCCGCGCACGAAGTCGGGCATCAGCAATACCGCCATGTCATGCGCAGTGTGTTGCAGCAGTCGGCCGTGGCGATCGTCACCGCGTATTTCGCCGGCGACGTGGGCTCGGCCAGCACGGTGGTGGTGGCCATTCCGACGTTCCTGCTACAGAACCACTACTCGCGTGATTTCGAAACGCAGGCCGACGACTACGCGTTCCAGGCACTCGCCGCGCATGGCATCTCACCGCGCGCCTTCGCCAACGTGATGCGCGAATTCCAGAAGCAGGATGCAGGCGACGACGACGACACGGACTACACCTCGACCCATCCTCTCACCGCCGAACGCATCGCGCGCGCCGAAGCGGCGGCCGATGCGTTCGAGAAGAACAAGCGCTAGCCGATCGCCTGTTCGAGTTCGGGAATGATCTTGAACAGATCGCCGACGAGTCCGAAGTCGGCGATTTCGAATATCGGCGCTTCGCCATCCTTGTTGATCGCGACGATCGTGCCGGCGTCCTTGATGCCGGTGAGGTGCTGGATCGCGCCGGAAATGCCGATCGCCATGTAGAGTTCGGGCGCGATGATCTTGCCGGTCTGGCCGACCTGCAGATCGCTCGGCACGTAGCCCGCATCGACCGCCGCGCGTGATGCGCCGACCGCCGCGCCGATCTTGTCGGCGAGTTTGAAGATGACGGCGAAGTTTTCCGCCGAGCCGACGCCGCGTCCACCGGACACGACACGCGATGCGCCTTGCAGATCGGGACGGTCGCTCTTGCGCGCCGGACAGTTCGACGAAGCGCGTGTGCGTCGGCAGCTCGACCGAGACGTTCACCGCTTCGACCGGCGCGTTGCCGCCTTCGCCGGCAGCCGCATACGACGCGGTGCGCACGGTGGCGACGAGTGTCTTTTCGGCCGGCGCTTCGACGGTGATGATCGCGTTGCCCGCGTAAATCGGACGCTGAAACGTGTGCGCGTTCTCGACTTTCATGATGTCCGACACCTGCGCCACGCCGAGCAATGCGGCGATGCGTGGCGCGACGTCCTTGCCGAACGTCGTCGATGGCGCGAGCACGTGCGTGTAGCCGTTCTTCGCGACTTCGACGATCTGCGGCGCGTAAATCGCGGCGAGCGCGTGCGCGTTGGCGGCGTTGCTCACGGTCAGCACCTTGCTCACGCCGTCGATCTTGGCCGCTTCGGCGGCGACGGCGGAGGGATCGTCGGAAAGCACGACGACATCGATCGAGTCGGCTTTCATGTCCTTCGCGCACGTCACGCAGCGCGCGGTCGCGGTATTGAGTTTGCCGTTCGCATGTTCGGCGATGACGAGAATCTTGGCCATCACAGCAGTCCCTTGGTTTTCAGCGCGGCGACGAGTTCGGCGGCATCTTTCACCATCACGCCTTTGCTGCGTTTGGCGGGCGGCGCGTACGTCGTCGTTTTCAGGAAATCCGCGGACTCGACACCGAGCGATGCGAAATCGATCGTTTCCAGCGGCTTGGATTTGGCCTTCATGATGTCGGGCAGCTTGATGAAGCGCGGCTCGTTCAGACGCAGATCGGTGGTGATCACGGCCGGAAGATCGACTTCGATCGTTTCCAGGCCCGCATCAACTTCGCGCGTCACCTTTGCCTTGTTGTCGGCGATTTCGACTTTCGAGGCGAACGTCGCCTGCGGACGATTCCACAGCGCGGCGAGCATCTGGCCGGTTTGATTGCAGTCGTCGTCGATGGCCTGCTTGCCGAGGATGACGATGTGCGGCTGTTCTTTTTCGATCAGCTTGAGGAACGTGCGCGCGGCGGTCAGCGGCTGGATCGCGTCCGACGTCACGACGTGGATGGCGCGGTTGGCGCCCATCGCGAGGCCATTGCGCAGATGCGCTTGCGCGTCGGCGGGCGCGATGGTGGCGACGATGACTTCCGTCGCGATGCCTTTTTCGCGCAGGCGCAGCGCTTCTTCGAGCGCGATGTCGTCGAACGGGTTGGCGGAGAGTTTCACGCCGTCGGTGACGACGCCGGTGCCGTCGGGTTTGACCTGGACGCGGACGTTGTAGTCGACGACGCGTTTGTAGCCCACCAGAATTTTCATTGCTTGAATCCGCTCGGGATGTTCGCGCGTGGCGAAAGGGATTTGGATTCTACCGCGAGGGGGCTTTTCTTGGCTCGTGCTCGTCATTCCAGCGGAAGCTGGAATCCAGCCTTCGCACTTGCTCGTCGTTCCAGCGGACGCTGGAATCCAGCTCTTCGCACTTGCTCGTCATTCCAGCGGAAGCTGAATCCAGCTCTTCGCACTTGCTCGTCATTCCAGCGGACGCTGGAATCCAGCTCTTCGCACTTGCTCGTCATTCCAGCGGACGCTGGAATCCAGCCTTCGCACTTGCTCGTCATTCCCGCGGAAGCGGGAATCCAGCGACTTTGCTCTGTGCGGGTTAGACAAGAGCTTCCACTGTCCTGCGGCCAGCGGGCAACTTTTTGGTAGACGCCAAAAAGTAGCCAAAAAACGTCTTTTATTGTTCACGTACGACGTTGTCCGCGGAGGATCACGTCCATGTGCCCGCCGCGGACCCGCGCTCCCGGCGCGGGTTGAGTGTCGTCGAAATTCGGATGGAGAGCGGGTAGAGGAAAAAAAGGGCCGCTTGCGCGGCCCGTGGGGGAAGTAGCTTATTTTTGTTTTATCCGCCGTTGGTGGACTGTTTCGTGTGCGCCCAGTGGTGCGCGGGCATTTCGTCGGCGTCGATGAAGCCGTCGCCGTTCTTGTCGAGCCGCGTGAAGCGGGACTTGGCGGCGGCGATGTATTCGTCTTGCGAGACGACGCCGTCGCCGTTGGTGTCCATGTGTTTCACTTCGCGGGCGGCGAAATGTTGTTCGCGTTTGAGCGTGCGCGGCGACGAGGCAATTTGCTGTGCGGTGAGTTCGCCGGTTCCGTTTACATCGGCTTTGTTGAAACGTGCGGTCGCGGCGGCGATGTATTCGTCTTGCGTGATCACGCCGTCGTGGTTGGCGTCGATGTGGTCGAAATATTTCTGCTTGAACTCGGCGCGTTTCTGCTGACGTTCGGGGTTCGACGCATCCATGCCGGCGAAGGTTGCGCGATGGCCGGGCGCGGTGAGTTCGTCGGGCGTGAGTCTTGCCGTCGCCGTTTTTGTCCATGCGCGCGAATCGCGCTTGCGCGGAAGCGACGACGTCGTCCGGCGAGATGTAGCCCTTGCCGCTGGTGTCGAGGTGTTTGACGATCGCAGTGGCGATCTTCTCGTCACGCTGCAGCGCGACGGGCGAGGCGGCGATGTCGTTGGCGTCAACGGCGCCCTTGTTTTGCGTGTCGATGCTCTTGAAGCGCGCCGATGCGGCGGCGACGTATTCGTCGAGCGAAATGCGGCCGTCCGCATTCGTGTCCATCTTCTGCAGCATGAGCTGGTAGAACGACGGATTGGCGGGATCGGCCGTCTGTGCCAGCGCGCAAACCGAAAGTGCGGCGGCCGGCAGGGCCGTCAGCACGGAACGCGCGAGTGAGCGAAACATAAAACCTCCGAATGATGGTGTGTGGCGGAAGCCACGCCGTATCTAACGCGGCAGGCGGAGGAATGTTTACGCCAAACCCTGTCGTATCCGGAAAAGGAACGTAATCCGGCGTAAAGAAACGCAAACGGCTAGGGGTTGAGGCGTCCGATCGCGTCGGCGAAGCGCTCGGCCGATCCCGACGCGTGGGCGAAAAACAGCGACGGTTCGGTCAGTTCGAGTTCGAGGACGACCGGATGGCAGTCGGCGTTCTGGATCAGGTCGACACGCGCATACAGCAAGGTTTCGGCGAACGGAAGCGACGTCTAAAACCTTGTCGGCCAAGCGCGCGCTCCGCAGGCGTCGGCTCGCGCGCGCTGATGTGTTCGGCGGCGAACAGTGCGCGCGTCGGACCTTCATTCTTTTTCAGCAACGGACCTTTGCGGATCGCGTGACTGAATTTGCCGTCGAAGAACAGCAGTGCGGTTTCGCCGTACTCGTCGACGCGATCGAGATACGGCTGCAACAGCACGCTGCGATCGGCGTCGAGTAGGCGCCGCGCGTGCGCAACGGCTTCGTCACGCTGGGTGCGCGAATAGCGCTGCGCGTCGCGCGAACCGGCGCCGACGGATGGCTTCACCACGAATTCGTCGCAGGCGTGCTGCGCGAGAAACGTGTCGATCAGCGTCGATGCATCTTCGTTCGGTTCGATGAATGCGCTCGGCACGATGGCCACGCCGGATTTTTCCAGATCGTGCAGGTAATGCTTGTCGGTGTTCCAGCGGATCACCGGCAGCGGATTGCGAAGCTGCGTCTGCGTCGAAACGCGCGATGCCCATTCCAGAAATTCCGGCAGGCGCTGCGAGTAGTCCCACGTCGAACGGAGCAGGGCGATGTCGAAATCGTTCCAGCGCACATTCGCGTCGTCCCAATCGACAACGGCGATGTCGTGTCCGCGCCGTTCAGCGCATCGAGCAGCGGCGGCAGATCGTCGTCGAGATCGCGTGCGGCTTTGGCGGTGACGAGGGCGATGCGCATCGGCGGAATCCGTTCGGCGAAAACGCGAATGGTAGCCGAACGACGCATTTCATCGCGGAAGACGGCGTGAACCGGCATTTTGCCAACCGTTTCGCACTTCTGAACGGTCAGGAAAAGGCTATTTCGGCACAATTCATTATGGACTGCGTACTCTCTCGGCCACTCAGGCGGATATTCGTGCCTGACAGGGTTCAGGGAATTTTGATCAAGGAGGTCCTATGAAAATGAAAACCGCTTTGTTGTGCGCCGCGCTTGGCCTGACTGCGGGTCTTTCCGGCGTCGCCAGCGCCCGTACGTTCGTCGATATCGATATCGCGCCGCCGGCGCCACGTGAAGAAGTGATTCCGGGACCGCGCCACGGTTATGTCTGGGCGCCGGGCTACTGGAACTGGGAAGGCCATCGTCACGTGTGGGTGAAGGGTCACTACATCCGCGAACGTCATGGCCATCAGTGGGTCAATGACAATTGGGTCCAGCGCGACGGCCATTGGCATCACGAGCGCGGTCATTGGGATTGATCGATCGCGACGGCGAATGGATTCGCCAACATGAAAACGGCGAGCTTGAGGCTCGCCGTTTTTTTGAGCCCGTTCCTCTGGAAGCTCGCGCTCAAAGATTCTGGTAATTCGGCCCGCTGCCGCCTTCCGGCGTGACCCAGGTGATGATCTCGTACGGATCCTTGATGTCGCAGGTCTTGCAGTGCACGCAATTCGCGGCGTTGATCTGCAGGCGCTTGCTCGGCGCCTTCGCCGACGATTTCGTAGACGCCGGCCGGGCAGAAGCGCGTGCACGGGTTGTTGTATTCCTGCGCGCACCGCGTCGACGCAGATCGTCGGTATCGGCACGTGCAGGTGCACGGGCTGGTCTTCGTCGTGTTCGGTCGCGGCGAAGTATACTTCGGCGAGGCGATCGCGCGGCGGCAGTGTGCGCTCGACGTAGTCGCGCGCTCGGTCGGCAGTGATTACGTTTGGCCACTTTTTTCAGCGCGGTGCCAGTCGGCGTGGTTGCTTCAGCGTCCACGGCGACATGTCCGGCGGTGACGGTTTCCCAGCCCGGCGTTGGCAAGGCCGAGCCACAAACCCTTGTTGAAGCCGGGGCGGATGTTGCGCACCTTGCTGCAGCTCGTCCATGATCGGCGAGGCGCGCAGTTTCGCGTCCCAGCCGGTCGCTGAATTCGTCGCGACGATGTGCTCGGCGGCGAGCATGCCTGAGCGGATCGCCTGATGCGTGCCCTTGATCTTCGGCACGTTGAGCAGGCCGGCGCTGTCGCCGATCAGCATCGCGCCGGGCATCTCGCACTTTCGGCAGCGATTGATAGCCGCCTTCGACGATCGCGCGCGCGCCGGCCGACAACGATGCTGCCGCCCTCGAGCAGCGGCTTGATCAGCGGATGATGCTTGACCTGCTGGAACGCCTCGAACGGCGACAGCATCGAATCTTCGTAATCCAGACCGGTGACGAAACCGATCGCGACGCGATCCTTGTCGAGGTGATAGAGGAAACTTCCGCCGTAGGTGCGGTTGTCGAGCGGCCAGCCGAGCGTGTGCACGACTTTGCCCGGCTTCGGCGCGGCCCGCGGGCAGCTGCCACAGTTCCTTGATGCCGATGCCGTAGGTTTGCGGATCGCTGTCCTTGTCGAGCTCGAATTTGCGCGATGAGCTGCTTGCGTCAGGCTGCCGCGCGCAGCCTTCGGCGAGCACGGTGATCGGCGCCTTGATGTCGATGCCTTGCGTGTAGCTCGGGCTTGTGCGAGCCGTCCTTCGCCACGCCCATGTCGCCGATGCGCACGCCGCCGACGGAGCCGTCGTCGTTGAACAAAGACTCGGCCGCGGCGAAGCCCGGATAGATCTCCACGCCGAGCGCTTCGGCCTGTGGCGCCAGCCACGCGCACAGCGCGCCGAGCGAGACGATGAAGTTGCCGTGGTTGTGCATCTGCGGCGGCGTACGGCAGTTTCGATCGCGCGTTGCGTGATCGCGCAGCCACCAGAATTCGTCCTTCGTCACCGGCACGCAGATCGGCGGCGGATTCTTGCCCCATTCGGGCAGCAAGCTCGATTCAGCGCCTGCGGTTCGATCACCGCGCCGGAAAGGATCTGCGCGCCGATCGTCGAGGCCTTCTCGATCACGCAGACGCGGATGTCGGGCTTGAGCTGTTTGAGCCGGATCGCGAACGCCAGCCCGGCCGGACCGGCGCCGACGACGACGACGTCGTATTCCATGAATTCGCGCTCGCTCATCGGCCGCTCCGCTGGCGTGAAGGTGAACGCGAATTGTCCGCTTTTTGCCGTCGCAGCGGCAAACCTGCTCGGTCAGCCGCGACCCGGATCGGTGCGCTCGTAGCGCGCGAAATAGCTGAAGAGGTGCCCAGGATGCAAGGTCACCGCGACGAGCACGAGGCGGCCCTTCAGATCGAAGTAGCGGCGCACGCTGCGGAATCCCGGCGTTCCCGGCGGCACTTTGAGTTCGTGCGCCTGTTCTTCGGTCATCGGCACTGCGCTGAGCGATTGCTCGACCTTGCCGATGCGATGATTGAATTCCTCTTCGATCATCATGCGCATGGCGTCTTCCATGCGCGCGAATCCTTGCGGCAATCCTTGCCAGCTCGCGCGCCGATAGACCTCGCCGAGGCAATACGGCTGATGGGTGCGCCGGTGATAGCGGATGCCGTGCAGATGGATGCACTCCGTGCCGACGCGGATGTTGAGCCATCCAGCGAGCGTGGAATCCGCATCGACGCGATCGGTGTACAGGAACTGGAATCCGGTCGCGTTGGTGTATTGCAGAAGGTCGTCGATGTTGCGGACGTGCTGGTCGTAGCGTGATCCGCGCCTCGGCGCTGCGCACCGTCGTGCCGGAACCGCGTCGGCGAGAAATCAGCCCTTGTTCTTCGAGCAGACGCAATGCGGCGCGCGCGGTGAAGCGACTGATCGTGAAACGTTTGCAGATCGCCGTTTCGGTCGGCAGATGCCGCCCGACGGGATGCTCACCATCGCGGATTTCATCGCGCAGCGTGTCCGCGACCTGCAGATAGCGCGGTTTTCGCGAAGAGCGGAGTCCGCGGCTATGCGGCTGCGGAAGGGATTGTTCTACCGTTTGAATCGCCTGGTTCATAATTGACTGTGCGATGAAAACGTTTGCATAGACGGACACCATAGCAAATGCGTCGCAAAACCGGGAATGCAACTATCGTCGTGAGTACGAAAAAAAACGTAACCGCCTGGCAATCGTTGGCGCTCCCCGGCGCCGACGTTCGTCTCGCAAGCTTCTGCGATGCGGACGAGACCGAGCTTTGGCGCGTTCGCTTGCACGAAGAAATTCCGTGGGAGCAGCATCGTCTGAAGATGTTCGGCCGCACCATCGATGCGCCGCGCCTGTCGTGCTGGATCGGCGACGCGGATGCGGTGTACACCTATTCACGCACGCGCTTCGTGCCGCATGCGTGGACGCCGGCGCTGAGCAAACTTCGACGCGAAGTCGAGACGATGTGCGACGCGCGCTTCAACAGCGTGCTGTGCAACCTGTATCGCGACGGCAACGATGCGATGGGAGTGCACAGCGACAACGAGCCCGAGCTTGGGCATGAACCCGTCATCGCCTCGCTGAGTTTCGGTGCGACGCGGGCGCTTTCGTCTGCGTCATCGCAGCGATCCGACGCGCCGTCTCGACATCGATCTCGAATCCGGATCGCTGCTGCTCATGCGCGGCGCGACGCAGGAAAATTATCGACACGATCTGCCGCGAACCAAGCGCGCCATCGGCGAACGCATCAATCTGACGTTCCGCCTGATCCATCCTCGCTAGGCGAGGAGCATGCACGCGACGCCGGAAATGGTGAAGCAGACGCCGATGATCTTGCGCACGCCCAATCCTTCGCGCAGGAACATCCACGCCAGCAGCACGATGAAGATCGACGAGGTTTCGTTGAGGATCGCCGCAACCGACGCCTGCGTATATTTGTAGCCGGCCAGCCACAGCATCATCGATACGTACTGGCCGAGCAGTGCGCCGGCGAGAACGACTTCCCAGCGCAGGCGCGGCAGCGCGGGATCTTTCGGCAGCAACGGTTCGCCGCACCAGAAGAACGCCGTCGCCAGCCCGATCGCGCCGCCGAAAAGTCGCAGCGTCACCACCCACAACAACGGTTGTCCTTCGAGCACGCGCTTGACCATCACGATGGCGACGGCCATCAGGATCACGGCAACCGCTCCGTTGATCACGCCGGCGCGCAGTTGCTTCGCATCCAGCCGTTTCTCGGCCTTGCGCCGCGTGACGAGCACCACGCCAGCCGTGACGAGCACGAAGCCGACGATCTGCAATGCATTCAAACGTTCGCCGAGAAACGCGAACGACAGCACGATCACGAACGGGCTGTACAGATTGCCGATGATGCCCATGCGCGCCGCGCCGAGCGCATTGAGCGCGCGGAAATACAGCGTGTCGGCGATCGCAATGCCGATCACGCCCGACAGCATCGCCAGCCCGATCGCCATCGGCGGCAACGACGGCCAGCCGGTGCCCGGCGTGAGCAGCAGCGTCGGCACCAGCACGAGCAGCACGATCACGTTCTTGAGCAGATTGAGTTGCAGCGGCGGCAGGATTTCGCCAAGGCGCTTGTAGATGATCACACCGCCGGACCACGTCAATGCGCTGCCGACCGCGCATGCTTCCCCGATACCCATGCCGGCTCCGATACGGTGCATTGCCACGCGAAAAACCGCCGCATTATCGCTTATGTGCCATTCCGATCTGCGACAATCTTTCGATGCATAACGCAACGACAGGGGCGCGCATCCAGTTCGTCGTCGAGCTCGCGCGACGTCTGCATCAATACGGTGCGACAGCGGCGCGGCTGGAAGCGGCGATCGACAGCGTGAGCGCGCGGCTGGATCTCGAATGCAACAGCCTGTCGACGCCGACGTCGATCATCCTGTCGTTCTCCGACCGCAGCCGCGGCGAAGGTGCGCTGGCCGAGATCACGCAGGTCATCCGCATCCCGCCGGGCGAGGTGAATCTGCGATTGCTGTGCGAGGTCGATGCGATCGCCGATCAGGTCATCGACGGCATGCTCGATATCCGCGAAGGTTTCGCGCGCATCCACGGATTGCGCACGGGCCGCACCCTGCGCAACCGCGTGCGCACGACGGTGAGTTACGGCATCGCGTCGGCGGCTGTCGCGGCGATCCTGCACACATCGTGGGCCGATATCAGTGCGGCGGGCGCGATTGGTCTCCTGACCGGCGCCCTGGCGATGGTGTCGGAAGGCCGACCGCGCCTGAGTGCCAGTTTCGAGGCGATTTCGGCGCTGTTCGCCACGTTCATCGCCACCGCGATCAGCGCATGGTGGATGCCGCTCGACGTCAAATCCGTGGTGCTCGCGAGCCTGATCGTGCTGATGCCCGGCATCAGCCTGACCACCGCCGTGCGCGAACTGTCGACGCAGCATCTTATCTCCGGCGTCGCGCGATTCGCGGGCGCAATCATGACGCTGCTCAAACTCGCCTTCGGCACGCTCGCGGCGTCGCAGCTATGTCATGCGATGCACATCTATCCGGTGATGGAAACGTTGAATCCCGTGCCCGGCTGGGTGCAGTGGATCGCGCTCGTGTGCGGCTGCTATTCGTTCGCCGTGTTGTTCCAGGCATCGTGGCGCGATTATCCGGCTGTGATGTTCGCCGCGGCGACGGGATATGTGGTCACGTATTACGGAAGCTCCGCGTTCACACCCGAATTCGGCGTGCTCGTCGCGGGATTCGCGATCGGCGCGTCAGGAAATCTGTATGCGCGCATCGCGAAACGCCCCGGCGCGGTGGTGCGCGAGCCGGGCATCATCCTCGTCGTGCCGGGCAGCGTCGGATTCCGCACGTTGTCTTTCATGTTTGAACGCGACCTCACACTCGGCATGGACATGGCGGTCACGCTCACCGCGCTGCTCGTCTCGCTCGTCGCCGGATTGTTGTTCGGCGACCTCTTCATCGCGCCGCGCCGCAGCCTATGATCGCCGTGCGATATCACGGTTTCACCGACTGCCTCTTGCACGCGCGCGCGCCACGGACTAACGTAAACGTCGGCGCAACAGGCGCCGGCAGGGGGAATGCGCGGCCGCTCGGTTCGGTCGCGTTCGCCGTCGCCTTTCGACACGGCTGAGGACTTCTTTCGTGGGATTGCTGGACGAACTCGAACAGGAAGCGCAAAAGCTCAGAGCGTCGGCCGATGAGGTCGAGCGGCGCAAGGGCGAGCGCGAGGAAGTCTTCCGCACCCAGCTCGAGCCGGGCATGACGGCGCTGCACAACTACCTGCTCAAGCTCATCGCTAGCCTGAAGGTTTTGCAGCCGAAAAAACCGCTGAAATACACGCTCAACGGCTATGGCGACATCGTCGCCTATCCCGAACACGAATACGACGTCAAAGTGAACCAGCAACCCGGTTCCCGCGAAATCACCTTCACCTATCCCGCGCTGATCTCCAACGAAGAATGCCCGACCGTGGAAGTGCAGGGCGCGAGCAAAGTGCGCACCGTCGCCGCGGCCTTTCAGCGCTTTCATCTGGGCGGACTGCTGGAGCCGAAAAAGGATGCCAGCGGCGAAGTGGTTTCGGCGAAATTCAAGGCCAAGGGCCGCATCGTGCAAACCGCCGTTTTCAGCGCAGATGCCGATAGCGCCGTCATCAAAATCGTGCTGACCAACTTCGATGCGCTCACCACCGCCTCGAAGAATTTCCCCGCCAGCCAGTTCAACGACGCGCTGTTCGACGACATCGGCCGCTATCTCACCCACGAACCCAACGGCCTGTTCCGCGAAGACTTGCCCGATTCCTATCGCAACCAGTTGCGCAGCAAAGTGCAGCAGGAACAGATCAAGCGCCGCTGGGAATCCAAGATCAGCGCCCAGCAGCAGACCGACATGGACAAGCTCAAGCGCGATCAGGGCATCGCCGGCAAGTTCATAAAGTCCGCGCCGGAGAAGCCGGCAGTCGAAGAAAAGCCCGCCGAAACATCGTGGCTTGGCAAGCTGAAAGGGCTGGTCAAGAAAGACCGCTAAACAGCTTTCGCTCTAGCCCAATTCTGCGAAAACCATCAACCCGCGCCGGGAGCGCGGGTTCGCGGCGGGCACATGGATGTGATCCTTCGCGAACAACGTCGCACGCGAACAACAAAGAACGTTTTTTCGTGCCTTTTTGGCGTTTACCAAAAAGGTACCCGCTGGCCGGAGGACAGCGGAAGCTCTTGTCTTCGAACGTCGAACAAACAACAAACGCCACCTCACCCCGGCCCTCTCCCGCCGGCGGGAGAGGGGGAAGATCACAAGCTGGATTCCAGCGCCCGCTGGAACAACGAGAAATCTCAGCCGGCCAACAACGCCAGCAATTCCTCGCGACCAAGATTCCTACTCTCCGACTCCCGCCGCGCCCGATACTCAAACGTCCCCGCAGCCAACCCGCGCTCCGAAACCACTACGCGATGCGGAATCCCAATCAGCTCAATGTCGGCAAACATCGCACCCGGCCGCAGCCCGCGATCGTCGAGACAAACATCGACCCCGCGATTCTGAAGCTCCGCGTACAGCTCATCCGAAGCCGCGGAAACTTTCGCATCGTTCTTCGGATTGATAATGCAGACAGCCACGCGCCAAGGCGCCACCGAATCCGGCCACACGATCCCCGAATCGTCATGGCATTGCTCGATCACCGCACCGACGATGCGGCTCACGCCAATGCCGTAGCAACCGGCGGTCGGCGTGACTTCCTTGCCGTTCTCGTCGAGCACGCTGACGCCGAGCGCCTTTGTATACAACGTCCCATTCTGGAAAATGTGACCGACTTCGATGCCGCGCACGATGCGCAGGTTTCCGTTACCGTCCGGACTCGGATCGCCTGCGATGGCGTTGCGCAGATCGGCGGCGACAGGCTCCGCCGCATCGCGGCCCCAGTTCGCGCCGGTCAGATGGAATCCGGCTTCATTGGCGCCGCACACGAAATCGGCGAGCGCAGCCGCGGCATGGTCGGCAACGACGTGAACCTTCGTGCCGACCGGCCCCAGAAATCCGGGCTCGCAGCCGAACGCTGCGCGGATTTCGGCATCGTTCGCCAGCGTCAGCGGCGATGCAATCTTCGGATGCTTCGCGGCTTTCACGGAATTGAGCGTGTGATCGCCACGCAGCGCGATGGCGACCAACCCGCCGTCGTCGCGGCCTTTGACGACGACGAGCTTCAGCGTCGTCTGTAGCGGCACGCCGAGCAACGCGGCGACTTCCTCGCACGTCTTCTGCGTCGGTGTGGAAACTTTCTGCAATTGCGCCGCCGCGGCAGGACGCTGCGTCAGCGCCCGCGTTTCGGCGACTTCGAGATTCGCCGCATACGACGACGTATCCGACACCGCCAGCGCATCCTCGCCCGATTGAGCGAGCACGTGGAATTCCTCGCTCGCATCGCCGCCGATCGCGCCGGAATCTGCCTTCACGACACGGAATTCCACGCCGAGCCGCGTGAAGATGCGCTTGTACGTATCGCTCATGTTGCGGTATTCGCGGACGAGATCTTCCTCGGTCATGTGGAAGCTGTACGCATCCTTCATGAGGAATTCGCGCCCGCGCATCACGCCGAAGCGCGGGCGGATTTCGTCGCGGAATTTCCACTGCACCTGATACAGATTGATCGGCAGCTGACGATAACTTTTCACATCGCGGCGGATCAGATCGGTGACCACTTCTTCATGCGTCGGACCGAGCACGAAATCGCGCTGATGACGATCCTTCAGACGCAGCAACTCCGGACCATACTTCGAATACCGCCCCGATTCCTGCCAAAGCTCCGCCGGCGAGACCATCGACGCGAGCACTTCGAGAGCGCCGGCGCGATCCATTTCCTCGCGCACGATGTTCTCCACTTTCCGCAACACGCGCAGGCCCATCGGCAGCCAGGTATAGATGCCGGCGGCGAGTTTGCGGATCAGTCCCGCGCGCAGCATCAGCTTGTGGCTGACGATTTCCGCATCGGCGGGTACTTCCTTGAGCGTGACGAGGTGATAGCGGGACAGGCGCATCGGGAATATTTCGCGAAGGAAAGAGATCGATTGTAGCGAGTGGTACCGCCGTTACCAAACGGTGCCGGATGGATCGATGTCGCATTTCCGGGCCGTCCAGCGTTGTACGATTTACTTCGTGGCCCAAGCACGGTTCCTGTTCGTGGCGACCGGCGTTGATCGTTACTCGTTTGTATCAGGGAGAATCTGCATGTCGAAAACGAATTCGCTCGCGGTTGCCGGGCTGACATTGTTGGGCGCGTCGATGCACCTGTCGGCGCTGACGATCGCCACGCGCGGCCTCGGCCAGGTTCTGGAGTTTCCGTATTACACGGTGAACGGAAACCAGAATACGCTGATCACGCTAGTCAACTCGACGCAGCGGATCAAAGCCATGAAAGCGCGTTTCCGCGAAGGGTACAACGGGCGCGTGGTGGCGCAGTTCAACGTGTATCTGTCGCCGTTCGATGTCTGGACCGGCGCGATCCTGTCGGACAACGGCACCGTCGCGATCGGTACGCGCGACAACAGCTGCACCGTGCCCGCGTTCAGCAGCACGGCGACGTCGGTGAACATTCCCGCGCTCGCGTTCAACACGCAAAATTTCACGGGTGCTGAAGCAGATACCGGTCCGACGGATACCGCGCGACTGAATGAAGGCCATTTCGAGATTTTCGAGATGGGCGAGATCACCGGTGACGAAAACGGGTTCGCTCTCGACATCGATCACGTGAATGGCGTGCCGCCCGGCTGCGCGCAACTCGTCACGGCATGGGCTGCCGGCGGCGTGTGGGCCACGAACGCGTCCGCCGATTTGACGCCGCCCGGTGGCGGACTGTTCGGTTCGGCGGCGGTCGTGGATGTCGCCAACGGCACGTTTTACTCGATCCTGCCGACCGTGCTCGATGGTTTCAGCACCACCGTGCAGCACACGGCGGCGACCTCGGCGGCGCCCGACTTCGACACCCTGAGCGCCGGCGGCGACGGTAAATACAGCGTCTCGGTCGACGCCGGCGGCCATGCGCTGAACCTGCACTACGCCAAACCGGTGGACGCCGTCAGCGCACTGTTCATGGCGAATCAGATCCTCAACGAGTACGAAACGTTCGACTCGGCCGGCGCGCAGAGCGACTGGCAAGTCACGTTCCCCACCAAGCATTTCTACGTCGACAACAAGACCAGCGCGTCGCCGCCCTTCGAGAACTATTTCGGCGAGTTCGACGACGAGTCCGGTTCATGCGTCGGTTTCGACTTCACGCTGTACGATCGCGAAGAAGCCATTGTCTCGACATCCTCGTGTACGTCTCCTTGTACACCGGGGCAACTTCACCGCGGTTTTTGCTATGAAACCGACGTGGTGACGCTGTCCGCTCCGCTCGGCACGGCATTGCGATCGCGTCTGGCCGAACTGTTCGGTCCGGATTTGACCGACGGCCACATGAATTTCGATTACGGCACGAATTATCCCGAGCACAAGCTGGCCGCTTCGGTGGAAGGTGTCGCGCTGCGAGGCCTGCCGGTCGTCGGGTTTCTCGCCGAGAACTACATCAACGCCAACGTCACGCCCGGCGTGCTCGCCAACTACACGGTCGCCATTCCGCACCACTCGACGATTGCCTGTGGGTCGGCGAACGGAGCGTGTCCATGAGAACGACGATGAAATCCATGCAGTCGAAATATTTGTTAGCGTGCGGCGCCGCATTGCTCGGCGTCTCGACCCAACTTTCCGCGATGACATTGGCCGCCCATGGCGTGGGTCAGGTCATCGAATTTCCCTATTACACGATTAACGCCGGCCAGAGCACGCTGATCACGCTGGTCAATTCGACTAATCGCACGAAAGCGGTCAAGGTGCGCTTCCGCGAAAGCTACAACGGGCGCATAGCCGGCGCTTTCAACATCTACCTGTCGCCGCACGACGTTTGGGTCGGCGCGACGATCACCGACAATGGCACCGCTGGTGTCGCTATGAGGGACAGCAGTTGCATCGTCCCGGGTCCGGTGCTGATCGGCGAGTTTCCAATGCCTTTCGTTGCGTTTTCGACGAACGATTTCACGGGCGCGAACGCCGACACCGGTCCCACCGATATCAACCGCGTCCTCGAAGGTCATTTCGAGTTTTTCGAAATGGGCGAAGTGAGCAGCGATGCGCACGGTTTCCAGACCGACATCGCGCACGTCGACGGCGTGCCTCACGATTGCGCGGCCATCGTGGCCGCGTGGAACGGCGGCGTCTGGGCAACGAGCGGCAACACCGACATGTCGCCGCCAACCGGCGGGCTGTACGGTTCCGCGGCGATCGTCGATGTCGCCAACGGAACGTACTTCATGGTGCCGCCGACGGTGATCGACGGATTCAGCACCACCGCGCAACACACCTCGCCGTTCGCTGACGCGCCGGATTTCGATACCGCAACGGCCGTGAACGGCAGCGTCGCGGCGGCAGTCGATGTCGGCGGCAAGCTGCTGCAACTTCACTACGCGAATCCGGTGGACGCCGTAAGCGCCCTGATCATGACCTCGCAGCAACTGAACGAGTACGAGATCGATCCAACGGCCGGCGCGACGAGCGATTGGGTATCGACGTTCCCCACCAAGCGGTTTTACGTTGATCTTCAGCAAAGCGGTGCCACTTACGCCAGCCCTCCATTCGATGACGCCTTCGGCGAGCGGGCTGACGGACAGGCGTGCGTAAGCTTCGCGTGGTCGGTTTTCGACCGCGAAGAAGAAACCATGACTCCGTACAATTGCCCCTTCGAATGCCCGCCGCCTCCCGAGCCGCGCGAGCCGTTCTGCCACGAAGCGAACGTGATCAAACTGTCGCCGGCGGGCAGCGCGTTGCGCACGAATTCCACACAGGCATTCGACAGCAACGGATTGTTCCCGACCGGCGAACTGGTGTTCTCGTTCGGCCGACCGCAATCCAATCCATTGACCGCGTCGACCGAAGGAACGGTCTTGACCGGACTGCCCGTCATCGGATTCGTCGCGGAAAACTTCGTCAACGCCAACGTGACGCCGGGCGTGCTGGCGAATTACAGTTTTGCGATGCCGCATCGTTCCATCGTCGTGTGTGCAACCGACGACGGGAAATGCCAGTGATCCTTGTCAGCGAATCGTGTCCTTCGGTGGAATCACCGTGGGCACGACGTTGGTGTTCGGATCGTAGTGCAACGTTTCGTACGGACGATCGGTAGGCGCAACGTCGGTGATGTGAAGGGCGCCTTTCGCATCTTTCCAGCGATACAACGTCGGGTTTGAACGCGCTGAGAGCGGAAGTTGTTGTTTGACGATCGCCGGCATCGTATCTGGCGCGACGTACCACCATGCCGCAACGCCCGCCGAAGCAATCACGACGACAAGTGCGAGCGCGGTTCCGGCACGCATGACGAATTCGCGACTACTTGCAGTAGACGGCGATCTGCGCGTTCATGTCGGCAATCTGTACCTGACGAGTCTTGTCGTCGAGCGGGACGGCCTTGCCGGTCGAATCGGTCACGGTGACCTGGAATTTGCTCTGCAGAAGTTCGAGGTTGCTGCGCGCGGTGGCGCAGTCTTTGGAATGATCGGATGCGGCTGGCGTGTTCTGCGCGACCTGATTCTGGCCCGGCGCTTGCCCGGCGTTCGGTTCCGTCGGAGCGGAGCCGCCCACATCGTGCGGACGATCCCCGCCGCTGACGCGCACGGTCTGCACATTCGATTGCGTGGTCGGCGGCGGCGCGTCGGAATAGTGAACGACGCCTTCGGCATCAGTCCATTTGTACACTTGTCCACCGCCCGCGAGAGCGGTGGAAGCGGCCGTCAAAGCCATGAAAAAGATGGTACGCGTCATCGCGGTTCTCCCACGCCGGTCGACCGGCGCCGATTTAGCAATTGCCCCCGTCGGCATGGCGTCTGGATAGCACTAGTCGGCTCAATACACAAGCTTTTTCGCGGTCCAGAGCCTTGCAAATACGTGGGTTGGGGTACACTGAGTACATTCTGCTTTAACTCGAGCCCGGATGGATACGAACCCCGTCACACCGGCCAAACGTCGCCGCGGCATCTACCTGCTGCCGAACCTGCTGACCACCGGTGCGATGTTCTCCGGTTTCTACGCGATCATCGCTTCGATCGGCGGGGATTACGTGAGCGCGGTGATCGCCATTTTCGTGGCCGGGCTGTTCGATGGGCTCGACGGCCGCGTCGCCCGCCTGACCAATACGCAGAGCGAATTCGGCGTGCAGTACGACTCGCTGTCGGATCTGGTCAGTTTCGGTGTCGCGCCGGCGCTGGTGTTGTATACGTGGTCCCTGCACACGCTCGCGATTTACGGACGCGCCTGGGGCAAGGTCGGCTGGGCCGCGGCGTTTATCTTTGCCGCCTGCGGCGCGATGCGGCTGGCGCGTTTCAATACGCAGGTCGGCGTGCAAGACAAACGCTATTTCCAGGGTCTTGCGATTCCCGCCGCCGCCGCGCTGGCGATGTCGTTCGTGTGGATGACGTTGTATCTCGGCAAAACCGGCGACGACGCCCAGTTCGTCACGCCATTCGTTGCGGTCGTGGCCGGATTGCTGATGGTGAGCCGCTTCCGCTATTACAGCTTCAAGGTGTGGCCCGCGGGCGACAAAGTCACGTTCGTGTGGATTCCGGTCGCGCTGCTCATCGTCGTCGCCGTGGTCATCAATCCGCCGTGCGTACTGTTCGGCATCGCGGCGGCGTATGCGCTGTCCGGTCCGATCCTGACGCTGTGGCAGCGCCGCGCGCGCCGTCGCCGCGAACCGAAGGTGATGTGAGCGCGGCGACGTGAACGCCGCGCGCCCATTGCCGCACGACAGTCCCGAGCGCCGCGCGCTCGCGTTCCTCGCCGAACTCAGTCAGGCGCTGACGCAATCGCTCGATCTCAATCGCACGCTCAGGCTCGCCGTAACGCGCATCGCGCGATTCATGAAAGCCGAAGCGGTTTCGCTGTTTCTGATCGATCCGAAAACCGGTTTGCTGATCTGTCGGCATTGCGCCGGACCGGTCGATATCACCGGCTTGAAACTGACGGTCGGGCAGGGCGTCGTCGGCCGCGCGGTGTCCGACAACGCGACGCAGATCGTGCGCGATGCGCAGAACGATGCGCGCGTGCATCAGAGTGTCGATGCCGAAACCGGCTTCGTCACGCGATCGATCCTGTGCGCGCCGCTGCGCACGGCGCAAGGCGTCGATCGGCGCGCTCGAAATCATCAACCGCCGCGATGGCGGGCTGTTCGATGAAGACGACGCCGACATCCTGCGCCTCATCGCGGCGCCCGCCGCGCTCGCCATCCACAGCGCGCAACTGGCCGAAGGATTGATCGAACAGCAACGCATCAAGCGCGAACTCACGCTCGCGCGCGAGATGCAGAAATCGCTGTTGCCGAAAGCGCGGCGCGATTCGTTTCCCGTCGTCGGCGTCAATCTTCCGGCGAACGAAATCTCCGGCGATTTCTACGACTATTTCGCGCTGCCCGATGGGCGCATCGCGTTCGTCATCGCCGACGTTTCCGGCAAAGGTCTCGACGCCGCCTTCCTCATGGTGCGCGTGACCAGCATGCTGCGCAGCACCGGGCGCCACGCGCCGAAGCCATCGGACTGGCTGACCAACGTGAACGCCGAATTGTGCGGCACGCTGCAGGACGGTCGTTTCGTCTGCGCTGCGGTCGGCATCTACGATCGCGCATCGGGAGAGATCGTGCTGGCGAGCGCCGGATTTCCGCCCGCGCTGGTCTACGACGGACAGAACTTCGAGGAAATCGAGGCCGACGGTCCGCCGCTCGGCATCCTCGACGACATCGAATACACCGAACACCGTCTGCAGCTCGGGCCGCGCGCGCTGTATCTTTTTTCCGATGGCGCCACCGATGTCCACAAGAACGATGCACTCGCCGGAGACGGCGAACGGCTCGGCACGCACGGCCTGCGCGACCTGATCGAGCGCTACACCGTCCTTTCGCCCGAGCCGCGTCTGCGCGCGCTGCTCGGCGATCTGAAACGGCTCACGCTGGTCGACGACACCACCATCCTGCTGATCCAGGAGCCGCGCGGGAAATCGGCCATCAAGCTGCTCGATCTCACGTTCCCGGCCGAACCGACGCAGATGCGCGCCGTGCGCGCCGCGCTGCGCACCGCGCTCGATAGCCAGGAAGTCGGCCCCGAACTGCGCGACCGGCTCGTCCTGGCCGTCGACGAGGCCTGCACGAATATCATGCGTCACGCCTATTGCGGCGCGTGCAAAGAGACGATCTCGCTGCATCTGTCGCGCGAGAAGGATATGCTCTTGTTCGAGCTGCGCGACCACGCCCCGACGGTCGACGCGCGCAAGCTCAAACCGCGCGATCTATCCGAATGCAGGCCCGGCGGGCTCGGGTTGCCGTTCATCGACGCGCTGATGGACGAGTGGAAGTTGCAGCCGCTGAGCAAGGGCGGCGGCGGAAAACGCAAGGGCAATGTGCTGCGCATGATGAAACGGCTGACACACCGTGACACATCATCAGGAGACGCTTGAGTGAGCAACGACAACAACGAATGCACGAGCGAGTCGCTTGGCGACTACATGCTCGTGCGCCTGCGCGGCGAAGTGGATCTGTCGTGGTCGCAGCAGGTGCGCAAGACGATCCTCGAAGCACTCGATGAGTCGCCGCAAGTCGGCGTCGAGCTGTCGCAGGTGAGCTACATCGATTCGTCCGGCATCGCCGCACTCGTCGAGGGTTTCCAGAACGCGCGCGAGAAGGGCAGCAAATTCGGACTCGTCGCCGCCAGCAAAGCGGTGATGGCGGTGCTGCAGCTCGCGCGGCTCGATCGCGTTTTCCCGATGTTCCCCGACGCTCGAAGCCGCCCGCGCGGCCTGATGAAAGCGATCACCGGCCCGCTCACGCAGATCGGCCGCGCCACCGTCGCTGCGGCGGCGGGCATCGGCTATGCGGCGATGCTGCTCGTCGAAAGTCTGTATTTCGCCGCGTTCGGCTGGCGCAGCGGACAGCCGATGCGTCCGCGCGCGCTGCTCGAACAGATGCGCCAGATCGGCGTCGACGCGTTGCCGATCGTGACGATGATGTCGCTCACCATCGGCATCATGCTCGGCATCCAGTTCATCGCGGCGCTGTCGGAATTCGGCGCGCAATCGCAGGTCGTCGTCGCGGTCGCGAAATCGGTGACGCGCGAATTCGGCGCACTGATCACCGCGATCATCGTCGCCGGCCGCTCCGGTTCGGCGCTCGCCGCGCGCATCGGGTCGATGAACGTTTCGCAGGAAATCGACGCGCTCGCCACCATGGGCATCGAACCCGTGCGCTATCTCGCCGCGCCCGCGCTCATCGCGATGCTCGTCATGCTTGCCCGTGCTGACCATGTTCGCCGACACCGTCGCCATCGTCGGCGCGGCGTTGTACAGCGCGTCCGCGCTCAACGTCACGCCGACCGCCTACATCATGCAGACGCTCTCGCTGCTCAGCACCGGCGATCTCGGGCAGGGCATCGCCAAGGCTTTCGTCTTCGCCACGCTGATCACGCTGATCGGCTGCAGCACGGGATTCTCCGTAACCGGCGGCGCCGAAGGCGTCGGTCGCGCGACCACGCGGTCGGTGGTCCTGTCGATCTGCTACATCATCGTCGCCGATATGATCTTTTCGTTTTTCCTCAATCGATGAATAGTTCGGTGTTTAGCTTTTAAGCTACAATCCAAGGACGCATATGGAAGTGCGGGAATATGTGACCTGGAACGGTCGCAGTCCGTTTAGCGAGTGGTTGGTCTCATTGAAGGATTCGAAAGTACGTAACGGGATCGTTGCACGACTTTTGCGTTTGGCAGACGGCTTGCGTGGAGATTGGAAGTCCATCGGATCCGGATTGTTCGAATTGCGCATTCACGCCGGAGCCGGTTACCGCATCTATTGCGGTCAAGACGGAAACCGGTTGGTCATTGTGCTAGCCGGCGGCGACAAGGCAAATCAGCGGCGGGATATCGAGAAAGCACATGAGTACTGGACGGAATACAAAGCGCATCGTTAGTCGGCCATTTCGAGCGGCGGAATATCTGCGCAATGAAAAGGACATTGCCGATTTTCTAGAGGCAGTCCTCGAAGATGGCGAACCGCGTTCCCTGCCGAAGGCGCTGCGCGCCGTTGCCGATGCGATGGGTGGGTTGGGCAAGCTCGCCGAACGCACCGGCCTGAGCCGCGAAACCCTATACCGCACATTGAGCGAGCGCGGCAATCCGCGTTACGACACGTTGTTCAACATCCTCACCGCATTCGGGTTGCGCGTCTCCGTCGTGCCGACACGCGTCGCATCGCGCACGCACCGCCGCGCCGCATGAAATGAACGCACCCGCCGCTCCGCTGATCGATGTGCACGATCTGGAGGCCTGGTATGGCCGCCGGCGCATCCTGCAGGGGGTGGATTTCAGCGTGAACGCGGGCGAGATCCGCGTGATCATGGGCGGATCGGGTTCGGGTAAAAGTACACTTTTGCGTCATCTGCTCGGACTGCACAAACCGCGCAGCGGAACGGTGAAGCTGCTCGGTGTCGACATCGGCCATGCGGACGAACGCGAAATGCTCGCGGTGCGCCGACAGATCGGCGTGTCGTTCCAGGGCGGCGCGCTGCTGACCTCGATGACGGTCGGCGAAAACGTCAGCCTGCCGTTGCGCGAACACACCAAGCTCGACGAGAACACCATCCGCATCATGAGCCGGCTCAAGCTCGAAGTGGTGAATCTCGGCGGATTCCAGGATCTGATGCCGAGCCAGCTTTCCGGCGGCATGGTCAAGCGCGCGGCGCTCGCGCGCGCGATCGTGATGGATCCGAAACTCCTGTTTTTCGATGAGCCGTCGGCGGGTCTGGATCCGGTCGTATCGGCCGAACTCGACGAATTGATCTTGCGGTTGCGCGATGCGCTGCGCATGACGATCGTGGTCGTGACTCACGAACTCGAAAGCGCGTTCAAGATCGCCGATACGATCACGGTGCTCGATCAGGGACAGATTCTGATGACAGGAAAAGTTGACGACGTGCGTCACGCCGAACAACGATCGCATACAGGATTTGCTCAACCGGCGTCCGCGCGAAATTCAGGTCGACGCCGATGCCTATTTGAAACGTTTGACGGAAGAACAAGCTGCCTGACGGCGGTCAAGGGGAACGACGCGATGAAACGCGACAACATGAATTACTTGCTGGTGGGCATCGTCGTGGTCGCGGCATTCGTGCTGTTTCTCGCCACGCTCACGATGATCACCGGCCGCAGTGGCGGCGCGACCGACTATTACTCGCACTATCACAACGTTTCCGGCCTGCGTTTCGGCGCACCTGTTTTTTACGAGGGTTTCCGCATCGGACAGGTCGGCAAGATCGAGCCGGAACGCTCCGACAAGGGCGTGTCGTTCAAGGTCGAGCTGTCGGTGCGCAAGGATTGGCCGATTCCGAAAGACAGTCTGGCGCGGATGACATCGACGGGGCTACTCGCCGATGTCGCCATCGGCATCACCGAAGGCGTCAGCAAGGAAACTGCCGCGCCGGGCAGCGAATTGCGCGGATCGGAAAGCGCCGACATTTTCGCCGCGATGAATGAGCTTGCCTCGCAGATCACGATTCTCACGCGCGATCAGATCGCGCCGCTGATCAAGAACCTGTCGCAGCACGTCGACTCGATCGCGTCGGTGATCGACAAGAACACGCCGGAGCTGGTCGAGCAATCCAAAGTGCTGTTGTCGCGTTTGAATGTCGCGTCGGATTCGATGAACGATTTGCTCAAGCCCGAAAACCGCGCCGCGCTCAGTCGCGGTTCTCGCCAACACGCGCGATCTGACCAAAGAACTGAAAGGCACGCAGCAGAAGCTCGACGACGCCATCGCGCAGCTCGGCAGCATCGCCAAGGAAAACCGTCCGGGCGTCCGCGAATCCGTCGACAACCTGCGCGCCATACTCACGGCGCTGTCGGGCCGCACCGAATCGATCATGCAGCATCTGGAAGTGGCCAGCCGCAATTTCGACGAATTCGCGCGCGAAGTGCGCAAGAACCCGAACCGCTTGCTCATCGCGCCCAAAGCCGACAAGCTTCAGGAACCCGAACAATGAAAAAGCTTCTCGCCACGCTTTCGTTTTTTCTCGTTCTGAGCGCCTGCTCGGCACCGAGCGTGCCGGACGTCACCTATTTCCGCCTGCCGCCGCCGACAGCACTCCCGCACGCCGACAAGCCGCTGACCTCGTTGCCGATCGAAGTGAACGTGTTCCGCGCGCAAGGCATCTACGCCGAAGAAGCGCTGATCTACGCGATCGACCCGCAAGCCACCCAGCTGCGCGCGTATCACTATCAATTGTGGAGCGATCCGCCCTCGCGCGGACTGCAGGACCGCCTGACCAAGATGCTGCGCCAGTCCGGCATTTCCATCCTCGTCACCGATGCGCTGCCCGCCAGCACGCAGGCATTGCGCGTGCAGGGACGCATCACCCACTACGAGCGAATCCAGAATGCGGGTGCGTACACGGTGCGCGTGGCCTTCGACATGCGCGTCGAACAGGACAGCGGCGAGCCGGTGCTCGAACAGACCTACTTCGCCGAAGCGAATGCGGCCGATGCGACCATCGGCGCGACTGTTCGCGCCTTCGGCGCGGCCGTCGACGAGGCATTCGCCAAATTCCACAGCGACCTGTCCGCGCTCGGCAAAGACCCGCATGCTGGCTGACGATCGCCGCCATGCCCTGTTGTCGGCGATGGGCGTGGATGTCTATGTGCTGCGTGCGCCGGCCGAATCGGTCGACGCGAGCGCGGACTGGCTGATCGTCGCGGCATCCGACGAAACACAGAAAAGTACACAATGCGCACAATTGCGCAAGACGCTGCCGGCGATGCTCGGCGTGCCGGCCGAGCGCATCCGCTGGATCGGCGCCGATACCAGCGACGTGCCGCGCGCGGCGGCCTATCTGGTTCTCGGCGCATCGCTCGCGCGCGAATTCGGCGCCAACCTGCCGGCAGCGCAACAGAAAGCTGCCGTCATCGCGGTTGCCGACGAGCCGTCGACAAGTTTTAGCAGCGGCATGGCCAAACGCGCGTTGTGGCAATCGCTGAAGCCGATCGCACGCCGGGCGCGCGAGGTTCGCGCGTGGTAGCGGTGGTGAAAGATCCGTATCCGCTGGTGCGGCCGATGCGCATGGACGATCTCGACCAGGTTGTCGCCATCGAGATCGCCGCGTACGATTTTCCGTGGACCAAAGGCATCTTCCACGACTGCATCCGCGGCGGCTACAACTGTTGGGTGCTGGCGCAAGGTGTCGAGGTGATCGGCTACGGCGTGCTTACCGTCGCCGTGGGCGAGGCGCACGTGCTCAATGTGTGCGTTGCGCAGGATCAGCAATCCCACGGCCACGGCCGCCACATGATGCAGCGGCTGATCGATCTGGCGCGCTGGCATCGCGCCGAGCGCATTTTCCTCGAAGTGCGGCCGTCGAATCCGCGCGCGATCACGCTGTATCACTCGCTCGGATTCAACGAGATCGGCCGGCGGCCCGGATACTACCCGGCGAAACGCGGGCGCGAGGAAGCGATCGTCATGGCGCTCGAACTGTTGCCGCCGGAAGACGAATAGATTCGTTCTTTGCTCGTCATTCCCGCGAAAGCGGGATTCCAGTGCCTTCTTCTTTCATCGGACCACCGAGAGCAAAGTCGCTGGATTCCCGCTTTCGCGGGAATGACGAACAAAAGATCACTCGCTGAATCAGTCGCGCGCGTTTGAATTGCCGAGCCGCGTCAGTTGCTCGCGCAACGTATTCAACTGCGCGGTAAACGTAGCGACGCGTTCACGTTCTTGATCGACCACCGTCGCCGGTGTCTTCGGACCAAAGTTGGCCAGCTTCGCCGTCGACTTCGCATGTTCGCCCTCGATGCGTTTGATCTCTTTTTCCATGCGCGCCGTCTCCGCGCCGAGATCGATCAGACCCGCAAGCGGAATCAGGATACGCATCTCGCCCACGATCGCCGCGGCGCTCGCAGGTTCCGCTTCACCATCGGCCAGCCAGCGCTGCGATTCTGCAACGGCGAGGAACGCGATCTGCGATGAGAACTTCTGCGACAACTCGTGCTGCAGCGAATTACCGTTCGCGAAAAGGATCGGAATCGCTTTCTTCGGCGCGATATTCATTTCGCTGCGAATACGTCGGATTTGCGTCAGCACCTGACGCAGCCATTCCACCGATTCGTCGGCTTGTGCGTCGGCGAATTCGATGAATTCCGCGGCGAGCGGATACTTCTGCGTGGAAATGCTTCCGCCGGATTTTCCTAGCATCGGCGCGACGGTCTGCCAGATCTCTTCCGTGATGAACGGAATGATCGGATGCAGCGCGCGCAGCAATGCTTCGAGCACAAACAGCAGCGTGTGTCGCGTCGAGTCGGCGTGCGCGCGATCGGCGAGCGCGGGTTTGGCGAATTCGACGAACCAGTCGCAGTAGACGTTCCACGTGAATTCGTACAACGACTGTGCAACCAGATCGAAGCGATAGAGCGGCATCTGCACTTCGACGTCGGCGAGCGTGCGCTGCAACTGCGTGAGAATCCACTTTTCCGCTTCGGATGTCGGCGCGAGCTTTTTGTCCGCTGGAACGCTGAAGCCTTCGCAATTCATCATCACGAAACGCGCGGCGTTCCAAAGCTTGTTGCAGAAATTCTTGTAACCGTCCGCGCGCTTGAGATCGAAATTGATCGTGCGTCCATACGTCGCGAGCGCCGCGAACGTGAAGCGCAGCGCATCCGCACCGACCGGCGCGATGCCTTCCGGATAATCCTTGCGGATGCGCTTCTCGACTTTCTCGCGCACCTGCGGAATCAGCAGCGACGCGGTCGATTTCTTCACGAGCGATTCGAGATCGATGCCATCGATGAGATCGAGCGGATCGATCGTGTTGCCCTTCGATTTCGACATCTTCTGCCCGTCCGCATCGCGCACGATGGCGTTGATGTAGACCTCGCGGAACGGCACTTTTCCGGTGAAATACTGCGTCGCCATGATCATGCGGGCGACCCAGAAAAAGATGATGTCGAAACCGGTGACGAGCACATTCGTCGGCAGATAGGCTTCGTCCTGCGCCCAGTTCGCGACAATCTTGCCGTTTTCGAGCACGGGTTCCGTCGACGGCCAGCCGAGCGTGGAGAACGGCCACAGCGCGGACGAGAACCACGTATCGAGCACGTCTTCGTCCTGGCGCAACGCACCGACCGGTTTCGTTTCGCCGTGCGCGATCGCATCGGCTTCGTCTTCGCCGACGAAAATGTTGCCGGCTTCGTCGAACCACGCCGGAATGCGATGACCCCACCAGAGCTGGCGGCTCACGCACCAGTCCTGGATGTTTTCCAGCCACTGGTTGTATGTCGTAGCCCAATTTTCCGGCACGAATTTCACGGAGCCGTCGCGCACCGCGGCGAGCGCGGGTTCGGTGATTGCCTTGCGTCCGCCGACTCTGCCGTCCGGCTGCACGTCGCGTGTGAGATCGAGGAACCATTGATCGGTCAGCATCGGTTCGACGACGACGCCGGAGCGGTCGCCGACCGGCACCTGATGTTTGTGCGCGACGATCTTGACCAGAAATTCCTGCGCTTCCAGATCGGCGACAACGGCTTTGCGCGCAGCGTAACGATCCAGACCGCGATATTTTTCCGGCGCGTTGTCGTTCATCTTCGCATCGAGCGTCATGATGACGATCAACTCGATGCCGTGACGCTTCGCGCAGGCGTAATCGTTGAAATCGTGAGCGCCGGTGATCTTCACGCAGCCGCTGCCGAACGCAGGATCGACAAAATCGTCGGCGATGATCGGAATGCGCCGATCGCACAACGGCAGATCGACGAATTTTCCGACGAGGTGTTTGTAGCGATCGTCATCCGGATGCACTGCGAGCGCGCCGTCGGCGAGCATGGTTTCCGGGCGCGTCGTCGCGATGGTCATACCGCGCAGATCGTTGCCTTCGACATCTTTCTGCGCACCCTCACTGAATGGATAGAGGATGTGCCACATGTGGCCATCGCGCTCTTCCATGTTCACTTCGAGATCCGAGATCGCGGTCATCAACACCGGATCCCAATTCACCAGACGCAGGCCGCGGTATAAAAGTCCATCTCTATACCATTGGATAAATACACGTTTCACGGCGGCCGACAGACCTTCGTCCATCGTGAAGCGTTCGCGCGACCAGTCGATCGACGCGCCGAGCCGGCGCATCTGGTTGGTGATCGTCGAACCGGATTCCTCTTTCCATTCCCACACGCGCTCGACGAATTTCTCGCGGCCGAGATCGTGGCGCGTCTGGTTGTGCGCGGCGAGCTGGTTTTCGACGATCTTCTGCGTGGCGATGCCGGCGTGATCGACGCCGCCCTGCCACAACGTACGCAGGCCGCGCATACGGTGATAGCGGATCAGCGCATCCATGATCGTCTGCTGGAACGCGTGGCCCATGTGCAGCACGCCAGTCACGTTCGGCGGCGGCAGCAGGATGCTGTACGGCACGCCGTCGCCGGTGGGCGCGAACAGGCCGTCCGCCTCCCACTGCGCATACCATTTCGATTCGATCGTTTTGGGTTCGAAGCTCTTTTCCACGGGAAAAATGACCTGTCCCGCCACGGCGGGTCTGGGTGAACGGGGTAGTGATTCGAATTGTACCGCGCGCCATCCGGAAACGGTCCGAAACAGCCGGTTTCATGGAGATTGGCCGGGCGCCGTCGTGCCGATGGGCTATGATCCCGACATGACCTCAGCACTCGCGGGGAGCGAATGCGACATGTCCGTCATCGAGGTTTTCGCGTGGCTTTGAACCCGCTGTTGAGCGGGTCGGACGTTATTGTGTTTCCCGCGCGCGCCGGGACGCCGATATGAGTGGATTCTTCGAACGCCTGAAGCAGCGCAAGCTCGTGCAGTGGGCGCTCGCATACATCGCCGCCGCTTTCGCGCTGATCCAGGTGCTCGACATCGTGGCGCAGCGCTTCGATTGGCCGGAGCAGACGATCCGTTTCACGATCATCGCTTTGTGCGTCGGATTTTTCGTCGTGCTGGTGCTCGCGTGGTATCACGGCGAACGTGGCGTGCAGCGCGTCAACGGCACCGAACTGTTGATCCTCGCGTTGCTGCTCGCCATCGGCGGGTTGGCGTTGTGGCAGTTCGGTCCGCGCAATACTTCGGTGCTGCAAACCACAGTCGCCAACGACAGCGATCCGAAATCCATCGCCGTGCTGCCTTTCGTGAACATGAGCGGCGATGCCAACAACGAATATTTTTCCGACGGCATCAGCGAAGAAATCCTCAACGTGCTCGCCGGAATTCCGGAACTGCGCGTCGCCGCGCGCACGTCGTCGTTTTCGTTCCGCGACGGCAAGCACGAAGCGCGCGATATCGCGCAGGATCTGCACGTGCGCCTTCTGCTCGAAGGCAGCGTGCGCAAGCAGGGCGATCGCGCGCGCATCACCGCGCAGCTGATCGACGCGAGCGATGGTTATCACTTGTGGTCGCAAACCTACGATCGCGATCTGAAGGACATCTTCGCGATCCAGGACGAAATCGCCGCGGCGATCGCCGATCAGCTGAAGATCAAAATCGTCGCCGCCACGGATTCGACGCCGAAAAAACCGCGCAGTGCCGAAGCGCATGATTTTTATCTGCGCGGTCTGGGTCAGTGGCAGGTTCGCGGCGAGGCGCAACTGTTCGCGGCGATCAAGAATTTCGAAAGCGCCGTCGCGGCCGATCCGGAATTCACCGAGGCGTATGCCGGACTCGGTCTGGTCTACACGATCCTCCCGGATTTCTCGTCGAAGATCGGCTACGACGATGCGATGAAGCGCGCCGAAGACTACGCCGAAATGGCGTTGTCGCTCGATCCGAGCGTGCCGGAAATCTATCCGGTGTTCGGCTATCTCGCCGACAGCGATCGCCGCAGCAAAACCGCACAGGCGCTGTATCGGCGCGGCATCGCGCTGAGGCCATCGTTCGCGACGAGCTATCAATGGCTCGGCAATTCGATCTGGAGCGACGGCGATCTCGAAGGCGGCCTGAAAATCCTCGAGCGCGCGTCGATCCTCGATCCGAAATCGAGCATCATCGCCAACAACCACGGCATGGACCTGATCGCGCTCGGCCGCTACGCCGACGCCATCGCGCTATGCGCGCCGCTGCTGAAGGCCGCGCCCGACGATACCAACTGTCTGGAAAGCACCGCCTACGCGACGATGATGGCGAAAGATTATGCCGCCGCTCGCGCGCTGTTCGAACATTACGCGCGCATCGTCAATCCGAGCGCGCTCGGCACGATCCGCGATACGTTCGACGCGCTGGAAGGCCACGGCGACCGCCGCGCCATCGCCCTGCGCATCGCCACCTTCAAGCAGCAGAGCAGCTACGATCTCTCGAGCGGCAACGTGTTCGGTGTCTACGTCGTTCCTTCCGTGCTCGTGCTGCTCGGCGAGGGCAAGCTCGCGCTGGCGAATATAAGGTCGTTCATCGCCATCGATCGTTCCGGACAGACCAACTGGGCGTTGCTGCAGATGACCGGCGAGATACATTGCGATCCGGAATTTGTCGAGCTGGTCAAACTCGCGAAGATGACCGATCCGCATCACGACACGTTGTGCGGCAAAACGCCCTAAATCTCATTGCGACGCCGCGATTCGCCGCTCACAGGCAAACCGCATTCCTGACGGAGACGCGCATCGCGGATGTTGTCCCGCGATTTTCGCGCAGGAATGTCGTGCAGTTGACGATCGATTTTGTGCTCGTCATAGTCCGACTATCGCCGGCTTTGGACAGAGACGTTGGGGCGTCTCGGGCAGGGCGTGTTCGGCGCCGCGTCTGACGGCGCGAACGTCAATGGCGCGTTGCGATGCGTCGGTCGAAATCGGGGAATCCTTATGAAGTCTCGCGTTTTTCTTTTCGCCGCTGCGGCGCTCTTTGTTGCTGCAGATGCCACTGCCGCACGGCTCAATGTCATTCTTCCGGGCGTCACCATTCCGGTCGATGCCGCCTCCGGTTATTCGACGGCGACGCTCACGCTCAGCATGCCCGACGGACGCGTGCTTTCCGCGCAGGCGAACGCCGGCGCCGATTTCAAGCTCAACCAGACGCCGATCGCGGGGCAGTATCGATATCGCGTCGAATTCGCGGGCGGCAGTGGCGTCGCGGCGGGCAGTGTCAGCGATGGCCGGTCGACAAATGGCGCGGGTGCAGGCACAGCCTTCGCTCCCATCGAGGGCGCGTTTCGCTTCGAAGCCGGACACACGTACACCGCGACGGGCGCCGCGGGAAAAACTGACGGCGCTAACGGCAATCCAACACCGAGCGACGTGGTGACAGCGGACGATTCGATCGTGCAGGGCTCGCTCTGCGTCGGGCTCGATTGCGCGAATGGCGAAGCGTTCGACTTCGACACGATCCGCCTGAAGGAAAACAATACGCGCATCCGCTTCGTTGACACGTCATCCAGTGCGGGCTTTGCCAACACGTCGTGGCAGCTAACGGCCAACGACAACTTTTCGGGCGGGCTCAACAAATTCTCGATTGAGGATTTGACGGCGGCCACCGTGCCCTTCACCGTGCTCGGCGCGGCGCCGACGAATGCGTTGTATGTCGACAGCGCCGGGCGCGTCGGCTTCGGCACGCCCACGCCGGTACTGAGACTGCACGTGGCCGTTTCCGACACGCCCGGCCTGCGACTCGACCAGAACGCCAGCGGCGGTTTCACGCCGCAGGTATGGGACGTCGCCGGCAACGAAGCGAATTTCTTCGTGCGCGATGTCACCGGCGGCTCGCGCCTGCCGTTCCGCATCCGTCCCGGCGCACCGACGTCGAGCATCGATATCGCCGCGAGCGGTAACGTCGGCTTCGGTACCGCGCAACCGGCGGCACGCCTGGATGTCCTCAACAGCGCGCCGCTCGGCGCGCCGGTGCAGGTGCTGCGCGTCAGCAACACGGATGCAAGTGTCGATGCTTCGCAAACTGAACGCTTCGTCGTCGACTCTTCCGGCAACGTGCTGGCGCGCGGCACCATCTCGCAACTTTCCAGCCGCGCCGCGAAGGAAGAATTCGAAACCATCGACAACCGCGCGCTGCTCGCCAAACTCGACGCGCTGCCGGTCAGCAGCTGGAAATACCGCGGAGCGCCCGAAGCGGAACGCCACATCGGGCCGGTCGCCGAAGATTTCCACGCGGCCTTCGAACTCGGCGCGAGCAACCGCTACATCGCGCCGACCGACATGGCCGGCGTGGCGCTGGCGTCCGTGAAGGCGCTGCAGGACGAAATCCACGAACGCGACGCGAGGATCGAACAGCTCGAAGATCGCTTGCGCAAACTCGAAGCACGCCTCGACGCGACGCATTGAGATCGCGCGCATGAATTTTCTTCGATTTTCATTGGCGGTTCTGCTGATGCTCGCAGACGCGCACGCGAGCGCCGCCGTGCTCGCGCTGGCGCCGACGTCGACAGGCAACCTGCACGTCGTCGACACGGCCAGCGGCAACGGCACCGTGCTCGAAGCGACTGCGTGCTGCGCGGTGCAATCCGGAACCGTCGCCGACGATCCGGCAAACCATCGCGTGTTCTTCGTCGCCAACCGAAGCGATGGTGCCGATCTGTACGCATTCGCGTATGGCTCATCGCCATCCATTGCTTCCCATCCGCTGAGCGCCGGACAACGCGTCACGCATCTGGCCTACGACGCGGGGCACGCGTGGCTGGTCGGGCTCGCCGTGACCGGTGCGGGTACGGTGCAGGTCATCAATGTGGCACCTGCTACGGGAACAATCACCGTCGTGGGCGTGCTCGATTCGTCATGTTGCACGCTGCGCACGGGCGTCGGCGCTTATTCGGCGGCGCCGGGAATTTTCTATGCGGTCGGCAGACGCACGGGCGACACGACCGATCATCTACTCGCAATTGCGGTCGGCAGCGGAACGCTAGCGAACGCGTACGATCTCGGCACTGAATCGGTCGGACAACTCGTCGCCGATGGTGCGGCGCTGTACGCAGTGAGTAGCAGCGGCAACGTGATGCGTCCTGGCATTTTCAGCTTCGCGCCGGCGTTCGCGTTCAATGCCATCGGACCGGGCATCAACGATTGCTGTTTCGTCCTCGCGGGTTCCGCCGCAATCGATCACGTCACTAACCGGCTCGCGGCGGTGACGCGCGCCTCGTCGGCGCCGGCGCCGTTCGTGGTGCGTGCGTTCTCGCTAAGCAGTGGCGCCGTGACTGTCGGAAAAACGTTGACCGCCGATGGGTCTCTTCGAGGATTCGGCGACGTTGTTCGATCGCATCTTTGCCGACGGTTTCGAGTGATCGGGGTGCGCAGTCGCGCTCAGGCGCCCTGCGCATCCGCGCACAGTGCCACGCCCGCGGCCATGATCAGCGACGCTATCGCTTTCTGCACCAGCGCGTGACGCGACACGTCTTCGTTCGACAGGCGCGGCGCGAACAAACTCAGCGCCGTGCCGATGACGAACACGAACAGCGGTGTCGTCGATGAAACGACGGCGACCAGCGCTGCCGGCGCCATCGTCAGCGCAAACCGCACGCCGATGGTGCCGCCGAGGTTGATCAGTTCGTTGGCGCCGTTCACGCCGAGCACCGCGCCGATGTTTTTTTTCAGCAGCGCGAATAAACTGGCGGCGATAGTGCGGAATGGCGAGCAGGACGATGCCGAAAAGAACTTCGCCGACATACATCCAGAACGTGGTGCGCCAGAACTCGTCGCGCACGGCGAAGAACTTGAAGACGATCGTCGAGGCGGCGAGCACGCCGGTGCAGGCGAGCATCAATAACACCAGCCGCACGCGCCAGCCGCGCGAATGGATGGCGTCGAAGGAAATCAGCAGTGCGCCGCAGATGATGAGCGCGCTGCCGCCGAGCTGTCGCGCGCCGAGCCGTTCGCCGAGGAAAACGAACGCGAACAGGAAGGTGAACAGCGTGTTCGCCTGAAACAGCGTCGCCACGACGGACGCTTCGTCGCCCTGGATCGCGCGCAGGTAGAACAGCATCGCGCCCATGAACATCGCGCCGGAGGCGGCGAGTACGGCGATATCGCGCAACTGCACGTCGAAAATGTCCGGCGCGAAGATGCCGATCGGTATCAGCAGCACGGCACTGAGCAGGGCGGTGAACACCATCAGCACGGCGGTGTCGCTGTTGGAGAAATAGCGGTCGACGAGATATTTGTCGATGTGCGTGGAAACTGCCCACAACACGGGACCGGTCAGCGCGAGCGGAAGCCAGCCGATCATTACATGTCGTGCTTGGCGACGTCGAAACCGGCGGCCTTGTACATCGACCAGCGTTTGCGCGAACCGTCGCGTTCGGATTGTTCGGCAGGCACGACTTCGAGCACGCGCTCGAACAGGCCTGGTGCGGCGTCTTCGCGCAGGTTGATGACCAAGGCGCGATCCGGCGCGGTCAGATCGGGCGGAACGATCAGCACGGGTGTGATCGCATCGTCCTCGTCGCCGGCGATTTGATGCGGGATGAAGGCGTCTTCGGAGAATTCCCACAACTTTTCGTCGATCTGCTCGGCCTGATCGAACGATCGCGCGAGGATCAGTGTTGGCTGGCCCGCGTCGAATGCGCGTTTGGCAAGTTCGCAGACGAGCAGCAGCGGATCCTCGCGGAAACGCGGCTTGTCGATGAGGTAGAAATCGGCGCGCGCCATCAGGCGGCTTTCAGCTTCAGCTTGGTGACGCGTTTCAGGTTGAGATTTCGCCGCGCATGCCAAAGGTCGTAGTTCTGCTGCATCTGCAGCCAATGCTCGGGCGAGCTACCCAGCGACTTGGAAAGCCGCAGCGCCATCTCAGGACTCACGCCGCTGGTTCCCTTGAGGATACGCGTCAGCGTGGACGGGGCGACATCGAGCTTTTCGGCTAGCTCGCGACCGCTGACGCGGTACGGGGTGAGATAGATCTCGGTGATGAACGCACCGGGATGCATGGGATTGTACATAGGCATTAGTGATAGTCCTCGTAGTCAAGCACGTGCGCGTGGGATTCGTGAAACTCGAACGTCACGCGCCAGTTGCCGTTGACCCACACCGACCAGCGGCCGCGTTGATCGCCTTTCAGTGCGTGCAATCGAAACAGCGGAAATTGCATGTTTTCGATCGCCTTGGCTGCATCGAGTGCCGTCAAAATAGCACTCAATCGATTGGCGTGGCTCGCCATTATTCCGGAAGTGCTTCCGGTTTCGAAGAATCGACGGAGTCCTTTGTGACGGAACGAACGAATCATCCATGACTCCCAGTGTAGCGTGTTGCGCACCACGCAACAACATGTCTATCGATGCGGATGGCGCGGAACGAATTCCGCGCCAGCAAGTGCCGCATCGTATAGAAAACTGGGGAACGCGCCGCCGATTTATAGCGACTGCCGACGGACGCGTTCAGGACATCACGCGCGCTGCGACGACTAGCCGTTCGCAACCTTGGTCAGATACTCGACGAGCATCGGTACCGGCCGACCGGTCGCCGAACCTTTGCGGCCTTCTTCCCACGCCGTGCCGGCGATATCCAGATGCGCCCAGCGGAAGCCTTCGGTGAAGCGCGCGAGGAAACATCCGGCGGTGATCGCACCGGCGTATTTGCCGCCGATGTTGGCGATGTCGGCGTAGCCGGTGTCGAGCTGGCTCTGGTAGTCGTCCCACAGCGGCAGGCGCCAGGCGCGGTCGAGCGTGGCTTCGCCGGCGGCGATGAGGTCGTTGGCGAGCGCGTCGTCTTTCGTCATCAATCCGGTCGCGTGTTTGCCGAGCGCGACGACGCATGCGCCGGTGAGCGTCGCGGCGTCGATGATGATCTGCGGATTGAATTTCTGCACGTAGGTGAGCGCGTCGCACAAAATCAGGCGGCCTTCGGCGTCGGTGTTGAGCACTTCGACGGTCTGGCCGGACATCGTGGTGACGACATCGCTCGGACGCTGCGCCTTGCTGCCGGGCATGTTCTCGACGGCGGGCATGATGCAGACGAGGTTGAGCTTGAGTTTCAACTCGACCGCGGAAAGGAACGCGCCGAGCACGCCGGCCGCGCCGCACATGTCGAACTTCATTTCTTCCATGCCGGAACTGGGCTTGATCGAAATGCCGCCGGTGTCGAAGGTGATGCCTTTGCCGACGAGCGCGACCGGTTTGTCCTTCTCGCCCGCGCCCTTGTACTGCAGGATGACGAACTTCGGTTCGTTCGCCGAACCTTGCGAAACGCCGAGCAGCGCGCCCATGCCGAGCTTGCGCATGTCGGCTTCTTCGAGAACTTCGCAGGTCACGCCTTCGTGTTCGTCGGCGAGCTTTTTCGCCTGGTCGGCGATGTACTGCGGATTGCAGATGTTCGGCGGCAGGTTGCCGAGTTCGCGCGCGAAGCGCACGCCGTTGGCGATTGCGTTGGCGACGGCGAGGGCGGTTTTCGCGCTGTCCGCACCCGCGAACGCGATCGGATTCGAATTCCGGCGTCTTCGATTTTTCGCGCGGCTTGAACGTCGCTGTGTATTTATAGGCGGCGGTGTCGCTCGCGACGGCGGCGGTGCGGATTTTCCAGGCGTCGTCCTTGCCGGCGACGTCGATCTCGGTGAGATACGACACCGCGTTTTTCAGCGGCAGACCCTTCAACACGCGCGCCGCTTCTGTATTGGCGCGATGGAAACGCGCGGCGTCGAATTTTTTCTGATCGCCCAGATCCCACAACAGCACGCGCGGCGCTTTCACGCTGCTCAATGCCGAACAGCGTTTGTGTGGATGCCGATCTTTCCGCTCACGTCGCCGCCGTCGAGCAGGCGCGCGATCGCGCCGCCGGATTTTTCGTCGATCGTTCCGTGCGGCGTCGGGCAGCAGTTGCGTCTTCGAACACGCCGACGACGACGCACGGCGCATCGGCGGATTCGGGGGATTGCTGGGTGAGGCTGAACTGAATGGTCATGGTCGTTCCGTTGAGAAATTGCGCCGGTGATCTGCGAGGCGCGGCTAAACTTAAGGCGCTTTGAACGCGGCGCGCGATCCAATCCGCGTCCCGAGCATCGAAGCTGCGCGCCGCGAGGCGAAACCGAAAGTTTACTGTAAATCGTCCACCATCGCTGGGTCCATGCTCAGAATCGTCGACCGTTACCTGGCGCGCGAACTGCTCTTCAGTTTCATCGCGGCGCTGCTGATCCTGCTGCTCGTCGTCACCGGCGCGACGGTGGCGGATCTTCTCAACAAGATCGCGCACGGTCGCGTGGCGGCGGATCTGCTCGCCGCGCTGATCGGATTGCGCACGGTCGATACGCTCGACATTGCTGATTCCGCTGTCGGCGTTTCTCGGCGTGCAGATCGCTTACGGCCGTCTATATCGCGAAAGCGAGATGGCGGTATTCGCCGGCTTCGGGTCTGCCGGTCACGGGCCTGCTGCGGCCGCTGGCGTTGTTCGCGGTTCCGATCATCGTGCTGACCGCGCTCGATTTCGTTCTGGCTCGCGCCGGCGGCGGAGCGACAAGCCGCAGACGCTGCAGGAAGAAGCGAGCCGCTCGCTGATCATCGCGGGGCTCGAGCCGGGCCGCTTCGTCGAATTGCCGAACAACGACGGCGTCATGTACGTCGAGAACATGAATGCCGACGGCACGAAGTTCACCAAGATGTTCGTCGAGAGCGAGCGCGCAAGCCCGGACAAGAAAACAACGAACATCAATATCGTCACCGCGACCGATGGCGAGCTGTATCACGAAGGCGACGGGATCGGTCGTTTCCTCGGACTCAACGACGGATTCCGCGTCGAAGGCGTGATCGGCCAGGACAATTTCCGCTTGATGCGCTATCAACGCAACGACATCAAGCTGTCGGATAACTCCAACGACGCCACGCCCGATTCGGTGAAACGCAGTGCGTCGACGTTCGATCTGTTGCGACAGCGCCGATATCGTGCAGCGCACGGAACTGCAGTGGCGTCTGGTCGCGCCGATGTCGGTGCTCGTGCTCGTCATGCTCGGTTTGCCGCTGGCGAAATCGAGTCCGCGCGAGCCGCGTTACGCACGCCTGCTGATCGCGCTGCTGGCGTGGTTCGCGTACTACAACTGCCTCGCGTTGTGGCGTTCGCGCTTGAGCCAAGGTTTTACCGATCCGCGCGTCGGGTTCTGGATCATCTTGGTGCCGACGTTCGTGCTCGCGGTTTATCTCACCTGGCGCGGTCAGCAATTGCCGAAGCCGAAAGCGCTCGCGAAGGCCGCGGCATGAGGCTGTTCAAAGGTGTGATGTTCAAGAAGATCGACAAGCTGGTCGCGTTGTCGGTGCTCGGTTCGGTGTTGCTGGCGTGGGGGTTTCTGGTCGGCTTCGACGCGTTCCACGCGTTCCTCGCCGAAATCAACGACATCGGCACCGGCCAATACACGCTGACCAAAGCGGTCGTGCTACATCCTGCTCACGATCCCGCGACGCGGATATCAGTTTTTCGGCTACGCGGCGCTGATCGGCGGTCTGCTCGGCATGGGCGGACTCGCATCGAGCGGCGAATTGACGGCGCTGCGCGCGGCGGGATTGTCGAAGCTGCGCATCTGCGTGTCGGTGATTATTTCGCTGACCGTGCTCACCGATCGGCGTGATGCTGATCGGCGAAACCATCGGTCCGCGCGGCGAACAGAAGGCCGAAGCGCTGGCGCTGTCGGCGAAATCGAAAGACGTCGCCATCGGGAAAGGCGGCAGTGTGTGGGCGCGCGACGGCAACACGGTGGTCAACGCCAAACACGGCCGCACGCGCGGCGGGCGGCAGTGGCGCGACGGTCGAATTGCAGGACGTCCGCGTATTCGAATTCGAGCCGAACGGCCAGCTTTCGGCCTTGTCGTTGGCGAAAACGGCCACGCACACGGCCGGCGAATGGACGCTGTTCGACGTGCGCCGCACCGAGTTCAAAGGCTCGCGAAGCGGACACGACGACGCAGGCCAAGACGCAGTGGCAATCGAATCTCGATCCGAACATTCTTTCGGTGTCGATGATCCATCCGGAATATCTGTCGGCGCTCGATCTCACGCGCAACATCGACTACATGACGCGCAATCGCCAGGACGCGATCGAGCTACCAGCGTGCGTACTGGGCGCGGATTTTCTATCCGCTCAACGTGCTCGTGCTGGCGTTCTGCGCGGTGCCGTTCGCGTTCGGCGCGCTGCGCACGGGCGGACTCGGCAAGCGTCTTTTCATCGGCATCGCGCTCGCGATCATGTACTACTTTTTCCAGAGCGCCGTCGTCAGCATGGGCTCGGTATACAATTTCAATCTTGCGCTGGCCAACGCGTTGCCGTCGGTCGTGCTGGCAGCCGCGGCGCTGTTCTACTTCCGACGATACGGCTAGCGTTTCGACTCGCGCAGCATGCGCGTGTCGTGCGATCGCGTCATGCGCGGAGCGCTTCTCGCGATCGAAGAATTGCCACCAGAATCCCGCGCCGAGCAGCGCAAGCGACAAACTCGCGAGCACGAAACGCAGCAGCGCGCGCGGCCATCGCATGGGCGAACCGTCGTCATTGACGATACGCAATCGCCATGCGCGCATGCCGATGGTCTGTCCACCGCGCGTCCACGAGACGACGAAATAACCCGCCGTGAACAGCAGCACGAGCGCCTGAACCGTCGTGTTGCGCGCGAATTTGTTCGCTTCACCGGCGACGGACAAACCGATTGCGCCGGCAAAAAACCAGAGTCCCAGCAGCGGAAACACGTCATAGATCAGCGCGGTGAGGCGCATGCCGACCGACGCCGGCGGAGCATTTGTCGAATTCATGCGATGAAAAACAGCGGATGACGGCGCAAGCGTCGCGGATTACGCTTCACGCTTCAAGGTGTCGACGCATGTCCGCAGAAGAAATCCCGCTCGCCGTGACCGATCGTGCCGCGATCGACGCGTTCCTCGAGAAGATCTGGTCCGAGCAGGGCCTCGCCGACAATACGCTCGCCAGTTACCGCCATGACCTGGAAGGCTTCGCGCGCTGGCTCGCGCCGCAGTCGGGCACGCTCGACGGCTGCTCGCGCGAAGCGCTATATCGTTATCTTGCGCAGCGTTCCGCGAAGGGTGGCGCGCGCGGAACGGGGTATACGGCACGATCGAATGCGCGGCTGTTGTCGACATTGCGGCATTTCTACCGCACGCGTTTGCGCAGCGGCGCCATCAGCGAGGATCCGACGTTGCTGCTCGATGCGCCGAAATTGCCGCGATCGCTGCCGAAGGCGTTATCCGAATCGCAGGTCGACGCGCTGATCGCCGCGCCCGATGTGTCGACGCCGCTCGGCCTTGCGCGATCGCGCGATGTTCGAGCTGATTTACGCGACGGGCTTGCGCGTCAGCGAACTCGTCACGATCCGCACCGAGCAGATCAATCTTCGCCAGGGTGTTGCGCGCGTCACCGGCAAAGGCAACAAGGAACGCCTCGTTCCGCTCGGCGAGCAGGCGCAGGACTGGATCGATCGCTATTACGCCGATTCGCGCCCGGCGCTGTTGAAAGGCGCGCAGGTCGATGAGGTTTTCGTCAGCAATCGCCGCGCGGGCATGACGCGCCAGATGTTCTGGTTCATGGTGAAGCGCTACGCGATGCAGATCGGCATCGATGGCAAACGGATTTCTCCGCATGTGCTGCGTCACTGTTTCGCGACGCATCTGCTCAATCACGGTGCCGATCTGCGCGCGTTGCAGATGTTGCTCGGGCACAGCTCGCTGTCGACTACGCAGATATACACGCTCGTCGCGCGCGAGGGCTTGAAAAGACTGCACGAGAAACACCATCCAAGAGGATGAGAGTCGCCCATTCGCCGACTTGCGGGTTCCGACCGTCCCGCGCGGCGTGCGACAATTGCACGATTCCGCTGTTCCGGCCGGTCTTCTGCCGGCTTTCACGAGGTTCATTCATGTTGAAATTCCTGACTTCCGCGGCGCTCGTTTTCGGCGCCATCGCTGCGCACGCCGCGGACAATACGACGCAGATCATCACCGATGCCCTGCATAAGGTAGCGCCGAACGCGAAGGTGCAATCGATCGCCGAATCGAAGATCGCGGGGCTGTACAACGTCGTGACGGACGGACACGTCATCCTCATGAGCGGCGACGGCAAATACCTCATCGAAGGCCACGCGTACGACATCGACGCCCGCACCGACATCATGCACGAAGGCATGACCGAGGCGCGTAAGGAAGGGTTGTCGAAGATCGCGCAGGACAAGAAAATCGTCTTTGCGCCGCCGCATCCCAAATACACGGTGACGGTGTTCACCGATGTCGACTGCCCATACTGCCGCCAGTTTCACAAGCAGATCGCCGAGTACAACAAGCTCGGCATCGCGGTCGAATACGTGCTGTATCCGCTGTCGATCCATCCGGGCGCCGACAAGAAAGCGCAGACCGTCTGGTGCGAAAAAGACCGCAACGCGGCCTACACCAATGCCATGAACGGACAGGCGCTGCCGCCGAAAACCTGTGGCAATCCGATCGCCGAGGTCACCAGCATCGCGGCCTCCATGGGTATCGACGGCACGCCGGCGATCCTGACCCGCGACGGCACGCAGCTCGGCGGCTACGTGGCACCGGCGCAGCTGGTGCAGCAGCTCGAAAGCCTGCAGGCCAAAGCTCCCGCCGCAACGAAATGAACCTATCGCGCCCGGCCGGGTCTATGCCGGCGGGAACGACAACACGGTGTACGAGAACGACGATGATCAAAAAACTGCTGACTGCTGTGGGCCTGATGGCCGCCACCTTCGCCGCGACGGCCGCTGATGACGGCGAAAAGGCGGCGCGCGATGCCGTCCATTCCATGCTGCCGATGGCGATCATCGATCAGGTCGTGAAATCCGACCTGCCGGGTTTTTATGAAGTGATCATCAGCGGCCAGATCGTCTACGTCACGCAGGACGGCAAATATCTGTTGCAGGGCAGTCTCTACGACGTGCCCGGCAAGAAGGACCTGACCGCCGCGCGCATCTCCAAACTGCGCGGCGAAGCGCTGGCCCGGCTGCCGGCGAGCAAGGAAATGATCTTCGCGCCCGCGAATCCGAAATACACCGTCACGGTTTTCACCGACGTCGATTGCCCGTATTGCCGCCAGTTCCACAAGCAGATCGAGGAATACAACCACGCCGGCATCGCCGTTCGCTACGTGCTGTTTCCGCTCGACATCCATCCGGGCGCCGAAAAGAAAGCCGCCGCGGTCTGGTGTGCGGACGATCGCAACGCCGCCTACACGGCTGCGATGAGCGGCAAGGATCCGGGCAAGGCGACCTGCAGCAATCCGGTCGCCGAAACCAAGGCGCTCGGCATCGCGCTCGGCATCAACGCCACGCCTACCATCCTCGCCGACGACGGTTCGTCGATCGACAACACGACGGCGTCGTCGCCCGTGGCGCTCGCGGCCGCGCTGGAAAAGAAGGCGGCCGCGAAGACGAAGCCGGTCGCGTCGCGCTGATGATCTAACGCGACTTCATGGATGAAAGTGCAGCAGGTGATTGAATTGCTACATTCAGACGGTTGGAAACAAGTACGGCAAAAAGGAAGCCATCGGCAGTTCCATCACGCGACGAAGCCCGGAACGGTGACTGTCGCCGGCAAAAACAGCGTCGATATGCCGGCCAGCACCTTGAATAGCGTGCTGAAGCAAGCCGGGTTAAAGTAATCCCATGCGTTACATGGTCGTCGTAGAAGAAGGCCCAAGCAGTTTCGGAGCATATGTTCCGGACCTGCCTGGCTGCGTCGCAGCGGGCGAAACGCGTGAGGAAGCGCTGGAACTCATCCGCGACGCCATCGAGTTCCATCTCGAAGGTCTGAAAAGCGAAGGCCGGGCCATTCCCGCCCCGCATTCGAGCAGTGAAGTGGTGGACGTGAAAGCTGCCTGACCGCTCGATTGATTCGCGCCCTCCAATCCACATATCTGCAACCTGTTAGAATAGTCGTCCTCCTTCCCCGCACGCGCTGACGCGCCCGCCATGATCGTTTTCGATGGGCTTCCGGCCCTTTCGGCGTTCCGCCTGGAGCGGATCAATCGCGAGTTTCAACGTCTCGAACTGCGCAGCAAGCTGATTGCCGCGTGGAACGTGTATTTCGTCGAAGCCGAGCCCGATGCCGTGCTCGATCGCGAACGCCTGTGCGATGTCCTGCGCGCCAATCCGCGCGAGCCGAAACCCGCCGATCTGTGGACGGTGCCGCGGCTCGGCACGATTTCGCCGTGGTCGTCGAAGGCGACGGACATCCTGCGCGGCTGCAATTTTGCCGGTCCGGCGCGTCGAGCGCGGCGTCGCTTATGTGATCGAAAAATTGCCGCAACCCGAATCGGCGTCCGTGGCAGAAGCTCGTCGCGACGCTGCACGATCCGATGACGCAATCGGTGCTCGGCTCGCTCGACTGACGCCGGCTCGCTGTTCGGCACCGGCGCGCCGGCGCCGCTGGTGCGCATCGAACTCGGCAGCGATGCGACCGCCGCGCTGAGCGATGCGAACCGCAGGCTCGGTCTCGCGCTCGCCGCGGACGAAATCGACTATCTCGCCGCGCGCTACGGCGAACTCAGCCGCGATCCGACCGATGCCGAACTGATGATGTTCGCGCAGGCGAATTCCGAACATTGCCGGCACAAGGTGTTCAACGCGAGCTGGACGATCGACGGCGCGCCGCAGGAAAAATCGCTGTTCGCGATGATCAAGAACACGCATGAGCTGTCGCCGCAGCACACGCTGTCGGCCTATCACGACAACGCGGCGGTGATCGAAGGCAACACCGGCAATCGCTTTTTCGCGGATGCGCGAAGGCAAATATTCGCCGCGTGCACGAAGCGATTCCGTTCGCGATCAAGGTCGAGACGCACAATCATCCGACGGCGATTTCGCCGTTCCCCGGCGCGTCGACCGGCGCGGGCGGAGAAATCCGCGACGAAGGCGCGACCGGCCGCGGCGGCAAAACCGAAGGCGGGATTGACCGGATTCACCACGTCGTACCTGCGCATTCCCGACATGCCGCGGCCGTGGGAAAAAGATCGTCCGCTGCCGCCGCGCATGGCCACGCGCGTTCGAGATCATGCGCGACGGACCGATCGGCGCCGCGGCGTTCAACAACGAATTCGGCCGTCCGTGCCTCGGCGGCTATTTCCGCACCTTCGAGCAGGAGTGCGGCGAAAGCACGGTGCGCCGCGGCTACGACAAACCGATCATGATCGCCGGCGGCCTCGCGAACCTGCGCGCCGACGATGTGCAGAAACGTCACTCTGCAGCGCGGGTGATGCGGTCATCGTGCTCGGCGGTCCGGCGATGCTGATCGGCCTCGGCGGCGGCGCGGCGTCGTCGGTCGCGGGCGGCGACAGTTCGGCCGAACTCGATTTCGCCTCGGTGCAGCGCGACAACGCCGAGATGGAACGGCGCTGCCAGGAAGTGATCGACGCGTGCTGGGCGCGCGGCGCGGAACAATCCGATCGTGAGCGTTCACGATGTCGGCGCGGGCGGTCTGTCGAATGCGATTCCGGAAATCCTCAACGATTCCGGCGTCGGCGGCGCGCATCGACCTGCGCAAGATTCCGATCGGCCGATCCGCAACTGTCGCCGATGCAGATCTGGTGCAACGAAGCGCAGGAACGCTACGTGCTCGGGCTGCGTCCGGACGATGTCGCCGAATTCGAAGCGATGTGCGAGCGCGAGCGCTGCCCGTTCGCCGTCGTCGGCACTGTCACCGACCGAACGCAGACTCGTACTCACCGATTCGACCTTCGCCTCCGACGATTCGCGCCATTTCGTCATCGATCTGCCGATGGACGTGCTGTTCGGCAAGCCGCCGAAGATGCAGCGCGACGACGCAGCGCAAGGTCGAACGCATGGACCTCGTGCCCGACCTCGACGGCATCCTGCTCGAGGCGGCGATCAAGCGCGTGCTGCGCTTGCCGGCGGTGGGCAGCAAATCGTTTCTGGTCACGATCGGCGATCGCACGGTCGGTGGCCTGTGCGCGCGCGATCCGATGGTCGGTCCGTGGCAGGTGCCCGTCGCCGATTGCGCGGTCACGCTGAGCGATTTCGACGGCTACGCCGGCGAAGCGATGGCGATGGGCGAGCGCACGCCGCTCGCCGTGCTGTCGGCGCCGCGCATCGGCGCGCATGGCGGTCGGCGAAGCGATCACGAATCTCGCCTCGGCCGCGATCGACGATATCGGCGACATCAAACTTTCCGCGAACTGGATGGCCGCGGTCGGCGCGCCGGGCGAAGACGCCGACACTGTTCGATGCCGTGCAAGCGGTCGGCATGGAACTTTGTCCACAATTAAACATCTCCATTCCGGTCGGCAAGGATTCGCTTGTCGATGCAGACGGTGTGGCAGCAGGACGGGCGCCAGCACAAGACGATCGTCGCCGGTGTCGCTCATCGTCACCGCGTTTCGCGCGCACGAGCGATGCGCGCCAGGCGCTGACGCCGCAGTTGCGCATGGACAGCGGCGAAACCGAACTGTGGCTGATCGATCTCGGCGCGGGCACGCAATCGTCTCGGCGGTTCGGCGCTCGCGCAGGTCTACAACCGCGGCGGCGGATTGCCGCCGGATATCGACGACGCGGCGTCGCTCAAGCATTTCTTCGCCGCGATCCAGGAAGCGAACGCGACAGAATCTTCTGCTCGCCTATCACGATCGCTCCGACGGCGGCGCGATCGTCACGCTGATCGAGATGGCGCTCGCGGGACATTGCGGCCTCGACGTCGAACTGACCGGCTGGGCGGACAACACGCTGTCGGCGCTGTTCAGCGAAGAACTCGGCGCGGTCGTGCAGATCCGCGCGCAGCGATCGCGAGGCGTTCCTGTCGCTGCTCGACGAACACACGAACTCGCGACACTCGCGCACTTCTGCGGCAATCCGCACGCGCGCAAGCGCGTCAAGCTGTGGCTCAACGACGAATCGATCGCGCGCTGGCCGTGGAACGATCTGATGAAGGCGTGGTCGGAAACGAGCCACGCGATGCAGCAGCGCCGCGACAATCCCGAAACCGCCGACAGCGAATACGAACTGGCGCTGCGACGATGGCGATCCACGGCATCACGCCGCGATTGCTCGTTCAATCCGTCCGACGACATCGCAGCGCCGTACATCGCGCTCGGCGCGCGGCCGAAAGTCGCGATCCTGCGCGATCAGGGCGTGAACGGACAAATCGAAATGGCCGCGGCGTTCACGCGCGCCGGTTTCGATGCGTACGACGTGCACATGACCGATCTGCAATCCGGACGCCACACGCTCGACGAGTTCGCCGGCTTCGCCGCATGCGGCGGATTCTCGTACGGCGACGTGCTCGGCGCGGGCCGCGGTTGGGCGACGTCGATCCTGTTCAATCCGAAACTGCGCGATCAGTTCGCAGCGTTTTCGCAGATCCGTCGAAGTTCGCGCTCGGCGTCTGCAACGGCTGCCAGATGATGGCCGCGCTGAAAGACATCATTCCCGGCGCGGAGCGCTGGCCGAGTTTCGAGCGCAATGCTTTCCGAACAATACGAAGCGCGCTTGGCGACGCTGGAGATCGAGGAATCGCAGTCGATTTTCTTTGCGGGCATGGCCGGATCGCGCATTCCGGTCGCGGTCGCGCACGGCGAAGGCCGCGCGGTGTTCGACGAACGCGGCGATATCGAAGCAGGTGAACGTCGCCGCGCGCTTCGTCGACAACGAAGGCCGCGTGACGGAAACCTATCCGCTCAATCCGAACGGATCGCCGAAAGGCATCGCCGGGACTTACCGCCGCCGACGGCCGCGTCACCGTGCTGATGCCGCATCCCGAACGCGTGTTCCGCAGCGTGCAGATGTCGTGGGCGCCGAAAGAATGGGGCGAGGATTCGCCGTGGATGCGCATGTTCCGCAATGCGCGCGTCTGGGCATGTTGAGCGGTGTTGTCTCGCCGCTGAGGCGATTTCTGCTCGCGGCGCGTGTTGTGGCTGCCGCTCGCCTTCTTTTTCTGGTTCTGGTTCGCCGCGCCGCTGTGCTGGCCGGTGATCGCGCTGGCCAAATCGATTCTGCTGCACGCGTGGCCGTCGCTGTTCACGACGCCATTCGCAAGGCGCCGATTTGATCGATGCGCAAGGCCGCATCCTCGGCATCCGGATTATCTGCATGCAGATCTCCAGCAACGTGCTGGTGAACGCGGCCCCGGCGGGCCAGCCGCCGAAATTTGGATTCATCGAACCGGTCGTCAATCCGATGATCTACGGCTACTGCGCTGCCGCTGTTCGCCGGACTCGTCCTGGCCACGCCGTTGACGCGCGCTGCGCCGCACCGCGCAGATCGTGCTCGGCGCGCTCGTCATCATCGTTTCGCAGACGTTCGGCGTGTGGGCGAAAGCCTGAAGACCGTCGCGATCGATGTCGGCGCCGAAGGGCTCAAAGCCGCGCAGGCTGCGGGTTTGCCGCTCGATCTGATTGCGCTTTGGTACCAATTCGGCTATCTGATCCTGCCGGCGCTGGTGCCGGCGGTGCTGTGGATTGTGTTGAACCGGCGGTTCATCGAGAGCCTTGATCAATCCCGATCTCGTGGAACCTGTGCCGAAAGTTGGGGTCGAAACGCAGCAGTCAGGGGTCAGTTGAGTTTATGGTCGCCGTTCACCACCGAAAAATCGATGGAGCCGTTTGGTTCCGATCATCTCGACGAGCGCATTTGCGAATTCCTCGTCGAACGCGGCCGCCTGAAGGAAACCGATCTCGTCGCGCGCGCGCCGTCTGCACGAGGAAAACGCACGAAGGCAATCTGATTCCGCTGCTGACGCGGCTGGGTCTGGTTTCCGAACGCGACATGGGCGAAGCGCTGGCCGAATTGCTCGAACTGCCGCTGCTGAGCGTCGAAGGAATGTCCCGAAGCGCCGCCGCCGAACGTGCAGATGTCGGTGCGTTTCCTCAAGCAATATCACGTCGTGCCGATCGGCGAAGACGACAACAACGTCACGCTGCTCGTCGCCGATCCGGCCGATACGTATCGCGCGCCAGGCCGTGGAGCTAGCGAGCGGGAAGGGCGTCGAAGTCAAGGTCGGATTCCGTTCGGAAATCGACGATCTGATCGAGCGCTACTACGGCCAGGGTCGTTCCGCGATGGGCACGATCGTCGAGAACCTGACCGACGAACAAGGCCGCAGCGAAGACGACATCGAGCATCTGCGCGATCTCGCCTCCGAAGCGCCGGTCATCCGGCTCGTCAACCTCGTCATCCAGCGCGCCGTCGAACAGCGCGCGTCCGATATCCACATCGAGCCGTTCGAGAACCGGCTGAAGGTGCGCTATCGCATCGACGGCGTGCTGCACGAAGTCGAATCGCCGCCGGCGGCATCGACCGCCGCGGTGATTTCGCGCATCAAGATCATGGCGAAGCTCAACATCGCCGAGCGCCGCCTGCCGCAGGACGGCCGCATCATGTTGCGCGTGCAGGGCAAGGAGCTCGACCTGCGCGTCTCGACCGTGCCGACCTGCGTTCGGCGAATCGGTGGTGATGCGTATTCTCGATCGCGAATCGGTCGTGTTCGATTTCCACACGCTCGGCTTCACCGACGAATTCCTGCCGAAGTTCATCAAGGTGCTCGAACTGCCGCACGGCATCATGCTCGTCACCGGCCCGACCGGCTCGGGCAAGACGACGACGCTGTATACCGCGTTGTCGAAGCTCAACACGCCCGACGTGAAGATCATCACCGTCGAAGACCCGGTCGAATACCAGATCGAAGGCATCAACCAGATCCAGGCGAAGCCGCAGATCGGTCTCGATTTCAGCCACGCGCTGCGCTCGATCGTGCGCCAGGATCCGGACATCATCATGATCGGCGAAATGCGCGATCTGGAAACCGCGAAGATCGCGATCCAGTCCGCGCTGACCGGCCACCTGGTGCTGTCGACGCTGCACACGAACAACGCCGCCGGCGGCATCACGCGCATGCTCGACATGGGCGTCGAAGATTATCTGCTCACCTCGACCGTGAACGGCATTCTCGCGCAGCGCCTGGTGCGCCGCCTCGACAAGCGAACACGCGGAAAAATACGAAGCGATGCCGGAGGTGATCGAGGAGTTCGGCCTGCGCCGCTTCCAGCCGCAGGGAAAAGTGGAATTGTATAAACCGATGCCGTCGGCGCTGACCTCGACCGGCTATCACGGCCGCACCACGATCATGGAATTCCTGGTCATGACCGATCCGATCCGCCGCCTGGTCATGCAGCACGGCGACATGGGCAAGATCGAGGAACAGGCGCGCGCCGAAGGCATGCGCACGATGTACGAAGACGGCCTGGTCAAGTCGCTGCAGGGCACGACGACGATCGAAGAAGTGCTGCGCGTGACGCAGGAAAGCTGATGGCGCTGTACCGCTACAAGGCCGTCACCGCCGCGCGGCGAAGTCGTCGAAGGACAATTCGACGTCGCCTCGAACGACGAAGCCGTCGCGAAAATCCAGGACGCGGGCAACATTCCGCTCGATGTTCGCGAAGCGGCCGACGGCGGCGCCGGCGGTTCGCTCGGGGCTGTTCGCGCCGTTCGGCGATGGGTCCAAACCAGGTGCTGCAGTTCACGCAACAGTTGCGACGCTGCTCGGCGCGGGACAGCCGCTCGATCGCGCGCTTGCAGATTCTGCTCGAGCTGCCGGAAAGCGAGAAGGCCAAACGCATCGTCGAGCGCATTCGCGACACCGTGCGCGGCGGCGCGCCGTTGTCGGAAGCGTCTCGAAGCGGAACCGGGCGTGTTCTCGCGCCTGTACGTGAACATGGTGCGCGCCGGCGAAATCGGCGGTTCGCTCGACACGACGTTGTCGCGTCTGGCCGATTACCTCGAGCGCTCGAAAGCGCTGAAGGAAAGCGTCGTCAACGCGATGATCTATCCGGCGATCCTCGTCGTGATGGTGCTCGGCGCGTTGTTCGTGCTGCTGGTGTTCGTCGTGCCGCAGTTCGCGCCGATGTTCAAGGACATGAACGTCGAGCTGCCGATGATCACGAAAGTCGTGCTGTTCGTCGGCAATGTCGTGCAGTCATTCTGGTGGCTGATGCTCATCGCCGTGGTCGGGCTGATCGTTGTGACGCGGCGTGCGTTGAAGAATCCGCAGACGCGAATGAGTTTCGACGCGTGGCTGCTGACCGCAAACGTCGTACGGCCCGCTGTCGCAGAAGCTCGAAACGGCGCGTCTGGCGCGTACGCTGGGAACTCTGCTCAAGAATGGCGTTCCATTGCTTGTCGCGATGGGCATCGCGCGCAACGTGCTCGGCAACATGGCGTTGGCCGAGGCGGTCGACAAGGCGACCGAGGAAGTCAAAACGGGCGGCGGTCTATCCTTTGCGCTCGGTCAGAGCAAACGGTTTCCGAAGCTTGCGTTGCAGATGATCAGCGTCGGCGAAGAATCCGGCGCGCTCGACGACATGCTGCTGCAGCGTCGCCGATACGTTCGACGTGGAAGCCAAGAATACGGTCGATCGCATGCTGTCGGCACTCGTGCCGGTGATGACGCTGGTCATGACAGTGGTGGTCGGTTTGATCATGATGGCGATCATCCTGCCGATCATGAGCATCAGCGGAAGCATCCAATAAAAGGTTCTCTATGAAAATTCAGACGATCAATTCTTCTGCGATCAAGGCAATGAATCGCGCGATGCCGAATGGACGCGTTGCGCGCGGCTTCACGCTGATCGAAATGGTGATGGTGATCGCGCTCATCGGCATCGTGATGGGCGTGGTCGGTAACTACGCGTTCCAGCGTTTCAATCAAGGCAAATACGACGCCGGCCGGCTCGGCGTGAAATCGCTGTCGGGCAAAGTCGAAATCTACATCGTGCAGAACGGCTCGCCGCCGCAGACGCTCAACGATCTCGTCACGCGCCCCGGAACCGCGCAGGACTGGAACGGCCCGTACGCGAAGGAAACCGATCTGAAGGATCCGTTCGGCCATCCATACACGTACAAGGCGCCGGGCGAACACGGCGACTTCGATCTGATTTTCCTCGGTAAGGACGGCGCGCCGGGCGGCGACGGACTCAACAAGGACTACGGCAACTGGCAGTAAGCCGGTTCCGTCGCGTGCACACGTGAATTCGATGCGCACGCAACGTGGTTTCACGCTGATCGAGATCATCGCGGTGATGGTTCTGCTGACCATCGTCGCGACGGTCGTCGCGATGTCGTTTTCGAAAAGCATGAGCAGCGCGAAGATCGAAGCGGCCAGCCGCGATCTCGTCGCCGCGCTGCGCTACACGCGCGGTCAGGCCATCGTGCGCGGCACGCAGGCTGCGCTCGATATCGATCTGGAACACAACACGTATCAGGCGCCGGGCAAGGCGATCGTGCAGATGCCGAAGGACATGCGCTTGCAGCTCGTCACCGCCGAGATCGAACAAACCGGTTCCACGTCGGGCCGCATCCGCTTCTTCGCCGATGGTGCATCGACCGGCGGCCACATCACCGTATTCATGGGACAGCGCCGCTGGCAGATCAACGTAAGCTGGCTGACAGGCCAGGTCTCGCGCGAAGAACTCGCCGGACGTTGACGATGATGCAGCCACGCAATTTTCGGTCGATGCAACGACAAGGCGGCTTCACGCTGGTGGAGCTCGTCGCCGCGTTCGTGATCTTCGCGCTCGGCTTCGGCATTTTGATGAGCATCCTCACCGACAACATCCACGTCACCAGCGAGTCGGCAGACATCACGCGTGCGTCATTGTGGGCGCAATCGTTGATCGACATGCAGGGCGTCGGCGTCAGTTTGCAGGAAGGTTCATCGAGCGGACGCTTCGACGAAAAATACGCGTGGCAGATGAATGTCGGGAAGATCCAGCCGCCGGAAGAACCGCAAGGCGGCGGCGTGACGCCGGGCAATTCGATGATGCAAGGTCCGCAGATCACGACGGTCGGCAATACGGTCGAGCTGTATCAGCTTGAGCTCGTCGTCTCGTGGGGCTCGGCGTATCTGCAACATCACGCGCGTTTCGTGACGTTGCGCGCGCAGGAATCGCAACAGAACGGGCAGGGCATCGGCCTGCCGACGCGTCCGCTTGGCGGACAGGCCAAACCATGATCGCGCGCCGCACGCAGGCAGGTTTCACGCTGATCGAGATGCTGCTCGCGATCACGCTGCTCGCTTTGCTCATCGCGGGCGCGTACGGCGGCATCAGCACGGCGGCGAAAGCGATGCGCGCGGGCGAACGCGCGATCGATCGCGCCGATCGTTTGCGCACCGCGCAGGTTTTCCTGCGCACGCAGTTGAGCCACATCGTGCCGCTCACCTACGAGCGCAACGAAGAAGAAAACACCGTGCACGTGTTCGATGGCGGCGCGCAGTTCATGCGCTTCGTCGCACCGATGCCCGGTTATCTCTCGCGCGGCGGACCGTATGTAGAAACGCTGGAACTCCGGCGCGGCAGTAACGGTCTGCAATTGGTCTTCACCGATTCGATGCTCAATGGCTACGATGCCGGCAATCCACAAACCGACGAACCTGTCGTCCTCATCGACGGCATTCGCGGCGGACAATTCCAATACCGCACACTCGATGATCAGGGCCAGCTCACCGACTGGTTCAGCCAGTGGCCGGACCCGAGCATCACGCCGCTGATGATCCGCATCAGTCTCGACATGAATTCCGGCGTGCAGCTGCCGTGGCCGGAACTCGACGTGCCGATGATGCTCAACGCGGGCGCGGTGCCCATGCAGAGCCAGTTCGTGCCGGCCGACATGAAGGGCGCGCAGATGCGCGGGAAAGTGCGATGACGTGCGCGCGCAATCAACGTGGCGTCGCGCTCATCCTGGTGCTGTGGGTGATGGCGCTGATGGCGATCCTGCTCGGCAGTTTCGCGCTGATGGCGCGCACCGAAAATCTCGAAGCGCGCCACATGTTCGACGGAACCACTGCACGCTACAGCGCCGAAGCCGGACTCGAACGCGCGGTATACGAATTGCGCAATCCGGATGTGACCACGCGCTGGGTGTGCGATGGCCGTCCATACGATTTCCAGTTCGAGAACGCGCGCATCCACATCGAGATTCTCGACGAGTCCGGCAAGATCGACATGAACACCGCCGACGACACGATGTTGCAGTCGCTGTTTGTTTCCGTCGGGCTTGATCAGAACGCGGCGGCATCGCTGTCGGCCGCCATCCAGGACTGGCGCGACGGCGACGACGTTCCGCTGCCGAACGGCGCCGAAGTCGATGCGTACAAATCGGCGGGATTGTCGTATGGTCCGCGCAATGCGCCGTTCCAGACCGACACCGAAGTGCAGCAGGTGATGGGCATGAGCTATGAGCTCTATCAGCGCATCGAGCCTGCGATCACGATCTATTCCGGCGGCGCGCAACCCAATCCCGCCTACGCGCCGATCGAAGCGCTGCGCGCGCTGCCCGGCATGACCGAAGAGCTTGCCCAGCAGCTCATCGCCGCGCGCCAGCAGATCGCGCCCGGACAAGGCGCAACGGCCAATCTCACCCTGCCCGACGGAACCCCGATCATGGTCACCGGCGGCGGGAACACGTACACTATAAAGTCCCGTGCCACGCTCGCGAACGGCGCCAACGCCACCATTGACGCGAGCATTCGCCTGGGCGGCGTCGGCGTATCAGGAAAGCCCTACACGGTCCTGCGCTGGCGAGACGACGAAAAATCCCGATGAGTATCACTGACGCGATCGACACCCAGCTCGCCCGTCTCCGGACGCGCTACGCCAGAACGCCGCTGCCACGCTTTTTCACGTGGTGGGGGCGCGAACTCGTCGCGCTGTTGCCGGCGCGCTGGCGCGCGTTGCTGTCCGAGCGTTCCGATGCGCTGCTGCTGGAAGCGCAAGGCGCGGAGCTGACGGTGTGGCGCCAATCCGGCGAGCGCACGCGCGATCTCGGAACGATTTCTCTGGCCGAGCCGATCGACGTGCAGAAGGGCATGTTCCTGCGCCTGCGCAACCAGCTCGACGATCCGGATCTGCGCCGCATTTATTGCATTCCGTCCGAACGCACGTTGCGTCGCATGATCACGTTGCCTGCGGCGGCAGAAAATAATCTGCGCCAGGTGCTCGCCTTCGAGATGGATCGGCAAACGCCGTTCAAGGCCGACCAGGTTTATTTCGATTATCGAATTCTCTCGCGCAGCGGCGATCGCAATCTGTCGATCGAACTCACCGTCGTTCCGCGCGCGGCACTCGACAACGAGCTCACCAAGATCGCCGGTGTTGACGCCGCGCTCGATGGCGTGGATTGCTGGCAGCACGGCCCGGGCAGTCAGCGTTCGGGATTGAATCTGCTGCCGGCGGATCGCCGCGTCAAGCGCGCGAACCTGCGCCTGCGCATGAATCTCGCGCTCGGCGGAGCGGCCATCGTGCTGCTGATAACGGTGATGGTGATGTCGCTCGCGAACCGCCAGTCGGCGCTCGATGCGATGACGGCGGAAGTCGACAAGGCACAAGGCGATGCGAAACAGGTGTCGAGCGCGCGCAAGACATTGCAGGACACCATCGACGCCGCGAACTTCCTGAGCCGAAAGAAACACGAGACGCCGCTGATGGTCGATCTGCTCAACGATCTCACCGCGCGTCTGCCGGACGACACGTATCTGGAACGTCTGAACGTCGACGAGAAATACAAAGTCGAGCTGCAAGGCTTGAGCGACGATGCGTCGAAGCTCATCGGTCTGCTCAGCAAATCCGATCTGCTCACGAATCCATCGCCGCAGGGATCGATCCAGCCCGATCCGCGCACCAAGAAAGATCGCTTCAACATCACCGTGGAATTCAAGAGCATTGCCGCTGCCAACGAGGCGAAAGCGAACGAACAGAAACGCAAGCAACAGCAGCAACAGGGAGGTGGCCGCAATGCCCCCGATGCCGGAAACCCGTAACCGCCGTTTCCTCGCGATCGTGCTGCTGCTGATCGTGGCGAGCATGGTCTATCTGATTTTCTTCCATTGGTGGTTCGTGTCGCCGCAGCTCGACATCGCCGCGCAGATGGCGGATTTGCGCGAGCGTCAGGCGAGCTTTGCGCAGACATCGCAGCAGGGTCCGCTGATCGACAAGCGCATCAAGGAAATCCGCGCCGCCGAGCAGAACAATCAGGCATTCCTGACCGACGCCGACGCCAACGCGGCATTTTCCGATCTGACGCAGCGGCTGAAATCGATCATCGGCCAGCGTGTGAAAGACGAGTCGCGCTGCTCGATCGTGAGCAACTCCAATTTCAAAGGCGGTGAAGAAGAACTCTATCGCCGCGTCACCATCCAGGTGCGCATGCGCTGCGCGCTCGAACCGTTCGCCGGCATCCTTTACGATCTGGAGAACAGCAATCCGTATCTGTTCGTCGATCAGCTCATGATCTATCGGCAACAGGCCGGATACGTTCCGCCCGGCGGCAAGGCGCCGCCGACATCGCTGGATATCCGCTTCAACCTGTCCGGCTATCTGCGCAACAAGGCGGGCAAGGCATGAGCGTTCGTGGCAGTCGATTGCTGAGCATCGTGCTGGCCGGCATTTGCGGAGGCTTGCTGCTGCTCGCGCTCGTCCTGCAGGCAGGATGGGGACGTGGCTATCGCTGGGATACGCCCGACGACAGCGCGGCACTCGCCGCCGCCAACATCGATCGCGAAGTGTTCAAACTTCCGGCAGAAAAAGAATACGCGGCGACGCAAGCGCGTCCGTTGTTCAATGAAGATCGCAAACCGACGCCTGAAATACCCGACGAACCCGCCAAGCCTGATGTTCCGCCATCGACGCTCAACATCGCGCTGACCGGCATCGTGCTCACGCCGAATCTGCATCTGGCGCTGATCCAGGACAAATCGAAAAACGCCACCGTTTCGCTCCGCGAAGGCATGCCGATGCCGGGCGATCAGGGCGACTGGACGCTCACCGAACTCAAGCCGCGCAGCGCCATCTTCAAGCAGGCGCCGGGCGGTGAAGAAGTCGAAGTGGAACTGACGACTGCCGTTGCGAGTCAGAAAGCTCCAGCTGCAGGTCGTCCGGGGAAACCGGGAGCACCGGCGCCGCCGCCGCCGAGAGGCAACGCGGCAGCGACGGTCGCGCCGAACGGCACCAATCCAGGTGCCGCCGAGCAGCTGCAGCGTCGGATCGAGGAGCGTCGTCGTCAGATGCGCGACGAAGCCGAGCGCATGAAGAAACAGAAAGAAGCCAATCGTCCTGGCCATTGAAGCGAACCATTACGGAGTGCCACCCGTGTCCTTACGTCCTTCCATTGTTATCGTGACGCTGATGGTGTCGCTGCTCGCCGGCTGCTCGGACATGGCGTTCCGCAAGCACGACGAACCGATGCTCGATAACACGCCGCCGACGCCCGCGCCGAAGATCAGCACCGTCGACGACGAAAAGCCGATCAAGATCAAGACCAGCGAGTCGACCAAAGCGACCGAAGCGAAGATCGAGAAAGGCACCGGCGTTCTCGTCAACGAAGCCGCCGCGAGGCTGCCGCCACCGAACGCGGGCGCGACGCCGCCCGACGGCTCGATCTCGTTCAACTTCGAGAACACGCCGATCCAGGCCGTCGCGCAGAACATCCTCGGCGCGCTGCTGCACGAGAACTACACGATCGCGCCGAACGTCACCGGCAACGTGACGTTCTCCACATCGCAACCCGATCTCGCCCGAGCAGGCGATGCCGATCCTCGAGATGCTGCTGTCGTGGACCAACAACGCGCTCGTTCGCAAAGAAGGCCGCTACGAAGTGCTGCCGGTGAAGGATGCAATTCCCGGCAACCTCACGCCGCGCATCGCTCCGCCGAAGCTCGCGATGGGCTACGAAGTGCGCGTGTTCCCGCTGAAATACATCTCCGCGACGGAAATGCAGAAGCTGCTCAAGCCCTATCGCGAAGGCCGATGCGATCGTCAATGCCGATGCCGCGCGCAACATGATCATCATGGCCGGCACCGCGGCGGAGCTGGCGAACTACCAGCGCACCATCGATGTGTTCGACGTCGACTGGCTCAAGGGCATGTCCGTCGGCGTTTACAACCTGCGCAACACCGACGTGACCAAAGTGCAGCCCGAACTCGACAAGATTTTCGGCGAAGCAGGGCAGTCGCCGCTCGCCGGCATGTTCCGCTTCATCCCGATGGATACGACCAATTCCATCATCGTCATCACCTCGCAGCCGGAATACCTGAAGCAGGCCGAGCAGTGGCTGTATCGGCTCGATCTGGGCGCGGGCGAGAACGGCACGCAGCTGTATGTGTATGACGTGAAGAACGTGAAGGCGGTCGATCTTTCCGATCATCTCAACGCGATCTACACGGGCCAGGTTTCAGCAACGTTCGACACAGGGCAATGTGGCGCCAGGACTGCGCAGCACGACCATCGGCGGACTTGGCAGCAACGGCGGTGCCGGTTCCCTCGGCGGCGGTAGCAGCCTCATGGGCAATTCGCTCAACTCAAACCGAACGACATCGGGTGCGCTCACCAACGGCAGCACGACAGGCTCAAATCGATTGGGAAGCACGGCGGCGGCCGGAGCCAACTCCAACCTTTCGACGACGGGCACCGGCACGCCGAATGCGCAGAATCAGCAAAAGCAGACCGACATCCGCATCACCGCGATTGAAGAGAACAATCAGCTGCTCATCATGGCGACGCCGGGCGAGTGGGACTCTATCCTGGCGGCGATCCACCGTCTCGATATTTCTCCACTTCAGGTGCAGATAGAAGCGAAGATCCTGGAAGTAACGCTGAGCGGAGATCTTTCCTACGGTGTGCAGTGGTGGTTGGCCGGACTGATCAACAACAACAACAACGTAGCCAGCTCTTCGACCGGCTACACGTATGGCTACTCGCGTACCCCTACACCCACAAACCCGAATTTCCAAGCCAACGTCGGTGACCGCCATCGAGTGGCCATCGGCGGCACTGGCGGCTTCCCGCCGAACAGCGGTCAGGGAATTTTTTATTCCTTCTTGAACAAGAACTATCAGGTCGCGCTCGACGCTCTGCAGACCAGCTCTCAGGCCAAGGTGTTGTCCGCGCCATCGCTGGTCGTGATGAACAACCAGCCGGCGCAGATTACGGTGGGTACCCAGGTGCCGGTCATCTCGCAATCGTTCGTCAGCGGGCTCTCGACATTGGAAGGGAACGGCACGACCGGGAATAGTATCGGAACAGCATCGTATATCAGCACGGGCGTCTCGCTGGCTATCACGCCGCGCGTCAACCCGGGCGGCCTCGTCTACATGGATGTCACGCAGGAAGACAGCGTTCCGGGTGCCGCGGCCTGCACCGGATGCAACCCGCCGATCAGTCAACGCAACCTCGCCACGCAGGTGGCAGTGCAAAGTGGGCAGACGGTATTGCTCGGCGGCATCATTCAGGACAGTTCGACGACAACGAAAACCGGTGTGCCGATCCTCAGCAGCATTCCGCTTCTCGGCAATCTTTTCGGGAACAACTCCAAGACGCACGACCGTACCGAACTCATCATCCTGATCACGCCTCGCGTGGTCGTAAATGCCGATGACGCGCAAGAAATGACTGAAGAGTACGAAAAGAAATTCCAGTCACTCACGCCGATCCACACCGCCAATCCGCCGGCGGGAATCGCGCAGCCGATCGCCGTGCCGGAACGCGCACCGGCGCCGACGCCCACACCGCTGCCCGAACAGCAATTGCCGAAAAATCTAAAGGACCGACCCGATGAACACTGAAAAAGTATATTTCGCACGCTTTTTAGCATTCGCTGGTGCGGCAGCGCTGGTGGGTTGCGCCGCAGGCCCCGCCAAGCCTGGAAATACCGGAAAACCCGCGAAGGAAGAAAGCGCTGACGTCATCCAGCAGAAATCGGTGGAGCGTTGGAATTTCCTCATCGCACATCAGGCGGACAAGGCCTACGACTACCTATCGCCAGGCTACCGCGCCACCAAGTCGCGCGAGGTTTATGCCAGAGAGATGAACGGCCGCGGCCTGCGCTGGACGAAGGTAACCTACGGAGACCGGCAGTGCGACGCAGATACTTGCAAAGTGAATCTCACCCTGGACTATCAGCTCAAGATGCCCGGAGCGTCGGGCACGGTAAATTCGTTCGGCCCGTTGACCGAGACGTGGATTAAGGCTGACGGCCGGTGGTACTATCTGCCTGACGCGATGAATTCCGGAAAGCTGCAAGAATCGGCCAAACCCTAAGGATTTCCTTGGTTTTGTGTTGGGATTGCATTGTCATTTCCTTTGACTTAGGATAGATTCGCTGTTGCCCACCCTGTTACAGTGGCGTAGGGGCTGTTTAACTTGCCCTGGCAGGATCGGCGAAAAAGCAAAAAAGCCCTGTGGTTCCTAATTAGGAGTGTTGTGATGAACAAGAATAGCTTGACGACTGCCGTCATCGCTGGCCTGGCCGGCGTTGCGGGCATCGCCAACATGGCGAGTGCCGTCAACCTGAATCCCGATGGTCTGGGTCAGGTCCTTCTCTATCCGTATTACACCGTCAACGGCGGGCAGAACACTCTGCTTTCCGTGGTCAACACCACGAACGTCGGCAAGGCCATCAAGGTCCGCTTCCTCGAAGGCTATGACAGCCGCGAAGTGCTCGACTTCAATCTGTTCCTTTCGCCGTTCGACGTCTGGACCGCCGGCCTGTTCTCGCTCGGCGACGCCACCAGCGCCGCTGCGATCACCACGTCGGACAACAGCTGCACGGCTCCGCAGTTCAAGCAGGGCACGCTCAGCAACGGCGCCGGTTATCAGTCGTTCCTGAACTTTGCCTATGCCGGCACCAACGACGACACCGGCCCGACCGATGTTGCGCGTACGCGTGAAGGTCACTTTGAAATGATCACGATGTCGGACATCATCCACGGAAGTGATCTTTCGGTCGCCACGACGCACATCAACGGCGTTCCGCCGGGCTGCGCCATCGCTTCGGGCACGGGCAACAAGACAGAGGCCGAATTCGACTTTGAAGCCGGCGGTGAAACCACTGTTCCGACCTCGGGCATCTTCGGTTCGGCAGCGGTTGTCAATGTCGCTCAGGGCACCTACTACGCGTTCAACGCTGATGCGATCGACGGCTTCACCTCGATCATCCTGGACTCCCCGACGGGCAGCTTGGATCCGAGCCTGCGCAACGTGAACGACGATGCGACCCTTGTGACCGCCACGTCCTACGTGTTCGATGACGGTGCGCTCCTTAAGTCGGTTTATCCGCGAGCCGGTGGACGCGCGATCGACGCGGTTAGCTCGATCTTCATGGCTTCCAACGTTTTCAATGAATACGAAGCCGACTTGAACAAGGGAACCGATTGGGTAGTTAACTTCCCGACCAAGCGCTTCTACGTCGACACGCTGTATGCCGCGCTGCCGCCGATTCAGCCGTTCGAAGAAGCGTTCGAACATAGCCCGAGCGGTGATGGTCTGTCCTGCACGCGTATTGCCATCACGATCTATGATCGTGAAGAAAATACGGCGACGCCGGCAGGTTGCGGATTCTCTCCGTGTCCTCCGGGCCAGCCTGATTCGTCGCTCTGCCATGAGACGAACGTGATCACGTTCAACCAGACGGGCACGAACAGCATCCTGAGCTCGAATCTGGCCTCCAACATTCAGCCGATCGGCACGACCGGTTGGGTTGGTCTCGACCTCACGCTGACCAGCAGGACCGACAATCCGCATGACCTGCTTCCGTCGAACAACGCGAACGTGTTCACCGGTTTGCCGGTTACGGGCTTTGAAGCGGTCAACTTCGTGACGGGTGACGCGGGCGGCTCGATTCTCTCGAACTACAGCGGTGCGTATCGTCACCGTATCTCGCGTCTCTGCACCAACACGGGCGGCGCGTGCTCGTAATAAAAGCTGTTATGTGTAAGGTGTCAAAGAAAGGAGCCCACTCGGGCTCCTCTCTGCTTTTGGGGATACCAGTTAACGTGCATGTCACTTACGTTTAGTTAATGATTTCCTTGCAAAGGATTATTCATCTTCCAGTTAGGATCACGTAGTTTGTCATCCAAAGAGATAACCATGATGCGCCGATTACTGCCAGTTGCATTGACATTGCTGTCGCCCGTTGGGTTCGCCCAGACGACGCTCGACATTACCGTTCCAGGGGGCCAGGTTTGTTCTTACGCCACTGGGCCCGTATCTAATGGATCGGCCTCCGGTCATTTGCAGGCTATTGCAACCAGTTCGAGCGGAGCGGGCTGTGGAATCGGTTCGGGAAGCGTGACGTTCGGACCCGCCTCACCTGTCTCGGCGTCCGCAGTGCAGGCATTTAACGGCACATCGACGGTCACTTTCCAGGCGTTGAACGCCACTTCCTGCACAGGTTCTATTACCCCGAACTCCGGATCATTCACTCCGAGCGCACAGTTGTGTACGGGTGCTACTGCATGCGCGTTGCCGATTACCGCTACAGCTCAGTTCAACAATCCCAATTCAACGGCCCAAAACTACACGGTGGCCGTGACCTGCTCGGGAACGGGTGGAGTCGCCACGAGCCAGGCGATCGTAAGCGTGCCGGGTCACGATCCGCAAACTGGCTGCTATAGCATCGCTAATTCCGCCGGCGGTACGCCGTTCACTCGGATGACAGCGCCTATTGCAACGAACCGCAACGACGGCAATACGGTCAATCGCGACTCCACGAGTTTCGACTCCATCTTCGCCACGGCGACGTCTCCACATTGGCCGGGCGGGAAAGTCACCACGAATATTTTCCTGCCGACGACCAACTACGTCGCGCTGGCGTTCACCGTACCGGCGAACTTCTTCAGCACCCCGCCCAATGACACTGGCGTAATTGGCGAATACTCACTCAATGCGTCAAACTTCTCGAAAGCATTCGTCGCCATGAGCATAAGCACCAAGTGCGGTGATTTCAGCGCACCGAGCCCCTCGAGTTCGACGTTGTGTGTGGCTAACAATCTGTATTCTGACGATTTCATCACCTGGACTAGCGCGGCAGGCAGTTCGTGTAGGCTCGAGAACGGCAAATCGTACTACCTCAACATCATCAACGCCTCGGTCGAGAACGTGCTTCCGAATGGGGGAGGTACGGCAACATCGACCGCCAACAGTCATTGTGCGGGCAACAAGTGCGAAGACACTCCGACGAATACCATGGGTAGCTGGCACTAAGGGTAAAAGCGTGTATCCGCAGTGAGCCTCGCTTCGCGGAACTTTTGAGCTAAATTTGTTTCCAATTGAACGCCGCCCGCTCGGGCGGCGTTTTCTTTTATTCGAGGTCCGACCGGATGCAAACTTTGAAAATATTTATCTTTTTTTCTGCAGCAACTGTGGCCTGCGTGTTTGCGGGAAGTGCATATTCCGACGAGCAAAAGCCACTCAAGCCGGGCGTGGTTGCCGTGCAGGACGGCACCGAGGTCACCTTGCAGGACATTGATGCAGAAGCGGCCAGCATTCCAGAAAACGATCGTCCGGATTCTTCGATAACCCCAAGCGAATTGAAAACGTCATCATGGGGATGCTGCAGAAGAAACAGCTCGCCGCGCAGGCCCGCGCGAAGCACCTTGACCGCGACCCGGCAGTAAAAGCTCAGATCGAACTGGCCATCACCTCCACGCTGGCCAAGGTACAAGTCGACAACTATCGCAAAAACCTCAAGCTTCCAGAATTCAACCAGTTGGCCACTGAGTATTACCTCGGTCACAAGGACGAATTCCTCGTCAAAGGCAGCGTAACAGTTGAGCACGTACTGATCGGCACGAAAAACAACGGTCACACTGATGCCGACGCGCACGCGCTGGCCGACAAGGTTTACGCCGAGGCGAAGGCGCATCCAGATCGCTTCGAGGCGCTGGTCGAAAAATATTCTGACGATCCGAGCAAGGCGAAAAACAACGGCCGCATCGAAAATGCGCAATCTCCGCAGATGGCACGCGCGTTCGCAGAGACCGCCGAGCACATGCAGATTCCGAACGAGATTTCCCAACCAGTGAAAACCGAATTCGGTTACCACGTGCTGAAACTGATTGAACGCACGCCGGATCGGCAGATGTCCTTCGACGAGGTGCAGAACCGAATCGTCGCCCGGCTAAAGAAGAACTACATCGACGCGGAGATGACCCAATACACCAACGAATTCCGCGGCAAACCGTTGGAGGCGAATCCGGACCTCGTCGCCTCGCTGCGTACCCGCTACGCGCCGCCAGGTTACGTCTCTCCGGCCGACGCAGCCGCTGGCCAAGCTCAGCCGGTGCAATCTCCGCAGCCGGAACAACACTGATCAATCCCGCCGCGCACGGCATAAGCGGACTTCCGTGCGCGGCTTTGCGATAATTCACGTCCTCTTTTCCCGCGCCGTGATCGATGGCTGCGCTCAGCCTCACGCTCCATTTCGTCCGACGCGAAATCGGCAACCGGTATCTCGGTAGCTTCAGCGGCGGACTGTGGGCGCTGTTCCAGCCGCTGATCCAACTCGCGGTCTACAGCTTCGTGTTCGTCTACGTTTTCCGGCAAGGTCCGCCGCCAGGATCAAACGTCGGTTATGTGCCCTTCCTGTTCATGGGGTTGTGGCCGTGGACGATGTTTTCCGAATCCGTCAGCCGCGCGACCACGGTAATCCAGGACAACGCTGCGCTGATCGGCAAGGTGGCGGTGCCGCGCGATGTACTGGTGTTCTCCGTCGTCGCCAGCAGTTTTCTGGTGCAGCTTTTCGGATTCTTGCTGATCTGCATCGTGCTGCGTCTGACCGGAGCGCCGGTCGATCTGCTCGCGTTGCCCGTCGCGCTGCTCGCGTTCGTGCAGTTGTTCGTGTTCACCCTCGGCTTCGCCTTCCTATTCGCCGGCGTGCAGGTGTTCGTGCGCGACCTCGCGCCCGCTCTGCCGCAGTTGCTGATGCTGTGGATGTTCGCATCGCCGATCCTTTACGGCCGCGAATCGCTGCCTGCATCGGTGCAGGGGTATCTCGACTTCAATCCCTTCGCGGCGTATCCGCAAATCTTCCGCACACTGCTCCTGCGCACCTCGTCGATCAGCATGACGTCCCTCGCGATCTCCATGGCCGTCGCACTGGCCGTGTTCGCGATCGGCTACGGCGCATTCCGCCGCGTGCAGCCGCACTTCGAGGATTTCCTGTGAGCGCCGATCTTCTCGTCGAGACGAACGCGCTCGGGAAATCGTATCCGCTCGTGTTCCATTCGCGCGATCGCCTGCGCGCACTTGTACGCCTTCTTCTCGGCCGTCGCGATGTCAACGCAGTTCCTGTTTTGCGCGACATCTCGCTGCGCGTGCACCGCGGCGAATCGCTGGGCCTGATCGGTGAGAACGGCGCCGGCAAATCCACGCTGCTGAAACTGCTCACCAACGTACTCACGCCGACGACAGGAACGGTGCACGTCAACGGCCGCGTCGCCGCGCTGCTCGAACTCGGCGCAGGATTCCATCCGGACTACAGCGGCCGCGACAACATCGCGCTTTCCGCATCGCTGTATGGCCTGAGTGCAAACGAAACGCGCGCCAAGCTCGACGAAATCATCGACTTCGCCGACATCGGCCGCTACATCGACGAACCCATCAAGCACTACTCGTCGGGCATGGTCGTCCGCCTCGGTTTTGCGATCATTGCTGCGCTCAAACCTGATCTTCTGATCACCGACGAAGTGCTCGCCGTCGGAGACGAAGCGTTCCAGAAAAAATGCGTGCGCTGGATCGAGGAATATCTCTCCAACGGCGGCACCCTCATCCTCGTTTCGCACAGCATGTATCACATCCAGAAGCTGTGCCGGCAGGCGTGCTGGCTGCGCGACGGACATATTGCCGCGAGCGGCGACGTCTACGACGTCACGCAAGCCTATCTCGCATACCAGGAAAAGAAATCGCTGAAACAGGAAGAACGCGCCGACGCCGCACAACGCAGCGGTCTCGAATTTCATCTCATCGATCTCACTGTCAACGGAAATCCTGGCGAAACCCAAACCGTCCTCGATCGCGGTGCTGCGCTGCGTGTGTCCGCCCGCGTGCGATCACGTGATGGACGCGTACCCGTGATCGTCTTCGGCATCACGCGCGTCGATGGATCAGCGGTCTACGGCGTCAGCACCGAAATGGAATCGGTGCAGCCGCGCCGTATCGATGCAAGCACGTACATCGCCGAAATCATGTTCCCATCGTTGTCGCTCCTGCCCGGCAGCTACACGGTCAAGGCGCATCCGCTCGATCCCGAAGCCGTGCGCCTGTTCGACACGCTCGAGCGCAACATTGTCGTGCGCGGTCATTCGCGCGAGCTCGGCGTCGTTCGTCTCGAACACGAATGGACGGATGTCGAGCGTTCGCCCGCGGTATCGGCGGTGGCAGGATGAGCGAAGCCAAACCATCGCTCGACTTCACCGGCGAACGCTTCACGCCCGAATGCGTGCGCGAAATCTGGTACGAACACTGGCACCGCTATGTCTTCGCGCGCCAACTCGCGAAAGGCAAACGCGTGCTCGATGCCGCGTGCGGCGAAGGCTACGGCAGCGCGCTGCTGGCTGATGTCGCGGCGAGCGTTGTCGGCGCCGACATTTCCGATCAAGCCGTGTCGCACGCGCGCAGCCGCTATGGCGAGCGACCCAACCTGCGTTTCGAACGCGCCGACGCGACACAACTCGACGCCGCCCCCGCATCGTTCGACCTCATCGTCTCCTTCGAAACGCTCGAACACGTCGCCGCACAGGAATCGCTCGTTGCAGGATTCGCACGCGCACTGACCGACGACGGCATTCTTGTCATCTCATCGCCCGACAAAAAGACGTACAGCGACGACCGCGGTTTCGCCAACGAATTCCACGTCCGCGAACTGTATCGCGACGAACTGCTAAATCTTTTGCGTCCGCATTTCCCACACGTGCGTCTGTACGGCCAGAAGCTCCTGTTCCAGTCGGCGATCTGGAATCTGGACGGAATTCCCGTCACCGCCGACGTCGCCACATCGCACAGCGACAACCAGCCGCCCGCGGCAGGTCTCGATTACGACCCGCTATATTTCATCGCCGTCTGCTCGCGTAAACCCCTCACTGCGGCGCTTGCCGACGTCGCCCTGTTCGGCGACCGCGAAGAATCCGTCTACTCGCATTACAATGGCGAGGTTCGCAAGAACATGACGGCGGGCACGCGCATCGCCGAACTCGAGGCCGAAGTCGCCGCCCTGCGCGCCAGCGCGCAAAATGCTTCGGCCGCCGCTCCGCCCGTGTCGTGGTGGAAGCGTTTTTTCAACGGAACCCGCCCGCGCTGATTGGCGCGCTGGCATCGGATTGTTTCAATGACCAATGGTTTGAACGTACAGCTCAACGTCGTGCCGCCCACGCTGCAGCTTCCGCCAAAAGCGGCCAGCAGCGCGCCGCTGTTCGCCTCGGAAGACGGCATCGTCGCTTCACTGTCGAGCCAGGAATGCATCTTCATCGTGCGCCGCACCGGCGAGCCGCACGTGATGACGTTCCAGGTGTTGCGTGCGATGGACTTGTGCCGCGAATTCCGCACGCTCGACGATCACGTCACGCGCATCCAGTCCACGATTTCTGGATTGGTCGGCAAAAAGGACGCCGTCAAACGCGTTCTCGAAAGCCTGATCACGCGCGGACTTCTCGTCTCCGATCAGAACTTCGTCGATCGCATCACGCAGACGCCCGCGTCAGCCACCGCCGATCTGCGCGCCGTGTTCATCCGCGCGTGCGATCGTCCGCAATCGCTGAGCCGTCTCCTCAAATCGCTGACCGACTACGAACGCACGCACCAGGCCGGGCGCCGCTACGTCCTGCTCGATGATTCCGGCCTCGCCGCGAACATCAACGAACAGCGTGATCTTCTGCGGGAATTCGCGCGCACCACCGGCTGCAAGACCAGCTACTTCGGCCGCGCCGAACGCGCGAAGCTGATCGACCGACTCGCCAAGGCGCAGCCGCAGTCGAAGGAAACCATCGCGCGCCTGCTCGAACGCGACGCACATCCACACGCGCAACGCTTCGGCGGCGGACGCGGCTGGAACCTCGCGCTGCTCCTCTCCGCCGGCGCGCGCATGGCATTGCTCGACGAAGACCTCGTGCTGCCGCTGCGCCGTCCGGATTTCGCCCGCGACGGACTGAATCCCAATCCCGACGCGCTCGCCTTCGCACGCTTTCCGGCCAACATGGAAGAAGCGTTCGCGTCTGGCGACGAGATCACCGTCGATCCGTTCGCGCTGCACATGGAAACCTGCGGACAGAATCTCGGTGCGGTGATCAAGTCACGTTATCCGCTTGATCGCACGTCGTTGCGCGGCATGAATCTCGGCCGCCTCGATACGCTCAACGAAAAAGCGCGCATCGTCGCCACGCAATGCGGCTCGTACGGAAGTTCACGCACCGAAACCGCGCTGTGGCTGTACCAGCTCGACGCCGAAAGCCGCGCGCAACTCTGGGCTGACCGCAACGCCTACCAGCGCAACGTCGAAGCCCAGCACGTGTGGCACACCGTTCCGCAGGCGCGCGTCATGGCGATGTCTAACTTCACGCCGTTTCTCGTCGACAACAGCCAGATGCTGCCGTGTACGAATCCAGTCGGCCGCGGCGAAGACGGATACGCCGGCGCGCTGATGCGCTTCTGCTATCCCGACACGCTCGCGCTCGACGTGCCCGAATCCATCGGCCACATGCAGGAAACCTCGCGCCGCCGCTCCGACAAAACGCTGGCCGCCTATCAGCCGCGCGTCAATCACTACATGCGCGATTTCGTCGCGCGCCAGTTCGGACTTTTCAACACCGCCGATCCGGCCAAGCGCCTGCCGTTCCTCGGCGGCGTCATGCGCGATCTCGCGCAGGCGAGCGAAGGCGATCGCATCACGCACCTGCGCGAATACCTGAGCTTCGTTCGCGCCGACCTGATCGATCGCGTCCAGCACCAGATCGAAAGCGTGCCCGACGCACCGGTGTACTGGACCGCCGATGCGCGCGCCATCGTGCAATCCAACGCCAAAGAATTGCTCGCGAAATCCGCGCCACGTCTCGGCGATTGGGCGGAAGATCTCGACGCAGCCGGCTGCGCACGCGCCTTGACCGGCGAACTCGACCTGCTCGCCGACGCGCTGCGAACAATGGCCCGCGATGTGGCAATTCGCGGCGGAGCAGGGCGACAAGCTGTTGTCGGCCGTCTGAATGCATTCGTGAACGCGGCGAATCTCACGAGCGTCGTCGTCGTCGCGGCAAACAGTGGCAATGACGTCATCGCGTGCGTCGAACGCGCGCTCGCGAGTTCCGTTCCGGTCGAAGTGATCGTCAGCGACAACGCATCGCACGACGGTTCCGTCGCCGCGATCGACGCGCGCTGGCATCGCGACGCTCGCGTTCGCATCATCCGCAACGGCAGCAATCTCGGCTTCGGCGCAGGCTGCAACCGTGCGGCTGCGCAGGCGCGCGGCGACGTGCTGCTCATCCTCAATCCCGATTGCCTGCTCGATGCCGACGCCGTCGCACGTCTGCGCGATGTTCTCGTCAGCGAGAACACGATCGGCATCGTCGGCGCAACGATCGTCGATGCGAAGTGGACGTTACGAACCCGCCAGCCGCCGCCGCGATCCGCTGCTGCGCCGCGCGCTCGCGAGCGTGACGGGAATCTCGCGCGCCAACGGTGTCAATTCGCAAAATCCCGCGCACGGCGCCATCGAAGATGTCGACGCGGTTTCCGGCGCGCTCATGATGATGCGCGCCGACATGTTCCGCCTCGTCGGCGGATTCGATGAAGGATATTTCCTGCACTGCGAAGACCTCGACCTGTGCCGTCGCGTGCGCGATCTCGGCGCGCGTGTCGTCTGCGCGAACGACATCCGCGTCGTGCACGGCAAGGGCACGTCGAGCAGACGCCGTCCGCTATTCGTCGCGATGCACAAGCATCGCGGCATGTGGCGCTGGTTCACGAAATTCGATCCGGCCGCGCAGAACGCGCTGGTGCGCGTCGTCGTCTGGCTCGGATTATGGAGTCACTTCTTTGTTATGATGCCGCGCTACTGGTTTGCGCGTCAGCGATAGCGCTCGATTTCGCCGCGAAGTTTTTGCGTCGCGGCGCGCGCGGCATCGGCGAAGTCGTCGCCCGATCCGGCATAAAGAATCGCGCGCGAAGAACTGATGATCAATCCGTGTCCTTGCGCATTCTTGCCGTTCGACACCACGGCCTGCACGTCGCCGCCCTGCGCGCCGACGCCGGGAATCAGCAGCGGCATCTCGTCACCGATAATTGCACGCACGTCGGCAAGTTCTTTCGGATACGTCGCGCCAACGACGAGCGCGCAATTCTTCTTCGCGTTCCACTCGTTGCGCGACCAGCGCCGCAACGTGCTGATACAACGGTTTGCCGCCGACATCGAGTTCCTGCAAATCGCGCGCGCCGGGATTCGAGGTGTGACAGAGAATCACGACACCTTTGTCCTCGCGATCGAGGAACGGCGCGAGCGAATCGCGTCCGAGATACGGATTCACCGTCACCGCATCGGCGCCGAAACGGTCGAACAATTCCGCCGCATACTGCTGCGCGGTGCTGCCGATGTCGCCGCGCTTGGCATCGAGAATCACCGGCACGTGCGGATGCCGGTCGTGGATGTGGCGAATGAGGCGCTCGAGCGCATCTTCCGCACGCTGCGCGGCGAAGTAGGCAATCTGCGGTTTGAAGCAGCAGACCAAATCCGCCGTCGCATCGACGATGGCGCGGCAGAATTCGAAAACGCGATCGGGAGAATTCGCCAGCGATGCCGGATACCGGCTCGCTTCCGGATCGAGTCCGACGCAGACCAGCGACGCATTCTTATCGCGCGCGGCAGCGAGTTGGTCGTAGAAGCGCGTCATGATCCGGAGAATTCCTCGCGCCGCGCGCGGATGCGGGCGAGATTGTCGCGTAAGGCGGGCTCTCGCGGCAATCGTTTGACGGCGCGCGCGACCAATTCCTCCGCGCGATCGAGCGATCCCGCCGCGAAATTGGCCATGCCGCAGAAATTCAGCGCGTTCACGTCCGTCGGGCGCAATTCGAGTGCGCGTTCGAGGCAGGCGAGTCCCGCCGGAATGTCGCCGCCATCGAGATACAGTTTGCCGGCCAGCAGCACGTCATCGAACTTGCGCAGCCAGCGCTCGAACGGCTGCTTCCATTTTTCGCGGATGCGCGTGACCGTCGCGATGCGCTGCGCGTGATTGTCGTTCGGCCCGAACCCGCAACCCGAATCGCCGATCTGCGCATGCCACGTCGTCGTGATCGCATCGACAAACAGGAAATCCGTGCGCGTCGCGCAGGCGATCTGGAAATCGTGGTCTTCGTGCACGTCGAACGCCGGATCGAAGCGCACGCCGTCATCGATGAGACTGCGATGGATCATCATCGCCTGCGACGCCGAGCGGCTGTGGAGATAAAGCTGCACGTGATTACCCGGATGTCCGACGCGCGCGATCGTTGCGCCGCGCTTGTCCACCACGCGCGTCGCCGAGTAAACGAATTTCTCGCGCCGCGAGCGCGCCGCCTGCATCAACGTAGCGATGTGAGCGGGATCGATTTCGTCGTCGTCGTCGAGAAAATTGAGCCATTCGCCGCGCGCCGATGCGAGCGCGACATTCGCCGCGATCGGGCGTGACAAACGCTGACGCTCATCGCCGAACACGAGCCGGACCGGACGTCCGAGAAATTCTTCCGCGAGCTTGCGATGCGCCGCGCCGCACGCCGCCACGACCACGATTTCGATGTTGCCCCACGTCTGCCGCGCTGCGCTGCGCATCGCACGATCGAGCGTCTTGCGATCCATGCTACGTATGAGGATCGACACGAGCGGCAACGGACGGATCATTGATGAAATGTTCGTCGACCTGACGTTTGCCGAGAAGCCGATCGAGAAGACCCACGTCAGCGCACCGCCGCCGCGCGTCGCGACTGGATCAGCGATAGGTTTTCCTGCAACGCGCGATGCCCCGGCGCGAGTTTCAGTGCCAGCGCGACAAGCTGTTCGGCCCGTTCGAGCTTTCCCGCGTGGAAGTTCGCCATGCCGCACAAGTTGAGCGCGTTGACGTCATGAGGTTTCAACGCGAGCGCGATTTCCAGGCACTCGCGCGCGGCCGCCGTGTCGCCGCCTTTGAGGTATTGCTGGCCGGTGAACAGCACGTCGTCAAAATTGCGCAACCATTCCTCGAACGTGGTCGCCCACTTTTGCCGGATGCGCCGAATTGCTTCGGCGCGTTGTCGCGGGTCATCGTTTCCGCCGAAACCGCTGCCGGATTCGCCGGCCTGCGCATGCCAAATCGCCGTCGCGCGATCGACGAAAACAAAATCCGTGCGCGTCGCGCAATTGACCTGAAAATCGTGATCCTCGTGCGCAAGAAATTCGCTATCGAAGCGCGCGCCTTCGTCGACCAGGCTGCGATGGAACATCAGCGCATCAACGGTTGCGCGGCTGTGCGTGAACAGTTGCACGCGATTGCCCGCATGGCTGATGTGACCGAGCAACTTACCGTTCGCATCGACCACTCGCGTGCGCGCAAACACCACGCGTTCGCCATTCGGTCGCTGCGCCGCCATCAGTGTGCTCACGTGGTCGGGGAGCAGTTCGTCATCGTCGTCGAGAAAGTTGAGCCATTCGCCGCGCGCGGATTCGAGCGCCACGTTCGCCGCATCCGGACGCGCCAGCTTTCCATCGCGAACGATCAGCCGCACGTCGCGACCACTCTGCGGAGACGGCAACGCACGATGCTCGCTCCCGCACGCGGCGACAACGACGACTTCGAGATTCGGCCACGTTTGCGCTACGGCCGACGCGATCGCGCGATCGAGCGTCGGCCGATCCATGCTGCGGATCAGGATCGAGACCAGTGGAGGCTTCTCGATCGTCACCGTCTTTACGCCAGCTTGCGGTACTTGATCCGGTGCGGCTTGGCGGCTTCCTCGCCGAGTCGGCGCTTTCTTGTCCTTCTCGTATTCGCCGTAGTTGCCGGGGAAGAACTCGACGTGCGAATCGCCTTCGAACGCGATGATGTGCGTCGCGATGCGGTCGAGGAACCAGCGGTCATGCGAAATCACCAGCGCGCAGCCGGGGAATTCGAGCATCGCTTCTTCGAGCGCGCGCAGCGTTTCGATGTCCAGATCGTTCGACGGTTCGTCGAGCAGCAGCACGTTGCCGCCGGTGAGCAAGCGTCTTGGCCAGATGCAGTCGTCCGCGTTCGCCGCCGGAAAGTTGCCCGACCAGTTTTCTGCTGATCGGTGCCCTTGAAGTTGAAGCGGCCGATGTAGGCGCGCGACTGCGTTTCGTATTTGCCGATGGTGATGATGTCGCGTCCGCCGGAGATTTCCTGCCAGACGTTTTTGCGTGCCATCGAGCGCATCGCGCGACTGATCCACGTACGCCATCTGCACCGTCTGGCCCATGACGATCTCGCCCTTGTCGGGCTTTTCCTGACCGGTGATCATGCGGAACAGCGTGGATTTGCCGGCGCCGTTTGGACCGATGATGCCGACGATCGCGCCGGGCGGAACCTTGAAGCTCAGATCATCGATCAGCAGACGATCGCCGAACGATTTCGACACGTTCTTGAATTCGATCACCTGATCGCCCAGTCGCTCGCCGGGCGGGATGTAGATTTCGTTGGTTTCGTTGCGCTTCTGGTATTCGACCGAGTTCAATTCCTCGAAGCGATTCAGACGCGCCTTGCCTTTCGACTGCGACCGCCCTTGGCGCTCTGACGCACCCATTCGAGTTCGCGCTGGATCGCCTTCTGACGCGCCTTTTCCGTCGATGCTTCCTGCTTCAGGCGATCGTCCTTCTGCTCCAGCCACGAGGAATAATTGCCCTTCCACGGAATGCCGCGGCCGCGGTCGAGTTCGAGAATCCACTCGGCGGCGTTGTCGAGGAAGTAGCGATCATGCGTGACCGCGACGACGGTGCCCGGGAACTTGGCGAGGAACTGTTCGAGCCATTCGACCGATTCGGCATCGAGATGGTTGGTCGGCTCGTCGAGCAGCAACATGTCGGGTTTCGACAGCAGCAAACGGCACAGCGCGACGCGGCGTTTTTCGCCGCCGGACAGTGTCTTGATTTTCGAGTCCCACGGCGGCAAGCGCAGCGCGTCGGCGGCGACTTCGAGCGTGCGATCCAGCGCATGCCCATCGCTTGCCGCGATGATCGCTTCCAGACGCTGCTGCTCGGCGGCGAGCTTGTCGAAATCCGCACCTTCTTCAGCGTACGCGGCATAGACTTCTTCCAGCCGCTTCTGCGCATCGGTGATTTCCGAGACGCCTTCCTCGACAGCTTCGCGCACGGTCTTGTCCGGATCGAGCTGCGGTTCCTGCGCCAGATAGCCGATCTTGATGCCCGGCTGCGGACGCGCCTCGCCGTTAAATTCCGTATCCACGCCGGCCATGATGCGCAGCACGGTCGATTTGCCCGCGCCGTTGAGGCCGAGCAGACCGATCTTCGCGCCGGGGAAGAACGACAGCGAGATGTCCTTGATGATCTCGCGCTTCGGGGGCACGACCTTGCTCACCCCGATCATGGTGTAGATATATTGCATTGATTGCTCCGAGAGGCGGCGCGTTACGGCAGCGCCGCTGATTGAAGGTTGAATTATCGCCGATGCGGCGGCCTCAGGCCAGCATTCCGCCAGCGGAAAACCCGCTACCATTTGAGCGATGAATGCCGGCCCCATCACCGTGAACGACGCCCTGCGCGCTGCGCTGGCGATACAACAACGTGGGGACTTGGCCGCCGCCGAACAAGCCTGGCGCGCGTTGCTCGAACGCTTCGGTCCGCAGCCGGATGCCGAGCATATGCTCGGCGTGACGTTGCACGCGCTCGAACGCAGCGAAGAAGCGCTGCCCTGGTTCGATTCCGCGTCGCGATCGCGCGGCGGAGCAACGTTATGGACCAACCACGCCGCCGCGCTGCTGGCGCTCGGCAAGGGTCGCGAGGCGGTTGCGCTCGCACGGCAGGCGATCGCCGCCGAGCCGCGCCATGCCGGCGCGTGGTTGAATCTGGGTCTGGCGCTCGCGATCGACGGCGACTACGGCGAAGCGATTCCTGCGCTGAAAACCGCGCTCTCGATCAGACCCGGCAATCGGCCGGCGATCCGCGCACTGGCGCGCGTCGCACCTCGTCCTCTGTGATCCGTCTGCGGCGCTGGTCGCCTTGCGCGAAATTCCCGCCGGCGACGATATCGACGCCGATTTCTTGCGCGCGCAGGCACTGATCGCGAGCGGCGATACGCAGCGCGCGTCGCGACCTTCTCGCGCGCATGGATGCCGACGACGTGCGCGTGCTGAATCTGCAAGGGCAAATCGCCGTTGCCGCCGGCGCGAGCAACCGCGCGCTCGCGACTGTACGAGCGCGCCGCTGCGATCGATCCGGAAAATCGCGAGGCGCGCGTCGAACGCGCGCAACTGCTCATCGATCGCGGCGAGTCCGACGCGGCACGCGAACAATTGCAGCAGTGGCTCCACGAACATCCAGCCGACAACGCCGTCGCAGGATCGTACTTTTTCAGCTGCCTGTACGGTGGCGTATCGCCGCAGGCACTACTCGCCGAACATCGTCGCTTCCCGCTGGTGTGCAAACCCATCGCATCGCGTCCGCGCGCCGTGTCGTCGCGCCTGCGCGTCGGCTGGATCAAGGACGGTTTCGGCGCGGATTTGTCGACGATATTTCTCGAAGACGTCGTCAAGGCATTGCCCGCAATCGCGCCCGACATCGCAGCACGAGTTCTACGCCGTCGGCGGCGTCCACCGCATCGCGCCGATCGGTGAAGGATGGAGCGCGCCGCAGCACGATGTGCGTCATCTCGGCGACGAACGCCTGATCGAACGCCTCGAACACGACCGCATCGATATCCTCATCGATCTCATGGGCCGCACCATGGGCAATCGCGCCTGCATGCTCGCCGCGCGCGCGGCGCCGGTGCAGATCGCATGGCTCGACGCGTTCTATCCGACCGGCATCGCGGCGATGGATTACCTGATCAGCGATCCGTGGCTCAGTCCCGCCGGCAGCGATGACGAATTCACCGAACGCCTCATCCGTCTGCCGCACGGCCGTCTTGCCTACAACCCGCCGCCCGCGCCGCCGCCGACGCTCGATGCGCCCGATCGGCAACGTTTCGTGTCGCTCAATCGCTTTTCCAAGATCAACGCGCAGGTGGTCGAGGTGTGGGCGTCGATCCTGCAAAAACTTCCGACGTGGACGCTGCTGCTGAAAGCCCGCGGCTACGACGACGACCTCGCCGCACACATCCGCGCGAAATTCGCGCGCGCCGGCATCGATCCCGACCGCATCGAGATCGAAGGCGGCGGAACCTACGCGCAAGCGATGGCCACCTACGACCGCGCCGCCGTCGCGCTCGATCCGTTCCCTTTCAGCGGCTGTTCGACGACGCTGCGACGCGCTGTGGATGGGCGTGCCCGTCGTCACCTGGCCGCGCGACACGATGGTCAGCCGGCAAACCGCGGCGTGGCTTGCGATGGCCGGAAAATCCGAATGGATCGCCACGGACGCATCGTCGTACGTCGACATCGCCGTCGCTCTGGCCAACGACGAAGCCACGCGACGCGACTGGCGCATCAACGCACGCGACATCCTGCGCCCGACCATCTGCGACGCCGAACGTCTCGCCCGCGAACTCGCCGATGCGCTGCGCACCGCCGCCGGACGTTGAAAAACCGCATTAGCGGTACAATTGCGGACCGTCCCCGCACCGGATCCGCCCATGTTTTCGAAGGACACCCGCATCGCCGGCTATGACCGCGAACTGGCCGATGCCATCGCCGCCGAAGAGCAGCGCCAGGAAGACCACGTCGAGCTGATCGCGTCGGAAAACTACGCCAGCCCGCGCGTGCTCGAAGCGCAGGGATCGGTGCTGACCAACAAATACGCCGAAGGCTATCCGGGCAAGCGGTATTACGGCGGATGCGAATTCGTCGACATCGCCGAAAAACTCGCGATCGCGCGCGTGAAGGCAGCTGTTCGGCGCCGACTACGCCAACGTGCAGCCGCATTCGGGTTCGCAGGCCAATCAGGCCGTCTATTTCGCGCTGCTCAATCCGGGCGACACCGTGCTCGGCATGTCGCTCGCGCACGGCGGACATCTCACGCACGGCGCGAAGGTGAATTTCTCCGGAAAACTTTTCAACGCCGTGCAGTACGGCGTCAACGATCAAGGCCTGATCGACTACGACGCAGTCGAAAAACTCGCGCTCGAACACAAACCGAAAATGGTCGTCGCCGGATTCTCCGCGTATTCGCAGGTCGTCGACTGGGCGCGCTTCCGCGCCATCGCCGACAAGATCGGCGCGTATCTTTTCGTCGACATGGCGCACGTCGCGGGACTTGATCGCCGCCGGCGTGTATCCGACGCCGCTGCCGCACGCGCACGTCGTCACCTCGACCACGCACAAGACGCTGCGCGGCCCGCGCGGCGGCATCATCCTCGCCAAGAGTCCGACCGAAGAACTCGAAAAGAAACTGCAGTCGATCGTGTTCCCCGGCATCCAGGGCGGACCGCTGATGCACGTGATCGCCGCGAAAGCCGTCGCGTTCAAGGAAGCGCTCGAACCGGAGTTCAAGACCTATCAGGCGCAGGTCGTCAAGAACGCGCAGGCGATGGCGAAAACCTTCATCGAGCGCGGCTACAAGATCGTTTCCGGCGGCACGCAGAATCATCTGATGCTCGTCGATCTGATCGGCCGCGACGTCACCGGCAAAGACGCCGAAGCCGCGCTCGGCAAGGCGCACATCACCGTCAACAAAAACGCGGTGCCGAACGATCCGCAGAAACCCTTCGTGACATCGGGCCTGCGCATCGGCACGCCGGCGGTGACCACGCGCGGCTACACCGAGCAGGATTGCGTGGACCTCACGCAATGGATCTGCGACGTGCTCGACAAACCCGCGGATGAAAAAGTCATCGCCGCCGCGCGCGACAAAGTTTCCGCGCAATGCAAGAAATACCCCGTATATGGCTGACTACGATTTCGTAGGCGCGCGATTCTTCGCGCCCGCCATGCCGGCCTGCGAGGATCGGGCGCGATAAATCGCGCCCCTACGAATGCATTGCCCCTTTTGCCAGCACGATGACACGCGCGTCATCGACTCGCGCGAAGCCGACGACGGATCGACGATCCGCCGCCGCCGCGAATGCCCGCATTGCGGCGAACGCTTCAACACGTTCGAAACCGTCGAAATAAAACTCCCGGCCATCGTCAAAAGCGACGGCCGCCGCGAAGCATTCGACGATCACAAGCTGCGCGTCGGCGTCGAACGCGCGCTGCAGAAACGTCCCGTCGCGAGCGATGCCGTCGACAATGTGGTGCGCGCCGTCATCAAGGAATTGCGTTCGGTCAACGAACGCGAAGTGCCGTCGCGCCTCATCGGCGAATGGGTGATGACCGAACTGAAACGGCTCGATCAGGTCGCGTACGTGCGTTTCGCCTCGGTCTATCGCCGCTTCGAGGACGTGCAGGCATTCCGCGAAGAAATCGAAAAACTCGAACGCGATCTGCCCGAACTCGAAGGCCTGCAACTGCCGCTGCTCGGCGACACGCGCGTTCCGCGCAAGAAAGCGCAATGACCGATTTCTCCGCGGCCGATCACGCGCACATGGCGCGCGCGCTGCGTCTGGCCGAGCGCGGGCTGTTCACGACGCAACCCAATCCGCGCGTCGGCTGCGTGATCGCGCACGGCGACGAAATCATCGCCGAAGGACTGGCATCAGCGCGCCGGCGAACCGCACGCCGAAGTGTTCGCGTTGCGCGATGCCGGCGAACGCGCACGCGGCGCGACCGCTTACGTCACGCTCGAACCGTGCGCGCATTACGGCAAAACGCCGCCGTGCGCGGATGCCGTTATCGCAGCCGGTGTCTCGCGCGTCGTCGCCGCCTGCGAGGATCCGAACCCGCGCGTCGCCGGCGGCGGTTTCGCCAAATTGCGCGACGGCAGGCATCGCCGTCGACATCGGCTTGATGCGCGAGGCCGCGCGCGAACTCAATCGCGGGTTCCTCTCGCGCATCGAACGCGGGCGTCCGTGGGTTCGCGTCAAGCTCGCATCGAGTCTCGACGGCCGCACCGCGCTCGCGAACGGCGAATCGAAATGGATCACGGGCGAGGCCGCGCGCGCCGACGTGCAGCGCTGGCGCGCGCGCAGTTCCGCGATCCTGACCGCGATCGGAACTGCGATCGCGGACGATCCGCGCCTCACCGTGCGCATCGACGAGCCGTTCATCGCGCCGCTGCGCATCGTGCTCGATCGCACCTTGCGCATGCCGCGCGATTCGCATCTTCTCGACGGCTCGGCGCCGACGCTCGTCATCCACGGCGCCGCGGCGAAACCCGACGCGCGATTCGAAAACGTCGAACTCGCCGCGTTGCCAGTGTCGCAACGGAAAACTCGACCTCGCCGCACTGATGACGTTGCTCGCCGAACGCGGCATCAACGAACTGCAGGTCGAAGCCGGTCCGGCATTGTGCGGTTCGCTGCTGTCCGCAGGTCTCGTCGACGAATTGCTGCTCTACACCGCGCCGGTTCTGCTCGGCGACACGCGCGCGTCCGCTGCTCACGCTGCCGGAATTCGCATCGATGAGCGCCGCGCCCGCGTTGGAAAGTCGTCGACCGCCGCCAGATCGGCGAAGATACGCGTCTTCTGCTGCGGCCCTGACCCATGTTCACCGGCATCGTCCTCGCGAAAGGTTTCATTTCCGGCGTCGAAAAACGCGGCGGCGACGTGCGCCTGCGCATCGACGCCGGCGATCTCGACATGAGCGATGTCGCGCTCGGCGACAGCGTGTGCGTCTCCGGCGTCTGCCTCACCGCGATCGATCCGGATGCGAAAGGATTCTTCGCCGACGTCTCGGTCGAAACCTTGTCGCGCACCACGCTCGGCGAATCTCGTCGCAGGCGATGCAGTGAATCTGGAAAAGTCGTTGCGCCTGTCCGATCGTCTCGGCGGCCATCTCGTTTCAGGTCACGTCGATGCGATCGGCCGCGTCGTTTCCGTCGAGCCCGATGCGCGCTCGCAACGCTGGCGCTTCGAAATTCCCGCACATCTCGCGAAATACGTCGCGGCGAAAGGTTCGATCTGCATCGATGGCGTGAGCCTCACCGTCAACGACGTCGACGCGAACACGCTTCGGCGTGAACCTGATCCCGCATACCATCGCCGTGACGACGTTCGCGCACAAACAAACCGGCGACGCCGTGAACATCGAAGTCGATCTGATCGCGCGCTACGTCGAGCGTCATGTATTTGAGCGACCGCCCATGAGCTTCGCGCCGATCACCGAAATCGTCGACGAAATCCGCGCCGGACGCATGGTCGTCATCGTCGACGACGAAGACCGCGAGAACGAAGGCGACCTCATCATGGCCGCCGAAAAAGCGCGCGCCGAAGACATCAACTTCATGGCGCGCGAGGCGAGGGGACTGATCTGTCTCTCGCTGACCCGCCAGCGCTGCGAACAACTGCGCCTGCCGCCGATGGTCAGCGACAACGGCTCGCGCCACCACACCAATTTCACCGTATCGATCGAAGCGGCCGAAGGCGTCACCACCGGCATTTCCGCGCACGACCGCGCGCGCACGATCCAAGCCGCCGTCCGCGCCGATGCGAAAGCGAGCGATCTCGTCCAGCCCGGTCACATTTTCCCGCTGTCCGCGCAACCCGGCGGCGTGCTCACGCGCGCCGGCCACACCGAAGCGGCGAGCGATCTCGCACAACTCGCCGGTTTCGAACCCGCTGGCGTGCTCGTCGAAATCCTCGCCGACGACGGCACCATGGCGCGGCGTCCGCAGCTCGAGATATTCGCCGCCGCGCACGGATTGAAGATCGGCAGCATCGCCGACCTGATCCGCTATCGCCTCGAAACCGAAAAGACCGTCGAACGCATTCTCGAACGCGATGTCGAAACCGAATTCGGCACCTTCCACCTCGTCGATTTTCGCGATCGTCTGACCGGACTCACGCACCACGCACTCCTGCGCGGACGCATCGACGACGCCGAACCGGTCCTCGCGCGCGTGCACGTCCACGATTTCCTCGCCGACGTGCTGCACGTCACACGCGACGGAACGTCCGTCGCCACCGCGCTGCGCCACGTCGCTGCACGCGGTCGCGGTGTCGTCGTCGTGCTCAACGAACCCGCCGATTCAGCGTCGTCCGCCAACCGCGAATGGCGCCGCCACGGCCTCGGCGCGCAGATCCTGCACGATCTCGGCGCGCGCCGCCTCATCGTGCTCGGCACGCAGCGGCGCTTCCTAGGCTTGAGCGGATTCGGCCTGGACGTCGTCGGCTACGAGCAACCTCAAGTAGACTAGCGCCATGCCCGACTACGCCGGCGAACATCGCGTCCACGCCGACGCGCGCTTCGCCATCATCGCCAGCCGCTGGAACCCCGGCATCGTCGATGCACTGATCGACGGCGCACGCCGCGCGCTGCGCGACGACGGCGTCGCCGACGCCATGATCGATCTCGTGCGCGTGCCCGGCGCGTGGGAAATTCCTGCCGCCGCCGCGAAAGTAGCGCAAGCGCGGACGTTACGCGGCGATCATCGCGCTCGGTTGCGTCGTGCGCGGCGACACGCGCCATTACGAACATGTCGCCGACGGCTGCGCGGAAGGATTGATGCGCGTTTCCGTCGATCACCGCCTGCCCGTGCTCAACGGCGTTCTCGCCGTCGAAATGCACGAAGACGCGCAGGCCCGCGCCGGCGGCGTGCACGGCAACAAGGGCGCCGACGTCGCACGCGCTGCGCTGGAAATTGTGGATTTGTGGAAAACGTTATGACCAAGCCGCATCGCTCCGACGGCATCGATCTCGCCGCCCGCTCCCGCGCGCGCCGACGCGCGACTGCAGGCGATGTACGCCTGGCAGATGAGCGGCAACGCGATGAAAGACGTCATCGAAGAATTCCGCCACGAGCAGGACATGGAAATCGCCGACCTCGATTACTTCGAGGATCTGCTGCGCGGCGTCAACGAGCATTGCGCAGGAGATCGACGCGGGTCTCGTTCCGTTCCTCGATCGCGACATCGCGCAGGTCGATCCGATCGAGCGCGCGGTCCTGCGCTTGTCCGCGTACGAATTGCGCTATCGCATCGACGTGCCGTATCGCGTCGTGATCAACGAGGCGATCGAAGTCACCAAACGTTTCGGCGCCGAACACGGCCACACGTACGTCAACGGTGTGCTCGACAAGGCGGCGAAAGAGTGGCGTGGAACGGAACAACGTGCGTCGCGCGAGTGAGTGGTGACGACGACGCTTTCGACGCGCGCCACGCCTGACGACAAACGTTCGCGTGGATGAATTCTCCCTCATCGACCTGATCCGCGAGCGCTGCGCGATCGCTCGCGAAGATGTCCGGGTCGGCATCGGCGACGACGCAGCGGTTCTGGCGGTTCCGCCGAATCATCAGCTCGCCGTGAGCACGGACACGCTCGTCGCCGGCGTCCATTTTCCGCTGGACACTTCACCGGCCGACATCGGCTGGAAATCGCTTGCGGTGAATCTTTCCGATCTTGCCGCGATGGGCGCGACGCCGGCATGGGCGACGCTTGCGCTGACATTGGCGGATTCCGACCGTCGGTGGATTGAAGAATTCTGCGACGGTTTCGCCGCGCTCGCCGGCGAGTTCAAGCTGGCGCTGGTCGGCGGCGATACGACGCGCGGACCGCTATCGATCACCGTCACCATCCACGGCTTCGTCGCCGAAAATTCGGCGCTTCTGCGCAGTGCGGCGCGCGTCGGCGACGGCGTGTTCGTCACCGGCACGTTGGGCGATGCGGCGGCCGGATTGCGGCGCTTGGCCAGCGCGCCAGCCGACGATGCGCTCGTGCGACGTCTGCATCGCCCGACGCCACGCATCGCGCAAGGTCTCGAACTGCGCGGCCGTGCGCATGCGTGCATCGATGTTTCCGACGGGCTGGTCGCCGACCTCGGCCACATCTGCGCCGCCAGCGGCGTTGGTGCGGAGATCGACGTCGATAGTCTGCCGGCGTCGTCGGCGTTGCTGTCGGCCTGCGAGCGCGATGAGCGCCGCGCGTTGCAACTCGGCGGCGGCGACGACTACGAACTTTGCTTCACTGCGCCGGACGCGGGGGCATCGCTGCTGCTCAATGATCTTGCGCGAAGCGGCTGCGGCGCGACGCGCATCGGACGTATCGTCGCCGGATCGGGCGTTCGCGTGCTCGATGCATCGGGTGTCGATATCGACGTCGATGTCGCCGGCTGGGATCATTTTCGCGCATGAGACTCGCGCCGGCACAACGCAGTGTTCTTCTCGGCCATCCCGCGGGCTGGATTGCGCTCGGTTTCGGCAGCGGATTGAGCCCGTTCGCGCCGGGCACGGCGGGATCGCTGGCGGCGCTCATTCCGTGGTTTGTCTTGCGCGGCGTGAATCCGATTGCCTACGCGGTGTTTCTGGTCGCGACGTTTGCGCTGGGCGTGTGGGCGTGCGACTGGGCGGTGCGAAAGACGAACATCGAGGATCCGTCGTTCGTCGTCTGGGACGAGTTCGTCGGCCAGTGGATCGCGCTGTTGCCGCTCGTCATCGTCGCGCGCAGCGCGTGGTGGATGATTGCCGGTTTTATACTTTTTCGCATTTTTGACATCTGGAAACCGTGGCCGGTGTCGCTGGCCGATCGCGACATCGGTGGCGGACTGGGCGTCATGCTCGATGACGTGATCGCCGGCGCGTACGCGGCGATCGTGCTCGGCGCGGCGCTAGTGGTCTTTCGCTAATTCCGAAAGCGGCAGTCCGCGCAGCTTCGGCGCTTCGAGCTTGGCGTCGGGCTTCGGGTGCAAATCGTCGTCGTACGCGCTCCATTGTCCATTGGCGACGTACCAGAACATGTCGTTGGTGAGCGTGCCGAGACTCGGCTCCTCGTCCGGCACTTCGCGCCAGCGGCGCACGTCGGTGATCGTGTCTGACTTGCCCAGCGTAATGGCGAGGATGCGCGGCGTCTTCGTGCCGTTCTGCGTGGCGATGAGTTTGCCGCGATACAGATACAAGCCGTCGATGCCGCGCACTTCGGCGCCTTGCGGCGGCGCCAATTGCGTGGCGGCGCCGTCTTTCAACGCGATGCGCCACAAGCCGGTGTTGTAGTCGGCGAGATAAATTTCTCCGCGCTGCGGCGCCGGCACCATTCCCTGCGGCGACTTGAATTTGCCGGCGGGAACGATCGCCGTGAAGTGATGCTGCACCGTATCGAAGCGCCAGATCGCGCCGGTGCCGCTGTCGCTGGTGACGATGGTGTGCGCATCCACGAAAAGCAGGTCGCCCAGATTCATGCGCGGATTTTCTTCGGGCAACGTCCAGCTGCCGATGCGATGTCCATCGCGAACCGACCACGCCGCGATACCGGTCCCCGTATTGGCCGCCGCGGCGTGGCCGTAGCGCGCCCACACCGCCCACACGGCGCCGTGATCGATGTGCAGGCCGAGCACGCTGCCGGGCGCATCGTCGGCGAACGGCGTGGCGTGGCCGGTTTCCGGATCGACGGCGGCGATGCGATGCTGACGAATGCTGCTGACCAGAAATCGTTTGTGCGATGCATCCCACGTCACGCCTTCGGCCAGGAAATCGTTTGGCAGGTCGGTCGCGATCTCGCGCGCGGGTGCCGCTTGCATCGCGACCGCGAGAAATATCGAGCTGATCAGCATGGCTTTCCCCGATGGAAAGAAATGAGCTTCGCGAAGCGTGTCTCAGCCGGCGACTGCCGGAAGTAATTTCTTCGGATTGAGGATGCCGTCCGGATCGAACTGTGCCTTGATGCGGCGCATGAGCGCGAGTGCGTTCGCATCGATGGCACGACTCAGGAAATCACGTTTGGCGAGGCCGATGCCGTGTTCGCCCGATAGTGTTCCGTCCAGTGAAATCACCAGATCGAAGACGGCGCTCAACGCCGTTTCGGCGCGGCGATGCTCGTCGTCGCTGCGCGGCAGCAGGTTGACGTGGATGTTGCCGTTGCCCGCGTGGCCGAAGCTGACGATCGGAATGTCGTGGCGATTCGAGATCGCGCGCAGACCGTCGATCAGATCAGGCAAGCGCGAAACCGGCACGACGACGTCTTCGTTGATCTTGTTCGGCGACAGCGAACGCAGCGCAGGCGACAGCGCTTTGCGTGCTGCCCACAGCATTTCCGTGTCGCGTGCGTTGTTGGCGATGCGAACGTCGATGCAGCCGTCGCCGCGCGCTGCCGAGGCAACCGCATTCGCTGCATGATCGAGTTCGGCGTCGTTGCCGTCGACTTCGATGACGAGCAGTGCGCCCGCATCGGGCACGTCGTGGCCGCCGTGCTGGCGCGACATCGCCAGCGATTGATCGTCGAGAAATTCCAGCGCGCACGGAACGACGGGCTGCGCCATCACGCGCGCGACGGCCGCGGCGGCGGCGCGCACATCGCGGTATGTCGCGCTCAGCGTGCGTTTGGCGCCCCGCTTAGCGGTGAGCTTCAGCGTCGCTTCGGTGATCAGCGCGAGCGTGCCTTCGGCGCCGATGAGCAGGCGCGTGAGGTCGTAGCCGGTCGCGCCTTTCGTCGTGTAGGTACCGCTGCGGAAATCTTCGCCGGTACCGGCCACTGCGCGCAATCCAAGGGTATTTTCGCGACAACTGCCGTATTTGACGGCGCGCGGCCCCGCAGCGTTGCAGGCGAGGTTGCCGCCGATGGAACAGAACGGGCTCGATGTCGGATCGGGCGGCCAGAAAACTCCGTGCGCGGCGAGCGCGGTCTGCAGGTCGCCGTTGAGTACGCCGGGTTCCACGACGGCCATGCGGTTGTCGATATCGATGCGCAGTATGCGGTTCATGCGCTCGAACGAAACGACGACGCCGGCTTGCACGGGCACCGTCGCCCCGGTGGTGTTGGTGCCGCGTCCGCGCGCGACGACGGGCACGCGCGCGTCGCGGCAAGTGCGAACGAGTGCGACGACCTGCTCGTGTGACGTGGGGAATACGACGGCATCGGGCTGCGCCTGTCGGCGCGAATTGTCGTAGCCGTAGGTCAGGCATTCGGCGGGATCGATCGTCATCGCGTCGCCGGGAAAAACCGCGCGCAGACGATCGATCACGGCGGACGCGAGCGGCACGGTCAATCCGTGTATTCGAAAACCTTGACGACGCGGTCGATGCCGTTGACGTCGCGCACGATCTGCACCGTCACGTCGGCTTCTTCGTGTTTGACCGAGCCCATCAGGTACGCGGTGCCGTTGCACACGGTTACGTTCACGCGCGATGCGTCGAAGCCGGGCATGCTGGTGACGTCGAGCAGGGCGGTTTTCACGCGCAGCGTCATCGCGTTGTCCTGACGACGGCGCCAGAAACCTTCCGGTTCGCCGACCACTTCGATTTCGTTGACGATGCGCGTGGCTTCGCTGTTGGCGCGCGCGATCTCTTCGGCGCGGCGTTTGAGTTCGGGTGTGGCGGCCTGACCGATCAGCAGGACCGTGCCGTTGTAGACCACCGCCTTCACGCGGTAGTTGCCGTGGACGAGATCCTTGTCCTGATTGATGTGATCGAAAATCGTGAGCTGCGTCCGGCGATCGTCGACGATGGTGCCGGTGCCGCGCCGGTCGTGCACTGCGCTCGCGCCCGCCGCCGCGCCACCGGCAACGGCGACAAAACAGCCGTGCAGGAGCGGCATGAGTAAAAAGATAAAAAATAACTTTGTATATTTCATGTTTCCAATTCTATTGGTCGGCGTCGAATGCGCTTTTCACCCAGTCGAACGACGGATTGTGCGGCGTGCCGCGGCACCCTACGACATCGAACCTGCACGGCGCATTAGCGAACACGGGATTCGCCTGCAGGTACATCGACGCGGTGCGCTGCATCTTCAAACGTTTCGACGCGCCGACGGAAGCAACACCATCGCCGGTCTTGCGATATCGGGATTCGACGAAGACGACAATGTCGCCATCGCGCATGATCAGATCGATCTCGCCGTAGCGGCAAAAGAAATTGCGCGCGAGCGGGCGCAGTCCGGCTTTGCGCAGCCACGATTCGACAGCGGCTTCCCATTCCGATCCGGTCTTGCGCATGCGCCGCGTCTCATTGCTGTCCGCTGCTCATCTGCAGCGCACCGTTGACCGGCCGTGGAGCGCCGTTGTCGAACTGCGCCCACGTCAGCAGACGCTGGATGCGGCCATCGTTGTCCTCGGCGAGCTGTCCGGTGGCGCCGGGCAGATAGCTGTCGCGGTGCTGCATCAGCCAATCCATGTACGGCAACAGCGAATACGCATCGAGACCCATGGCGAACAGGCGTCCGCCGGCGCCGCGCGCGCTGTCGAGACTCTTCGCGATCGACGCGTGCGACGGCATGCCCGGCACGGCATCGAACAGCCACGGCGCATCGCAGAATTCGACGCCGTTGAGATCGCGATCCAGCCCCGGACTGTAATCGCCGGCGTAGATGTGCGACGTGGCGTAAACAGGAATTCCGGTGTAGCCGGCCAGTTTGATCTGCGGCATCAGCAGACGCGCCTGTTGCGGGCGCATGGTGATGAAGATGCCGATGTCGCTTTCGACGGTCGTTGAATTCGGCAACGGCGCCGCGCCGGGCAGCGAGGGTGCCGCACCGGTTTGCTGCACGCCCGTCATCGCTTTGGCGATCATCGTGGAGAAATTGACTTCGTTGTCCTGCACGCGCGCTTCGCCGATGACCTGGCCGTTGTGACTTTCGAACTGCGCGCGGAACGCGAGCGCGGCGCGCTCGGCCCAGTCCGGCGGTCGCGGCGATGACGACGGCGCGACGGACTGCCGCGTTCGAGCATGTGTTCGGCGGCTTGCGCGCCTTCGCTGTCCGGCGTCAGGCCGAACGTTGCGCTGCCGGGCGGCGGAATTTCGCCGTGGTCGGGCTGGTTCAGCGCGAGCAGCGGAACTGGCAAGCGGCCCTGCGCGAGAACAGGCGGACACCGCATCGCGCGTCAGCGGTCCGACGATGCGATCCGAACCGTCGGCGACGGCGTGTTGATACGCCGCGACCGCCTCAGCGGGAGTCGCGCCGGCGTTGTAGATGTATACTTCTGCGCGTTGTGGATTCGTATCGGCGAAATGCGCGGCGAAGAATCCGTCGCGGATCGGCTGCGCTACCGCGCGCAGCGGACCATCGTCCGGCAGCAACAGCGCGATGCGATGCGACGGACGAAATCCTTCGCGATGCTCGACGCCCTGCGCATTCGGCACCATCGTGCCGACCGGCTCGTTGCGACTCAGCACGACTTCCGGCAACGGTCCGTTGCCGCCGCGGCGCAGCGCCTGATCGAGCCACTGACGAAACGGATCGCCCGCCGGCAGTGATTGCGCTTGCGCCTTCAATGCCGGCGGCGGGACTTGTTGCAATGTGGCGATGATTTGCTGCTCGTTCTGCGCGCGGTCTTGGCCGGTGAGATAGCGATCGAGTTCGGCGCGCACACGCGCACTGTTGATCGGATCGTTGTTCGCAGCGAACGCGCGCGAGCGCAGTTCGAGCGCGCGGACGCGCAAAGCCGGCGATACGGAAAGATCGCTGTGCGCGGCATCGAGCGCCTGCAATGCCTGTTGCGGAGCGTGGCGCGACAACGCGATTTCCGCCTGCACCAGCGCCAGCCGAACCGATTCTTCGGGATTGAGTCGCTGCGGCTTGATTCCGGCGAGCGCCTGCGCGGCCTGATCGAGTTCACCGTTTTCCCGATACGCCTCGGCGGCGCGCAATTTGAAGTGCGCCGCGTCGCGCGGATTCGAATACGAAATGTCGAGATAAAGCTGCGCGGCCCGATCCAGATCGCCTTGCGCATACGCCTGCTCGGCCGCTGCCGCATCGGCCGACGGCGACTGTTCCTGTGTCGGCATCTCTGCGCATCCGGCGAGCAGCACGGCGATGGCGAGAAAGGCATGACGCGAATAGTGGGACAGACGTAGCCGGTTCATGACCGCTCCTGGTCGTTGGCCGCTTCATGATACCGGATCGGCCGGGATCCGGTCGAGGCGGCGCGACGCGCTAAGCTTGTGCCTTCGTTCATGGAGAATTTCGATGGCCGCTGCGGGCAAGCTGTGGGTGGTCGCCACGCCGATCGGCAATCTCGACGATATGACGCCGCGCGCGCGCGACGTGCTCGCGAGCGCCGATCTGATCGCAGCGGAAGATACGCGTCACAGTGCGCCGCTGTTGCGGCATTTCGGAATCGCTACGAAATGCGTTGCCTTGCACGAGCACAACGAGCGCGAAGCCAGCGGCGATCTGGTCAGGCGTATGCAGGATGGTGCGTCGATCGCGCTGATCAGCGATGCGGGAACGCCGCTCATCAGCGATCCGGGGTTTCGCCTCGTGCGCGCGGCGCGCGAAGCGGGAATCGACGTGAGCACGGCGCCGGGTGCGTGCGCGGCGATCGCTGCGTTGTCGATCGCCGGATTGCCGTCGGATCGTTTTGTGTTCGAAGGTTTTTTGCCGGCGAAATCGGCCGCGCGCAAAGCGCATTTTGAGTCGCTGCGGGCCGAACCGCGCACGTTGATTTTTTACGAGTCGTCGCATCGCATCGTCGATGCGCTGCGCGATGCCGCGCAGGTGTTCGGCGAGCGGCAGGCGGTCGTCGCGCGCGAAATTTCCAAACTGTATGAAACGGTGTTGCACGACACGTTGCCGGCGCTGCTCGCGCGCGTCGAACGCGACGCGGATCAGCAGCGCGGCGAGTTCGTGCTGATCGTCGCCGGATCAAATGAAGATAGCGACGCCATTCGCCTCGCCGAGGGCAAACGTGTCTACGACATTTTGCGCCGCGAATTGCCACCGGGCCGCGCCGCGAAAGTAGCGGCGGAAATCACCGGCGCGCCGCGCAATGCGTTGTATACGGTCGGCGATGGCGCACGCGAAGGCTGAAACACGTTTCTGCTTCAGGTTACCGGGAGTAAACGATGAATCCACTGTTGCAGCAAGCGGCCGAACGCGCCGACGTGTATCTGGAAAGCTTGAAAGAACGCGCGGTCGCGCCCGACGCGAACGCCATCGAGGCGCTGTCGCGACTCGACGGCGAATTGCCGGACGAGATGACCGATCCGCGCGAAGTGATCGACATGCTCGATCGCTACGCAACGCCCGCCACGATGGGCATGGCCGGCCCGCGCTTCTTCGGATTCGTCATCGGCGGATCGTTGCCCGTTTCGTTGGCGGCGAACTGGCTGGCGACGGCGTGGGACCAGAACACCGGCCTGTACAACATCACGCCGGCGACCGCGCGGCTGGAGCAGACGGCGCTTCGTTGGCTGCTCGACGTGCTCGACCTGCCGCGCACCTGCGGCGGTGCGTTCGTCACCGGCGCGACGGTCGCGAATTTCGTCGCCCTGGCCGCGGCGCGCCATTCCGTACTCAAGCGCGTCGGCTGGAATGTTGAGGCCGACGGATTGTTTGGCGCACCGCCGATCACGGTCGTGGTCGGCGCCGAAGCGCATCCCACGTTGATCAAATCGCTCGGGCTGCTCGGACTCGGTCGCAATCGTGTGATCAAGGTGCCCGTCGATGATCAGGGGCGAATGCGCGTCGATACGCTGCCATCGATCGGCGACAACGCGATCGTGTGTGCGCAAGTCGGCAACGTGAACACCGGCGCGTGCGATGCGGTGGCCGACATCCGCAACCACATCGGCGATGCCTGGCTGCACGTCGACGGCGCATTCGGCCTGTGGGCGCGCAGTGCGCCTTCGCGCGCGGAGCATGTGCGCGGCGTCGATCTCGCCGATTCGTGGGCGACCGATGCCCATAAATGGCTCAACGTTCCGTACGACTGCGGCCTCGCATTCGTGCGCGACGCCGACGCGCTGCGCGCCGCAATGGCCATCACCGCGGAATACCTGCCGACACAAAGTCCGTGGCGCAATCCGTCGGACTTCGTGCCGGAACTGTCGCGCCGCGCGCGCGGTGTCGACGTGTGGGCCGACCTTGCGCCATCTCGGCCGCAGCGGCGTCGCCGAAATGATCGAACGGAACTGCCGGCAGGCGCGCCGCTTCGCCGAAGCGCTGCGCGATGCGGGTTGCGACATCTTGAACGAAGTCGTGCTCAATCAGGTTCTGATTTCATTCGGCGACGCCGAGCGCACGCAACGCGTGATCGCCGCCGTGCAGGCCGACGGAACGTGCTGGTGCGGCGGCACGGTGTGGCAAGGCAAGACGGCGATGCGCATCAGCGTCTGCTCGTGGGCGACGACGGATGCGGATGTCGAGCGCAGCATCGTCGCGATCGTGCGCGCGAAATCCGCCGTTTGACTTGCGACCATTCGGACGTTTTCGGCATCTTGCTGGCGTCATTTGGAGTCGGCCGATGAAAAGAGCGTGGTTTGCGTCGTTGTTGATTGCGCTGAGCGCGCCGTGCGCCGCGTTCGATCGCGCGACCTGGCAGGGCGATTTTGCGTATCTGAAAAAGCAGCTCGAAACGCGCTATGCAAACCTCGCGTGGTTCGCCTCAGCGCAGAGCGGCGTCGATGTGCGTGCGCTCGACCGGCGCGCGAGCCGGGCGCTGGCGGCGGCCACCGATGAAGCCGATGCGATAGCGGCGATCACCGATTTCATCAACGGTTTCGGCGATGGTCATCTGTCGATGATGGCAGCGCTGGCGCCCAAAGACGACGCACACGCGCCGCCGAAACGCGATCTTCACGGCGCGGATGGCGTCACCGCCTGCGCGGCATTGGGATATGCCAGCACGCGCAGCGTGCCGTTTTCGCTGCCTTTCGAATCGCTCGCGGATTTCGCGTTGATTTCCGACGGTGTCGCGAAACCTTTTCGCACCGGAACCATTGCAACATCGGGTGCGAAGATCGGCGTGATCCGCATCAAGTATTTTCGCCAGCGCGATTATCCGGGCGTGTGCGAAAGCGTCTGGTCGAAGGCCGACGCGGACGATATCGATGCCGCACGCGATCGTATCGACGATGCGTGGTACGCCGCGCTCGCCGACCAGTTGAAGCAACTGCGCGCTACGCATCTGGATGCACTGGTCGTCGATGTCGGCGGCAACGGAGGCGGCAACGACGCCGGAGAATGGACGCCGCGCATGTTCACCGACAAACCCGTGCATTCGGCGCGTCTGCTGGTCACGGCAACACTGTCGATGCCCGGTTATCTCGACGAAGAAATCGATGGCTTGCGCGACGTGTCGAAGGGCGAGGCAGGTCCGGGCAGCGAACTCGTAGCGAAGTCGCTGGCGGATTTCGAGCGACGCAAACGAATCATGGGCGATCGCGCATGCGACCTGTCGTACGCCTGGCGCGAGCAACGGCCGTGGCAGCCGTTCGGATGCAGCCGTCTGCTCGACGCCGGGTTTGCCAGCGGTGCGGTGGACTACCTCGCGCCCGGAACCATCCAGGACACCAAACGCGCAGCCGCGGTGTATTGGCCGTCGAAGATCGACGCGTATCGCGGTGCATGGACCGGACCGGTCTACGTGCTGACCGACTCGCGCAGTTTTTCCGCCGCGGAAATGTTTACTGCCGTGATCCGCGACAACGGCATCGCGCGCACCGTCGGCGTGAAAACCGGCGGCGCCGGTTGCGGCTTCATGCACGAGGATCCGCCCGTGGAGTTGCCGCATTCGCACCTGCGCGTGCGCGTGCCGAGCTGCGTGCGTTTGCGTGCCGATGGCAGCGACGAAGTGGCTGGCATCAAGCCCGACCTGGAAATCGCACCGCGCGAAGGAGAGGACGATCGCACGCGCGCCGCCCGCGCTTTGGCTGCCGTGAGCGCCGATTTGCGCACGCGGGCGAAGTGACGCGGTAAACTGTGCGCGGAGTCGGCCAGACAGTCGCGGCCTCAACTGGAAACGGGAGAGGGCGAGGAAAGTCCGGGCTCCGCAGGGCAAGGTGCCAGGTAACGCCTGGGCGGCGTGAGCCGACGGAAAGTGCAACAGAGAACAGACAGCCGAACGGTGTCGCAAGGCATGCGTGGTGATGGTGAAACGGTGCGGTAAGAGCGCACCGCGCGCGAGGACAACGTCGCGTGGCACGGCAAACCCCACCTGGAGCAAGACCGCATAGGGAAGCTATGGCGTTGCCCGCGCTGCTTCCGGGTAGGTTGCTTGAGCTTCACGGCGACGTGAGGCCTAGAGGAATGACTGTCTTAGACAGAACCCGGCTTATCGGCCGACTCTTTTTTTGTTTTTTTTTGTTGTTTAAGAAAAGAGCTTCCGCGATTGAATATCGCGGGTTACTTTCTTTGCTGGTGCAAAGAAAGTAACCAAAGAAACCACCTTTTTTTCTCCCAATGGACGCTGTCCGCGGAGAGCACGTCCCTGATGCTCGCCGCGGACCGCGCGCTTCCTGCGCGCGATCACCCTCGATCTGCGCCTGCGCGCAACTGGTCGAAAGAGTCTTGTAAAAATGACTTCACTAAGCGACCGGCGATGGGGCCGCAGGAGCTTTTTCTTTTTCAGCCTCACCGCCTTTGGCTTAGTGCAGTCGTGAGTTTCAAGACTCTCTCGACCAGTCGCGCACAGGCTTATATCGAGCTCACACGCGCGCAGGGATGCGCGCGTCCGCAGCCAGCAGCACGGATGTGCTGTCTGCGGACAGCGTCCACTGGGAGAAAAAAGGTGGTTTCTTTGGTTACTTTCTTTGCACCAGCAAAGAAAGTAACCCGCGATATTCAATCGCGGAAGTTCTTATCTTCATCATTACCGTAACCACGTATCCGAAAGATTCTCAATGATAATTTCATCAAAAAGCTAAATGTATACATTGCGGATAAGTATCCAAGTACACCGATTTCCTGACGAAAAACCACATGCTGCGCCGCAACATTTCACTTCGATGACCACAGTCTCAATCCGTGAGACGAAAAAGCCAGCAAAAACAATCCCCTCGAAAACGCTCCTCAGAAAGCACGCGAAACTTTAACAAAGTCGCTTCTTTCTCCTTGATCTGCAAGCAAATTTTCCTTGACAGCCCTTTTCGCCAGGTCTACTGTTCGCCCAGTGGGAATTTGTGGGATTTCGTGGGATTTAGGGCAGCGAGCAGGATTCCGGAATGTTTCAAGGCGAAACCGCCATCACCCTCGACGACAAGGGCCGCCTGGCCCTGCCGACGGCCTACCGCGAGCTGATCGCGACGTCGTGCGGCAATCGTCTGGTGTTCACCTACAACCCGTTCGAGTCGGGTTGCCTGTGGCTGTTCCCGCACGCGGAGTGGGAAGCGGTGCGCGATCAGGTGAACGCGCTGTCGAGCGTGAAGCGCGTGCATCGCGATCTGCAGTTGAAGCTGGTCGGCGCGGCCGCGGTCGTGGAACCCGATGGCAATGCGCGCGTGCTGGTTCCGGCGAGTCAGCGCAACGCGGCCGGCATCGAGAAGAAAGCGATCCTGCTCGGCATGGATCGCGAAATTCGAGTTGTGGAGCGAGCAGGCGCATCTCAACAAGATCCGCCAGTCGATCGGCGAGGAAGACCTGAGCAGCGAGATGCTGGATCTGAAATTGTGACGGCGGCGTGCGCCCGGAGCATTCACACGATGGTCTCTGATGCGCACGTCCCGGTGATGTTGGAAGAAGTGCTCGAAGGGTTGGCGATCCGCGCAGACGGAACCTACCTCGACGGCACGTTTGGACGCGGCGGGCATGCGCGTGCGGTGTTGCAGAAGTTGAACGCGAACGGGAAGTTGCTGGTGATGGATCGCGATCCGCAGGCGATCGCGGCGGCGCGCGGCGAATTCGGCGGCGATGCGCGCGTGTCGATCCGGCACGGCGATTTCGCGGATCTCGCCGAGTGGCCGGCGACGCAGGCGGGTCTCGACGGCGTGCTGCTCGATCTCGGCGTTTCGTCGCCGCAGCTCGACGACGCGCAGCGCGGTTTCAGCTTTCGCGCCGATGCGCCGCTGGACATGCGCATGGATCCGACCAGCGGCGATGAGCGCGGCGGAATTTTTGGCGACGTGCGAGCGAGGCGGAGATTGCGGACGTGTTGTGGAAGTACGGCGAAGAGCGCATGAGCCGCCGCATCGCGAAAGCGATCGTCGCGCGCCGCGCCGAAAATCCTGTCGCGCGTACGAGCGAACTCGCCGAACTCGTCGCGCGCGTCGTCGGCGGACAGAAATCCGGCAAGCATCCGGCGACGCGCACGTTTCAGGCGATTGCGCATCGCAGTCAATCAGCGAACTCGACGCGCTCGATCGCGGACTCCAGGGCTCGCTTGCCCGGCTTCGGCCGGGCGGGCGTTTAACCGTGATCAGTTTCCATTCGCTGGAAGACCGCACGGTGAAGCAGTTTCATGCGCGACAAGTCTTCATTGCCGCCGATGCGGCGTGGCTTGCCGCCGCCGCCGCAGATCGAACTGCCGCTGAAGCTGATCGGCGGCGCGCAGTTCGCCGAGCGACGAAGAAATCGCAGCGCAATCCGCGCGCGCGCAGCGCGGTGCTGCGCGTGGCAGAAAGGCTCGCGACATGAAACGCGTCGGCGCGTTCATCGTGTTGCTGCTGCTGATCGCCGTGTGCGCGAGCGCGATCGGCGTCGTCTATGCGCGTCAGCAAAGTCGCTTGCTGTTCGGCGAACTCGTGCATCTGAACAACGAGCGCGACGATCTCAACGTCGAATTCGGCCGGCTCGAACTCGAACAGGCGACATGGGCCGAGCCCAACCGCATCGAACAGGTCGCGCGCGGGCAGCTCGGCATGATCAATCCGCCACCGGCAGACACGGTGCTCATCAAGAAATGAGCCTGACGCGCACTCAGCCGCCCAAGAAAAACGCGACCGTCGCAGTTGCGCGCGCAAAGCGCGTCCGGTCAACACGCGTGCGCGTTTGTACGTGGTGCTGATGGTGCTCGCGCTCGGCTCGACGGCGCTGATCGTGCGCGCGGTCGATCTGCAAGTGGTGCGCAAGGATTTTTATCAGGAACAAGGCGACGCGCGTTTCCTGCGCGAGATGCCGATCCCCGTTTCGCGCGGCACGATCTTCGATCGCAACGGCGAACCGCTCGCGGTGTCGACGCCGGTCGAATCGATCTGGGCCAATCCGCAGCAACTGCTCGAACAGTCCGACAAGCTGCCGCAACTTGCCATCGCGCTGGGTGTCGAAGCGGATGCGTTGGAAGCGAAACTGCAGCAGCATTCCGAAAAAGAATTCGTCTATCTGAAGCGTCAGCTCAATCCGGATGACGCCGATGCGATCGTCAAGCTCGGCATCCCCGGCGTGAACGCGCAGCGCGAATACAAGCGCTACTACCCGAGCGGCGAAGTGCTGGCGCATGTGATCGGCGTGACGAATGTCGACGATCACGGCCAGGAAGGTCTCGAACTCGCGTTCGACGATTGGCTCGCCGGCACGCCGGGCGCGGAGCACGTGATCCGCGACAACAAAGGCCACACGGTCGAAGACGTCGAACTGCTGCGCGAACCGAAACCGGGCCGCGATCTCACGCTGTCGATCGATCGCCGCATCCAGTACATGGCGTATCGCGAACTGAAATCCGCGATCATCGATCATCACGCGATGTCGGGTTCGATGGTCGTGCTCGACGTGCACGAACGGCGAAATCCTGGCGATGGTCAACCAGCCGTCGTTCAATCCGAATTCGCGCACGGCAACATGCGATCTGTCGCTACCGTCGCAATCGCGCGATCACCGACGTCGTCGAGCCCGGTTCGACGATGAAGGCGTTCACGATCGCCGCCGCGCTCGAAAGCGGCAAGTGGAAGCTCGCACTCGCACGTCGATACGAATCCCGGGCTGGTACAAGATCGCCACGTGGACCGATTCACGACGTCCACAATCACGGCCTGCTCGATCTGACCGGCGTGATCACCAATTCGAGCAACATCGGCGCGGCGAAAATCGCCGAGACGCTGTCGCGCGACAGTCTCTACGACATGTTCCACCGCTTCGGCTTCGGCGAATCGACCGGCAGCGGTTTTCCCGGCGAATCGTCCGGATTGCTGCCGGTCGTGACGGCGTGGGGTCCGGTCGAAAAGGCGACGATCTCCTACGGCTACGGCCTCAACGTGACGCCGCTGCAGCTCGCGCAGGCCTACGCCGCGATCGCCAACGACGGACGCTCGCGCGCGCCGACGTTCGTGAAGGGCGCGCGCAATCCCGATAACGCCATCATTGATCCAGAAATCGCGCACTCCGTCGTGAGAATGTTGGAGACGGTGGTGCAGCCCGGAGGCACGGCGTTTCCGATGGCCGTCGTCGCCAATTATCTGGTCGGCGGAAAGACCGGCACGGCGCGCATGGCGCATGCAGGAACGTATCAGAACAAATATGTATCTACATTCGTCGGCTTCGTGCCGGCGAGCGCGCCGCGGCTGGTCGGCGTGGTCGTGATCCACGACGCGCAAGGTTTGCGTTACTACGGCGGCGATGTGTCCGCGCCCGTGTTCGCGAAAGTGATGGACGGCGCGCTGCGCATCCTCGATGTGCCGCCCGACAACGTCCAGCACTGGTACGCGGGCGGACCCGCGACGCCGTCGCGCCGCCGTCGCGCCGCCGGATGCAGGTCGACGAGACGGCGGAGGAAGTGACCATGAGCGCGCGCTTGTCCGAGCTGCTTGCAGGGCATCGCCGACGATCGATCCCGCGCGCGACATCTTCGTGAGCGGCCTTTCGCTCGACTCCCGTTCAATTCGTTCCGGCGATGCGTTCGTCGCGCTCCGCGGCGGCAGCACGCACGGAATCACGTTTGCCCCGTCGGCGTTGGCGCGCGGTGCTTCGATTGTATTGGCAGAAGCACCGCCGCCCGCCGCTTTAGCTACGACGACGCGATCTGGATCGACGACCTGCGCGCGACAGCTCGGCGAAATTGCCGCGCGGTTTTTTGGACGTCCATCCGCTGCGTTGAACATGATCGGCGTGACCGGCACGAACGGCAAGACATCGATCGTGCAATTGCTCGCGTGCGCGCTGCAAAGCCTCGGCGCGCGCGCGGCGACTATCGGCACGCTCGGCGCGGGCCTGGTCGGCGCGATCAACGAAGGCGAGCGCACGACGCCCGACGTCGATCAGCGTGCAAGGCCTGCTCGCCGAATTCCGCGACGCCGGCGCGATCCACGTCGCGATGGAAGTTTCGTCGCACGCGCTCGATCAGGGCCGCGTCGATGCGCGTCGAATTCGATGTCGCCGTGTTCACCAATCTCACGCGCGATCATCTCGACTATCACGGCACGATGGAGAACTACGGCGCGGCGAAACAGAAACTGTTCGCATGGCCGAATCTGCGCGCCGCGGTGATCAATGTCGACGATGCGTTCGGTCGCGCAGCTCGCCGCTGGATTGCGCGACGATGTCGCAGCAAATCCGCTACGCCATCGACAACGCGCGCCGACGTGCGCGCCGAAAAAGTGCGCAGCAGCGAGCGCGGCCTGGACTTCCGGCTGATCACGCCGTGGGGCGAGGGCGCGATCGCCACGCCGCTTGCTCGGTCGCTTCAATGTCTACAACCTGCTCGCCGTCGCCGGCTGCCTCGGCGCGCTCGGGTTACGACTTCGCGCAGATCGCAGCCGCGCTGACGCAGCTCGAGCCTGTCGCCGGGCGCATGAATCGCCTCGGCGGCGGCGACGCGCCGCTCGTCGTCGATCGACTACGCGCACACGCCCGATGCGCTCGAACAGGCGCTGATCGAGCTTGCGCGCGCACTACGAGCGGCGCAGCTGATCTGCGTGTTCGGTGCGGGCGGCGAGCGCGATCAGGGCAAGCGTCCGCAGATGGGCGCGATCGCCGAGCGTCTCGCCGATCGCATCATCGTCACCGACGACAATCCGCGCGGCGAAAACGGCGACGACATCGTCGCGCAGATCCTCGGCGGCGTGCGTCAGCGCGAACGCGCCACCGTCCAGCGCGATCGCGACGCCGCGATCCGCGCTGCCGTGTGCGATGCGCGCGGCGGGCGACGTCGTGCTGATCGCCGGCAAAGGCCACGAGCCGTATCAGGAAATCGCCGGCGTCAAGCATCGCATTCGATGACGCGTCGATCGCGCGCCGTGCGCTGGAGTCGCGGCCATGCTGAGCCTGAAGCTCAGCGATGTCGCGATTGTGGACGCGCGGCAGCGTGCACGGCGACAACGTCAGCGTGCGCGGCGTGTCCACCGACACGCGCGCGCCGATGGCGGGCGCGCTTGTTCGTCGCGCTGAAAGGCGAAAACTTCGACGCGCACGATTTCGTCGCCGCCGCCAAACAGGCCGGCGCAGCGGCGGCGCTGGTGACGCGTCCGCTCGCCGTCGACATTCCGCAAGTGATCGTCGCCGATACGCGATCGCGCTCGGCGATCTCGCCAGCGCCGTGCGCGCGCAACGGCGCGCGCGCGTGATCGGCATCACCGGCTCCAACGGCAAGACGACCGTGAAGACGCTGCTCGCGTCGATCCTGCAACTGCACGGGAAAACGCACGTCAACGCCGGCAACTTCAACAACGAAATCGGTCTGCCGCTGTCGCTGCTCGAGTCTGCCCGAAGACGCCGAATTCGCGGTGCTCGAAATGGGCGCGGGCAAACCCGGCGACATCGCTTATCTCGCCGCCATCGCGCGGCCGGAAATCGGACTCGTCAACAACATCGCGCCGGCGCATCTGGAGCGCATGGGTTCGCTCGAAGGCATCGCCGAGACAAAAGGCGCGTTGTATACATCGCTGCCCGCGCAAGGCGTCGCGGTGATCAACGCCGACGATGCGTTCGCGACATTTTTCGGCAATCTCGCCGGCACGCGTCGCATCGCTGCGTTTCGGCGTCGACGCAGAAAGCCGACGTGCGCGCGGAAAACATTCGCCTGGGTTCGGCATCGGCGTTCACGCTGGTCGTCGCGCCGACGAATCGCATCGACATCGCGCTGCCGCTCGCAGGCCGGCACAACGTGCAGAACGCGCTCGCCGCGGCGGCGTGTCGCGCTCGCGCTCGACGTGCCGCTCGCGATGATCAAGCAAGGCCTCGAAACCGCGCCGTCGGTGAAAGGTCGCCTGCAGCGCTACGCGATGCCGCGGCGGCTGGACGCTGATCGACGACAGCTACAACGCGAATCCCGGCTCGACCGCGGCGGCGATTTCGCACGCTCGCATCCGAAGCCGGCGAAGCGTGGCTGGTGCTCGGCGACATGCGCGAACTCGGCGCCGATGCGCGCGCGCTGCACGCGCAAACCGGCAAGCTCGCGCACGACAGCGGCATCGCGCGGCTGTACACGGTCGGCGAACTTTCGCGCCGCCGCGCGCGAAGGCATTCGGCGCGAAGGCGCAAACATTTCGACAGCCAGAATGCGCTGATCGCCGCGCTCGCAGCGCGACGTGCAGCCCGGCGTCCGCGTGCTCGTCAAAGGCTCGCGCGGTTCGGCGATGGATCGCGTCGTCCACGCGCTGCGCGGCGAGAACGGCAGCAAGCGGGAGGCGAGCGTCATGCTGCTTGAACTCGCCGAACTTCTGCGCGGCCAATTCAATTCGCTGCATCTGTTCCAGTACGTCACGTTCCGCACCATCATGAGCGCGCTGACGGCGCTCGTCGTCGCGCTGCTGCTCGGGCCCGGATCTGATCCGCAAGCTCGCCGCCGTGAAAGCCGGCCAGGTGATCCGCAGCGACGGTCCGCAGTCGCATCTGTCGAAGGCCGGCACGCCGACGATGGGCGGCGCGCTGATCATCCTCGCCGTCGCGATCGCGACGTTGCTGTGGAGCGATCTGCACAACCGCTACATGTGGATCATGCTCGGCGTGACTGCGTCGCGTTCGGCATCATCGGTTTCTACGACGACTACAAGAAGCTCGTGCTGAAAGACAGCCGCGGACTTCCCGCGCGCTGGAAATATTTCTGGCAATCGGTGTTCGGGCTCGCCGCCGCGCATCGGCATTTTCTACGTGATGCGCGAGACGCTCGCCGCAGGCGATCGCGCTGTACGTGCCGCTGTTCAAGCAGATCGCGATTCCGCTCGGCGTCGATCTTCGTACTGCTCGGCTATTTCATCGTCGTCGGATTTTCGAACGCGGTGAATCTCACCGACGGCCTCGATGGACTCGCGATCATGCCGACGGTGCTCGTCGCCTCCGCGCTCGGCGTGTTCGCGTACGCTGGCGGGCAACAGCGTGTTCTCCGACGTATCTGCAGATTCCCGCCGTGCCCGGCGCGGGCGAGCTGTGCATTTTCTGCGGCGCGCTGGCCGGCGCGGGACTCGGCTTCCTCTGGTTCAACGCGTATCCGGCGCAGGTGTTCATGGGCGACGTCGGCGCGCTCGCGGTCGGCGCGGCGCTCGGCTGCGTCGCGGTGATCGTGCGCCAGGAAATCGTGCTGCTGATCATGGGCGGCGTGTTCGTGATGGAAACCGCGTCGGTGATGTTGCAGGTGGCGAGTTTCAAGCTCACCGGCAAGCGCATCTTCCGCATGGCGCCGATCCATCATCACTTCGAACTGAAAGGCTGGCCCGAACCGCGCGTGATCGTGCGCTTCTGGATCATCAGCGTCGTGCTCGTGCTCATCGGCCTTGCGACGTTGAAGGTGCGCTGAGATGTTCGGATTCGGCAGCCCAAGCCAAACGCCTCGACGAAACCAAAGGTCGCTACGACCTCGGCCTGATCGTCGCCGCGTGCGGTCTGGCGGCGCTCGGCGTGATCATGGTCGCGTCGAGTTCGATCGCGATCGCCGATGGCCAGCACGTCGGGCCGTTCTACTACCTGATCCGCCATCTGATTTTCCTTGCGCTCGGCGTTGCGCTGTGCATCGTCATGATGCGCACCGAACTCGGATGGTTCGAGCGCAATGCGTTCTCGCTGCTGCTGTTCGCGATCATCCTGCTGCTGCTCGTGTTCGTGCCGGGCCTCGGCATGCGCATCAACGGCGCGCGTCGCTGGATTCGATCTGGGCTTCATCGGCTTCCAGTCCGTCGAAGCGGTGAAGCTGCTGTTCATCATCTATATGGCGAGCTATCTGGTGCGCCATCGAGAACAGCGTGCAGGCAAGCTGTTCGGCGTGATCAAGCCGATCGGCGTCGCCGTCGTGCTCGTCGTGCTGCTGCTCGCGCAACCGGATTTCGGCAGCGCGGCGCTGATCATCGGCGTGACCGTCGGCATGGTCTGGCTCGGCGGCGCGCGCATGCGCAATCTGTTCTATCTCGCGCATTCCGGCGATGCCGGCGCTCGCCTGGGCGGCGATGACGCAGGACTACCGCGTCAAGCGCCTGACCTCGTTCCTCAATCCGTGGGAACACCCGTTCGACGACGGTTTCCAGCTGACGCAGGCGCTGATCGCGATCGGTCGCGGCGAATGGTTCGGCGTCGGCCTCGGCGCGAGCGTGCAGAAGCTTTTCTATCTGCCGGAAGCGCACACCGATTTCATCCTCGCGGTGATCGCCGAGGAACTTGGCCTCGCCGGCATCCTGCTCGTGCTGTTGCTGTTCGCGCTGCTGGTCGGGCGCGCGTTCATGCTCGGATTGAAAGCGGTCGAACGCGGACAGCGCTTCGCCGGCTACTGCGCGTTCGGCATCGCGCTGTGCATCGGCATGCAGACGCTGGTCTCGATCGGCGTGAATCTCGGCGTGCTGCCGACCAAAGGTCTGACGCTGCCGCTGATCAGCTCCGGCGGATCGAGCGTGCTGATGACGTGCGTCGTTCGATCGGCTTCCTGCTGCGCATCAGCTACGAAGTCGTCGCGCGCGCAGCGCGCCGATGCGGACTGCCGAGCGCCGATCGTCATCGCGATGACGGCGGTGCGCGCATGAGCAACGCGCCCGTGCTCATCATGGCCGGCGGCACCGGCGGACATATCTTTCCCGGCATCGCCGTCGCGCAGGAATTGCAGGCGCGCAACGTGCCGGTGCTGTGGCTCGGCAGCGCGGGCGGGCTGGAAACGCGTCTCGTGCCGCAAGCCGGTTTGCCGATCGAAACGCTCGAGATCGGCGGCATTCGCGGCAAAGGCTGGCGCACGTTGCTCGGCGCGCCGCTGCGCATCGTGCGCGCCGTGTTCGCCGGCGCGCGATAATCGTGCGCCGCGCGAAACCGCGCAGCGCGTTGTCGCTCGGCGGTTATGCGGCGGGTCCGGGCGGAATCGCCTCGTGGCTGTCGCGGCGTACAGCTCGTCGTGCACGAACAGAACAGTGTGCCGGGCGTGACCAATCGCACGCTGTCGCACATCGCGAAAAAAGTGCTGTGCGGATTCGACGGCGCGCTCGCGCACGGCGAATGGGTCGGCAATCCGGTGCGCAGCGAGATCGCCGCGTTGCCGCAGCCGCGCGCAGCGTTTCGCCGGACGCAGCGGTCCGATTCGCCTGCTCGTGCTCGGCGGCAGCCAGGGCGCGTCGGGCATCAACACGACGTTGCCGCAGGTGTTGCGCGAGATGACGCAGCGTCCGCAGGTTCGCCATCAATGCGGCGCGAAGCATCTCGACAAGACGAGAGACGGCTTACGCGAACGCCGGCGTCGAAGCGCGAGGTCGATGCGTTCATCGACGACATGGCGGCCGCGTATGCGTGGGCCGATGTCGTCGTGTGCCGCGCCGGCGCGCTGACGCTGGCCGAACTTGTGCGCGGTCGGATTGGCGTCGATCCTCGTGCCGTTTCCGGCAGCGGTCGACGATCACCAGACGCACAATGCGCAGGCGCTCGTCGCGTGCGGCGCCGCGAAGCTCGTCGCCGAAGGCGACGATTTCGACGACGCGTCTGGCTGCGGCGTTGAACGAACTTCTCGCCGGCGACGAAAACGAACAACGCGCACGCTTGCTGGCGATGGCGCAATGCCGCGCGCACGCTCGCGAAACCCGACGCGGCGCGCGCGCATCGCCGACGCCTGCCTGGAGGTGGCCGGCATGATCGCGCGCGCCGTTCGCCGTCGAAAACCGCCGCACCGCGCGACTGGATCCGCCAGGATTTCCGTCGCGTGCATTTCATCGGCATCGGCGGCGCCGGCATGAGCGGCATCGCCGAGGTGCTGAACAATCTCGGCTACGCCGTGTCGGGTTCGGACAAATCCGAATCGGCGGTCACGCGTCGTCTCGCCGATCTCGGCATCACGATTTTCAAAGGTCACGCGCGCGCGAACGTCGCCGATGCCGATGTGCTCGTCGTGTCCAGCGCGATCAAGGCCGACAACGCCGAACTCCTCGCCGCGCGCGAACGCCGCATTCCGGTCGTGCCGCGCGCGGAAATGCTCGGCGAGCTGATGCGTTTCCGCCGCGGCATCGCCGTCGCCGGCACGCATGGCAAGACGACGACGACGAGTCTCGTCGCCAGCGTGCTTGCCGAAGGCGGGCTCGATCCGACCTTCGTGATCGGCGGCCAGCTGCTCGCCGCCGGCACGCACGCGCGGCTCGGCACGGGCGAATACCTCGTCGCCGAGGCGGACGAATCCGATGGTTCGTTCCTGCTGCTCAATCCGGTCATCGCGATCGTCACGAACATCGACGCCGATCATCTCGAAAACTACGGCGGCGATTACGCGCAACGTGAAGAAGGCGTTCGGCGATTTCCTGCATCGCCTGCCGTTCTACGGCATCGCGGTGGTGTGCATCGACGACGAGGAAGTCGCCGAACTCGCGAAGCGACGGCGCGCCGCGTGATGACCTACGGCATCGACAAGAATGCCGACGTGCGCGCGACGAACGTGCGGCAGCAACGGCAACCAGATGCACTTCGCGCTGCAGTTGCCGGATGGCGAAAGCCTCGGTCGCAGTGACGCTGAATCTGCCGGGCCGTCACAACGTGCAGAACGCGCTCGCCGCGGCGGCGGTCGGTTGGCAGCTCGGCATCGACATGCGAATCGATCGCGCATGCGCTGAGCGAATTCCAGGGCGTCGGCCGGCGCTTCCAGCTGCGCGGCGAACTCGCGCTCGACAACGGCAACGGCGTTGCTGGTCGACGACTACGGCCATCATCCGCGCGAACTCGCGCGCGGTGTTCGCCGCGGCGCGCGGCGGCTGGCCGGATCGTCGCCTCGTCGTCGCGTTCCAGCCGCATCGCTACACGCGCACGCGCGATCTGCTCGACGATTTCGCGAACGTGCTGTCCGATGTCGACGTGCTCGTGCTGACCGAAGTCTATCCGGCCGGCGAAGCGCCGATCGCGGATGCGGACGGCCGCGCGCTCGCGCGTGCGGTGCGCGCGCGCGGCAAGGTCGATCCGGTGCTGATCGATCATCCGCGCGAGTTGCGTGGCGCGTTGTCGGCGCTGCTCGAAGACGGCGATCTGCTGCTGCGTGATGGGCGCGGGCGACATCGGCGCGGCGGCGAACGAGATGGCGCGATCGGCGGGCGACAGGTGAAGTCGTCATGACGCGCATCACCGATGCCAAGCAGTTTGGACGCGTCGCCGTCGTGATGGGCGGCAATTCGGCGGAGCGCGACGTCTCGCTCAACTCGGGCCGCAACGTGCTCGATGCGCTGAAGAGCGCGCGGCGTCGATGCGCACGGCATCGATGGCATTCCCGCGCTGCTCGACGCGCTGCGCGCGGGTCACTTCGCGCGCGTGTTCAACATCCTGCACGGCCGCGGCGGCGAAGACGGCGTGCTGCAAGGCGCGCTGCATTCGCTCGGCGTGCCGTACACGGGCTCGGGCGTGCTCGGCTCGGCGCTGAGCATGGACAAGATCCGCACCAAGCAGGTGTGGGAATCGATCGGCTTGCCGACGCCGCGTTATGTGCGCTTCGCGCGCGGCGGCGATATCGGTGCGGCGATCGCGAAGATCGGCTTGCCGGTCGTCGTGAAGCCGTCGCACGAAGGATCGAGCGTCGGCATCACGCGCGTGCGTTCGCAAAACGGATCTTCGCGGCGGCGGTCGAACTCGCCGCGCGCTACGACGGCGAACTCGTCGATCGAGCAACTGATCGAAGGCGAGGAATACACCGTCAGCATCCTCGGCGCGACGGCGCTGCCGTCGATCCATATCGTGCCGGCGGCGAGTTCTACGACTACCACGCCAAGTACGTTTCCGACGACACGCAATACATCTGCCCGGGACTCGATGCGCGAAGGCGAGAACGCGAAATCCGTCGCTCGCGCTGCGCGCGTTCGACGCGGTCGGTTGCTCGGGCTGGGGCCGCGTCGACGTGATGCGCGATCGCGAGCGGCAATTTCTTCCTGCTCGAAGTGAACACCACGCCGGGCATGACCAGCCATTCGCTGGTGCCGAAGGCGGCGGCGGCGATCGGCATCGATTTCGAGGAATTGTGCTGGCGCATTCTCGAAACGAGTTTCGACGGCGGAGGCGCGCGCATGAACAATCGCGCGCTCCTCAAGCTGCTCGCCTGGACGATCGCGCTGGCGCTGATCGCGCTGCCGGTCGTCGGCATGCTCAACGGCTGGTTCGCGACGGATCGCTGGCCGGTGAAATTCCTGCAGGTCGAGGCGGAATACAACCACGTCAGCGCCGAGCAGATTCGCGCGGCGGCGGCGACGCATCTCGGCACGGGGTTTTTCGCGCTCAATCTCGAAGAGCGTGCGCGCGCGCGGTCGCGGCGTTGCCGTGGGTCGAGCGCGTCGAAGCGCGCAAGCGCTGGCCCGATACGCTGGTGTTGCGCGTGCGCGAACGTCAGCCGTTCGCGCGCTGGGGCGAGACCGCCTGATCGGCCGCGACGGCGCGTTGTTCAGCGTGCCGGGCAGCGAGCGAATTGCAGGGACTGCCGCAGCTCGACGGTCCCGACGATCGTCTGCGCGACGTGATCGATTTCTATACAAGTACACAAAAGACGCTCGGCGGCAGCGGCATGGTGCTGACCGGCGTGACGCTGAGCTTCGCGCGGCAGCTGGACGCTCGCGCTGTCGGGCGGCTCGCAGATCATGCTCGGACACGAAAACGTCGACAAGCGGCTGCAGCGTTTCCTCGTCGGTGTATCCGCGCCTGAGCCGGCGAGCACGCCGACGGCTTCCAGCACGCCGACCTGCGCTACACGAACGGCTTCGCGATCGCTGGCTGGGTCGCGCCGACGCCGATCCACTCCCACCAACAAACCCGCACGCCGGCAAGCCGTCGGCCGCCGAGACGCACACATGACGCAAGGGAAAAGGCGAGAAATCGTTGATCGTCGGACTCGACATCGGCACGTCGAAAATCGTGGCGATCGTCGGCGAATACGCGCCGGGCGAACCGGTCGAGGTGATCGGCATCGGCTCGCATGCCTCGCACGGACTGAAGCGCGGCGTGGTCGTCGACATCGAATCGACGGTGCAGTCGATCCAGCGCGCGGTCGAGGAAGCCGAGCTGATGGCCGGCTGCGAGATCCGCTCGGTCTACGCGGGCGATTTCCGGCAGCCACATCTCCGGACGCAACTCGCACGGCACCGCGCCGATCCGCGATCGCGAAGTGACGCCAGGCCGATATCGATCACGTGCTCGATGCCGGCCTGCGCGGTCGCGATCCCGGCCGATCAGCGCGTGCTCTACAAGGAGCCGCAGGAATACATCATCGACGGGCAGGAAGACATCCGCCATCCGGTCGGCATGAGCGGCGTGCGCCTCGAAGTCGAACGTGCACATCGTCATCCGGCGCGGTCAGCGCGGCGCAGAACATCACCAAGTGCGTGAACCGCTGCGGGCTGCAGGTCGACGATCTGATCCCGGCGGCGATCGCGTCGAGCAAGTGCGATCCTGGTCGCAGGACGAACGCGAGCTCGGCGTGTGCCTCGTCGATATCGGCGCGGGCACGACCGATATCGCGATCTTCACGCATGGGCGCGATCCGCCACACCGCGTCGCTGCCGATCGGCGGCGATCAGGTGACCAACGACATCGCGCAGGGTTTCCGCACGCCGACCGCGCATGCCGAAGAAATCAAGGTGAAGTACGCCTGCGCGCTTGCGCAACTCGCGCATGCGGAAGAAACGATCCAGGTGCCGAGCGTCGGCGACCGTCCGCCGCGCCGTCTCGCGCGGCAGACGCTGGCCGAATGGGTGCAGCCGCGCTACGAAGAATTGTTCGAGCATGGTGCAGGCCGAATTGCGCCGCTCGCGGTTACGAGAGCCTGGTCGCGCGCCGGCATCGTGCTGACCGGTGGCGCGTCGAAGATGGAAGGCGTGGTCGAACTGGCCGAGGAAGTGTTCCATCTGCCGGTGCGCGTCGGCATGCCGCAGCACGTGATCGGGCTCGCCGACGTGGTCAGCAATCCGATTCACGCGACCGGCGTCGGACTCCTTCTATATGGCAGCAAGCAGGAGAACACGCGGCCGATCGCTGCACGCCGGCATCGGCGGCGTGGGCGGTGCGTGGGAGCGCGTGCTGCATTGGTTCAAGGGTGAATTTTGAGAACGAGCAACATCGCGAAGAGCGAAGCGCACGGAGGCGCGGCGGATCCGAAACGGATCCACGTCCGCAAAACGGGCAACGCGGTGGGCATACGCCTGCACATCGCTATCGACGGCGCGGGAATGCGGCCGGCGATCCAATTAAAAAATCAGGACTACTTAGCGGAGGTTGGCAAATGTTTGAACTCGTAGAAAAACTCTCACCGAATGCGGTGATCAAGGTCATCGGCGTGGGCGGCGGCGGCGGCAACGCGGTCGCGCACATGGTGCAATCGAATGTCGAGGGCGTGGATTTCGTCTGCGCCAACACCGATGCGCAGGCGCTCAAGAACTGCGGCGCGAAGATCACGCTGCAGCTCGGCGGCAACGTCACCAAGGGCCTCGGCGCGGGCGCGAATCCCGAGGTCGGCCGCCAGGCCGCGCTGGAAGATCGCGAGCGCATCGTCGAACTGCTGCGCGGCGCCGACATGGTGCTTCATCACCTGCGGCATGGGTGGCGGCACCGGCACCGGCGCGGCGCCGGTCGTCGCGCAGCTCGCCAAGGAAATGGGCATTCTCACCGTCGCGATCGTGACCAAGCCGTTTCCGTTCGAAGGACGGCGCCGCATGCAGGTCGCGCTGAAAGGCATCGAGGATCTGACCCAGCACGTCGATTCGCTGATCACCGTGCCGAACGAAAAGCTGCTGACGGTGCTCGGCCGCGAAGTCACGCTGCTCAGCGCGTTCAAGGCGGCGAATGACGTGCTGCTCGGCGCGGTGCAGGGCATTGCCGATCTGATCACCCGTCCGGGCCTGATCAACGTCGACTTCGCCGACGTGCGCACCGTGATGTCCGAAATGGGCATGGCGATGATGGGCACCGGCACCGCGCGCGGCGACGATCGCGCGGTCGCGGCGGCCGAAGCGGCGATCAACAACCCGCTGCTGGAGGACGTCAACCTCTCCGGCGCCTGCGGCATCCTGGTCAACGTGACGGCGGGTCCGAACCTGACCATGCGCGAGTTCGACGAAATCGGCCAGGTCATCCACCAGTTCGCCTCGGAAGATGCGACGGTCGTCGTCGGCACCGCGCTCGATCCGGACTTGCAGGACGACGTGCGCGTCACCGTCGTCGCCACCGGCCTCAACCGCGCGGCGATCGCGTCAGCCGGCGCGGCGCGAGGAGCCGGTCATGCGCGCAGCGTCCGCGCATCGTCGCGCGCACCGGCACCGACAATCATGCCGGCCGACTACATCCAGCAGCCGAGCCGTCAGAATCCGGCGCGCGCGAGCGGTCGCTGAGCAGAAGGCCAAGCCCGTGCAGCCCGAGCCGCAGATCGACTATCTGGACATTCCGGCATTTCTTCGCCGCCAGGCGGACTGAAAATCGACCAGAAATTTGTTGAAAAATTAGAAAGAGGATAGCAGGTAGTCCTTTCGGCCCGGCGGCGTAGTCCGGGCGGACCTCGCGCGACGGCGGCGTTGAGCCGCTGTCGTCCTTTCATAAAGCGCCGAATTATGTTGTTTCTATGCAACACATGTGGGGAAATTACACCGGTTTACTTTGACGCGGTGTTCACCCTGTGTTAGGATTCGCGCGCGCTTCGCCATCTCCTGCCCCGGGGGAAATATAAGAAAATGATCAAGCAACGTACGTTAAAGAACGTCATCCGCGCGACGGGCGTCGGTCTGCATACCGGCGAGAAGGTATACATGACGCTGCGTCCCGCAGCTGTTGATACCGGCATCGTTTTTCGTCGCGTCGATCTGAATCCGCCGGTCGACATCCGTTCGTGTCCCGAAAACGTCGGCGACACGCGGCTCTCGACGCACGCTCGTCAAAGACGGCGTGCGCATCGCGACGATCGAACATCTGCTTTCGGCACTGGCCGGGCTTGGCATCGACAACGCCTATGTCGATCTGTCCGCGCCGGAAGTGCCGATCATGGACGGCAGCGCCGGCCCGTTCGTGTTCCTGCTGCAGTCGGCCGGCATCGAAGAACAGAACGCGGCCAAGCGTTTCATCCGCATCAAGAAGTCGGTCACCGTCCGCGACGGCGACAAATGGGCCCGCTTCGAACCGTTCGACGGTTTCAAGGTCGGCTTCTCGATCGACTTCAACCATCCGATCTTCACGCGCCGCTCGTCGAGCGCCGAGATCGATTTCTCGACGACCTCGTTCGTCAAAGAAGTCAGCCGCGCGCGCACGTTCGGCTTCATGCGCGACATCGAAATGCTGCGCGAGAAAAACCTCGCGCTCGGCGGCTCGATGGACAACGCGATCGTGCTCGACGACTACCGCGTACTGAACGAAGACGGCCTGCGTTACGAGGACGAATTCGTCAAGCACAAGATCCTCGACGCGATCGGCGATCTGTACCTGCTCGGACACAGCCTGATCGGCGCGTTCTACGGCCACAAGTCGGGCCACGAGCTCAACAATAAGCTGCTGAGCACGCTGCTGGCCGACAAGAAGGCGTGGGAAGAAGTCAGCTACGACGATCAGGCCAAGGCGCCGATCTCGTACGCGCATCCGGCACAGGCCGTTTAAGAGCTTATAAATTCGGAACGGCCGTCACGGTAACGACGGCCTGGATAGTCGACTATCCCTACGCTTTCTACGAGCGCCGGGGTGGGGAAGAATCTTCGGCGAGGGACGCCATCTGGAGATACACGGCCTTGAGTTCGGGGTCGGCGATGGATCGTGCTGCGGCTTTGAGATGTTCCGCAGTATTCTTGGAAAGAGGCTTACGCCTGATCTGCTCCGGGGGAACGGGGGGCAGGGGTGCCACTTTCACGGCAAATTGGTTGGCTGGCAGTCCTGACACCTGCCGGGCGAGCGCAAGCAACGCTGTCTGATGGAAGCGGAGCTTCGATGGCCCACGCCGACGAATCGGCCAGGAAGACGAGTCGTTTCGGTCCGATGTCCGCCATGTGAACGTGGCGACGCAACGGTTCCGGCAACGACTGGCGTAGTTGTCTGTCCAGCGCATCCAGCGCGCGCGCCTTCTGGGCGAGCGTGGCGACAGGGGAGGTTTCTCCAATCGGTTGGGGAGACCCAGGTTTTCTGGTTCGTGGACGGTTCGACTGCATGGGACCTCAACCGATCAGAGTGCCGGCATGAACGTCATTATCGTCGCAAAACCCCACGCTCAACCCACGTGTGTCAATCTCGATTGCTGGCGCCTGCGTTCGCAAGATCGCGTGCGTCGCCACCATCTTTATCGGATTAGTTGCGGGCGCCGGTTTTGCCGGCGCCTTGTTGTTTGCGAACCCACATGATCGCAGCGTGCAGGAAGTGCACAAGCTGCGCGCACAGATCGCCGTACAGCGCGACAGTCTCAAACAGCTCGAAGCAACTTCGCAGCGCAATGTCGATGCGCTCGCTGTGCAGCTCGGCGAAATCGCAGGCGCAGACGTTGCGCTTGAACGCGCTCGGTCAGCGCCTCGCCACCGTCGGCAAACTCGACGATGGCGAATTCGATTTCACGCAAGCGCCCGCGTTGGGCGGTGCGGAAGATCCGGAAGCCAAGCCGCACTCCGCGAGCTTCGATGTCGGCAACGAAATCTCGAAACTGCGCGCCACGCTCGACGGCGAAGAAACACAGCTCACCGTTCTCGAAGACATGCTGCTCGATCGCCGCGTCGACAGCGCGCTGCGTCCGGCCGGTTATCCGGTCGCGACCGGTTACATCGGCTCGGGTTACGGCGAGCGTTCCGATCCGATCAACGGTTCGGTCGAACATCATCTCGGACTGGATTTCGATGCGCCGGTCGGCACGGAAATCCGCGCCGTCGCCGATGGCGTGGTCACGTGGATCGGCGACAAGGCGGGCTACGGCAACGTCGTCGAGATCGATCACGGCAACGGCTACATGACGCGCTATGCGCACAACTCAAAAAACGTCGCGCGCGTCGGCGAACGCGTGCACGCGGGCGATGTCATCGCGCGCGTCGGGCAGACCGGCCGCGCCACCGGGCCGCATTGCCATTTCGAAGTCTGGCTGAACGGCCGCGCCGTAAATCCGCTGAGCTTACGTGAACGCGGTCGTCAAACGCGCTTGAACTTGTGGGGCTCGATGCCCCATCCCACAATACAGCGCCGAGGCCGCCGCAGAGGCGGCTTTCGCGTCTAAAGCGGCTATAATGGTAGATCGCCGGTTCTCCGGTGGCCGCCGGCATTCAATGTCCGCGGCACAACTCCCTTTTCTTCGAGCGATTCCTGACTCATGTTCAATCGACTTTTGACGGGCATTTTCGGCAGCCGCAACGAGCGTCTGCTGCGCCAGATGAACAAGACGGTGGCGAAGATCAACGCCTTCGAACCGCGGCTTGCAGGCGCTGTCCGACGACGAGCTTGCGCGGCAAGACCGACGAGTTCAAGCAGCGCTTCGCCGACGGCGAGACGCTCGATGAGCTGCTGCCCGAAGCTTCGCCGTCGGTGCGCGAGGCGAGCCGCCGCGTGCTCGGCCTGCGCCACTACGACGTGCAGCTGATCGGCGGCATGGTGCTGCACATCGGGCAAGATCGCCGAGATGCGCACCGGCGAAGGCAAGACGCTGGTCGCCACGCTGCCGGTGTATCTGAATGCGCTTGTCGGGCAAGGGCGTGCACGTCGTCACCGTCAACGACTACCTCGCCAAGCGCGACTCGGCGCTGGATGGGCCAGCGTCTACAGCTTCCTCGGCATGACGCGTCGGCGTCGTCTATCCCGGGCATGGACCACGGCGACAAGCACGCCGCCTACGCCGCCGACATCACCTACGGCACCAACAACGAATTCGGATTCGACTACCTGCGCGACAACATGGCGCTCAGCGACCGAGCAGCGCTATCAGCGCGGACTGCAATTACGCGATCGTCGACGAAGTCGATTCGATCCTGATCGACGAAGCGCGCACGCCGCTGATCATCTCCGGCCCGTCCGACGATTCGCCGCAGCTCTACGTCGCGCATCAACCGCATCGTGCCGAAGCTGATCGCGCCAGGAAAAGGAAGACGGACCGGGCGATTATTTCGTCGACGAAAAACAGAAAGCAGGTGCATCTGTCCGAAGAAGGGCATGGAGCACGCCGAAGCAGGTGCTGCGCGCCGAAGGCATCATCGGCGACGACGAAAGCGCTGTACGACGCGCAAGCATCTCGCCGTCGTGCATCACCTGAACGCCGCGCTGCGCGCGAACGCGCTGTATCACCGCGACTCAGGAATACATCGTGCGCGACGGCGAAGTCATCATCGTCGACGAATTCACCGGACGCACGCTCGCCGGGCCGGCGCTGGTCCGATGGCCTGCATCAGGCGGTCGAAGCGAAGGAAGGCGTGCCGATCCAGCGCGAGAACCAGACGCTCGCCTCGATCACGTTCCAGAACTTTTTCCGCATGTACAAGAAGCTGGCCGGCATGACCGGCACGGCCGACACGGAAGCCTACGAGTTCCAGCAGATCTACGGCCTCGAAGTGGTCGTCATCCCGACGCACAAGCCGATGGTCCGCAAGGACAATCAGGACATCGTCTTCCTCAAGCAGCGCGTACAAGTTCGAGGCCGTCATCGAAGACATCAAGGATTGCTACGAGCGCGGCCAGCCGGTGCTGGTCGGCACGACGTCGATCGAGACGTCCGAGCTGCTTTCGCGATCTGCTGCAAGAAGAAGCGCGATCCCGCACGAAGTGCTCAACGCCAAGCAGCACGAGCGCGAGGCGCACATCGTCGCGCAGGCCGGACGCCCGGCGCGGTCACGATCGCCACGAACATGGCCGGCCGCGGCACCGACATCGTGCTCGGCGGCATCGCTCGAAGCCGAGCTGCCGCGCTGCCCGGAAGACGCGACCGAGGCCGAACGCGACACGCATCAAGGCCGAATGGCAGCTGCGCCACGAACGAGGTGCTCGCCGCCGGCGGCCTGCACATCATCGGCACCGAACGCCACGAATCGCGCCGCATCGACAACCAGCTGCGCGGCCGCTCCGGCCGTCAGGGCGACCCGGGTTCGAGCCGCTTCTACCTGTCGCTCGAAGATTCGCTGATGCGCATCTTCGCGCCCGACTGGGTCACGCGCTGGATGCAGCTGTTCGGCATGAAGGAACACGAGGCGCTCGAGGATCAGCATGATCACGCGCGTGATCGAGAAGTCGCAGCGCAAGGTCGAAGCGCACAACTTCGACATCCGCAAGAACCTGCTCGAATTCGACGACACCGCCAACGACCAGCGCAAGGTCGATCTACGAGCAGCGCAACGAACTGCTCGACGCGAACGACGTCAGCGAGAACGTCGCCAACATCCGCTACGACGTGTTCAGCGACCTCGTGCGCCGCCATCGTGCCGGCCGACAGCGTCGACGAACAATGGGACATCGCCGGCCTCGAACGAAGTGCTGCAGTCCGAGTTCGGATGCAGCTCGAAATCAAGCACTGGGTCGAACAGCCAGCACGACCTCGATGCGCAGACGGCGTGCGCGACCACGTGATCGACGAAGTCGATCGCTATTTCCGCGAGAAGGAAGCGCAGTACGGCTCGGAAATCATGCGCGCGGCGGAGAAGTTCTTCCTGCTGCAGGTGCTCGACCAGCACTGGAAGGAACATCTCGCGAGCATGGATTACCTGCGCCAGGGCATCTATCTGCGCGGCTACGCGCAGAAGCAGCCGAAGCAGGAATTCAAGCGCGAAGGCTTCACAGCTGTTCCAGACCATGCTCGAGCAGGTCAAGAGCGAAGTGATCGTGCAGCGTCTCGCGCGCATCCGCATCCAGACCGAACAGGAAGTCGCCGCGACTGGAAGAACAGCAGCGCGCGAACAGGAACGCCGCGCGCTCGAGTTCCAGCATGCCGAAACGCGGCGCCGCTCGCTGCGAGGCGCAGCACAGCCGAAACGACCGTCGCCGAAGCCGTGCCGCAAGTGCAGCAAGCCGATCTTGCGCGACGCAGCCGAAGGTCGGCCGCAACGATCCGTGCCCGTGTGGTTCCGGCAAGAAGTTCAAGCAATGCCACGGCCGGCTCGCCTGAGCTTAAGTGCCTGACCGAAAAATCATCCATGTGGTCGCGGGCGTACTCCGCGACCGCGACGGAAAAATCCTCCTGACCGAACGCCCGCCCGGCAAACACCTCGCCGGGCTTTGGGAATTTCCCGGCGGTAAACGCGAAGACGGCGAGACGCCGCAACAGGCATTGCGGCGCGAGCTGCACGAGGAAATCGGCGTCGACGCGGGTGCGATGCGGCGTTTAATCGGCTTTCCCTGGTACTATGCGGAAAAATCCATTTATCTAGATGTATACGATGTCGTCGATTTCGACGGCGAGCCGCACGGGAAGGAAGGGCAGGGATTGCGTTGGGAAGTCGCGGATGAACTGCTGCATATTTCAATGCCGACCGCTGATGTGGCGATCGTCAACGCATTGCGATTGCCCGATCGCTACGCGATCACGCCGGAACCGACGCGCGATATCGATAGCTTCTTGAAGCAATTTGAGCGAACGCTCGCCTCTGGCATTCGACTGATACAACTTCGCGCCAAGACGCTCGATCGCGATCTCCTGTCGGAGCTCGCATCGCGCGCACGCAACCTCGCCCATTCTGCAGGCGCAAAACTGCTGCTAAATGGACACGTCGATCTTGTCGAGACGCTTGAACTCGACGGCGTACACCTGACCTCTGCGGATGCGAGCGCTCTGAGCGTGCGACCGCTGGACCACGCGTTCCTCGTTGCCGTCTCCTGCCACAGCTCGGAAGAATTGGCGCGCGCCGCTCAAATCGGCGCGGACCTCGCCATGCTCGGGCCCGTGAAGCCTACCACAAGTCACCCGAGTCAGCCGGCTATCGGCTGGGACCGTTTCGCGAACCTCATTCGCGATATCGGATTGCCCGTCTATGCCCTCGGCGGCCTTTCGCAGGACGACTTACCGCATGCGCTGGCTTCGCGTGCGCAAGGCATCGCCGGCATTTCGGGACTCTGGAACGCCTAAACGCGTTTCGTCGCCATCGTTTGATAGAGGGCGTGCAGTCGGGCGACGACCTGCGCGAGCCGTTCGATCGGCGCGCTGTTGTCGATGACGTCATCGGCCAGCTGAAGGCGGGTTTCTCTCGCGGCCTGCGCATCGATGATGCGCTCCGCCAGTGCCACATCGATCTGCGGTCGCGCCGTCAGGCGCTGGATTTGTTTCGCACGCGACACATCCGTGACGATCACGCGGTCCACCCACGAATATTGGTTTTGCCTTTCCGCGAAAAGCGGAATCGCCAGCAGGCAATAGGATTCCGCACACGCGCGCACCGCGGCAACGATGGCATCGTGGATGCGTGGATGCAGGATAGATTCGAGACGACGGCGAGCCTCCGCGTCCGCGAAAACGCGATCGCGCATGCGCCGCCTGTCCAGCGCGCCGTCGGCATCGAGCGCATCATTTCCGAACACAGCCGCGATTTCGATCAGCGCAGGTTTCCCGGGTTCGACCAGTTGATGTGCCAGCTCATCGGCATCGATCAGCGGAACGCCGAGCGCGGCGAAGCGCGATGCGACCGCGCTTTTTCCCGAGGCGATGCCGCCGGTCAGTGCGACGGCGTAGGCTTGAGTTCCACGCATCTAACGCTTGTCGTCCTTCGAAAAAAGAATTCCACAGCCCTTGCCTGTCATCGCATCGTCGAAATCGACGGTGTTGCCTGCGTTGACTAGCCGTGTGCGTTCGCGCCATTGCGGGCTGAAAAGGCTCCACGTTTCGTCGCGGCCTGGGTAGCTGGAATCCGACATATCGACAATGGTTTCGAAAGTGTCTGCGCTCAGCGTGCGCTTCACGGCGTTCGCCCGAAGACGATCGATTGTTTCCGCGTGAGTACTTTTGTACGCATTCGAGAACCAGAAGAACGCAGGTACTTCGAAATCGAACCTGTCGCCGATGCCATGGCCGGACACTGAACACTCCGGGGTTGGCAGCGTCTCGCCATGGTCCGACTCGAACAGAAGAGCCGAAGGATTCGAGTGTTTGTGTAGTACGTCGATCACCAAGGAGAGCACGTGGTCGGTATAAGCGATCGTATTGTCGTAGCTATTGCCCGTTCGCTCGCCGTCGACCGCGTCGGTGTCATGGTCGGAAAGCGCTGGCGCAAAGCGTTTGAATTCGGCGGGGTAGCGTCCGTCATAGCGTAAATGACTGCCCATCATGTGAAGAACGACGAACAGATCCCGGTCGGGTTCCCGATCCAGAAGATCGGCGAGCGGTTGTACGAGCGCCTCGTCGTAGCTTCCCGATGATGCGTACGTGGCCCGATTTAAAAAGATCCTGTGCTGAGCTTCCAAAGCGAACATCGAGACGGGCGAATCGAATTTGCCGATTGGCATCTGGTTGGAAATCCACCAGGTTTCGAATCCTGCTTCCTGCATCGCGCGGATGATTGAAGGTTCGTTCCACAATGAAGAATTATCGGTGATCGATTTCCGCGTCAGCACTTGAGGAATCGCCCTGATCGATGCCGACCAGGAATTCACCATATTGACGACAGGTATTACATCCGGAATCTCTGATAGTTCCGGGTTGGTCGGTCGTGCATAACCGAAGAGTTGCCAGCGATCACGCCTGCTGCTTTCACCGATTGCAAGGACAATTACGCTACGACTGGCTCGTGTCGGTGTCGCGCGTATATTGAAACGGAAGTTGTCGCGTGAAGCTACTGCCCGGATCATCGCGTTCCAGGCTTGTCGATAGTTCAGGTAGCGGACGATTGTTCCGAACGGGAATCCGTTTTCCAGAATTTCCGACAAAGAAGTTACTGCTTGTAAGCCGGCGTTGAGTCGCGAGCCGATGCCGCCATCTGTCGACCAACTACGTTCCACCGCGAAAACGACCGGTACCGAGAAAAGGATGACGAGTGCCCACTGACGAAACCGGTTGCGCCAGCAAAGGTGCGTTTGGAACGCAAAGCAAACGGCAACGACGGCGATGACAAGAAGCACGATCGCGCAAGCCATCAATGAATACAAGCCTCCGCCGAAGTATTCGATTGTTTCCCGCGGATTGGTCGCAAATATCGTGGCGATGATCTGGTCCGTGCTGGGATGCCCATACGTAGCAACATAAAAAATTTCGGCGGGCGCGATCACGGCGAATGGTGTCAGGACCACACAGGCAATCCAAAGACGATTGCCAAAAAGCGCGAAGACCGCCAGTAATAGGCTCGCCGGCAACAAAAGTCCCTCGACAACGGATGCTGGCGTGCGCACCGCAAGCCACCAGAGGATGTTGGGTGTCATCAACACAGCCCCAAGCAGGGCGATCGCCAGCACCGCGATGGTTTTGCGGCGACGGGACCTCTGGCCGATCATGGATAGCCGGCGAGATGCCAATACAACTTCAGCAGTTCACTTCCGGCGACGAACCACATCCAGCCCGCAGCCGCTATGAATGGGCCAAACGGAATCGGTGTCGCGCGATCTTTGCCGCGTATTGTCAGAAACAGGCCACCGACGAGCGCGCCGATCAAGCGACGACAGCAACACGGTAGGAAGCAGTGACGATGTTCCCATCCAAGCGCCGAGGGCGGCGAGCAGCTTGAAGTCGCCGTAGCCCATGCCTTCCTTGCCCGTCAGCACCTTGAACAGCCAATACACCGACCAAAGGCTGAGATAGCCGATGCAGGCGCCCAAGACGGCTCCGCGAGCGTCGACGAATAAAGGAAACAACGAGAGCAAAAGTCCGAGCCATAGCAGCGGCAAGGTCAGCTGATCCGGCAGCAATTGAGTCCGCACATCGATGCCGGACAACGCAATGAGAATCCAGGTGAAAACCAGCCCGGCGAGTGCTGAGTAACCCGGTCCCAGTTTCCACACGACTGCCGCCGATGCGACAGCCGTTATGAGTTCGACCACCGGGTATTGGATGGATATCGGTGTTTTGCAGTGCCGGCAGCGGCCGCGCAGCAGCAGCCAACTGATAACAGGGATGTTCTCGGTCGCGCCGAGCGGATGTTTGCAGGTCGGGCAGTGCGAAGGTTCCCAGACAAGTCCCGGTGGAGCTTTGTCCTCTTCGGGCTCCGTCAGTTCTAGCACTTCGCGGCTTTGCTGCTTCCACGCGTGGATCAACCGCAACGGCAGTCTCAGGATGACGACATTGAGAAAACTGCCGACGATGAGTCCGAGCACGCCCGCGAGCGCGGTTGCCGCGCTCGGATTCATGAGTAGCGACATCACGCTGCGGTTGTCGTTACCCGACGACGGCGGCGAGCTTGAAGATCGGCAGATACATGCCGACGACCATGCTGCCGACGAGAACGCCGATGATCACCATGATGAACGGCTCGAGCAGGCTCGACAGCGCATCGACGGCGTTGTTGACTTCCTGCTCGTAGAACTCGGCGATCTTGAACAGCATCTTGTCGAGCGCGCCGGATTCTTCACCGATCGCCACCATCTGCACGACCATGTTCGGGAACAGATTGACCTGCCGCATCGCCAACTGCAGCTGATGGCCGACGGCGACGTCTTCGCGGATGCGCTTCACCGCATCGTTGTAGATCGGGCTACCGGTGGCGCCGCCGACGGAATCAAGCGCTTCGACCAGCGGCACGCCGGCCGCGAACGTAACGCCGAGCGTGCGCGCGAAACGCGCAATGGCGGACTGATGAAGGATTTGTCCGACCACGGGCAGCTTCAGCACCATGCGAGCCATGAAGTGCGCAAATCTTGGCGATCGTTTGTAGGTGAAGATCAATCCGAAGATCATGCCGCCTGATGATCAGCAACAGGAAGAACCAGTTGCCCGTCATGAAACGGGACATGTTGACGATCGCTTGCGTGAATGCGGGCAGTTGCGCGCCGAAGTCCTTGGAACACCTGCTCGAACTGCGGCACGACGAAGATCAGTAGGATCGCCGAAACCAGGATTGCCACCGCAAAAACGATCGCGGGGTAGAACATCGCCTTCTTGATCTTGCCCTTGAAAGCTTCGATGTTTTCCTTGTACGTCGCGACGGTGTCGAGCACCGTATCGAGCACGCCCGCCGACTCGCCAGCGCGCACCAGGTTGACGTACAGCTCATCGAACTGAACCGGATACTTCGCCATCGATTCGGCGAGCGTCGAGCCGCCTTCGATATTGGTCTTGATGTCGGTGAGCAGTTCTTCATGCGCGGATTGGACTGGCCGCTGGCGATGATTTCGAAACCCTGCACCATCGGCACGCCGGCCGCCATCATCACCGCGATCTGGCGGCTGAATACGGCGATGTCGCGCGCCTTGATCGTCTTGCCTGCCGCGCCGAAAAGCGGTTTGCCCTTGGCGCTTGACCGACTGCGGGTTGATGCCCTGGCGCGCGCAGTTCGGCCTTGACCAGCGCGGCTGTTCTTGGCCGCATATTCGCCTTTGATCTTGACGCCGCGCTTGTCGACGCCGGTCCAGGTGAACGTGGTCAGTTGGCTGACCTGCGCGCGAGCTGGTCACCTCGGTCGGCGGAGGCGCGAGAAGCGGCTGTTGCGGTGGCCATGATTAGTCCTTGGTAACGCGGTTGATTTCGGCGAGGCTGGTGACGCCATTCTTGCACTTGATGAGTGCCGAGGCGCGCAGGTCGCTGACCCCGGCTTTCTTGGCGGCTTCCGCGATCTGCAACGCGTTGCCGCCGGCGAGGATGATTTTCTGGATGTCTTCGCTCATCGGCATCACCTGATAGATGCCGGTGCGTCCCTTGTAACCCTCGTTGCAGCTCTGAGCAGCCGCCCGCATCGAAGATCTGCAATTTTCCACTCTTGACGTCAGCTTGCGCTGAAGCCTTCCGCGAGCAATGCCGCTTCGGCGGAAGCAGCAGCGGCTTCTTGCAATCGTGCAGCCGGCGCGCCAGGCGCTGCGCGATGACCAGCGTCACCGACGAGGTGATGTTGTACGGCGCGATGCCCATGTTCATCAGGCGCGCGATCGTCTGCGGCGCGTCGTTGGTGTGCAGCGTCGACTGAGCACCATGTGGCCGGTCTGCGCGGCCTTGACTGCGATCTCCGCGGTTTCCAGGTCGCGGATTTCGCCGACCATGATCACGTCCGGATCCTGGCGCAGGAACGAGCGCAGCGCCGCCGCGAAGGTCATGCCGCGCTTCTGGTTCTGCTGTACCTGGTTCACGCCGGGCAGACGGATTTCGACCGGATCTTCGACCGTCGAGATATTGCGCCCTTCGGTGTTGAGGATGTTGAGCGCGGTATACAACGACACCGTTTTGCCCGAGCCGGTCGGGCCGGTCACGAGCACCATGCCGTAGGGTTTTTCGATCGCGTCGAGAAACAGTTTCTGCTGAGTCGTCCTCGTAGCCGAGCTTGTCGATGCCGAGCTTCGCCGCCGAAGCGTCGAGGATACGCAGCACGACCTTTTCGCCGAACAAAGTCGGGCAGGTGCTGACGCGGAAGTCGATCGACTTCGTCTTCGACAGATTGAGCTTGATGCGCCCGTCCTGCGGCACGCGTCGCTCGGCGATATCGAGCCCGGACATCACTTTCAGGCGCGAGGAAATGCGCGGCGTCAGCTTGACCGGCGGCGAGGCGACCGAGCGCAGCATGCCGTCCATGCGCAGACGCACGCGATAATTGTTTTCGTACGGCTCGAAGTGAATATCCGAGGCGCCGCGCTTGATCGCGTCGACCAGCACCTTGTTGACGAACTTGACGATCGGCGCATCGTCGGTGCCGGTGGCATCGACGCCGCTGTTGCTTTCGGTTTCCTCGAGATCGCCGCCTTCGACATCGAGCGTGTCGAGTCCTTCGGCATCGTCGAGCCCTTCGACGGTCGAACCCGCCGAGTTGAGCGCCAGGTCGATCGCGCGGCTCAAGCTGTTCTTCGCTGATCAGGATCGGTTCGACCGAATGATTGGTCTGGAACTTGATCTCGTCGAGCGCGTGCAGGTTGGTCGGATCGGCCAGGCCGACGAACAACCGGTTGCCGCGCTTGAACAGCGGCAGCGCCTTGTGCTGCAGGATGAGTTTTTCGCTGACGATTTTGATCGGCGCCTGGGCAAGGTCCAGCGCTTCGGCATCGAACAGCGGAACGCCGAACTCGGCCGAGGTGGCCATGGCTATCTGCGTGCCGTTGGCCAGCGCATGCTCGATCAGGTACGTCCCGAGCGGAATTTTCTGCTTGAGCGACGACTCCACGGCCTTGCGCGCGTCGGCATCGGTCAGCGTCCCCTCCACCACGAGACGACGCGCCACGCCTGACAACCCCGCAAGTGCAGCAGGATTCAGTTGTGTCGCCATAAGAATCCCATGTAAATCCCCGAAATCACGATGGAATGTACCTCAAAAAAGGCCGCGGTTGTACACTTTTTGTGCTGGCGCCGCCGCTCTAATCTGTTTACCCTTCCGGCCTTGGGGAAACCCGCCGCAAGCCGGCTTAGATTAGCCGTCAGGGGATCAACGAAGCGTGATCAGCATCGTATTACCGGCTAAAAACGAGGCGGCGGCGCTGGGAACACTTCTGCCGCGACTCAAGGCGGCCCAGCCGACTGCACAAATCATTGTGGTGGACGACGGCTCGACGGACAAGACAGGTGCAATTTGTGCGGCGAATGGCGTGCGCGTCGTTCGGCAGCCTTATTCGATGGGTAATGGCGCTGCGATCAAACGTGGTGCGCGCGACGCGGCGGGCGATATCCTCGTATTCCTCGATGCCGATGGACAGCACGACCCAGCTGATATTGGTCGCCTGCTAGCCCGGATGGATGAGGGGTTCGACATGGTGGTCGGCGCGCGGGACTGGTCCGGTCAGGCCGGCCTTGGCCGCGGAGTGGCCAATGCCATCTACAACCGTCTCGCCAGCTGGATGACAGGTTTTGACGTGCGCGATCTGACTTCCGGATTCCGGGCAGTGAGGGCGTCCAAATTCCGCGAGTTCATCCATTTGTTGCCAAATGGCTTCTCCTATCCAACGACGAGTACTATGGCTTTTTTTCGCAGTGCTTACGCCGTCGCATACGAACCGCTGGCGGTACATCGGCGTGTCGGGAAAAGTCACATCCGACCGCTGCGCGACGGCATGCGCTTTCTGCTGATTATCTTCAAGATCGCTACGCTGTATTCGCCGTTAAAGCTGTTCGTTCCCGCGGCGCTTTTCTTTCTCGCGGCCGGGATCGCCAACTACATCTATACGTTCATCACTTATCACCGGTTCACCAACATGAGCGTCCTGCTGATGTCGGCCGCGGTGATTGTGTTTCTTATTGGATTGATATCCGAGCAGATCACATCACTGATGTATCGACGCGACGGCTAGTCGAACCGCTCGGATGTCCACGCCCATACTGATGGTGGCCACGTCCTATCCGCTGGACGAGTCAGACTGGCGAGGCGTATTCATTCGCAACCTCGCTGCAGCGATCGCCCGGATGCCGGGAGTTTCGCTCGAACTCTGGGCTCCGCCAGGCGATCTGCCGCCCGACGTTATAGCGCAAACATCGGCGGAGGATTCTCGCTGGCTGGCCGAACTGATGCGCGCGGGAGGCATCTCGCACGTCATGCGTGCTCAGCCCGTGCGTGGCGTGCTGCTTGGGGTCTCGCTACTGCGTCGCTTGGGAAACGTATACAAATCCGCTACGGCGTCTCTCTACCATGTAAATTGGCTGCAATGTGCCTTGGCGCTGCCAAGCGACGGCAAGCCGGTTCTCATCAGCGCACTCGGCAACGACATGACGCTTCTGAAGATGCCAGGCATGCGAGCGATGTTGAGGCAGAAGCTGAAAAACCGCCGCGCCGCAATCTGTCCCAATTCGGAGTGGATGGCGCGGCCGCTGTCGGACGCGTTTGGCGACCTGGCCGAAGTAACACCGGTCAGTTTCGGAATCGGCACCGACTGGTTCGAGATGGAGCGATCTCCGGATTGGAGCGCTCCGGAATGGCTGGTGGTCACACGTTTAACTCGCGATAAGGTCGGACCGCTTTTCGCGTGGTCCGAGTCGCTTTTCCGAAATCAGAAACGGAAATTGCATCTGCTCGGTCCCATGCAGGAGAGCATCACCATTCCCGACTGGGTGGCCTATCATGGTGCCACGACCGCGGCACAATTGCGTCAGACCTGGTTTCCTCGCGCGTGCGGTTTGATCACGCTCAGCGAACATTCCGAAGGAACGCCGCAAGTGTTGCTGGAAGCGATGGCGGCCGGCATTCCGATCGTCGCTTCGGCAATTCCCGGACACATGTCGATCGTAGAAGCGGGTAGCGGCGCGATCTGCCAAACGGAGTCCACGTATCGAGCAGCGATCGCGTCGCTGGAGAACCGCGACGAAAATTTACGCAAAGGTTCGCGCGCGAGGGCCATTGCGAGCGAACGCATCGGAACGTGGGACGATTGCGCGAAACGCTACGCTGCGATCTATGAACGGTTGCTCAGAGCCTGAGGCATGGTCGAGTATCGGAAAGCGCGGTCGCCTGTAGTCGATCCTTTCGTCTCTGTTTGCATCGCCAATTACAACGGCGAAAAGATCATCGCGGACTGCATTGATTCGATACGTTCGCAGCGCGTCGATTTTGGCGTCGAGATCATCGTTCATGACGACGCCTCCGCCGATCGCTCGCTCGCCTTGCTGGAAAAGGACTATCCCGATCTCGAACTCATCCTAAGCCCACAGAATGTCGGCTTTTGCGTGGCGAACAACCGAATGGTCGAGCGAGCGCGCGGACAATGGATATTGCTGTTGAACAACGATGCCGCGCTTTGCTGCGACGCGCTCGAATCGTTGGTCCGCGCGGGCGAAGCAGGCGACGGTGTGTTCACGCTGCCGCAATTTGACTGGGAATCGGGTGCTCTGGTGGATCAAGGCTGCCATTTGGATCCCTTCTACAATCCTGTGCCCAATCTCGATGCATCCATTACGGACGTTGCTTTCACGATCGGTGCTTGCATGTTCCTGTCGCGCCGCTTGTGGCTCGAGCTCGAAGGGTTTCCGGAATGGATCGAGTCGATAGGCGAAGACCTGTTTCTTTGCTGCAAAGCACGGCTGCGAGGACATTCCGTCCGATGCTTGCCCATCAGCGGTTACCGGCATCGGCAGGGTGTTTCGTTCGGCGGAAACCGGGTCGTCGGCGAGCGGCTCAACACGACGGTACGCCGACGTTTCCTGAGTGAGCGGAACAAGACGATTGTACTGGCGGTCTGCACGCCGACCGTTCTGATGTGGCCGCTATTGATCACTCACCTGACGATTCTCATGCTCGAGGCAGCGACACTCGTGCTCGTCAAACGCGACGTTGCGATTTTTCGCGATATTTATTGGGCGGCCTTCATTCAGTTATGGAGGAAGCGAGGCGCGATAGTCGCGACACGCCGCAGCGTTCAGCGCACGCGAAGGATTTCGGCTGGCGCTTATTTGCGCGTTTTCACGTGGAAGCTCAGGAAATTTTCTATGCTTCGCCGCTACGGAATGCCGACCATCCGTTCATGAGATGACGTGCCTGCCGGCGAGTTTTGGGCGCAGACAACGATCTGGATGGCGAAAAGCGATGGCCACATGCGCCCAAGCCACCGCGCGAGCATGCGGACGGGTGCCGGATAGTTGGCAAGTCCAACGTAACCGCGCGTCCATGCATGGTGGAATCCGCAGTCGCCGAGCAGGCGAACAATGGAACGCACCGTGTAGAACCTCAGGTGCGTGCGGTCCATGATGCCGGAATCGGTGTATTCCCATCGTCCGATCAACAGCTTCATGCGGCTGAGGATGTACGCGATATTGGGCACCGAAATCAGGACCTGACCGCCGGGATTCAGCAATTTGCGAGATGCTGTTAGTACGCGATCAGGGTTCTTGAGGTGTTCGAGCACGTCGCCGAACAAGATGAAATCATAGCCTTCGCGCTGGCTTGGAATGTTTCCGTCATCCAGATCGCAATGATGCACGTGGCGGTAGCCTCCCCGCAGTGCTGCGGCGGCTTGTGCTGCATCCAACTCCACGCCATCGACCACGACGTCGCGCAGACTTTTAAGCGTCTTGCCGAACGTCCCGTTCCAGCAGCCCACATCCAAAATGGCTGGCGCGGGCAGCGGCGAGGCGCAAACCGCCGCGAGGAAAATCGGGTTGGCGTGTGAGTACGGATCGACATGCTCGATGCGCATCGTGGCTGCGTCGGGTGCCATGGCGAGACATCATACCGAATACTCCGCAGCGGAATGCAGCCGCACCACTCGGCATGACGATGCGCTATCGACATGCGGCATACTAATCCACATGCCCAGCCTGTCCGCGTCAGGAAAGCCCAAGCTTCTTGTCCTTACGTCGATGTTCCCGAGGTGGAAAAACGATTCCGAGCCGGGCTTTGTTTTCGAGCTTTGCCAACGTCTTGCCGATCGTTTCGATGTACGCGTCATCGCTCCTCACGCGCCGGGTGCGCTTGCGAACGAACAGTGGGACGGTATTGACGTCGTTCGCTACCGCTACATGTTCGAGAAACTCGAGCGGCTCGCGTACGACGGTGGCATTGTTCCGAAATTGCGCAAGCACAAATGGCTTCTCGCGCTCGTTCCATTCCTAATTTTTTTCCAATACCTTGCCGCACGACGAGCCGTGCGTGTTTGGCAACCCGAAATCGTGCATGCGCACTGGATCATTCCGCAAGGTATCGTCGCCGCCTTCGCCGTACGTTCGGGGATCAAGCTGCTGATCACAGCACACGGGACGGACGTGTTCGGATTGAACAGCGGATGGATCAGAAGAATCAAACGGCAGGCATTGCGGCGAGCGGATGCAATTACGGTGGTCGGTGACGCGATGCGAGAGCGCGTCATCGCATTGGGCGCCGCGCCGGAACGCGTGACGACTCAACCCATGGGCGTAAATCTTTCCGAACAGTTCATGCCGCAGCCGGCGCCGCGCTCGCATACGAAGATTCTTTTCGTTGGCAGACTCGTCGACATAAAAGGTGTGAACTACCTGATCGAAGCCATGCCGGCGGTGCTGGAGCGCTGTCCGTCAGCCGAACTGGTGATTGCCGGATTTGGTCCAGAGGAAGCACGTCTGCGAAAGCAAGCGGAGTCGATGAATCTTTCCAATCACGTGACGTTCGCTGGGCCGGTTTCGCAGAAGCAATTGCCTGGAATGTACAGCGATGCGGCTGTGTTCGTCGCACCTTTCGTGCGCGGCGAAGGGGGTGAGCAGGAAGGTTTCGGAATCGTTGTCGTCGAAGCGATCGGATGCGGATGTCCAGTTGTCGCTTCGGCGATTCCTGCGTTTGTTTCGCTTTTCGCCGCCCATCCCGATGTACTCGTCGAGCCTGCCAATGTCGCTTCGCTTGCAGAAAAGATCATTGCCGTCTTGCTCGATCCGGAAGCTGCACAGAAGAAAGCAATTGAGATCCGGACGGTTTTTTCCGCTCGATTCGATTGGTCGATAGTGGCCAATGGCTACGCAAACACGTTGACAAAAATGTTGCGCGCGCCGTGAAGGTCCTTTTCATCGGCAAGCGCTTCTACACCAACCGAGATGCTCTGCGCGAACGCTTCGGAAGAATCTATCAGTTACCGCGAGTGTGGGCGGAATCAGGTATCGCTACCGAGCTATGGCTGGTCGATTATCATTCGAAAGAATATGTGCAGATGCGCGACGAGGCACTCGCGATCGAATCCACGCGCGCGTTAGGCATGCCGTTCCTGAAACGCCTTTTTGCGCAGGCGTTTTCGCGAACGCAACGTTTCGATGTAGTTGTAGCCAGCGGCGATCCCTACGTAGGGCTTCTAGGTCATCTCTTAGCGCGTCGCTGCAAGGCGCGCTTCGTCTTCGATGTATACGACAAATACGACGAATTTGAATCGTATCGCCGTCTTGGTGGCTTCGATCCATTCCGCTACCTCCTTGATCGCGCTGACGTTCGCCTGTTTGCCAGCAAGGCGTTACTCGATTCGCTGGGTAGGCCAAACTCCGAAGACTTTCTCGTACCGAACGGTGTCGATGAAAACCGATTCAGACCGTTGGACATGAAGGAATCCCGGCACTCTCTCGATTTGCCGCAGGACGCTCAGTTCATCGGATATTTCGGCAGCATGGAACCCGCGCGCGGAGTCGATGACCTGATCGAATCGGTTGAAATGCTGAGGCGCAATGGAAGCGCTGTCCAGCTGCTCATCGGCGGGCGCAAGCGCGATGACCTGGACTTGTCCAGACCAGGGATAAGGTATGTCGGAAATGCGTTATTCGAACGCGTGCCCGCGCTGATTGCCAGTTGCAATGCCGTCGCGATACCTTACAGGCGAACGCCTTTCATGGATGCGGGAGCGTCGAACAAGATTGCGGAGGCGATGGCCTGCGGCAAACCGCTTGTAGTTACCGATACGCCAAACTTCTGCGTTAACTTTGCGGAGCAGGCGGAACGTTTGTCGGATCGAATCGCTGGCTGTGGAGATTCGATGGACATAGCACGCGTGATAGAAGCGCAGATGAAGGATCCGGTCATCGTCACGATGCCGACAAACATGAGTTGGCGCTCGATAGCGAAAATGACGGCGATGCGTCTGAAGTTGGCCGCGGGCGGGCCGGAACTATGACGCGCAAACGCATTCTCTGCGTGATCGGGACGCGGCCTGAAGCCATCAAAATGGCGCCGGTGATCGCGTCGCTTCGCGCATCAGAATGGGCGGACTGTGTGGTTGTTGCGACAGCGCAGCATCGCGACCTGCTCGACCAGATGCTCAAACGGTTACAAATATCAGTCGATCACGATTTAAACCTTATGACGACATCGCAGACCTCGTCGGACTTGCTTGGACGAATGTTGCCTGCGATCGACTGCGTGCTGCGCGATTCTGCGTTCGATGCCGTGCTTGCGCAAGGCGACACGACGACAGTTTTTGCGGCGGCGCTTGCCGCCTTTCACCGGCAAGTGCGTTTCGGACATGTCGAAGCGGGACTGCGTACTTACGACCTCGCACACCCATTCCCCGAAGAAGGCTATCGACAAGCCGTAGCGCGTTTTGCCACGTGGCATTTCGCGCCGACCGCTATTCCGGCTGCAAACCTGCGCAACGAAGGTGTCGCGAGCGACAAGGTATATGTGACTGGCAATACCGGCATCGATACGCTTTTGTCGGTCGCCGCACAGATTCCTCTTGCTGCGCAAAGCGGTCGACGAATGATTCTGCTGACGGCGCATCGGCGGGAAAGTTTTGGCGCGCGACTGAAGTGCGTTTTCCAGGCGGTGCGAGACTTGATCGATCGCTACCATGACATAGACATCGTCTATCCGGTGCATCCGAATCCCAACGTCACGGAGCTTGCGCAATCCATGCTCGGCAAAACGCCGCGCGTTAGCCTGTCACCCTCGTTGGACTACTTCGATTTCGTTGCGTTGATGAAGCGAGCTCATCTGATTCTGACCGACAGCGGCGGCATACAGGAAGAAGCGCCAGCGCTTTCGATTCCCGTGCTGGTTTTGAGGGAGACGACGGAGCGGCCCGAGGCAATCGCAGCCAAGGTTGCCGAACTGGTCGGCACCGACACAGCGCGCATCACCGGTGCAACCGCCATGCTGCTCGACGATCCGAAGCACTATCGCGAAATGGCGAAAGGCGCTTCTCCGTACGGAGATGGCCAGGCATCGCAGCGGATCCGCGAAATCTTGCGATCCGAACTCTGTTCGTGACATGGTCATGAGAGTTCTATTCGTGCTGCCGCGCATGGTCATGGGAGGTGTGGAGCGAATCACGCTGAATCTCGTGCGCCAGCTTTCGGCTGGCGAAGTCGTCTGTGCGCTGGCGCTGGGCAGAGTGCGCGGCGAGTTGATCGATGAAGCTAGAAGCATCACAGAGGTCTTTGAATTGGCCCCTCGCGGTCTGCATCAGTTCGTTCCGCGCCTGGCCCGGTTGCTCGGCAAATGGAAGCCGACCCACATTGTTGTCGCGTTTGGCGACATCGCGCTGCTCACGATCTGGGCGCGCCGCGCCGCGCGCTCGTCGGCTCCGATCGTGTATGGAGTCCACAACTCGCATGGTCCAGAAACCATGCGCAAGGGGTCTTTCGGGAAATTACGATACGAAATCGACCAACGAATTTTTCGGGCTGTATATCGTCGCGTCGATGCAGCCGTCGTGACGTCGACATACGTGATGCAGGAAGTGCGCGACCGCTTTGATATCGAATCCAATCGTCTGGTTCTGATTCCCAACCCTGTCGTCGGAGACGACGATCTTGCTCGAATTTCGAGCGCTTATCGCAATAGCAACGCTGCGCGCATTCGAATCGTCGCGATTGGACGGTTCGTCCACCAGAAGGGTTTCGATCTGCTCATCTCGGCGATGGAAAAGCTCGATGCCACACTCGTTTGGACGCTCGATATCTTCGGCGATGGGCCGGCCAGAGACGATTTGGAGAAGCTTGTCCGCGAGAGTTCCGTAAGCGGGCGCATCACGCTACGTGGCATCACCGCCGACCCCATCGCAACGCTGTTGTCCGCTGATATTTTCGTCTTGCCGTCACGTTTCGAGGGCCTCCCGACGATTCTGATCCAGGCGCTCGCTTGCGGCCTTCAAATCGTCGCTGCGGATTGCCCGCATGGACCGCGCGAAATTCTTGCCGACGGCGCGTTGGGTGAACTCGTCTCTCCTGGAGATCCGTTCGCCTTGGCGAATGGCCTTGAGCGCGTCTTGCGAAAGACCGTTTCTTTCAATCCCGATGCCATGCGCGAGCGTGCTGGCGACTTCAGCGCCTCGCGCGCTGCGCAGCGTTGGCGCCACCTCCTGCAGAATCAGAGTGCCGAGTCGCGCCGTACGGCCAAAACGTAGATACGGCAGGACGAACCGAGAATTCGCGCCAGTTGGCGCCTTCGCGCGATGGAGATTTTGCCGCCGAAAACAAAGCCGCCGGTGTAGAAAATACCGGCGGGATAACTCGCGAGCAGATCGAATCCGGCACGTTCGAAGGTACGCGCCCACCAGTGTTTTGTGTAAAAGTATATTTCGGTAAGCGTTACGCCGCGCTCTCCGTGGCGAAGCGGAAAAAAAACGCCGAGGCGCTCTCGCCAGGAGTTGGGGACCCGAGGCACGTCAGTGTCGGCATCTGCGGATTCCACGCGCGACCGCGCCAGTCTCCATACACGTTTTGCCAACCATCCGTAGTGGCCGAGAATCGTCCAAAATCGCCAGGACGACGTCGGCATGACGTGGATGTTGAGCCCACCCAGCGCGGTTACGCGGCGCACTTCTTTGAGAAATTCATCAATGTGGCCGATATGTTCGAGCACGTTCGAACTGAAGACGACGTCCATTTCGTTCCCCGCCGCTGGGATATGGTGGCCGTCGTACTCGGTAACCGGGTGGACGCGTTCGTTACGGTACGCGCTGGTCGCGAGATCGATAGCGAGTACGTCGAGCCCTTTTTCCGAAAGGAATTTCGCTTGATAGCCGGTGCCGGCACCGATCTCCAGTACTTTTAGCGGCTGCGCAGTCGACGGAATCGGGAAATGCGCGAGTGCTTCCTGCAATTCTGCCTCCCGCAGAACGTGCAGGAACTGCGTGTGCGCCATCGCCACGGGTCAGGATTTCACAAATTCACGAGCAGTGTAATCGATGCGATGCAGTAAGCATTTGATGCCATGCGCCGACAAATATTCGTCGACCGCTCGGCGCGCTCCCTGCCAGTGTCCGTAGTCATCGATAGCTATCACTCCTCCTTTAGACACGAGAGGGTACAAATGCTCGAGTTCATGTCGCGTGGATTCGTACCAATCGGTATCCAGCCTTAGAAATGCGATGGATTTCGGTTCATCCGAAGGCAGCGTTTTCTCGACGGGTCCTTCGATAAACGTTGTCAGGTGCTGCGGATAGTTCGTCGACGACAAATTGTGACGCACTTCTTCGACGCTCGCCTCGCACCACTGCGGTTCCGCGGAGCGCCGTTTGTAGTTCAGGTATTGGACTTCGGCCTTGGATCCCGAAACGTCGCGATCGGTGTCCGTCGGTGAGGTCATGCCGGTATAGGTATCGAAAAGAAATAGAGAGCGCTGCGCTTTCAGGCGCAGCAGCGTCAACGCTACCGCCATCATATTGCCACCGCGCCACACGCCGCACTCGACGATCGCGCCCGGGATGTCGTTCTGGGCGACGTACTCTGTCGCATTCACCGTGGCGAGCAACCGTTCATGGCTCGTCATCGAAAAAGGCGCGGCACGCGCAACGATGTCGAGTTTCCACGATTCTACGTCGACGAATCGAAGCCGCGGATCGGCGCCACGAAGTTTACTGAGCAGACGCTTGATCATGTCGCGGCCGAATTCGAGGCGGAAAGGTCTCCATTCGAACGCCGAGTGTGCCAGATGAATATCCATTGCGCACTAGCGAGGAAAGCCTCGGCTGCCGTGACTGCCCAAAGCGCGCCATACAAACCGAAGTGCGGAATGAACAGCCAAGCGACCAGCGACAGGAAAACAATCGCCGAAGCATCGGACAGCACACGGAAGCGCTTGCCGCCGCTGGCCAGCAAGATATTCGATCCGAGCAGACGCAGCGAATAAAAAGGAACGAATATGACCAGAGCACGCGCCGCATTCGACGCTGGCTCGAATTGCGGCCCCAAGAGCACCGGCAACAATGCGGCGGCACCCCATAACATGATGCTGCCGATCGCTGCATAGCCCAGTACCGTAAGTAGCAGATTGCGTAGTAGGTTCCGGTGATTCTTGCCGGAATCTTTCTGGAAAAGGCGAGGGGTGGCGGCCGTCGTCAACGCTTCCACTGGAAGCGCAAGAACTGTCGCGATCCGATATGCCGCCGCATAGATGCCGGCGATCTGGCTGCCGGCCAGCTTCAGCACGAGAGTTTTATCCAGTGAACCGAGCGCAGTATTGACTGACCACACGGCCGAAAAACCAAGCCCTTCGGAAAACTTTCCGTCCTTCGGCCGTTCCGTCGAGCGCCCCGGTCGCAACAGCGCACTGACGGCAAAAAGCGCGAGGCAAGCACTCATTGCAACCCCGATTGTGTGACACAGGATGTAGCGGTTGATCCCGTGCTCGCCCGGTAGCAATACGAAGATCATGGAGGACAGCAATCGCGAGGTTGCGCTTATTGCCGGGAGCGCTGTCGAGAAACCGATTCGCTCAAAAGCTGCGAAAGCGAACGCACTCAGCACGACAATGGGAGCGGTGATAATTTCCGAAATGCCCAACCCGATCAGCCCGGAGATCGAAATGTCGCTTTTCAGAAAAGCGCACGCTGCGACGACGAATACAGCACACAGCACGACGCCACTCAGCCACGTGAATCGCAAGGCGTGATGCCAATAAAGTCTAAATTGCGCCGGATCGCGTGCGGCTTCCTGATACATCACCAGACCCAGTCCAAGGCCGCTCAGCCCGCCTAGTGCCGTGGCCAATCCTCCGACGCCGGAATAGCTGCCATAGCCATCGGCGCCCAATTGACGTGCGATCACCACAACCCACAACGCGAGTGAAAGCACGCGCACGCTTTGCCAAAAAATCGCCAGAAGCGTGTTCTCGGCTAGCCGTCCGAAGCCGAGCTTGCGCACCAACGCCGCTAGCATCAGCCTATATTCCGCCCGTGTGACGCTGCCCGGCCGGCGCGCGCGAATCGTTGCGAATAGCGACGCCGTCTTTCTCGAGCTTGCGGATGCGCCATTCGATACGCTCCAGCAGGCGCCTGTTGGTGGCCATTAGGTCCGCGAGAAAACCAAGCATGAACATAAGAAAGCCGACTGTTATGCACATGCCCGTCAAAATCACGGATTGCACGTGGCCATTGCCCTCGCCGCGAATTACATAGACGAGAAAACGAATGCCGGAAGCCATTCCGGCCAGCGTGAAGACTGCGCCGAGCAGCCAGAAGAAAAGCATCGGTTTGTATGTGGCGAAAATCCGCACGATGGTGGTCAGCGACTTGACGACGTAACCGCTGATGCTCTTGACGAGGCGCGAAGGTCGCACGTCCGGATTGGTTCTGATCGGAACGGACAGCACGCGAATGTTGCTCCGTCCGGCCTGGATAATGGTTTCGAGCGTGTATGTATACGAATTGAAGACATTCAGGCGCAATGCGACGTCGCGAGTCATCGCGCGAAAACCGCTCGGAGCATCCGCGACCGCCGTGCGCGAGGCGATGCGAACCACGCGGCTGCCCAGGCGTTGAAGCTTCCTCTTGATCCAAGAAAAATGCTGCGTAGTGTCGATAGGCCGTGCGCCGATCACCATTTCCGCAGTGCCTTCGACAATAGGGCGGACCAAAGCGGCAATATCGCGAGCGTCGTACTGGTTGTCGGCGTCGGTGTTGACGATGATGTCGGCCCCTGCGGAGGTGGCGGCATCCAGTCCGGTCATGAACGCGGCCGCCAAGCCGCGGTTGGCCGGATGACGGACCACATGATCGACACCGGCGTCCTTCGCGACTTCGGCGGTAGCGTCCGACGAGCCGTCATCGATGACGAGCCACTCGACGGACGTGCAACCGGATACTTCGCGGGGCAAATCGGCCAAGGTCTGCGGCAAAGACCCTGCCTCGTTGAAGCATGGGATTTGTATGACTAGCTTCATGTGAACCCGGTTCCCCGCGACGCACTGCGGCATCGGCGCGACAATAGCTCAATCAATCTTGAACGTCTTCTTTTTTCGACCCTACGGGCGAAGCCGCTCTCATCGACTTGTCTAGTTTAGCGATGACTGCATCCAGCGATCCGAATTCGTTCATGGTCTTCAGTAGCGTCAGTTCCGCATTGGCTTTCGACAATTGCCCGGAAGCAACCAGGAATTCGATGAGATTAGTTCGGTAAACGGCTAGTCTCGGACGCGATGCCACTGCCGCGCGATACATCTGCTCGGCAAGCGCGACGTCATGCAGCATCGTGAATGCAAACTCGCCGTATGCCGAGACCAAGTTCGCATTGCCATTCGATCGCTCCAAGCCGGCGATGAATGTATCGAGCAACTCTGTTATCTGCTGCGGGCAGGGGCCATTGCGCTGGCAGTGATATAGGAAAATGATCGCGCCGACATCGGTGGCGCTCGGCGCGCGCGCGCGGAGTTTCTGTTGAATTGCCGCCCACCAGGCAGGGTCGATAGGGCGCCCCTGGCTCGCCGCGACGTAAATAAGCGCCTGCAGCGATGCGATACCCGTGTCGTTCTTAAAAGCGTTCGAGGTTAGCACCTGACTGGCTTCGTCGATGAGCTTCGTGCTTGCGCCGGATCCGGATGCAATCACCAGCGTTCGTCCTAGCTCGTATTGAGCGCGTTCGGAATTGGGTCGCTTCTGCGCATCTGCATAAGCGAGTTTCAACGGACTGCTCCATTCCTCAGCGCGCAGGAACGTGACGAATGCGAGGAACGCGATGAAAATGGCGGCGACCGCAGGAACGAGTCGCGACACAGGCTGCATTGCGTTGACGCGAAGGAGTGCGCCTAATGCGAGCAGCAAGCCAATCGATGGAAAGTAGTTTCGATGTTCGAACGCGATCTCGAGCGGTATGACCGTGGCTGTCATCGAATGTCCAGCGAAGAACCAGAGAACTCCGAGACAGAAAAACGGTTGGCTTTTTCGTTTGCCTAGCCCGACACCGAGCAGTGCGAGCAGGAGCGCAAGCGAGACAAGCGTCGATGCGGGATTGAAGAGATTGTGCGACAGTGCAATGTCGTCATGATAGAGCGTCAGCTTGCCCAGATTTGGCAAAAGCGTCCAATTGATGTAATCGACAAGCACCCGAAACTCTGTCAATACACGCTCTGCGATCGTGAATGAGCGGTAGTCGGAAACTCCAGTGGTGATCCGCGGGTAGAGGAAGGCGATACCGGCCGCAATCGGGATTGCGAGAATCGCGGTATACAGCCAGGCGACGCGGCGGTCGATGCGCCCGCTACGGTCTTTAAGTCCAGTGATACTCAGTTCAACGCAGAACGCATACAGCGGAAGTAGTGCTGCGTCTTCCTTAAACGTAAGACCTGCTGCGGTGAAACCGGCCAGACAAAAGAACAATTTCAGTGTGCCACGGCTGTCGTCGATGTGCTGTGTGCGTATGCGCAGATAAACGATCAAACCGAGCAGCGCGACGAGATTGGCCAACGTCTCCATACGCTGTGACACGTATGCGACGGCGGTGAGATTGATCGGCAGCAGCAGCCAGGCGCCGGTGATGCAAACGCCCATTAGATCCGATTCGCCGGCCTTGCCGCAGAATCGAGAAGCGAACCGAAACAACTCGCGCAGAAGCGTGAACAGGAGAAAACCGTTCAAAAGGTGAATTGCTACATTGGTCGCTTTTGCCCAGAACGGATCGAGTCCCGCGAAGTAATAATTCGCCGCAAACGTCAGCGAACTCATCGGTCGACAGAGTAAGTTGATACTGCATTGGGAGACCGCGGCGCGCCACCAATCTGCGAGGTTTAGGGTGGTGACGTGTACATCGTCGCTTTCGACGAAATAGGTGAAGTCATCGAAGATGTATCCGCCGGAGAGCGACGGAAGATAGACGGCGATGGTCAAGATTACAAACAGCCCGAATAAGAACCACGGTCCGCGCAGGAATGTCATTCGCGCGTCGTCGGTGTTCATTGAGCCGCCGCCGCTCGCGTGTGCAGGTCATCTTCGAGAGTCTTGCGCATGTGAGTCGCCTCGTTGGACCAAAACCGGTCACGATACAGCAGCCATTCGTGCAGACTGATCATCGATCGGATCTTTGGCGGATCGGTTTGTTTGTCGAACATGCTAATCGAATTCAATTGATCCAACGCTAATTGCGGCAGGCCGTGCGAGGCTAGAAATCCCGCCTGCTGTAGCGCTACTTCCGCCTTCGGATCGGCTGCAAGCGCTGAGGTAAATTTCATGGCAGCAAGAGAGTTATTGCCGTTCGCAATTGCGAGCTGGCCTTCGAGATTGAACAAGTCCTGCCGAAAGCGCGAAACGCTGGCGGCCTGACGATTCTTCCACGCCGCATCGATAAGCCGTTGTGCAACGGCAGGCGTCAAGCCTCTGCATGCGTTGTCGTGAGCCAACCAAACGACTGTCGATAGCCAATCGAACATTAGGGGGCCGCGGTTACTCCCATTCTCGATGGCAAATTCTGCTGCTTTGACATCACCTTCCGACACTTCGCCAAGTTCGCACCTCGCTCCGAGCAGATTTACGGCAAGTTGAATCTCTTCAGGCCTCTTGCCCAATGCATTGCGCAAACGTTTTTCCGCTTCTGTGTTTCGGCCGTGGCCTCGTTCGACTTGACTGGCGTACGTTTGCGCACGCGGCGAGTCCGGATTCTGACTAGCCCATACAAGGGCCTGCGCCTCCGAGTCGCCCCACAGTTGCGCACCTGCATAGGTTTCCGCCGAAAGCAATACAAGCAGCAAGACTACCAGTGCCGGCTTGAAGTTCTTCAACGCACCCTTTCCCGTGAGCCAGACCGCTACCGGCCAAAATAGAAGCGCAGCAGGCAGGTAGTTACGATGCTCGAAGTACAGCTCGAGAGGAATGGTTGTCGATTCGATGGAGTGCCCCACAAGGAAAAAAAATATCGCCAGCGACACCGGTGGAAACCGGTTACGCATTCGCCACGCGAAAACCGCGAGAGCGACGATCGCCAGAATCGCGGGCAACGTTGTCCATGGCGACAGTAAACCGCCAGAAGGCAGGAAGCTGTCGTTGAACAAGCCGCGCGAATACGGATGAGGAAAAATAAGCAGACCCAAGTAGTCGCAAATCACCCGCGGTTCGGTAATCAATCGTTGCCATTCGGTCCATGGGCGAATGGCGAGGCCATCGATAATCGCCGTTGCACCCGCGTACAAAAGATAAGCCGCGATAAGCGCAGCCGCAGGATAAGAGGCGATTCTTAAACACATCACAACTCTCTTATCCGATGGCTGCCAATACTGCAGCGGGCGCAAGTAGGCGATCTCAAGAACAGCGATGAATACGGGAAACAGAATTCCGTTCGCCTTGCTCAACGTCGCCAACAATGTGAAGAGAGCAATCGTGATCACGAGCAGCAGCGCTGCTCCCTTGCGGCGCTCAACGACGCTGCGCCTGATCTTCAGATAACCGATGAGGCCCGCTAGCGTGAACGTCGCCGGCAACATCGCTTCGCGCTGCACGATATAAAGAGTGGTGCTCAGCCAGAGTGGATGCAGCAGCCATATCGCCGCACCGAGCAATGCCGTTCCGCAGGCCCGACGTTCACTCCAGGCCGATAGCCGGCCGAGTTCCAGAAGTAGCCAGCAAAGAAGCATGCCATTCAACGCATGCAACAGGATATTGGTTCGCTTGAACTGCGCTGCGTCTGCGGGCCAATTCTGTGCGTCTAGCAAAAACGACAGCATGGACAACGGTCGTCCAATCGGATCCGCGTTGCCGGAAGTCACATAGAACAGCAGCGTCTTAAGTTTATCGACTGGCCCAAACTGGCCTAGTGAGGGAAGGTTGACGTAGTCGTCAAACAGAAATGTGCCGGCGAGGCCGGGGGTGTATACAGCGTATACGACGACCGGCAGCGCAAGCAGTGCGAAGAAGACGATTGCCGTTCGCGTATCGGGTCGAATCATCGAATCACAAAAATGCCCGCGAAGTCGGCATTGTGCTTCAACGCCAAAGAAAAAGGGCCGCTTGCGCGACCCTTCTTCGAACCACTGCTGCAATTAGCGGCAGGAGGTCGGCAGATACTTCGAAACGAGATCGCTGGACTTGCAGGTCCAGGCGATCGAGCCGCCGCCCTTGCTATATGCTGAGAAAACAAGGTGCGAACCCGTGATCTTAGCGTTGGCTTTGTTGCCGTACGCGGTTGTCAGGATTCCCGAGGTAACGACAAGCTGCGTGACATAGTTTCCGGCGATGGAGGCCGATGACGCCAGACCGGCGGAACCGTTGCTGGCCGGGAAGTAGCCTTTGTTGGTGTAGAACTCGGCAACGGCGGTCTTCGCGCCATCGGAGAGCACTGCACCTTCAGAGATCTGCGAACGGATGGTGTAATCCTGGTAGGCCGGAAGAGCAATGGCTGCCAGAATCGCGATGATCGCAACGACGATCATCAATTCGATCAGGGTAAAACCCTTCTGAACGTTCTTCATGTTAATTCCTCAATGTAGTTAGCTAACTGCAACGATTGCCCCTGAATCGCTGCCCGGCCTGGCTGGCCTCACATCCCTGGCGCCTGGCCTGGAAAGGCAGAGAATCTAGAGATTGTAAAGCACGGTTTGTGCCACGTCGCTAGGGCGACAATTTCAAAGAACTTTGTGATGCCCATCACCAATTCGCCTACAGCTTTCTTGGCGACCAGCTACCAAACGTCAATTGCAGCTCTTAACGTCAGTTTTTGACGCGACGTGTCACTTCACACTCGTATTCAACGGCAAGAGGTGGGGAGGTACTTCGCCGCGACGTTGGACGATTTGCATGTCCAACGAATCGCGCCGCTGGACGTCGCCGGCGACATCAAGATAGTGCTACCGGATATGGACGCGTTGACCTTATTGCCGAATTTCGCGGAGATTAGGCCAGAACTAATAGCGACTTGCGATACGTAGTTGCCCTGGATGCTTCCGCTGGAAGTCAGCCCCGCAGACAAGTTGCTAGACGGCAGACGGCCAGTGTTGGAAATGAAATCCCAAACCGAGGATTTGACTCCGTCGGCCAAAGTGATGCCTTCGGCAACTTGAGAACGTATGGTGTAATCCTGGTAAGCCGGCAAAGCGATTGCGGCTAGAATGGCGATGATCGCCACCACAATCATGAGCTCTATGAGAGTGAAACCTTTGTTCCCCATGGCACCCCCGCGCGCAAGATGACACTTCGATGCATGAGATGTGCCACAAAACGTCAGTCGATGCCGAGTTTTTTCAGTTTGTAGCGCAGAGCGCGGAAGGTGATGCCGAGTTTTTTTGCCGCAGCTGTCTTGTTGTAGCGGGTTTCCTGAAGCGCTTTCATGATGGCTTCGCGCTCAAGATTGGAGATATAGGTGTCGAGGCCACCACCCGGGTTCTCGCCTGCATCGTCCATAACGTCTTCTTCCGTCTGCGGCGGCGCGTCGCGGGACGCCGACCCTGCAGAAAGACGCAAATCGTCGGTACGGATGACATTGTTCTCGCAGAGCGCCACCGCGCGTTCGAGGACGTTTTCTAATTCGCGCACGTTACCCGGGAAAGGGTACGTAAGCAAAGACGACAGCGCTTCCGGTGTCAACTTCGCCGGTGCGCCACCACTGTCCTGGGCTAACCGCTCGAGGACACGGCCAGCGAGTTTGGGTACGTCCTCTCGGCGTTCTCGCAGCGGAGGCACCCGCAATTCGATGACATTGATTCGGTAGTACAAGATCCTGCCGAAATGGCTGCTCTCGACCAGTTTCGCCAGGTTCTTGTGCGTCGCGGACAGAATGCGCACGTCTACCGGCACCTCGGCGCGGCCGCCGATGGGCCGGACGGCTTTTTCTTGGATCACACGCAGAAGCTTCACCTGCATATGCACCGGCAACTCGGCAACTTCGTCGAGAAAAAGCGTGCCGCCATTGGCTGCATTGAAGAGTCCGTCCTTATCGCCTTGTGCACCGGTAAAACTGCCCTTCTTATGCCCGAAGAATTCCGATTCCATCAATTCGGAAGGAATCGCCCCGCAGTTCACGGGCACGAAGGGGCCGGGCGCTCGTGGCCCCAATTCGTGGATCAGCCGTGCAACAAGTTCCTTGCCCACGCCGGATTCACCGCTGATGTAAACCGGTGCCTGGCTCCGCGCGAGCTTAGCGATCGTGGCTCGCAATTCCTGGATCGCGGCCGAATCGCCAAGCATCTTCGCGGCACTGGCACTCGGCGGATCGGTTTTTTTCTCCTCCGAAAGCCGCATCGCTGTTTGCACGAGCCGGCGCAGCAAGCCGATGTCGATGGGTTTGGAAACGAAGTCGAATGCACCGGCCTTCAATGCGGTGACCGCCGCATCGACATTGCCGTACGCTGTGATCATCGCTACCGGTGTGCTGCGGATAACTGGCCGCGATCAGTTCTATGATTTCCTGCCCGTTGCCGTCGGGCAAGTTCATATCGGTGAAGCAGAGCGAGAACGTATTCTCGGCCAGACGCTGCTTGGCCTCCGCGACGTTACTCGCCGTTTCGACGACCAATCCCATGCGGCCGAGCGTTATCGTGACGAGTTCGCGGATGTCGCGTTCGTCATCGATGATCAAAGCGGTAGGCTTGTTCATGGGCTGTGACGATAAGCGAAAAGCGTGGACAGGTGAAGCGATATCATGGTGCAGGCTGCCACGGCGCAGATCGCTTGGCGTCGATAAGAATCCTGTCCAGCACCTGCTGGCGGCGCGGGCGTTCGTCGGGCGCATACAGTTGCAGCGCCAGCTGTCCTATCTTTTCGCCCTCATCGAAACGGCCTTGGTGGATAAGTAGTGCGGCGAGCTGCATCGGTGCATCCGGGTCCTCAGGATCGGTCGCCATGGCATCGCGGTATGCTTCTTCCGCACCGGTATAGTTTTTCTTCAATTCCCGCAACTCGCCTGTCACGAGGATATAGTCGTGTAGGAGAACGGGGTCTCGACCAAGAAACCTATTTTCCCGCTCAAGCCTTTGCATCGCTTTCTCGGCTAGTTCTTCATCGCCGTCGTGCAGCGCCAAGAAGGCGGTGTTTACCATGCAGGTCGGACAGAAGGTTGGCTCGTCGACAAGTTGTCTGGCGAGACTGCGCGCATGGGCATAGTCTTCGCGCGAAAGGTAAGTCGACAACAGGTGGTCGCGCACGATGAGGGATTGGGGAGAGGTTTTGGCCGCCCACGTCCAGAGAGAATATTCGTCTGACCACAATGGTGTCGTCGCGCGTACGTTGACGGCCGCCAATGACTAACCAGAATGAAAGCGCAAGGCAGCACACCACGCGCGACAGGCGCCATCGCTGCGAGCAACCCACGAGCACTACTGAGCACCAAGCGGTCCCTACCGCCAGCGGCAAAGTGAGGTATCGCTCGTGATAGACGCTTTCGACGAACGGCACGGGAATGACATTCGATACCGCGAGCAACCCTGCAGCAAATGAAAGTATCAACGCCCCGAGCGGCCGCCCACGGGCGAACATTGCCGCGCCGATCACCATCACCACGACGACTGCCACATCATCCGCCATTAGCTCCCATGAAAAAGTGGCGAAATACGCGTTGTCGACTACGTGCAATGGACTCAATCCGGTCATCGGCCAGACCGCAAGACGCGCGTAGCTGAATAACGTGAAGCAGATTTTCTGAAAATGCAGAATGCTGAAAAAGGGCTGCGCCGCGTTGTAAGCGACCGAGAATCCCAACGCATGGGTGCGCAGTACTACGTAAACAATCCCGGCGGCGAGCACTGCGCCATATACGCCGACCTGACTGCGCAACACGTCACGAAGCGCTTCGCGCCAGGACATGCCCAATTTCCACACACGCCCGAACGTGTCGAACAGCACGATCAGTAACGGCACCGCGATCGCCGACTCTTTCGCGCACGCGGCGAGAAAGAAAAAGATCCCCACGGCAACAGCGCGCCACCCGTTCGGTACGATCGCAGCGTTTGCGAGCAACGTAATGAGAGCAAAGAACGTAACCGCCAATTCATTCTGGCATTCGATCCACACGACCGATTCTACGAGCGCAGGATGAAGCCATAAAAGAGCATGCCCGCGGCGACCGGCAGCAGCGACTCAGCCCGAGTTGCTCCCAGTCGAGCGACGAACAGACCGACGAGCATGGTGTTGCAAAGATGTAACGCGAGCGAAACCAGGTGCATTGGCCCCGGCTGCCACATCGAAGAGATCAAGTTGCAGTACAAAAAAAGCGGCGACCACTGGACGGAAATAGTTCTACATAACCGCTCAATCCGCCGACGAGGAACTTCAACCACGAATCGCCGTGACGCATCGCGGCCGTGTCATGGAAAATATGATGTCGTCCCAGACGAACCGCGCATGGCGGACCGGCCAGTAAACAGCGGCAACGAGAACAGACTGAGCACGCAGACACGCGGCGCTTTTCCACGGCCACGTTTTGCGTGAACATGACGCCAGCCATCTCAGCGGCCGGCGACGACCGGACCCGACAACGTAATGCGAAAGCAACTCCCGCCGCCCGCGACCGGCACATATTCCAGCGTCGCCTGATTCGCATCGCACATCGTGCGCGCGAGATACAGACCGAGACCCGTTCCGTATTCGTGCGTCGTGAAAAACGGCTCGAAGATCTGCGCCGCGACTTTCGGCGGGAATGCCCGGGCCGCGATCGATGACCTCGATCAGCGGCGGCCCTTTGTCCGTCGGCCAGTCGCGGCACGACCGAAACCCGCGCCGGTTCGCCGGGCAGGCGGCCATAGCGCAACGCGTTCTGGACCAGATTCCATACCACCTGCTGCAGCTGCTGCGGATCGGCCAACGCTTCGACATGCCGGCCCTGCGTCACCGCGCGCAGCTGGTCGCCGCCGATGTCGTTTCCACTTTTATACTCATCGACGAAATGCTGCGCCCACAGCGACAGATCGATGCTTTCCGGCCGCGAGCGTTCGCGACGCGACAGCTGCAGGATGTTCTCGACGATCTCGTTCACGCGGCTGCAGTGGTTGTTGATGATCTCGACCATGCGCTTGTCGGCGTCGCTCAGCTCCTCCGATTCGGCGAGCAGCTGCGCCGAATAGCTGATCGCGGCGAGCGGATTGCGGATTTCGTGCGCGATCGACGCGGACAGGCGGCCGAGCGACGACAGCGTCAGTTCTTCGGCGCGGCGCGACACCAGCGACGTGTCGTCGAGGAAGATCAGCACGTTGTTGTCGTCGTTCGGAGGCAAGCTTGGTGAAGCGCGGAATGATCTCCGGCGCGCCTTCGGCCAGCGCGACGGCGGTGTTGTCGATCTTGCCGGTCGTGCGCCAGTGATACAGCCGGCGCGATAATTCCGGCGCAACGCTGCCCAGATCGCGCTGTCCGGGCTTCGGATTTCCCATCAGCGCCCACGCCGATTCGTTCCAGCGATGCACGCGATTGGCGTCGTCGACGACGAGCACGCCGGTCTTCATGCGCCGGATGATGAGTTCGTTGATCTGCGCGAGGTTGGCAAGGTCGATGCCGCGCTGTTCGCGCGAGCGCTTCGGTTTCGCGCATCTGTTTGCCGAGGACGAAGCACAGCGTCGCGGTCGCGAAATAGCTGAGGCCGTACAGTCCGGCCTCGAGCAGGTTGCGATCCTCCTGCAGAAATACGCGTCCTGCGACGCATTGCCCCAGAACGCCGAGCGCGGCCAGCGCAGCGAACAAGTCCGGCCAGCCGCGGCGGCAGCAGCAACGCGCCGGCGCCGACGTTGACGAGCAGCAGCATCGCAATCGCCGTCGGCGGATTGGCGATCGAGAACATCGCGACCGTCGTCGCGGTGACGTCCAGGCTCAACGCCGCGGCGACCTTGAACGAGATATTGCTGCGCCAGCGCTTGGTTTCGGCCAGCGTATACAGCGCGAGCAGCAAGTAGACGACGCGAACTGGCGCACCCGATCAGCGGATAGTCCAGTTGCACCCAGCCGGTCCAGTACGCGCTGAAAACCAGCGCGCACAGCACGACCGCCTGAAAAACGCGGAACAGATTGAAGAAATAGATTTCGCGCCGGCTGATGTCGCTAGCGCGGGGTCGGGACGAGTGCGGACGTCGATCGCTGTGGCCACGGCGCGGACAGTAGTTTCACGAAGTATACCAATCCTGACGCTGTATCTGTTGCAGAAGATTTTTCCCTGCGCCGCGCCGCTTTCAATCGGCACGGCGCTCCTTCAAAATGTCGAGCCTCGCGGTCCGCGCTCCGGATTCGCCAAACTTCCCGGATGCACGCATGAATTTCCACGAATACCAAGCCAAGCAACTTGTTCGCCGACTACGGCATTCCCGTGCCGCCCGGCAAAGTCGCGACCACGCCCGAGCAGGCGGTCGAAGCCGCGAAAGCGCTCGGCGGCGACGAATGGATGGTCAAGGCGCAGATCCACGCCGGCGGCCGCGGCAAGGCCGGCGGCGTGAAGCTGGTGCAAATCGCTCGACGAAGTCGAAGGCCGCCGCGGCGAAGATGCTCGGCACGAACATGCAGACCTATCAATCCGGCGGCCGCGCGCTGCCGGTGAACAGCGTGCTGATCACCGAGGCGACCGACATCGCGAAGGAGCTGTACCTGTCGGTGCTCGTCGATCGCGCGACGAAATCGGTCGCGTTCATCGCTTCGGCGCAAGGCGGCGTCGATATCGAACAGGTCGCGCGCGAAAATCCCGAGGACATCCACACGCTCGAAGTGAATTTCGTGAAGGGTCTGCAGCCGTATCAATGCCGCAAGCTCGCCTTCGGCATGGGCCTGAACGCGAAGCAGGCCAACCAGCTCACCAAGATCATGCTCGGCCTGTACAAGCTGTTCAACGAGAAGGATCTGGCGCTGGTCGAACTCAATCCGCTGGCGATCCGCAAGACCGGCGACCTTGCTCGCGCTCGACGGCAAAGTCAATTCCGACGACAACGCCGAGTTCCGTCACGCCGATCTCGCCGCGATGCGCGACGATCGCAGGAAGACGCACGCCGAAGCGGTGGCGGTCAAGCACAACCTCAACTACGTGACGATGGACGGCAACATCGGCTGCATGGTCAACGGCGCCGGCCTCGCCATGGCGACGATGGACGTGATCAAGCTCGCCGGCGGCGAGCCGGCGAACTTCCTCGATGTCGGCGGCGGCGCGACGAAGGAACGCGTCACCGAGGCGTTCAAGCTGATCCTGTCTTCCGACAAGGTGCAAGGCGATCCTGGTCAACATCTTCGGCGGCATCGTGCGCTGCGACATGATCGCCGAAGGCATCATCGCCGCGGTGAAGGAAGTCGGGTCTGAAGATTCCGGTGGTCGTGCGCCTGCAAGGCACCAACGTCGAGAAGGGACGCGAACTGCTCGCGAATTCCGGCCTGGCGATCACGCCGGCCGACGATCTCAACGACGCGGCGCAGAAAGCCGTCGCAAGCCGCCAAGCGCCTAAGCGCAGCGACGAATCCCACGCATCGAGCGTTATTCTGACGTCGTCAACAAGAACACGAAAGTCATCACGCAGGGCTTCACCGGCCAGCAGGGCACGTTCCATTCCGAGCAGGCGCTCGACTACGGCACCAAGCTCGTCGGCGGCGTGACGCCCGGCAAGGGCGGCACGCGAGCACATCGGCCTGCCGGTTTTCAACACGGTGCAGGATGCGGTCGACGAAACCGGCGCCGATGCGACGATGATCTTCGTGCCGCCGCCGTTCGCGGCCGACGCGATCCTCGAAGCGGCCGACGCCGGCATCCGCGTCATCGTCGACGATCACCGAAGGCATTCCGGTGCTCGACATGCTGCGCGTGAAAAACGCGCTGAAAGCACTATCCGGAACCGTGCTGATCGGACCGAACTGCCCCGGCATCATCACGCCGGGCGAATGCAAGATCGGCATCATGCCGGGCCACATCCACAAGCCGGGCAAGATCGGCATCGTCTCGCGCTCGGGCACGCTGACGTACGAAGCCGTGTTCCAGACCACGAACGAAGGTCTCGGCCAGAGCACCGTCATCGGCATCGGCGGCGATCCGATCAACGGCCTCAACTTCATCGACTGCCTGAAGCTGTTCCAGGACGATGCGCAGACCGAAGGCATCATCATGGTCGGCGAAATCGGCGGCAGCGGCCGAAGAAGACGCGGCCGAATTCATCAGCGAATACGTGACGAAGCCGGTCGTCGTCGTTCATCGCCGGGCGCCAGCGCGCCTGCGGGCAAGCGCATGGGTCATGCGGGCGCGATCATCTCCGGCGGCAAAGGCACGGCGGCGGCGAAATTCGCGGCGCTGGAAAAGGCCGGCGTGACGACGGTGAAATCGCCGGCGGATCTCGGCAAAGCGATCGCCGAGCGCTTGAAGAAATAAGCGGCATGTCCGATAAGCGATAATAAAAGGCCGCGAACTTCGCGGCCTTTTTTGTTCAGGAGGAACACAAAATGGCGACGTTGCGCTTCGCGCTAGCCCAGTTCGATTTCCCCGTCGGCGCGGTCACGAAGAATGGCGAACGCATGCGCGAACTGATGGATGAAGCGCGCGACGCACACGGCGCGCAACTCATCGCATTTCCGGAACTCGCGGTTGCCGGTTATCCGCCCGAAGATCTGCTGCTGCGTCCGAGTTTCCTCGCCGCGTGCGAAAAGGAAGTTGCCGAGGTCGCGGCGTCCGCCAACGGCATCGCCGCCTATTTCGGACATCCGCACGCGATGGGCGAAGTATACAATGCCGCATCGCTCGCGCATCGACGGCGACGTTGTTTTCACCACGCACAAGCAGGCGCTGCCGAACTACACCGTATTCGACGAAAAGCGCTATTTCCAGTCGGGCAGCCATTCGGCCGTCACCGATTTGAACGGCGTGCGCGTCGGCTGGCTGATCTGCGAAGACATCTGGGAAGAAGAACCCGCCGCGCACGCCGTGGCGCAAGGCGCGGAATTGCTGATCGTGATCAACGCATCGCCGTTCGATACCGGCAAAGCCGCGATGCGCGCCGAACTGCTCGCGCGTCGCGCGCGCGAAAACGATATTGCGATCGCCTACGTCAACGTCGTCGGCGGACAGGACGATCTCGTCTTCGACGGCGGATCGCTGCTGGTCGAACCCGATGGCCGCATCGCCGCGCAAGCGCCGTCGATGGCCGACGTGTTGCTCATCGCGGAATTCGACAACGCGACGCGCCGTTTCGCGCGCCGAGGCATGGCCGCACGTCGAAGAATCGCTGGAGTCGCGTGTGTACGCCGCGATCGTGCGCGGCATTCGCGACTACGTGGACAAAAACCGTTTCCCCGGTGTGCTGCTCGGCCTTTCCGGCGGTATCGATTCGTCGCTCGTGCTCGCGCTCGCGGTCGATGCGCTCGGCGCGGATCGCGTGACCGCCGTTCGACTGCCGTCGCGCTACACGACAGGCTTGAGCAACGATCTCGCCGATGTGCAGGCAAAAAAACTCGGCGTCGAACTGCTCACGATTCCGATCGAAGCATCGTTCGAGGCATTCGTGAGCCAGCTTGCGCCCGCGTTTGCGAATCTCGGCGCAGCCGCAAAACGATGTCACCGAAGAAAACCTGCAATCGCGCTGCCGCGGCGTCACGCTGATGGCGCTATCGAACAAAACCGGCCGCATGGTTTTGTCCACCGGCAACAAGAGCGAATACGCGGTCGGCTACGCGACGATTTATGGCGACATGTGCGGCGGCTACGCACCGATCAAGGATTGCTACAAGCAGCTCGTCTACGCCTCTCGCGCTGGCGCAACGATGCAAGGCGACGGCGAAGTGATTCCGGCCGGCGTGTATCGAGCGTCCACCGTCGGCGGAGTTGCGCGAGAACCAGACCGATCAGGATTCGCTGCCGCCCTACGACGTGCTCGACGCGATCCTCGAACGCTTCATCGAACACGAGCAATCGCAGGCGGAAATCATCGCCGCCGGATTCGACGAAGCGACCGTGCGCAAGGTGGCGCGGCTGGTTCTGATCGAGCGAATACAAGCGCCGGCAGTCGGCGCCCGGGCCGAAGATTTCCACGCGTGCGTTCGGGCGTGACCGGCGTTATCCGATCACGTCAGGCTGGCGCTGACTTACTTGCTGAGCGCAGCTGGCCTAGTGACAACGGAACATTCCCCGACCAGCACTTTTTGATCGAAGTCTACCCACGTGGCCGCGTTGACGATGCGGAGGCTCTCCGTGAAGTCAGGACTGAACAGGCTTTTACGCCGATCCTGGCTCGGAAACTCCAGATCAGCCATGTCGACCAAGCTCTCGAACGAGTTCGTCGTGCTCACCTTTGCATCCGCGTTGCGGCGTAAGGTTTCCACTTTCGTCGGATAAGCCGCGGCGTACTCGTCGGAATACCAGAACACCGCTGGAACAGGATAGACCTGCAGCCCTGGAAAACCGTGGCCCCTGACCGGACAGGCACTGGTCGGCAGCATCTCGCCGTGATCGGATGTATACCAGAGTGCCGCTACACGGTGCGTGTTTTCGAGCGTTTGAATGATTTGCGCAAGGACGTGATCGGTGAACAGGATCGTGTTGTCGTATTCGTTCTCGAGACGCGCGAAGCTATCGCCGTTCGCAGGCCGCAGCTTGTCGAACCGATCGAAGTCGGCAGGATACCGCGAGGTGTAGCGCACATGGCTGCCTATCGTGTGCAGGATGATGAACACGTCGTCCGCCTCTGCGGCCAACACGCCAGACAGTGGCGCGAGCAGCGCATCATCGTGGATGGCCGAACCTTCGGTGCCCAACGCACTGAAGAATTCGGTCTTCTGCGCATCGAACGCGATCACTGAGATTGGTGAATCGAAATAGCTGACGGCGACCTGCGTCGAATACCAGAAGGTGCGAAAGCCTGCCTCGCCGAAAAGGCGCACGACGGAAGGTTCTGAAAAATAATCCTCTTCATCGGTTGGCGGTTTCCGGCTTACTACTTCAGGCACGGCAAGCCTCGATGCGGCCCACGGCGTCACGACATCCGTGAGCGGCACGAGATTCTTGACGCGGGAGAGTTCCGGATTCGTGGGCCGATCGTATCCAAAAAGCTGCCAGTGATTGCGTCGGCTTGATTCGCCGATAACCAACACGAAGACGCGGCCAGGACTGGCAGCGTGCATCCGGGTAGCGCCGAAACGGAAGTCTTTCTGTGCCAGTGTGACCCGGCGCATTTCCGCCATTTCGCTGCGGTAATCCATGATGCGACCGATAACGCCGAACGGATACGTGCCATAAGTTTCAAGGCTTAATCGCCGTGCCGTGGCGAAGAGTGCTTCAACATGCGTCTGACCGGCCGGCGGTCTTGCTGCGGCTACGCACATCGCTGCAGCGGGCACGCCGAAGGTGAGCGCCAAAATCCAATGCGAGATCTTCGATGTCATCGAAATGCGGCTGGAGCGAACGATTGCAGCCGTGGCGATCGCAAAGAAGGCGCAAATCACCATGGCGCCGACGAGATATATTTTTATGTCGCCGAGAAAATCGTCGGCTTCGCGCAGATTCGATTCGAGGACGGTCGCGATGATGTTGGCATCACTCGGCCGTCCGAAATGCGAGATATAGAAAATTTCCGCCGGCGCCAGCGCAGCGCACGGCAAAATCAGAAGGCAGGCGATCCAGAGCTTGCGGCGAAAGATCGCGAGCAACGCCGCGATCAGGGCGCCCGTGATGAGCACTCCTCGCACAAACCACACCACGGTAGGGTCGATCGCCAACAGCACCAGATTGGGCGAAACGACGAGCACAACCAGCGTAAAAAGGCAGAGAACGGCAACCGGTTTGCTGCGTCCGCTCCCCCACGACGCGCGAAACGCCTAACTGCGGAACGGCACCATGCGGCCCCACCAGTGGCCATGCGGCGGGAAGTGGCCGTTGAAATACGGGTGGTCCGGATAGTTGAGCTTGAGCACGCGTTCGGTGTCGTCGGCGAGCTGCTGCTGGTTCAGCGCCTTGTAGGCGAGGACCATCACCGCGAGCGCGTCGCCGGCGGCCGGGGTGCGCTGGTATTTGGTGAGGATTTCCTTCGAGCGGTTCACCGCCGCGACGTACGCGCCGCGCTGGAGATAGAACTCGGCGATGTCGATCTGCGCGCGCGAGAGATTGTCGCGCAGGTAGATCATGCGCTGGCGCGCGTCGGCCGCGTAGCGGCTGTTCGGGAAACGCGTGACCAGTTCGCTCAAGTCGTTGAACGACTGCAACGTGTTGCCCTGATCGCGCTTGGTCATGTCCTGGTTCGCGTAGCGATCGAGGAAGCCTTTGTCGCGATCGAAATTGATCAGGCCTTTGCAGGTAGTAGGCGTAGTCGACGTGCTTGTGCGTCGGATACGTCTTGATGAAGCGGTTCGCGGTGGAATACGCGTCGTCCTGCTTGTCGGTCTTGTACTGCGCGTAGGCGAGATCGAGCGTCGCCTGCTCGGTGTACGGGCCGAACGGAAACCGCGCGATCAGGCGCTGGTCGTAGTGGATGGAACGCGCATAGTTCTCGGCGACCAGCGCTTGTTTCGCGGTCGAATACATCTGCTCGACAGGCAGGACTTCCGCATCGTCCTTTCTATGTCGATTGAACAGGCTGCAGCCGCTGGCGAGAACGATGAGAACGAGCAGGAGGAACTTCAACGGAGACGACAATCGCATGGGCAAAAGCGCGCTTTCACGGACAGAACGGCGATAATAGCGGAAATCCGGTTGCTTATCCCGTAACCGGCGCCGCCGCTCAGCCAGACCGCATTCAGCCAATGAACCCTTCCGTCCACACGTTGACTGCGCAAATTCCACCCGAATCGGCCGGCCGGCGCTTCGATCAGGCGCTGGCGGAGCTGTTTCCGGACTATTCGCGCTCGCGGCTGACGCAATGGATCAAGGCCGGCGACGTGTTGCTCGACGGCGTCGTCGCGGCGCCGAGACAAATCGTTAACGGCGGCGAAGAAGTCGTCGTTCGCGCGCAGTCGACGCAGGAAGTGCCGATGGCGCCGGAAGCCATCGCGCTCGATATCCGCTACGAAGATGCCGACGTTCTCGTCGTCAACAAACCGGTCGGACTGGTCGTCCATCCGGGCGCCGGCCAGCCGGGCGGCACGCTGCAGAATGCGCTGCTGCATTTCGATCCGCGTCTCGCCGAAATCCCGCGCGCGGGCATCGTGCACCGGCTCGACAAGGATACCTCCGGCGTCATGGTCGTCGCGCGCACGCTTACGGCGCACACCGCGCTCGTCGAACAGTTGCAGGCGCGCGATGTTCATCGGCAATACGTTGCGGTCGTCTACGGACCGATGATCGCCGGCGGCAGCGTCAACGAACCGATCGGCCGCCATCCGCGCGACCGCGTCAAGCAAGGCCGTCGTCGACGGACCGGCGGGCAAACCGGCGGTGACGCATTACCGCGTGCGCGAACGATTCCGCGCGCACACGCTCATCGAATGCCGGCTCGAAACCGGACGCACGCATCAGATCCGCGTGCACATGGCGCACATCCGTCATCCGCTGATCGGCGATTCGTTGTACGGCGGCAGTCTGCGCTTGCCGAAAGGCGCGACGCCCGAACTCGCCGACGCGATGCGCGGATTCAAACGCCAGGCGCTGCATGCCGAGAAGCTCGAATTCGAACATCCGCGCACCAAGGAAACGGTGAGCGTGACGGCCGAGTTGCCGGACGACATGCAACGTCTCATCGCCGCACTGCGCGAAGATCACGCTGCAACAGGCGGGATCGTGCGCGTTGAGCGATCGGCGCGCATTTTTCCCGACTGGCCGGCGCCTGCGTGCGTGCGCGCGATCGTCGACGACGCGCACGATGCGCGGCCACTCGACAGCCGCCGTTCGAACACGTTCAACCTCGGCCTGCGCAGCGGCGAAAACGAAGCCGATCGTGCGCGCGAACCGCGCGCAGCTTGATCGGTGATCTCGAGTTGCCATCCTCGCCGCGATGGATTCACCAGGTGCACGGCGACCGCAGCCTGCGCATCACCGAAGAAATTTTCGACGCGCGAGCAAATGGCCGACGCATCGTTCACGACGCAGGCCGACATCGTGCTCGCGATCCTCACCGCCGATTGCCTGCCGATCCTTCTCGCCGCGGACGATGGCTCCGAAATCGCCGCGATCCACGCCGGATGGCGCGGTCTTTCGGCAGGCATCGTCGAATCGCACCGTGCGGCGTTTGCGTGCGCCGAAGGCAAAATTGCTCGCGTGGCTCGGGCCGGCGATCGGCGCGGCGTCGTATGAAGTCGGCGACGAGGTGCGCGATGCATTTCGTCGAAAAGTCGCCGCACGCGGCGCACGCGTTTGCGGCGACGCGTCCGGCATCATTGGCTGTGCGATCTATACGCGCTGGTTCGGCAACGGCTGCAGTCCGTCGGCGTCGACGCGTTGCTACGGCGGCGATTTCGATACGTTCCGCGACGCACGCTTCTACTCGTACCGGCGCGACGGTGCACGCAGCGGAAGATTCGCCAGCCTGATCTGGCTCGATCCGCGCTGAGATGGCGACGCTGTTCGCCCGCCTGCTCGGCAACGATTTCGAACGATTGCCGCCGCGCGTGCGCGAGCTGCACGCGTGCGAAACGACGCAAACGTATGTCGGCCGCGCCGACGTCGAACGCGGATCGGGCTTGCTCGTCGCGCTGCATGTGCGCCGCTACGCGACTTCCTGCGCGACAGGCCAGATCAACACGTCGCACGTCACCATCGAACCCACGTCGCACGATCGAACGCTGGACGCGCAAGTTCGCAGGACCACGCGATGCCGTCACGCTTGTGGGATGCCGATGGATTGCTGAGAGAGCGGCTCGGACTCGCCACGTTTGATTTCCGACTCGACGTACTCGACGGCGAATTGATCTGGCGCGTCGAACGCGTTCGCGCACTCGGCATTCCGTTGCCTGCGCGGTTTTTTCGCGGCGTCGTCGCGCGCGAATTCGAACAGGACGGACGCTATCGTTTCGATGTTCGCGCGGAACTGCCGATGCTCGGTTTGCTCGTCCACTATCGCGGCTGGCTCGATGTCGGATGACGGGCCGATTCTGGTGTTCGACGGCGTCTGCGTGTTGTGCAGCCGCAGTGTGCAGTTCGTGTTGCATCACGATCGCCAGAAACGGCTTTCGCTTCGCGACGACGCAATCGCCGGCCGGCGCGCGGCTGATGGCGAGCACGGCCTGGATCGCATCGAAACCGGCCAGCGTCTTGCTGGTCGATGGAACTCGGTCCTACATGGAAAGTTCGGCGATGATCCGCGTGCTCCGCTCGTTCGGCGGTGCATGGCCGTTGCTCGCGGGCTTGCTGTGGATCGTCCTCGGCACCGCTGCGCGACGCCGCATATCGCGCAGTCGCCAAACGTCGCTACCGCTGGTTCGGCCAGCGCGAAACCTGCTATCTGCCGGATCCCGTCCGACGCCAGTCGATTCCTGCAAGAATTGACTCGTGTGAAATTCTTGAAAACTGGGCTGCCGGCCGCATAACGAAGCCATCTGCGGCTGTTTTGGCCGCTCTCAATTTCGAGACCTAACTCTATGCGAATGGACAAACTCACGTCGCGTTTCCAGCAGGCGTTGGCCGATGCGCAATCGCTCGCGGTGGGACGCGATCACAACATGCTCGAACCGGTGCACGTGATGACGGCGCTGCTCGATCAGCAGGGCGGTTCGACCGCTGCCGTTGCTGGCGCAGGCCGGCGTCAACGTGGCTGCGCTGCGCACGCGGCTCGGTCAGGCGCTCGACAAGCTGCCGTCGGTCAAAGGGCAGGAAGGCAATATCAATGTGTCGAACGAGCTGAACCGCTTGCTCAACGTGACCGACAAACTCGCGCAGCAGCGCGGCGATGCGTTTCATCGCGAGCGAACTGTTCGTGCTGGCGGCGCTCGACGACAAAGGCGACGTCGGCAGCGCGCTCAAGGCGGCCGGTGCGAACAAGACGAACATCGAACACGGCGATCGACAAAATGCGCGGCGGAGAAAAAGTGGAAAACGAAAACGCCGAAGAACAGCGCCAGGCGCTGGAAAAATACACCATCGATCTGACCGCGCGCGCGGAAAAATCCAAGCTCGATCCGGTGATCGGACGCGACGAGGAAATCCGTCGCGTGATCCAGGTGCTGCAGCGGCGCACCAAGAATAATCCGGTGCTGATCGGCGAACCCGGCGTGGGCAAGACCGCGATCGTCGAAGGTCTCGCGCAACGCATCGTCAATCACGAAGTGCCGGAAGGATTGCGCGAGCGGCGTGTGCTGTCGCTCGACATGGGCGCGCTGATCGCCGGTGCGAAATTCCGCGGCGAATTCGAGGAGCGTCTGAAGGCGGTGCTGAAGGATCTCGCGAAAGAAGAGGGCAACATCATCCTCTTCATCGACGAACTGCACACGATGGTCGGCGCCGGCAAAGCCGAAGGTTCGATGGACGCCGGCAACATGCTCAAGCCCGCGCTCGCGCGCGGCGAACTGCATTGCATCGGCGCGACGACGCTCGACGAATACCGCAAATACATCGAGAAAGATGCCGCGCTCGAACGCCGTTTCCAGAAAGTGTTCGTCGGCGAGCCGAGCGTGGAAGACACCATCGCGATCCTGCGCGGTCTGAAGGAACGCTACGCCGTGCATCACGGCGTCGAAATCACCGATCCGGCGATCGTCGCCGCGGCGACGTTGTCGAACCGCTACATCGCCGATCGCCAGTTGCCGGACAAGGCCATCGATCTGATGGACGAAGCCGCATCGCGCATCCGCATGGAAATCGATTCCAAGCCGGAAGAACTCGATCGACTCGAACGCCGCCTGATCCAGCTCAAGATCCAGCGCGAGGCGTTGAAGAAAGAGAAAGACAAGGAATCGCAGCAGCGCCTGGCCGATCTGGAAGCCGACATCGACAAGCTCGATCGCGAGTTTTCGGACTTGAACGAAGTCTGGAAAGCCGAAAAAGCGGCCGTGCAAGGCACGACCAAGATCAAGGAACAGATCGAGCAGGCGCGCGCGGAAATCGAAACCGCGCAGCGGCACGGCGATCTGGCCAAGGTCGCGGAAATCCAATATGGGAAAATTCCACAATTGGAAAAACAGCTCGTCGCCGCGCAGGAAACCGAACAGAAAGGTTTCACGCTGCTGCAGCAACGCGTGACGGCGGAGGAAATCGCCGAAGTCGTCGCGCGCTGGACCGGCATTCCGGTCAGCAAGATGCTCGAAGGCGAACGCGAGAAATTGCTGCGCATGGAAGATGCGTTGCACAAGCGCGTGGTCGGCCAGGACGAAGCGGTGCGTGCGGTGTCGGATGCGATCCGCCGTTCGCGCGCGGGTTTGTCCGATCCGAATCGTCCGAACGGATCGTTCCTGTTTCTCGGGCCGACCGGCGTCGGCAAAACGGAACTGTGCAAGGCGCTCGCCGAATTCCTGTTCGACTCGAACGAAGCGATGGTCCGCATCGACATGAGCGAGTTCATGGAAAAGCATTCCGTGAGTCGGCTGATCGGCGCGCCGCCGGGATATGTCGGTTACGAGGAAGGCGGTTATCTCACCGAAGCGGTGCGGCGGCGTCCGTACAGCGTGATCCTGCTCGATGAAGTCGAGAAGGCGCATCACGATGTGTTCAACGTGCTGCTGCAGGTGCTCGACGATGGACGTCTCACCGACGGCCAGGGCCGCACGGTCGATTTCCGCAACACGGTGATCGTGATGACGTCGAATCTCGGCTCGCAGTTCATCCAGGAAAATTCAGGCGATTCGGAACTCGACTACACGCAGATGAAGGCTTCGGTGATGGGCGTCGTGCAGGCGCATTTCCGGCCGGAGTTCATCAATCGGCTCGATGAGATCGTCGTGTTCCGCGCGCTGGAGAAATCGCAGATCCGCCAGATCGCACGCATCCAGACGGAATATCTCGCCAAGCGTCTGGCCGAACGGCAGCTCACGCTGACGTTGTCGGACAAAGCGATCGATCTGCTCGGCAATGTCGGCTTCGATCCGGTGTACGGCGCGCGGCCGCTGAAGCGCGCGATCCAGCAACAGCTCGAAAATCCGCTGGCGCGGGAAATCCTCGAAGGGAAATTCCAGCCGGGCGATCACATCGCCGTCGATGCGCAGGGCGGACATCTGGCGTTCGCCACGTCGTAGACCCGACAGCGGCGCGGCCCTCGGACCGCGCCGCTGTTGTCATCGTAGTTTCATATTGCGGCAGTTGCAGCAAACGCCGTATTCTCCGGTCATACGTTCGTTGGATGACGCATGGCCGTTGCAGCCGGGGAGATGCAGTCACAAGCCGCCATCGCGCGGCTCCGGACAGCTGCGGCGCGCGATCCCAGGCAACCGCAGATCTGGCGCGCGCTCGCCGATCATCTTGACGAAGCCGGCGACCGCGATGGCGCGGCTGCCGCGTATCTCAAGCACGTTGAGAACGCGATCCACGATCCGGCATTGATGGCGGCGGGCGCCGCGCTGCATGCCAATCGCATTCCCGAAGCCGAAACGCGGCTGCGCAATCAGCTCAAACAGGCGCCGACCGATGTCGTCGCGATCCGCATGTTCGCCGAACTCGCGGTGCGGCTCGATCGCGGCGAAGACGCCGAGCATCTGCTCGAACGTTGTCTGGAACTCGCGCCGGATTTTCACCAGGCACGGCACAACTACGCGATCGTTCTGCACCGGAACAACAAACCGGTGCGTGCGCTCGCGGAACTGGAAACGCTGCTGCGCGTCGATCCGAACGAGCCGGCCAGCCGCAATCTGAAAGCGGCGGTGTTGTGCCGCGTCGGCGAATACGAATCGGCGATCGACATCTACGACGCATTGCTGCGCGAATTTCCAGGCCAGGCGCACGTGTGGCTGAGTTTAGGTCATGCGTTGAAAACGGCGGGGCACAACGATCGCGCCATCGCTGCGTATACGACCTGCACGCAGATCGAACCGAGCTTCGGCGAAGCGTACTGGAGCCTCGCGAACCTGAAAACGTTTCGCTTCAGCGATGCGCAAATCCACGCGATGCGCGATGCGCTCGCAGGCGAGACACTCGACGACGAGCATCGCCTGCATCTCGACTTCGCGCTCGGCAAGGCGCTCGAAGATCGCCGCGAGTACGAGACCTCGTTCGCTCACTACGCTGCTGCGAATGCGCTTCGATTGAAGCGCGTGCCGTATAGCGCCGACGAAACCACGCGTCGCATCGCGCGTGCGAAAGAGATGTATACGCCGGCGTTTTTCCGTGAACGCGCCGGCGCCGGCTGCGAAACGGCGGGACCGATCTTCATCGTCGGTCTGCCGCGATCGGGCTCCACGCTGCTCGAGCAGATCCTTGCCAGTCATCCGCTGGTCGAAGGCACCATGGAACTGCCGGAAATCACGTCGATGACGCGCGCGCTCAAACATACGAGCGGCGACAAGTTTTATCACGATGCGCTCGCGCGCATGAACGCGGACGAGTTGCGCGATCTGGGCGAACACTATCTCGAACGCACGCGCATTCATCGCAAACTCGGCCGGCCGTTTTTCATCGACAAGATGCCGAACAACTTCGCGCACATTGGCCTGATCCATCTGGCGCTGCCGAACGCGAAAATCATCGACGCGCGCCGTCATCCGATGGCGTGCTGCTTTTCGATCTTCAAACAGCATTTCGCGCGCGGGCAGAATTTCGCTTATAGCCTCGACGATCTCGCGCGGTATTACCGCGACTACGTGGATTTGCTGGCGCACTTCGATGCGGTGCTGCCGGGCCGCGTGCATCGCGTGCAGTACGAATCGATGGTCGCGGATACGGAATCCGAGATCCGCAGGCTGCTCGATTATTGCGGCTTGCCGTTCGACGACGCGTGCCTGCGCTTCTTCGAAAACGATCGCCCGGTGCGCACCGCCAGTTCCGAACAGGTGCGGCAGCCGATCTACACCGGCGGCGTCGATCAGTGGCGTCATTACCAAGCCTGGCTCGGACCGTTGCGGACCGCGCTCGGCGACCTTGCGGGAGAAAACGCTAACGCCGCGTAGAAGCGCGTTTGTATACAAATATATTCAAACCTCATTGGCTCCGACTCGGGGAAAAGTCATCCATGAAAAGCACCATCAGCACATTCCAGCGCGCACGCCGTATCGCCTTGACCCGGCTGCCGCTCGCGGCGGCCATCCATCTCGCCTGTTTCACGCCGGTATTCGCCGACGCGAGTGCGGACGCCAACGCCGATCCGCAACAGAACAGCGGCTCAACGCCTGCCGACCAGAACAATGCGCAATCGCTCGGTGAGATCACGGTGACTGCACAAAAACGCGTCGAAAACGTGCAGTCGGTGCCGATCAGCATGGACGTGCTGACCAACGACAAGCTCACCGAGATGAACGTGTCCGACGTTTCCGACTGGACCAAGCTGCTGCCGATGGTGGCGACGAGTTCGTCGCAAGGCGCATATCAGCCGGGGTTCGGGCAGATTTCGATGCGCGGCGTCGAATCGGGCAGCAACGGCAATCATTCCGGACCGCAGCCGAGCGTCGGCATCTATCTCGACGAGCAGCCGATCACCACCGCGGTCGGCGCGATCGATCCGCACATCTACGACATCCAGCGCATCGAGGCGCTGGCCGGTCCGCAAGGCACGCTGTATGGCGCGAGTTCCGAAGCGGGCACGCTGCGCATCATCACCAACAAACCCGATCCGACAGCGTTTTCGGCGAGCGTGTCGCAGGAACTGAATACGATCGACAACGGCGGCACCGGTTTCATCACGGAGGGTTACGTCAACATTCCGATTTCGTCGAACATCGCGTTGCGCGTGGTCGGCTATGACAAGCGCGACGCGGGTTATATCGACAACGTGCTCAGCGAGCGGACGTTCCCGACGTCCGGCATCACCGTCAACAACGCGAATGCGGTGCATGACGACTACAACACGGCCAGCACGCGCGGCGGGCGCGCGGCGTTGAAGATCGATCTCAATGAAAACTGGTCGATCACGCCGACGGTCATGGCCCAGGATGCGCACGTGAAGGGGCTGTACGCGTTCGATCCGAGCATCGGCGATCTGCAGGTTTCGCATCGCTTTCCGGAGAACTCGGTCGATCGCTGGGTGCAGTCCGCGCTGACGGTGCAGGGCAAGATCGGCAACTTCGATCTCGTGTATACCGGCGCGCATCTCAACCGCAGCGATCATTACGATCAGGACTACGCGGACTATTCGTTCTGGTACGACACATTGGCCGGCTACGGCGCATACTTCCACGACAACGCCGGCAACCTGATCGATCCGAGCCAGTACATCCACGCCGAGGATAAATATCGGAAAACCAGCAACGAGCTGCGCATCTCGTCGCCGAAAGAATATCGCTTGCGCTTCGTCGCCGGCGTGTTCGACGAAAAGCAATCGCACGACATTTTCCAGGATTATCTGATCAACAACCTCGGCTCGGATCTGTCGGTCACCGGCTATCCGAACAGCATCTGGATCACGCGGCAGCGGCGCTACGATGACGACTACGCGGCGTTCGGCGAACTCTCATTCGACATCACCGACCAGCTAACCGCCACCGTCGGCGCGCGCTTCTTCCACACCGAGAACAGCCTGAAGGGATTCTTCGGCTATGCAGCCGGCTACAGCACCAGCCAGGGCGAAGCGGCCTGTCCTGCGGGATCGCCGCCGTTCGAAGGTGCGCCGTGCACCGAGTTCGACAAGAAGATCTCGCAGAGCGATCACATCTCCAAAGGCAACCTGACCTACAAGTTCGACGACAGCAAGATGATTTACGCCACCTACTCGGAAGGTTTCCGGCCGGGCGGCATCAATCGTCGCGGCACGCTGCCGCCGTATTCGGCGGACTTCCTCGACAATTACGAATTGGGCTGGAAAACCTCGTGGTTCGACAATCATCTGCGCTGGAACGGCGCGTTGTTCGACGATAAATGGAAGGATTTCCAGTTCGCCATCGTCGGCGCAAACGGGTTGACGGAAATCCGCAATGCCAATCAGGCGCAGATCAAAGGTTTCGAATCCGAACTGGCGTGGGCGGCGACATACAACCTCACGTTGTCTGCGGGCCTCGCGGTCTATCACGCGAAGCTGACGCAAAACTATTGCGGCAACCTCGACGCGAACGAACAGCCCGTCACCGTGTGTCCGGTTTCCGACGACTATCCGACCGGCCCGCTCGCGCCGAGCGGTGCGCAATTGCCGATCACGCCGAAGCTCAAAGGCAACATCACTGCGCGGTACACCTTCGATGCGTGGGGACAACAGGCCTACGTGCAGGCCGCGGCATTCGGCGTCGGACGGCGCCGCACCGATCTGCGCACGATCGAGAACAATATCCTGGGCGATCTTCCGGGCTATGGTTCGGTCGATCTGTCGGCCGGTTTCAAGCACAACCAGTGGTCGTTCGATACGTATCTGAAAAACGCGTTCGACAACCGCGGGCAGCTGGCGCGTTACGCGGAATGTCAGGCCATCGTTTGTGGCGGGACGACATACATCATCCCGATCCCGCCGAGGACGTTCGGCGTTCGTGCTTCGTACGATTTCTGACGAAGCAGGCTGCAGCGAGGTCCGCTGCAGCCTGATCGGAATCAGTTGTCGAAACGCGCAAGCACGAAAGATTCGCTCGTGCCATCGTTCGACCAACCGCCGACAGTGAGGCGATCGCTGTCGTCGATGGTCAATCCTGCAGCGAAGTAGGATGTTGTATCCGATGTCGGGCCGGTCGCAATTCCATAGTCTCCGAAGCTTTCGTCAAAACTGCCGTCGCTGCTAAAACGAAATGCCCCAAGATTCGCATTAACGGTCGTGGCGACAACGATATTGCCATGGCTGTCCCATTGCAGATCTGACGGCAAGAACGACGGAAGTGAAACGGGCGCCGTTGCGATGCCGTCCACTCCGAAGAACGTATCGAGTAAACCCGTGTCATCGAGTCGTTCGATCGCAAATGTGGAGTCAGCGGTGGCCGCGCCGGCGATAAGCAAATTATTTGCGGAGTCGATCAGCAGCGCGCTGGCTTCAACGTCTGTCGATTCGCTCAATCCAGGTTCTAGACCTCCGAAAGATGCATCGAGTTCGCCGTCCGCGAGATAACGTTCAACCACACTGACTGTCTCGAACGAGTCAGGATCGATATCGTTGCCGAGCAGCACGATGCGTCCCGCGGAGTCGATGCGAACCGCGGTCGAACTAAAAAAACCGAAAGGGTTCGTGACGACGACGCCGGTGTGCGCGAATAGGTGATCCTGCGCACCGTCTTCGTTGTAGCGGATGAGCACGCCTCCGCTCGTGCTGCCGCCCGAAGTCGATCCGGCAGCAACGATGCGATCTTTGGAATCGATGGCGATCGACGCGGCTATGCCATAGATTTCGCCCGGAGAGACCATCGTCTGCACCAGACCGCGGCCACCGAAAGATTCATCCGGCAATCCGCTGGGCAGGTAGCGCGCGACGCTGAATATTTCGACCGCGAAGCCGCGTGGATCCATCACGCTCGTTTCGCCGCCGACGACGATGCGGTCTTTGGAATCAATGGCAATAGAGGAGCTGAAATTCGTAGCGATAGTCAGCCCGCCGGGTGGTGTTGTCGTGACGAAGCCTGTGCCGCTGTCGCCGAAACTGGTATCGAGCGTTCCGTCGGCAAGAAATCGTGCAACCACGATTACAGACGTATGCGTATCTTCGTTGTAGCTGAATCCTGCAACGACCAGCCGCCCCGAACTGTCGTGGATGATTGCGTGGGCTTCGCCGTTGAGGCCCATCACCGAGGTTTCGGCGACGCCGCCGCTACCGAATGAGACATCGAGATCGCCGGGTGCTGCAACGGCGGAAAAAGAGGAAGAGACCGCGGCAAGTGCCGCAGCGAGCGTGAGGATTTTCATTGAGATTACTCCGAAAACGCGGCGCGTCCGCCGGCACTCGTCACGCGGCGTTATTCGATATGAAGTTGGGTTTGTGCCGGATCGGCGCACGGTATCGCGACTAGCGATGTTCAATAGGACAAACTGCGGACGGGAAACCACCCAGCGGAGGCGCAAATCCACTTGCATTTGCGCCGTTCGGACTCATAGTAGGCAGCCCCGACATCCACCCGTTTGAGCCATGCCGATCTACGCTTTCGAATGCAGCACCTGCGGCAACCGCTTCGACCGGTTGCAGAAGCTTTCCGATCCCGATCCGGAAATCTGTCCGGAATGCGGCAAGCCGACCGTCAAGCGACGCGTGACCGCACCGTCGTTCCGCCTCGCCGGCAGCGGCTGGTACGAGACGGATTTCAAGAAGGACGGCGACAAGAAACGCAATCTCGCCGATAGCGCGAAAGGCGAATCGAAGCCTGAAACTTCGTCGGCATCGACGGAATCAAAACCGGCAGAGACCAAGAAGGCCGACGCGAAGCCGGCCGAGACGAAGGAAAAGACCAAGCCGGCTGCGAAACCGGCGGAATAACTATTTCTTTTTCGTCTCCGCGCGCACGGCGGTGACTTCGATTTCGATCAGCCAGCCCGGCACCGCGAGTCCGGCCACCTTGAACGCGGAGCGCGACGGCAAGTTGGGCTGATCGGCGGTGCCGAAAAATTGCTTGTAGCCGGCCATGAAACCGTCGAAATCGATCTTGTCGCCGTTCTGCGGATCGCCGACGAGGAAGGCCTGCATCTTGACGACGTCCTTCATCGCCAGACCCATCGATTTCAGTGTGGCGTCGATCTTGTTGAGCGTGCTCGTCGTCTGCGTTTTCATGTCGCCGAACACGGCCGGGCTGCCTTTCGCCGCATTCTTGTCCGCGACGTCGGGACCGACGCCGCTGAGAAACACCAGCGACTGACCGGACGGAATCTCCACCGCCTGCGCGATGGGAAAATCCGAATTCGGGATCTTGTGGCGGATCACGTCGGCGCCGTGCGCGCACGCGCACGCAGCGAGCGAAACGGCAAAGGCGGCAAAACGTTTCATGGGCGATTTCCCTGATCGAATGCGGCACGCATCGCGGTGATGTCTTGCGGTGAAAGCGCATCGTTGTAGTGGTTGTCGAAATGGGTGCGCACGTAGTTCACGACAGCGGCGACCTGCGCATCCGATAAATTTCCGGCGAACGACGGCATGTTGCCGTAGCCCGCCAGCACGCGCGCGGCGGGGAATTGTTTGGCGGCGAGTTTCGGGTTCGCTGCGAGCGCCGGATATTCGCCGGCTCCCTTCGCGCCGCGCGCGTCGGGCATGTGGCAGCCCTGGCAGATCGCGCGATACAACGTGGCGCCGTCGCTATGAACGAACTTGCCGGAGTTGCCGAACATCACGCCGTGGGAAAAGGGCGGCACGCTGTCGTCGGCGAGCGCGGGCACGGCAAGCATCAGCGCGCAAGCGAGCGCGATGCAACGTTGTGGAAATGTATATTTTTTATGCATGGGCCACCATCTTTTGGTGCAGGCGACCGATGGCGTCGAGCGCCGAGGTGACCGCGCCTTCCTGCCACGCGGGAAGATACGAGGCGTGTTCGCCGGCCAGCACGATGCGGCCGTCGATCCCGCACAGGTTCTGGTAGTGCTGCTCGCGCTGCGCGTCGGTCCAGAAGCAGAAGCAGCCCTGCACGAACGGTGCGCGATGCCACGCGACGGCAACGCCGTTCTCGAACTCGGCTTTGTATTGCGGATGTATCTGCGCACCGAGCTCGACCGCTTTCTGCACGCGTTGCTGCGGCGTCATCGCAGTGAATTCGAACGCGTTCACATCCCACACATACGCGCCGAGCAGCACGCCTTTGCCCGGCACGTTCATGCCGGTACTCGGATAGCTGATCTGCTGGATCGGCAAATCCGTATAGCGTGATGCCGCCGTATATACGTTCGTCCTCTTCCCAGAACTTGCGCTTGAACTGCAGGCCGATCTTGACCGAACCGAAATACTGCGGCGTCCGGATCGCCGACTGCATCTTCTCGTTCACGTTGATCGGGATCTTCGACAGGATCGACAGCGGAATCGTGCAGACGCAGTACTGCGCCTGCGCCGTCTGCACCGGTCCGCCGCGCTGTGCATCGACGTACGAAACCGACACGCCATTTTCGGATTGCCGGATCTCGGTGACTTTCGCGCCGAACTGTACGACCGGTGCGATCTCGTGATGCAGCGCCATCGCGATGCGGTCCATGCCGCCGACCGGCTGGAACAGCGATGGGCTGATGTCGTAATCGAAATCGGTGGCGAGGAAATTCCACAAATTGGATTGCAGCAAATCCTGCAGACCGATCGGTTTCGAGTCGACGGGCTTGCCGCTCAATCCGCCGCCGGGATCGACTTCGATAGCCGCGCGACGTGCTCGACGTTGCCGCGCCGCGACGTAGCGGAAATCCTTATCGAGCCGACCGACATGACGCAGCGATTCGAGCAGCTTTTCCTTGTCTTCATGGCTGATCGCGCTGTCGAGCGCGCCCTGGTTCGTCGTTTTCGCCAGCAACTCCGCGACGTGGCCGCGGTAATCGGTCTGCACATGCCGATAGCGCTGCGGTTTGCCGCCGAACGCTTTTTCCGAATGCACGTACGCGTTGTAGTTGAGTCCGTTGAACGCTTCCAGCGGCACCTTGAAGCGCTTGGCGTAATCGAGCATGCCGAAGTGGTGATACGGCAATCGCCACGGGCCCGGATTGATGTACAGGCCCGGATCGAATTCGCATTTCTGTTTGAATCCGCCGAGTTCGGTGTATTCGTCGCCGCCGCGCAGCGTCCACGAACGTCCGCCCGCGCGCTGGTTGTATTCGAGAACCTTGACGTCGTAGCCGGCCTGGCGCAGTTCGTAGGCGGCGACGAGACCGGCGAGACCTGCGCCCAGAACGATCACCGAAGTGCCGCGTTTGGCGCCGTTGAAGATCGACGGGTCCCTTGTACGGCGATTCCGCCGCAAGCCCGAGCGAGGCCATCGACTGATACATCGCGGCGGCGCCGGCGGTCTGGCCGATGCGCGTGAGCAGTTCGCGTCGCGTGAGCGTGGTGGCTGTCATCGCATCCCCGGATTTTTTGACGCGCGGAACGCAGGAGTATGCAGAAATCGGCGCGCGTCGGCGAGCGGTCCGTTAACATTGTGGCCAGCTTGGCGGCGATACAGTGCAATCGAATCGTAGACAAGAGACTGGGGTCGCTTGGCGATCGTTTCCGCGGCGGGGAAGGGTTACACAGCCGCGCTACAAACATCACACAAGGAGAAATTGTCATGATGCTGCGTTGGGGTCTTGCTCTTGGAGTTTTCCTCATTTCGATGCTGCCCATGTCCACGCCCGTTCAGGCGCAGGGCTATGGCGACACCATCGAATGCGAAAGCCGTAATTTCAGCTACCAGAGTTGTCAGGTGCCGTGGCGCGATGCGCGTCTGATCCGGCAGAAATCCGATGCGGCCTGCGTGCGCGGACGCACGTGGGGCATCGATCGCCGCGGACTGTGGGTCGATCGCGGATGTGCCGGCGTGTTCGCGGCAGCGGGCCGCCACGACGGCGGCGGTTACGGAGACGGACGTCCCGGTCCGGACTGGGATCGCCGTTTCGTGATCGGCTGCAATAGCGAAGGCTACGGCTATCGCTTCTGCAGCGTTGACGTCGGCCACGGCGGCCGCGTTTTCCTCGATCGCCAGACGTCGAAATCGGCGTGCATCGAAGGCCGCACCTGGGGCTGGAACCGCGCTGGCGTGTGGGTGGATCAAGGTTGCAACGGCACCTTCACCATCGATCGCCGCTGGTAATCGATCGTCACTTCGCGAAAACACCCGCTTCGGCGGGTGTTTTTGTTTGCGGTGCAGCAAATTCCTTCGTAGCATGTGCGGTTGACGCGGGCTTTTCCGCGAACGGACCACGTATGCGCACTCATTTCTGCGGCCTCGTCGACGAGGCCCTCATCGATCGCGAAATCACCCTGTGCGGCTGGGCCGACACGCGGCGCGATCACGGCGGCGTCATCTTCATCGATCTGCGCGACCACGAAGGCATCGTGCAGGTCGTCATCGAACCCGACAACAAAGCCGCCTTCGCCGCGGCCGAAAACGTGCGCTACGAATTCTGCCTGCGCATCATCGGCAAGGTGCGCAAGCGTCCGGCGAGCCAGATCAACGAGCGCCTGAAGACGGGCAAGATCGAAGTGGTCGCGTCGACCGGTCGAAGTTCTCAACGCCGCCGCGCCGCTGCCGTTCATGCTCGACGACGCCGCCGGCGAAGACGCGCGCCTGCGCTATCGCTATCTCGACATCCGCCGCCCCGACATGCAGCGCAAGCTGCGCATGCGCACCAAGCTGGTCTCCGCGCTGCGCCATTATCTCGACGCGCGCGGATTCCAGGACATCGAAACGCCGATCCTGACCAAGGCCACGCCGGAAGGCGCGCGCGATTATCTCGTGCCCTAGCCGCGTGCATCCGGGCGAGTTCTACGCGCTGCCGCAGTCGCCGCAGCTGTTCAAGCAGTTGCTGATGATGGCCGGCATGGATCGCTACTACCAGATCGCGCGCTGCTTCCGCGACGAAGATCTGCGCGCCGATCGCCAGCCCGAATTCACCCAGCTCGACATGGAATTCGCGTTCGTCGACGGAACGCGACGTGCAGGACACGGTCGAGGCGATGATCCGTCATGTCTTCAAGGAAGTCGTCGACGTGCAGCTCGACGATCCGTTCCCGCGCATGACCTACGAAGAAGCGATGCGCCGCTACGGTTCCGACAAACCCGACCTGCGCATCACGCTCGAACTGATCGACATCGCCGATCACGTCAAGCACGTCGAATTCAAAGTGTTCAGCGGTCCGGCCAACGATGCGGGCGGCCGCGTCGTCGCGCTGCGCCTGCCCGATGGCGCGAAACAGCCGCGCAAATACCTCGACGATCTCGGTCTCTACGTCGCCAAATACGGCGCGAAAGGCCTCGCCTGGATTCGCATCGACGACATCGCGAAAGGCCGCGAAGGCATGACCTCGCCGATCATCAAGTTCCTCGACGACAAGGCGCTCGATGGCGTTCTGAAAGCCGTCGGCGCGCAGAACGGCGACGTGATTTTCTTCGGCGCCGGCCCGTACAAAACCGTCAGCGATTTCATGGGCGCGTTGCGCATCAAGATCGGCGCGCGACAACGGCCTCGTCGACAACGCGTGGAAGCCGCTGTGGGTCACCGACTTCCCCATGTTCGAATACGACCACGACGCCAAGCGCCACGTCGCCCTGCATCATCCGTTCACCGCGCCGAAAGTCGACGACATCGACGACCTGCGCGCCAACGCGCACGACCGCCGTCTCGCGCGGCTACGACATGGTGCTCAACGGCAACGAGATCGGCGGCGGATCGATCCGTATCCATCGCCCGGAAATGCAAAGCGCGGTGTTCGACCTGCTCGGCATCGGCGCCGAAGAGGCGCAGGCCAAATTCGGCTTCCTGCTCGAAGCACTCAAGTACGGCGCGCCGCCGCACGGCGGCATCGCGTTCGGCATCGACCGCATCGCCGCGCTGATGGCCGGCACCGAATCGATCCGCGAAGTGATCGCGTTCCCGAAAACGGCGAGCGCGCAGGACTTGATGACCGCCGCACCGTCGACGGTGCCGGAAGCGCAACTGCAGGAATTGCATGTGCGCGTGGTGAAGCCGGTCAAGGCGTGACAGGGCGGGGCAAGGCGCGGTAGCGTGCGGTCATGTCTCGCCGTCAATTCAGATGGATCGCAGCGCTGATCATCGTGTCGGCGTTCGCGTTGCGCATGTTTTACGTGCTCAATGCGAGAACCACCGGCGACATCCGCGGCGACGTCAATGATTACGTTTCCTATGCGTGGAACCTGGAGCGCGACGGTGTGTATTCCTCGTCGATGCCGGGCAGCGAACAGATATTGCCTGACAGCTACCGCGGCCCCGGCTACCCGGCATTTGTTGCGGGGATCATGCGGCTTTCCGGACCTTTCCGACTGGAACTGCGCGACGCGGAAGCGGACCGTCTACAGCTCGTTGCCGTGCCGTCGAGCTGGATACTGATCGCCTGTCTCGTACAGTCTGTTCTCGGCGCGCTGACCGTCGGTTTCGGCATGGTGCTTGCGCGGTTCTGGCTTAGCCGCCCGCTATCGCTCGCTGCAGGAATTCTCGTTGCGTTGTGGCCGCAACTGATCGTGTTCTGCGCTACGCTCCTGAGCGAAACCTTGTTCGGGTTCCTGCTCGCCGCTGCGTTGGTCGTCACGTGCCTTTGGCAGCAGCGCCGATCGGCCGCACTCGCCTTCGTTGCCGGCGCGGCGTTCGCCTTGGCGTATCTCGTAAATCCGGTCGTCGGTGCATTTCCGGTCGTCGTCGCTATCCTGCTGGCGCGCGGCGGGCAATACGCGTCGACGGCGGTTTTTCTGACCGCGTTCGCGCTCGCTCCGATCGGCTGGTCAGTGCGGAACCGTGTCGTGGACGTCGGCAACCGCACCTCGTTGATGCGTGCCGAGCAAAATTTCGTCGAAGGATCATGGCCGACCTATCACACCGCGATGAACTCACGTTTTTCGAACGAGATTTCCGCCTCGATCATGCAAGCTATCGCGGACGAGGAGGCGGCATTCATCGCCGATCCCGTCCAGGGAATGGCCGAGATCGGAACTCGCGTAACGGATGATCCTGGCTATTATCTCCGCTGGTATCTGTTCGAAAAACCGCTGCTTTTGTGGGATTGGGGTATCCGCACCGGCGCGAGCGACATCACGTTTCTGGTCACCACACGCAATCCCTTCGACAATTCGCCGCTGCTGCGCGTCACGAAAAATATTTTCCACCTGCTCAACCCGTGGGTCACCGCGCTAGCCTTCCTTGCCATCGTGCTGTTGCCCGTTCGACGGCGCCTGCTCGCCTCGCCGACACCATTCGCCTATATCTTAAGTGCCGGATTTTTTCTCTACGTGACGGCGGTGCACGACGTGTTCCAGGCAGAACCTCGTTATGCGATTCCGTATCGAACTGCGGAAATCGTACTGGCCGTGTCCAGTGTGGAATGTGTCATGGCGTTCATCGCCCGACGCAGGAACCCGAAGGCGCTGCCAGCATGAGCGATCTCGGGGAACACGTCGTCCTCCTACATGGTTTGTGGATGCGCGGTTTCACGCTGATGTCGCTGCGGCGGCGTCTGGAAGCGAGCGGTTTTTCCGTCGATCTGTTCGACTACGCGAGCGTTCTGCAGGATTCGCTGTCGAGTATCGAAAAACTGCTCACGCATTCCGCGCGGGCGACCGCGGAGAAGGTTCACTTCGTCGGCCATAGCCTCGGCGGGTTGCTGGCGCTTGCAGACGCTGCGGCACCAGCCGTTGCACATCGAAGGCCGCGTCGTGTGTCTCGGTTCGCCATTGCGCGGAAGCGCCGTCGCGCGAGCATTGTCGAATTTTCCCGGCGGTTCATTCCTTCTCGGCCGCAATGTCAACATACTTCGCGACGGTATCGAGCGGTGGGACGGTCCGCAGCAAGTCGGCGCGATCGCAGGACGCCTGCCGATCGGACTTGGCGCGGCGTTCGGCGGCTTGAGCGCTCCGCACGATGGCACCGTCAGTGTCGAGGAGACGCAGTTGCCGGGTTTGACCGATCAATGTGTCGTGGCGGCTTCACACACGGGTTTGTTGTTCTCGGAAGAAGCGGCCGATCAGACCGCAGCTTTTCTCCGCGACGGACGATTCGTCAGCCGCCCATGATGAATCTGCTCAATCGTTCGTCAGACGCTCATCGAATTGGCGGTATGGCCGCGGCGCTCGTCATCGCGATTCTCGGCGTGTTTCTGTATACGCTGAGCTGGAACGGAGTAACGGCCGGATTCCTCTCCGACGATGCCGTCTATCTACTCATGGCGGATGGCTTTAGTCCGTTCCGGCACGTCGATCCTGCGTTGAACGGATACGTCTTGCGGCAATCGCTGTTTCCGCCGGTGTATCCGCTGTTGTTGGCGCTGCTTGGCGGCGGCAGCGCAGCCTTGCTCTGGTCGCACGTGATTACGACGTCCACGCTCGTCGTAACGCTCATTGTCCTGGGCATCTGGATTCGCGAAGAGACGCAGAGCGTCCTCCTCGCGACGGCGCTGGTCGCTATCTATGCGCTGCTTCCGGGAACGCTGCTGCACGACATGGAAATTCTCAGTGAGTTTCCGTACCTCATGTTCAGCCTCGCCGCGTTGTGGTTAGCGTCTCGAGACGAAAAGCATCTGCGGCGCGATGGAGTCATCGCTCTTCTGACCGCGCTCGCTGCCGGCACGCGCACCGCCGGCATGTCGTTGATTGCCGCGATGGCCATCTGGCTATGGCGCCGCGAAGGCAGGCGCCGCTGGGCGTGGCTGCTGTTGGCAGTTGCGCCGCTGGTCGCCTGGTCGTTCTACAAATGGCTGGTAATTGGACCGCAAAACGGCGCCGGCTATCAGAAATTCTGGGGCGCTTTGTTCGAACAGATGAGAAATCAGGGTGTGATGGCGTTCGTGCCGTCGTTTCTTGCAACACAGTTGACTGCGGTGTGGAAAGGGCTTCTCGCCAATTTTTCGCTGGAGCCCAACGCGTTGACGCAGACGGTTGTTGGCTTCGTCTTACTTGTCGCATTTCCAGCCTGGCTGCAGCGGCTGCGCCAGTGCCGTCTGGACGCGTGGTATTTGCTGATCGGCGCGGCGATGACGGTGCTGTATCCGTTTCCGTCGTTCTCCACGCGGTTGGTGATGCCTTGGATTCCGATCCTGCTGCTCTATGTTGGCATCTCTCTGCAACGTTTTGTTTCGACTCTTCGCGATCGCCGAATCGTATCCGCGCTGCGGTTCGGTGCGCCTGCACTGCTTCTCCTGGCGCTGCTGCCCTCGCTGGTGTTTATCGCGAGACGTTTCGCCGAACCGGTCGATCCGTCATTGTCGCAATGGAAGCACACGCGCTACTGGTACCGATTGAGCGACATCGAGGTCATCCGCGCCGACGTCACGTTTCGTCAATCGCTCATCGAAGCCAGCAGTGGACTGAACGAATTCGTGCCGCAAGGTCAATGTGTCTACGCGGTGCATACCGCGCTCGCCATGCTGTATGGCCGACATCTCATCGAACAGCCACCGGCGCCTAGAGGCGACATCGACGCCGCCATGCGTCATTGCTCATACGTGTTGCTGACCTCCGCGCCTGGGCAGATCGGCTCACGGGACGTCGCCGCGTACTATCCCAACGAGGCACTACCCGCCAGTGAAATGGAGCTGCTCCATGTCTGGAACAACGCCGGCGATGCGGAACATCCGACTGCGATCCTGCTCCGGCGCATATCGTCCCCATAGACAAGCAGCTTCGCGCCCCGTGATAAACTAACCCGCTTATCCAGATTGCGATTCACCAGTTATGGCCGGCCATTCAAAATGGGCGAACATCCAGCACCGCAAGGGCGCCCAGGATGCCAAGCGCGGCAAGATCTTCACCAAGGTGATCCGCGAGATCACGATCGCCGCGCGCGCGAGTGGCGGCGATCCGGCGACCAATCCGCGGTTGCGGCTGGCGATCGACAAGGGTCTCGCCGCGAACATGAACAAGGATTCGATCGAACGCGCTATCAAGAAGGCGACGGGCGAACTCGAAGGCGTGACGTATGAGGAAATCCGCTACGAAGGCTACGCGCCGGGCGGTGTTGCGGTGATCGTGGATTGCATGACCGACAACCGCGTGCGCACCGTGGCCGATGTTCGTCATGCGTTCTCGAAATTCGGCGGCAATCTCGGCACCGACGGTTCGGTGAGCTATCTGTTCAAGAAGCTCGGCGTGCTCTCGTTCGCGCCGGGCGCGCCGGAAGACAAGATCACTGACGTGGCAATCGATGCGGGCGCCGATGATGTCGTCGTGAATTCGCGTCGACGGCTCCATCGAAGTGCTGACGGCGCCCGAGTCGTATCAGGCCGTGCGCGACGCGATGGAAAAAGCGAACGTCAAGCCCGATGCGTCAGAAATCACGATGCGCGCCGAAAACGAAATTGCACTCAGCGGCGATACGGCGCAGTCGGTCGCCAAGCTGCTCGACTGGCTGGAAGATATCGACGACGTGCAGAACGTCTATTCGAACGCCGATCTTCCGGCCGAAGCGTATGCGTAAGCGTTGCGGGCAGCGGGGATTGGGGAACGGGGAATGTTTCCGCAGCCTCGGCCGCGAGACGATCCGGCGCTGAGCCATCGACTTGGTCGCCACCCGCGCCACGCGCATCCTCGGCATCGATCCTGGCTCCCAGCGCACGGGCGTGGGCATCATCGATGCCGATGACACCGGCAAGGCGCGCTACGTGTACCATGCCGCGCTGGTACTGCTCGAGAATGAGACGTTTCCGCTGCGGTTGAAGCAGATTTTCGAAGATATGTGCGCATTGATCGACGAGCATCGGCCGGACGAAGTCGCCATCGAACGTGTTTTCATGGCGCGCAATCCGGATTCGGCGCTCAAGCTCGGTCAGGCGCGCGGTGCGGCGATTTGCGCGGCGGTCCATAAAGGTCTGTCGATCAGCGAATACGCGCCGAAGGAAATCAAGCAGGCGGTGGTCGGCGGCGGCGCGGCGGACAAAGGACAGGTCCAGCACATGGTCGGAATCTTGCTCAGCATCTCGAACAAGCTGCAGGCCGACGCGGCCGATGCGCTCGCCGTCGCGCTCACGCATGCGCACACGCGCGCGAGCGTGCAGCGCATCGGCATTCCAAGGACGGCGTGGCGGAGGCGGCGATGATCGGTCGGTTGCGTGGAAGTCTGGTTGCAAAACAGCCGCCTTGGCTGCTGGTGGACGTGAGCGGTGTCGGCTATGAAGTGCAGGCGCCGATGTCGACGATTTTCGATCTGCCTGAAGTCGGCAAGGAAGTGACGCTGCTGACGCATTACGCCGTGAAGGAAGATACCGCGGCGATCTACGGATTCCTGCGCGAAAGCGAACGCGTGCTGTTCCGCGCATTGCAGAAAGTCAGCGGCATCGGCGCGAAAACGTCGCTCGCTGTGTTGTCAGGCGTTTCCGTCGACGAATTCGCGCGGCTCGTGCAGATCGGGCGACATCGCCTCGCTCACGCGCGTGCCGGGCATCGGCAAGAAAACCGCCGAACGCATCGTGGTCGAACTGCGCGATCGCGTCGATGGTCTGGCGATGACGGCGCCGGGTTTCAGCGAAAGTCCGGTGCCGCGCGATGCGGTCACCGAAGCGACGGTCGCGCTGCAGCAGCTCGGCTACAAACCGGCGGAGTCTGTGCGTCTGGTGAAAGATGCCGCGCAAGCCGGCGACGACGCCGAAGCGATCATCCGCAAAGCGCTCAAGGCTGCGTTGAAATAACGATGGACGCCAGCAACCGCGATATCCACCGTTCCCGCAAGGCGATGACCCGTTTCGCACTCGGCGCGCTCGGCGTCGTCTACGGCGACATCGGCACGAGTCCGCTGTATACGATGAAGGAAACCTTCGGCCCGCAAGGCATCGCTCGCCTCGACGGACAACGTGCTCGGCATTCTTTCGCTGGTGTTCTGGTCGCTGATTCTCGTGGTGTCGGTGAAATACGCCGGCTTCATCATGCGCGCCGACAACAAGGGCGAAGGCGGCATCATGGCGCTGACCGCACTCGCGCAACGCAGCGTGCGCGGCGGCATGCGCGGACGCTGGTGGATCGTCATGCTCGGCCTGTTCGGCGCGTCGCTGTTTTTCGGCGATGGCGTGATCACGCCGGCGATGACGGTGCTGTCGGCCGTCGAAGGCGTCAAGGTCGCAGCGCCGCAGTTGTCGCACTGGGTCGTGCCGATCGCCGCGGTCATCATTCTGCTGCTCTTCGCATTCCAGAATCACGGCACGGGCAAAGTCGGCGCGGTGTTCGGACCGATCATGACGCTGTGGTTCGTCACGCTCGCGGTGCTCGGCATCATCCAGATCGCGCATTATCCGGAAGTGCTGAAGGCGCTGTCGCCGTTCTATGGCGTCAACTTCTTCGTACAGAACGGCATGACGGCGTTTTTCGCACTGGGTTCTGTCGTGCTGTGCATCACCGGCGCCGAGGCGCTGTATGCGGACATGGGCCATTTCGGCGCGACGCCCATCCGCTGGTCGTGGTACGGCTTCGTGCTGCCGGGACTGGTGCTCAACTACTTCGGGCAGGGCGCGTTGCTGATCGAAAATCCGTCGGCCGCATCGAATCCGTTTTATCTTCTGGTGCCGGATGCGCTGCTTGTATCCGATGATCGGACTTTCCACGGTCGCCGCGATCATCGCCTCGCAGGCGGTGATCTCGGGTGCGTTCTCGGTCGCGCGCGAAGCGATCCAGCTCGGCTATCTGCCGCGCATGGAAATCCGGCACACCTCCACGCACACGATCGGGCAGATTTATCTGCCGTGGATCAACCGCATGCTGCTCGTGCTCACGCTCGCGGTCGTGATCGGGTTTCGATCGTCGGAAAATCTCGCGGCCGCCTACGGCATCGCCGTCGTCGGCACGATGACGATCGATTCGATCCTGGTCATGTTCGTGTTTCGCAATCTGTGGCATTGGCCGTGGTGGAAAGTCATCGCGGTCGGCGGATTGTTCCTGTTCGTCGATCTGTCGTTCCTCGGCGGCAATGCCGACAAGGTCGAACACGGCGGATGGTTGCCGCTCGCGCTCGGCATCAGCGTGTTCCTGCTGATGAGCACGTGGCGGCGCGGACGCGAACTGGTCATCCGCGAATTGAAGCAAAGCGGCCTCGCGCTCGAACCGTTCATCGCGAGCCTGTCGGCGCATCCGCCGCTGCGCGTGCCGGGCACGGCCGTATTTCTCACCGCGAACGTCAACGCGGTCCCGAATGCATTGCTGCACAATCTCAAACACAACAAGGTGCTGCACGAACGCAATGTGTTGCTCACCGTCGAAACGCTCGAAACGCCGGTCGCCGAATACAACGAACGCACGGAAATCACCGCGCTCGGCGGCGAGTTCTATCGCTTGACGCTGCGTTTCGGATTCTCCGAAGACCAGGATATTCCCGTCTCGCTCGCGCGCTGCGAAACCAAGGGCCTGGATTTCGACATGATGGACACGACGTTCTTCATCAGCCGCGAAACCGTCGTGGCGACCGATCGCCCCGGCATGCCGCTGTGGCGCGACAAGCTGTTCGCGTTCCTCGCGCGCAACTCGAATCCAGCGACGGCGTTCTTCCGCATTCCGGGCAATCGCCTGATCGAACTCGGTACGCAAGTCGAGATTTGATGTGGAGCGGGCGCGATGAATCGCGCCCCTACAAAAACAAAAGCGGAATGCCGCCCCAGTGCCGTAGGGGCGCGATTCATCGCGCCCGCCACCGCGACGCGGCAATCCGTTGTCAGCATGCGATAATCGCGTCATGACCGAAAACCGCGTAATCGACGCCGGCGCGACGCGCGAAGACGAAGCCGTCGAAGCAAAAATCCGCCCGCAACGACTGGACGAATACGTCGGCCAGCGCGCCGTGCGCGAGCAGATGTCGATCTACATCGAAGCCGCGCGTCGACGCGGCGAAGCGCTCGATCACGTGCTGATTTTCGGACCGCCCGGCCTCGGCAAGACCACGCTCTCGCACGTCATCGCCAACGAACTCGGCGTGAACCTGCGCGCGACGTCGGGTCCGGTCATCGAACGCGCCGGCGATCTCGCCGCGCTGCTCACCAACCTGCAGCCGCGCGATGTGTTGTTCGTCGACGAAATCCATCGGCTGTCGCCGGTCGTCGAGGAAATCCTGTATCCGGCGATGGAGGATTACCAGATCGACATCATGATCGGCGAAGGTCCGGCCGCGCGTTCGATCAAGCTCGATCTGCCGCCGTTCACGCTGGTCGGCGCGACCACGCGCGCGGGCCTGCTCACCGGACCGCTGCGCGATCGCTTCGGCATCGTGCAGCGGCTGGAGTTCTACACGCCGGAAGAACTTACCGGCATCGTCAAGCGTTCGGCGAAAATTCTCGGCATCGCCTGCGTCGACGAAGGCGCGCGGGAAATCGCCAGCCGCTCGCGCGGTACGCCGCGCATCGCCAATCGTCTGCTGCGGCGCGTGCGCGATTTCGCGCAGATCAAGGGCGACGGCACGATCACCGCGCGACGTCGCCGTCGGCGCGATGCACATGCTCAAGGTCGATGCCGAAGGTTTCGATGCGATCGATCGTCGCCTGCTGTCGATCATCATCGAGCATTTCGATGGCGGTCCGGTCGGCGTCGAATCGCTCGCCGCGGCGTTGTCGGAAGAACGCGGCACGATCGAAGATGTGCTCGAGCCGTTCCTGATCCAGCAAGGTTTTCTGATGCGCACCGCGCGCGGACGCATGGCGACGAGCAAGGCGTATCGCCATCTCGGACTGAAGCCGCCGAAACGTCCCGTCGCCGAGGATCTGTTCGACGCCGACCGGAACCGCCAGCGTGAGCGAAGCGCGATCCGGCGCCCGTCTGTTCTCCTGGCCGGTCGCGGGTCTATTGGGAAGACACCGACGCCGGCGGCGTCGTCTATCACGCGCGCTATCTGCATTTCCTCGAACGCGCGCGCACGCGAATGGCTGCGCGGCCGCGGCGTCGATCAGATGAAGTTGCGCGAAACGCACGGCATCGTGTTCGTCGTCAGCGAAATGGATTTGCAGTTCAACGCGCCCGCGCGGCTCGATGACGAACTGGTCGCGACCATCGAGTCGTTCACTCGCCGTTCGGCTTCGATGCTGTTTACGCAATGTATACTGCGGCCGGCGGATGGTGCGCGGCTCATCGAGGCGCGCGTGCGCGCGGCCTGCGTCGATGCGGCGACATTCAAGCCGACACGCATTCCCGATTTTCTTCTGCACGACCTAATCTAAGGGAGCAGCTCAACGCATGAATGGCGGTATAAACGTCCTCGAACTCGCGCTCAACGCGAGTCTGTTCGTCAAGATCGTGATGTTGATCCTGCTGCTGTTCTCGTTCCTGTCGTGGGTGATCATTTTCCGCAAATGGAGCACCCTCAACCGCGCGGTGAATGGCGCCGACGCATTCGAGGAACGCTTCTGGTCGGGCGCGGATCTCGCCGGCCTGTTCCGCGAAGTCACCGCCAACGGCGATCAGGTCAACGGCATCGAGAGCATTTTCGAGGCCGGATTCCGCGAATTCGCGCGCCTGCGCCAACGACGCCAGATGGATCAGCGCACGATCCTCGAAGGCGCACAACGCGGCATGCGCGTGGCGCTCACGCGCGAGCTCGATCGGCTCGAACACAACCTCGAATTCCTCGCCAACGTCGGTTCGATCAGTCCGTACGTCGGCCTGCTCGGCACGGTGGCGGGCATCATGGTCGCGTTCGTCGGATTGGCGAACGTGAAGGAAGCGACCATCGCGATGGTCGCGCCCGGCATTTCCGAAGCGCTGATCGCCACCGCGATGGGCCTCATCGCCGCTATCCCGGCGGTGTGGGCGTACAACCGTTTCTCGACCAAGGTGGAGCGCATCAGCACGCGCTACGAAACCTTCGTCGAAGAATTCTCGTCGATTCTGCAGCGTCAGGCGCACCTGGACGATGCGCATTAACCCTGCATCGCAGCGGCGGACGTTCCAATGAGCATGCACACCGGCCGCCGCAAACGCCGCAAGCTGAAAGCCGAGATCAACGTCGTGCCGTACATCGACGTGATGCTCGTGCTGCTCATCATCTTCATGGTCACCGCGCCGCTGCTCAATCTCGGCGTGGACATCCATCTGCCGCAGACGAACGCGAAGGCGTTGCAGGTGGAGAAGGAACCGGTGCTCGTCAGCGTCGACAAGGACGGCAACCTGTATCTCACGCTCGGCGGCGCGCCCAAAGAGCCCATCGACGCACCGGCGCTGGTGACGAAAGTGACGGCGTTCGTGCAGCAGAATCCGCAGGTGCCCGTGCTCATCGGCGGCGATGAACGCGCCGATTACGGCAAGGTGCTTTCGGCGATGGTCTTGCTGCAGCAGGCCGGTGTGGCCAAGGTCGGATTGATGAGCCAGCCGACGCAACAGCCGCAGCCTGCCCGGCGATAAGCGATGGAGACTTTCGGCGACAAGGCCCGCGCGTTCGTCTACGCGCTCATCGTGCACGTGTTGTGCATCGGGGCGCTGTTCGCCGGATTGTTGTGGACGCAGGTGGAAGTGCATCCGATCGACCTGAAAGGCCCGGTGATCGATGTCGAACTGACCGGCCTCACGCAGGCACCCAAGCCCGCCGCGCGCCCGAAAGCGGCGCCGAAACCCGCGCCGCCGAAGACGCAGCCCGACGTCGTCAAACCACCCGAACCGACGCCGCAAGCGCCGACGCAAGTGCAGCAGCAAGACAAGCGTCGATCGCGAACGCGTCGTGCAGATGGCGCAGGAAAAAGCCGAAGCCGAACGCGCGGAAGAAGAACGCCATCGCCAGGAACAGGTGCAGCTCGAGCAGGAAAAGAAGCACGAGCAAGACATCCAGAAACAGCTCGAGAAGGTAAAGCGCGAACGCGAGCTGGCGCAGAAGGAAGTGCAGCGCCAGAAAGAAAAACTGCAGCAGCTCGCCGACATCAAAACGTTGTCGAAACCGGTCAAGACGCCACCGCAGCCCGTGCCGGAAGCGGCGACCGCGCTGAGCGGCAACGCCGGCAAGGACGATAGCCTGCAAGCGCAGTATTTCGCCGCTATTCAGAATGCGATTACAAATAATTGGCTCCGGCCCGATTCGACGCAGCCCGGTTTGCGCTGCACGATCCGGATCGCGCAGATTCCCGGAGGCGATGTGATCGGCGTACAGCTCAGCAATCCGTGCAACGCCGACCCGCAGACGCGCATCTCGATCGAGCAGGCCGTGAAGCGCGCGTCGCCGCTGCCATCGAAAGGATTCGAAAGCGTTTTCCAACGCGACTTCAATTTGAATTTCACTTACGACGGATGAAAACGGACTCGCTCATGCTCAAAGGTTCCCTCGCGAAATCGCTCGCCGCTTTAGCGCTCATGCTGTTTGCCGGAATCGCCGGCGCGCAGGCATTGAAGAGCGATGTTCCGACCATCGACATCAAGAACGGCACCGCGTCGGCCACGCCGATCACGGTCGTGCCCTTCACCTACGAAGGCGCCGCGCTGCCGCCGGAAACCAACGTCGACGATGTGATCGGCAACGATCTCAACCGCTGCGGCCAGTTTCGCGTGCTGCCGAAAGAAAGCGTCGTCGAGCGTCCGACGCGCGGCGGCGAGATCAAGTTCCCGACATGGAACATGCTCAAGCAGGCCTACATCGTGGTCGGCCGACAGATCGAAAACGGCGCGGGCGGCGACGTGCGCGTCGAGTTCGAACTGTGGGATGTCGCGCAGCAGAAGCAGATGCTCGCGCTCGCCATCTCGGGCCAGCGCACCGGCATGCGCGATGTGGCGCACCAGATCGCCGATCTCGTCTACGAAAAGATCACCGGCGTGCGCGGCGCGTTCTGGACGCGCATCGCGTACATCGTCTCCACCGGCGTGGGCAACAACATCAACTACGCGCTGATGGTCGCCGATTCGGACGGCTTCAACCCGCAGACGGTCGTGCGTTCGCATGAGCCGCTGCTGTCGCCGGCGTGGTCGCCGGATGGACGCAAGCTCGCGTACAACTCGTTCGAGCGCGGCAACTCGTCGATCTACATCCAGGAAATCGCCACGGGCGCGCGCGAGGTCATTTCGGCAGCCAAAGGCATCAACGGCGCTCCCGCGTTTTCGCCGGACGGATCGAAGCTGGCGCTGACGCTTTCGTACGGCGGCAATCCCGACATCTACGTCATGGATCTGGCGACGCGCCACTCCACGCAGATCACCAAGCACTTCGCCATCGACACCGAAGCGAAGTGGATGCCGGACGGCCAAAGCCTGATCTTCCTGTCGGATCGTTCGGGCAAGCCGCAGCTGTATCAGGTGGGTCAGGGCGGCGGCGACCCGACGCGCATCACCTTCCAGGGCGAATACAACGCCAGTCCCTCGATTTCCTTCGACGGCAAGCACATCGCTATGGTGCAGGGCAGCGGAAACGTGTATCGTATTGCGGTTTTGGATCGTGCCAGTGGCGATACCAAAGCGATCTCGCCCGGCAGTTTGGACGAGCACCCAAGTTTCGCCCCAAATGCCAGCATGATCCTGTATGCCGCGACGGAAGGTTCGCGCGGCGTACTCTGGGCCGTGTCGACGAATGCGAACGTGCGTCAACGTTTGCTGCTTGCCGATGGTGATGTTCGAGAGCCGGCGTGGTCGCCCTATCGTCAACGCGGACAATAAAAGCTCCAAGAAGCTCCAAAGATGGTCTGACGATTTTTCCCTGACAACCGATGCATGAGGCCTAATAACATGAAACTCCCCGTACGCGTTCTCCTCACCGCTGCCGTCGCGAGCGCCACGCTCGTCGCCTGCAGCAGCAACAAGACCAAACCGCAGCCGCCCGTCAGCGGGACCGGCACGGAAACCACGACCGATCGCAACACGAGCAACACCGGCCGCTATACGGTCGAATCGCTCGATAACGATTCGTGCCTGCGCCAGCGCGTCGTCTACTTCGATTTCGACCGCGCGGAAATCAAATCCGAATTCCAGGCCCAGATCGCCTGCCACGCCGCTTACCTGCGCCAGTTCCCGGGCGCGCGCGTCACGCTGGAAGGCAACGCCGACGAGCGCGGTACGCGTGAATACAACCTCGGTCTCGGCGAGCGCCGCGGCAACGCCGTGTCGAGCGCGCTGGGTGCGGCCGGTGCGTCGACCAGCCAGCTCAACACCGTGAGCTATGGCGAAGAACGCCCGACCTGCAAAGATCACAACGACGGTTGCTGGTCGAAGAACCGCCGCGTCGAAATCGTCTACACCTCGAAGCAGTAATCGATGCGCAGTTTGTGTGACGTGAAGAAAATCGTAGCGGCGGCCTTCGTGGCCGCCGTTGCGTTCGCAGCTCCCGCCTATGCGCAGCGCATGAGTCTGGCCGAACGCGTCACCGCGCTCGAGCAGCAGGCGCAAACCCATGGCGGTGCGCAGGGCAACATCGAGCTGGTCAACCAGATCAACGCGCTGCAGTCGCAGGTGCAGACGTTGCAGGGCCAGGTCGAAGAGCTGCGTCATCAGCTCGACGAAATGAAAAACCGGTCGAAAGAACAGTACATCGACCTCGATTCCCGAATTGGACGTCTGGAAGGCCGCAACCCCACCGGTGCCGCGCCGCCGCCGCCCAATGCCATTCCGAACAACGGCAATCTGCCGGACATGAACCTCAACGGCGCGCAATCGCCGCCGCCGCGGCAAGTGCAGGAACTGCCGCAGGATGCGCAGCCGATCGACGATCAGCAGATGGCGTCGAACATGCCGCCCGATCGCGGCGCGCCGCCGCCGGTCGCATCAAGTCCCGAAGACATGAAGGGCGCTTACGACCAGGCCTTCGCCGCGCTGAAAGACGGCCGCTACGCCGAATCCGCACGCCGCTTTCAGGCGTTCATCCAGCAATATCCGAATGCCGATCTCACGCCCAACGCCTACTACTGGCTCGGCGAGTCGTATTACGTCACGCAGAATTATCCGATCTCGCTGGACACGTTCCGCCGCCTGCTGCAGCAATTCCCGGATAGCCAGAAGGCGCCAGACGCGCTGCTCAAGATCGGCTATTGCCAGTACGAACTGAAGCAGTGGGATCAGGCCGAGGCGACGCTCAATCAGGTCGTGCAGAAATATCCGAATACGACGCAATCGAGCCTCGCACAGGGCCGCCTGCGCGCGCTGAAGCTCGAAGGCCGCCGCTAACGTTTTCCTTCCACGTCGCGCCCGCACTGCGGGCGCACGCCGCAATGACCGAAGCCGACACCCTCATCGCGCCGCGTCTGCGCATCACCGAGATTTTTCATTCGCTGCAAGGCGAAGCGCGCGACGTCGGCCGCCCGACCGTGTTCGTGCGTCTGACCGGCTGTCCGCTGCGCTGCGTGTGGTGCGACACGACGTATTCGTTCCACGGCGGCGAGTGGCGCGATATCGACGCCATCATCGACCAGGTGAAGTCGTACGGCGCGAAACACGTTTGCGTGACCGGCGGCGAGCCGCTGTCGCAGAAACGCTGCCTCGATCTTCTGCAACGCTTGTGCGATGCCGGCTACGACGTGTCGCTGGAAACCTCCGGCGCAATCGACGTCAGTCCTGTCGATCCGCGCGTGAGTCGCGTCGTCGATGTGAAGGCGCCAGGCTCCGGCGAAGTCGAACGGAATTTGTGGAGCAACCTCGACGTGCTCACCGCACGCGATCAGGTCAAGTTCGTACTCGCCGATCGCGCCGATTACGACTGGTCGCGCGACGTGATCGCGCAACGTGATCTTGCGAGCCGCTGCGATATCCTGTTTTCGCCGGTCTACGGCAAACTCGAACCGCGCGATCTCGCCGAATGGGTCCTCGCCGATCGATTGCCGGTGCGCGTGCAAATCCAACTTCACAAAGTGCTGTGGGGCGAGAAACCCGGAACATGAGCGCGCAACCGACCACACCAACCAAACGCGCCGTCGTGCTCGTCTCCGGCGGCATGGACTCGGCCGTCACGCTCGCGCTCGCGCGCGCACAAGCCTTCGATTGCTATGCGCTGAGCGTCGCCTACGGACAGCGCCACGTCGCCGAACTCGATGCCGCCAAACGCATCGCGCGCGAACTCGGCGCGATCGAACACAAGACGGTCGACGTCGATCTGCGCAGCATCGGCGGCTCCGCGCTGACCGCCGACATCGACGTTCCCGAAGACGGCGGTCACGGCATTCCGATCACGTACGTGCCGGCGCGCAACACGATCATGCTGTCGATCGCGCTCGGCTGGGCCGAAGTGCTCGGCGCGCAGGACATCTTCTGCGGCGTCAACGCGGTCGACTATTCCGGCTATCCCGATTGCCGTCCCGACTACATCGAGGCGTTCGAACGTCTTGCCAACCTCGCCACCAAAGCCGGCGTCGAAGGCAAAGCGATCCGCGTTCACGCACCGCTGATCCGCTTGCGCAAATCCGACATCGTGCGCGAAGGCGCACGCTTGAAGGTCGATTTCGCCGCGACCGTTTCCTGCTACACCGCCGACGCCAACGGCCTCGCCTGCGGCCGCTGCGACGCCTGCCGCCTGCGCGCGCAGGGTTTCACCGACGCCGGCATCGCCGATCCGACGCGATATCGCTAGCATTCTTCGCTTAAAATCTTGCCGAACCGCGCGCTGGCGCCTAAACTGCGCGGCCGCCATGAGCGGTGCGCATCGCAATACGTGGGCCGTTAGCTCAGTTGGTAGAGCAGCGGACTTTTAATCCGTTGGTCGCTGGTTCGAATCCAGCACGGCCCACCATTCAGTCGTCACGGGCTGAGCATTTGTCCTGAGGACGCCCAAATAGCACCGCAACGGTGCGCCATCTCGCGTATCTGTTGGTCACCGGATACACGCAAAGCGTTGTATTGAAGGCCGTACAAAAATGCTCGGTGCGCTGTCGAGTGCGGTGAACGTTTTCGAAGCCAATCTGCGAGCGACTGTGATCAGCGCGATGCTAGTATCCTGCAGCCGCATTCCCAAGGAGCTGCAAGTGAACAGACATACTCTCGGGTTGATGACATGTGCAATATTGTCCGGAATCGGATGCGCCAGCGCCTGGGCGGGAAATGCAGTTGTATCTACGTGCGATCAGAATCATTTTCAGACGGCGCTGACGACTGCGAACACTGCTCCGGGTGGCACGATCACCTTCACGTGTAGTGGCACGATTGCACTAACAAGCAATCTGAATCCGGACTTCATCAACACCAACGTTGCGATGGTCATCGACGGCGGCAACAGCATCGTCCTCGATGGCGGCAATACTTATTCCTTCTGGCAGGTCTTCGGCGGCGGCAGTCTCACGTTGAAGCGCCTGACTTTGCAACATGGCGGGAAAACCGGCAACAGCAGCCCCGGCCACCCGATCCAGAGCTTCGGTCCCCTGACGCTGGACACCGTAACCGTGAAAAACAACAGCCCGGCGGCAAGTGTGATTGACGTCGAGGGCAACGCAACAATCGTCAACAGTACGTTCACCGGAAACACATTCGCAGGCGGCAGTGGCGCGGCGATTGTCAATAATGGCACCACACAGATCATAGGCTCCAGCTTCAACACTAATACAGTCGGCGCCGGCGAAGGCGGCGCGATCGGCAACGCATTGGACGGTGCGCTATACATCAGCAACAGCAGGTTTACGTCAAACAGCGGTTTCGATGGCGGCGCGATTTGGGGCGATAGCAGTGGCACCATTCATATCAAAGGCTCGACGTTCACGAGCAATACCGCCACCTACGGAGGCGCCATTGAAACCGATGGCAGTCAGCTCACCATTGACTTAAGCGTGTTCAACACGAATCAGGCCAGCAATATCGGCGGCGCAGTGTGGAGCGAGGGCAGCGCGACGCCAGCTCTTATCTTTGTGAACGGCAGCGAATTCAACGGTAATACCGCTGCGACGATGGGCGGTGCGATCGAATGCGATGCCGGCACGCTCTACGTCGGCACATCCACGTTCTCGGGCAACCTGTCCAACCAGGGAACTTCGAATCTTGCGAACCACGGCGGCGCGATTTTCAGCAGCTGCCAAGGCACGATCACGCAATCGACGTTCTACAACAATTCCGCCGCGGGTTCCGAAGGTGGCGGCATATACCTGAGCGGGAACCAAAGCGCAGGAATTTATGCTTCGACGTTCGTGTCGAATCAAGCGCAGGAAGGCGCGGCGTTTAGCAGCGACAACAGCTTCGGCAGCGGTGTGCCGTTGAGCCAGCTACTCCTCTCTGGCAACACACACGGGCACAGTTGCAGCGGCGGACCATTTGTGAGCGCCGGCTATAACCTTGCCGACGATTCTGATTGTGGAGGCGATTTGGGTGACGCGACCGACAAGCCCAACGTCACGCTGACAATGGGAATATTGGCGAACAACGGCGGCCCCACGCGCACCATCTTGCCAGCCACCGGCAACCCCGCGATCAACTACGTGCCGAAGGCCCAATGCGACTTTTCAACTGACCAGCGCGGCGCAGTGCGTCCGACACCGGCAGGCGGCAACTGCGACAGTGGATCGGTGGAACTTGGCGGTGTAATCGACGAAATATTCAGTGACGGATTCGATCTGCCGTGATCGGTTGATCGGGACGTTGAGCTGACGTTGACGCAATCGAGGACGCGTGCTTCAGTGCGAGCTGCGTGCGGTTGGCGAATCTGTCTGAGTTCGACGGCGACTAGTTACATCGCGACTCGAACTCGGAAAAGAAAATAACATCATCGACCAGACCGGCTTGTCGCTCGTACGCGCCAATATCGGTACCCGCGCCGACCGTTCGCGAATAGCCGCGCTGATCCGTCGTTTGTCCATTCGCCGCGCCAACGTCGATGGCGGGGCTGCCCTTCAGCAAGGGAATGGTTTGGGTCGGTCCGCCATTCGCGGTCAAATGTCCGAGACGAGGACAAGACGTTATCGTCCCCAGTGGCAAGACGTTTACCGTTGCGGTAATCAGATTTGCCGAGCCGGACAATCGGCCGTGGTACGTGTTGGACCAGATATCAAATGATGTACCTGATCGAGCAACATTGTTGGCAAATATCGAGTTGTTGATCGCGATTTCAGAGTCGCTGTACAGGCCCGCGGGGGAAGTGTTGCTGCCACGTCCGACGACATTGAACGCAATAGTAGAGTTGGTGACGGTGGTGTTCAGATACGCTCCTAGCGCGTGGTGGACCGTGGCGTAGTTGTCCGCGATGGTGCTGCTGGTGATAGCCAAGGTAGACGAATTGCTAGTGCTGAATTCTGCGGCAGCGTTGGAATCGGCGACATTGCCTGAAATCGTGGAGTCTCGGATGACAGAATTTTCGTCTCCGTAGGAAAAAATACCACCCCCGCGTGAGCCGTAAACAGCGCGGCCTGGTCGCACAATGTTCCCAGTGACAGTACTGCGCAGAGCATTGACCGCGCCTCGTGCATAAATACCGCCGCCAAGACTCTTTAGGTAGGGTCCTCCGATGGCGACGCTGTTGCTCACCTCGCTGTCGAGCAGTGTCACCGAACCGTACGCGAATATGGCGCCACCTTTGCTGTCTTCGGTAGCGTCATCGTCAGGGTGGAGCGTGCAGTGGGTGACGACGGCATTGTTGAGTGCGATGCTGGCTGTACTGAAAATGCAGCCGCCTTTTGGATCCGTAGAACGTGTGTAGCTCCCGTTCTCCAGCGTCATCTGGCTGAAGCCCAAAACGCCGCCGTACTGCACACTCTGAAACAGCCTCCCATCGAGATCCGGAACATAGTGAGTCGGGCCCGTGACAATTGTTTTGGAAGGACTCTGGCCGACGATATACAAGCTCGAAACGTGACCCGGCAAGAAGATGCGCCCCTGATCGAGTGTGATCTTGCTGCACATCAGCGGAATCTGGATAACAGAATTGTCCGGGGCGGCTGCGATCGTATTACGTAACGTGCCCGGTGATGGACCGTCGGTGCAGTCCGTGACGAGCAGCGTCAATGCGCTGGCGAGATGGGGTGTCACCGCGGCGAAAATGGCAGCAGTTATCACCGAGAGCGGCAGGCGGCGCATGCGGTCCACAGAAGCGTCCTTCACTTGAAGTCTCCTGACGTCGGTTTCTCAAATACAGCTACAGGAATTCGCGCGAGATCCGGCAGAAAGACGGGATTTGGAACTTCACAGACCGGTTGCCGCCGAAAGGTTGTGGTCGGTGAGACGACGCCGACTGCGCTTTGCACGGCAGCTCAGAACCAGCCTCTACGTGTATCGCCACTCGCACTAAAACGTAGCGGCAGCTGGACCGTCCACTCGTGCCTGAAAAGCAGCCAGCACGCTCTCTTGAGGTCGCATCCGGTTCGCTAGTGCTACGATTCCCATTCGAAAAATCATGAATGAAATGGCCGACGCGAGAATGGCGTGAATGATCGGGTGGTGAGTAACCATGAGGATTGGAACTCGGATCTCAGCGCCGACGCCCGCGCGCTGGCGGACCAGCTTTTCCCGCTGTTTTACGATGAACTGCGGCGCCTCGCGCAACGTGAGCGTCGTCGGGTAGGAGCCGGTGCGACGCTGCAAACGACCGCGCTGGTCAACGAGGCGTATTTGAAGTTGCGTCGCGGTCAGGGATGGCAGACCGATGCACATTTCCTGCGGGCATCGGCGCTGGCGATGCGCCACGCGCTGGTCAATCACGCGACGGCGCAACGATCTGCAAAACGCGGTGGAAACCAAGAAGCTCTGCCGCTGCCAGCCGCACTCGACGTGGCGGCCGAATGGGATACGTCTATCCTGGTCGTGAACGAGGCGCTGGGCCAGCTCGGGAATCAGGCGCCGCGCCTGGCGCAAGTTGTCGAGTGTCGCTACTTCGGCGGCTACACCGAAATCGAAACGGCGCAAGCGCTGGGCATTTCGGAGCGCACGGTTCGCAGCGATTGGGCGTTAGCCCGAGCTTGGCTGCACCGTTCTCTTGCCAACGGGGAGAAGGGTTGAAGCAAAATTATAAGTAGTAGTTTGAGTGGGGCTCAGTTACGCGCCTGCGTACCGCTTCGAGCCGTCAATTTCGCTGCTTGCAATCCTGCCTGCAATTCTTTCCATGGACGTCGATAGCGATCGGCAAGTTCGCTGTAGTGCGCTTCGATCGCAGTAGCCGTGGTGGCGAGCTCCTGTGCCTGCGTTGGCTTGCCGGATTCCAAATAGCAAATCGCCAGCAGGATTTGTGCTTCGGCCAGACGCGGACTCGGCGCGACCAAAAATTTTTCGCGCTGGGCCAAAGCGCGTTGCAATAGCGGCAAGGCGGTGGCTGCATCGTGGCGTTTCAAGCGCGATTCGCCATCGATCAGATCGGCGCTGGATTGATAGCGCCCTCGATTCGTGGTGAAGCTATTGTTTTCGATCTCGGCGCGCGCTTTGCTGAGCGAATCGTTCACGTCGCTTTCGATATTTTGCGTCTCCATCGCGACTTCCGCCTTGAGCAGCCACTGGCCGGCTCGCAGGCTTGCGGCGCTTTTGGGTTCGGCAGGTGGAACAAATTCGTCGATCAATCGGCGCGCATCGTCCATGCGCCCTTCGGCTTCGGCAAGCCGCACCCGCAGGAACATGATGCCGTTATAGCCTGACGTGCCGCGCTTGCGGCCTTTCGTTTCGTAGATGCTTGCTGCCTCATCGATCGATCGCCGCGCATCGTCGTAGTGGCCGAGATCGATCTGCGCTTCGGCCGTTGCACGCAGCAGGTTTGCAACCTGCAGGGAGTCGCCATCGACGCGGCGTCGGATCGCAAGCGCGGCCTGCAGGTCGGCGAGCCCTTCGGTGACGTCACCAACATCCGCTTGCGATGTGCCGTTGAATTCCAAAACGGCGGGCGTATGGAATGGATCATCCGGACCGACGAGCTCCAGCACGCCGCGCTTGGCAATCGCCAACAGGTCCAGGCCTTCGCGCAACCGTCCGCTCTCGAGCAGCACCGTGCCCAGCATCATGCGTGTGCGCACGGCATCGATGTGCTGTTCGCCGTTTATGGCCAAGGCCATCTGCAATGCCTGTCTCGCGCTTTGCTCGGCCGCCGCGAAATCCTGCAAACCTTTCTGCGTGTCTGCGAGTTGGTAATAGAAGATGATCAATGTTGGATTCGGCGTGCCCTGTACGGTTCCGGAGACTTCGACTGCGTGCTTCAACGATACGACCGCCGCGTCGTTCTGTTTCGTGTAGGTTTCCAGCAATCCCTGCAGGTACCAGGCGTCGGCCAGCTCGGCGGAGGGCGGATGCGCGGCGAGCACGCGCACGCTTTGTCGTGCATAGTCGAGCCCCTTCGCCGGGTCGGTGATCTCGTAAAGTTCGGCGAATTTCTGCAACAGTCGGCCGCGTAATTCCGAATCACGATCGCCCTTGCGATCGAGTATCGACAGCGCCTCGCGCAGCAGCGGTTCGCGTTCGCTCGCCGCATCGGTGCCATGCATCGCTCCCGCAAGTGCGCTCAAGGCGGCAACGAGTTCGGGGGCGTCGGGGCCGTACAGATCGCGCGTGAGTTCAACGCCTTCGCGGCGCAAATGAATTTCCTCTTTGCGCAACGCCAATTCGTCGTACAAATCGCCGAGTAAATTCAGCACACTCAGTTTGGCCGCCGGCGCATCGATCATGGCCGTGTCGATTTTTTTCGCACCGAGATCGAGCAACTCGCGCGCTGTCGTCGCGCGCGCCTTGACCGGGTCTTTCTGCTTGCTCGAGTTGGCGCGGAACAGATCGGTGACGAAATCCTGCACTGCCATTGCCGTGCGAGCCTGGGTCTGGGCTTTACGTGCTTCCCATAATGTTCCTGCCAATCCCATTGCGAACGCGAGCATCAGCGCCGCCACAGCGGCAACCGGCCAGCGGTAGCGGCGCAACGTGCGGCCGAGCACATATAGGCGCGCGCCTTCGCGGGCGAGCACCGGTTCGCGACTGAGATAGCGCTGCAAGTCGAGCTTCAAATCATTGACGGTTTCATAGCGATGCGCCGGCGCGCGGCGCAAGCATTTGGCGATGATGGCATCGAGATCGCCGGCCAATGTGCTCGCGGGCAACGGTGCATCCGCGTTCTCACGTCGCTGCGCGGCTTGCGAGCGGCGCCTCGCGATCGTTCAACAGTGCAAGCGCTTGCGCGAAGGGCAGGCCGCGCGTGTGCAACGGCCGCTCGCCGGTAAGTAGTTCGAAGAGCAACACACCGAGCGCGTAGACATCGGTGGCGGTGGTTACCGCTGTGCCGGCGAGTTGCTCGGGCGCCGCGTAGTCGGGCGTGAAGGGTGCGATCGTCAAGTTGGGATCTGCCGAATCCGATGACGCACTCGCATCGATCAACTTGGCAATGCCGAAGTCGAGTAGCTTCACTTTGCCGTCCGCATCGACGAGCGTGTTCGCGGGTTTCAGGTCGCGATGGATGATGAGGTTGCGATGAGCGAATGCCACCGCGTCGCATACCTGCGCGAACAGGGCGAGGCGCTCCGCCAGGGGCGAATGGCGAGCGTTGCAGTAATCGATGAGTGTCACGCCGTCGACGAATGTCATCACCGTGTACGGCCGGCCGTCCGGCGCAATGCCGCCGTCGAGTAGACGCGCGATGCCGGGATGATCGAGGCGCGCGAGGATGCGCCGTTCGGCGTTGAAGCGCGCCAATTCGCCGATCGCCTCGAAGCGCAGCAGCTTGAGCGCGCCGCGCTGCTCGAACTCGACTTCGATGCGGGTTGCTGCATAGACCTCGCCCATGCCGCCGCGGCCGACGAGTTTTTCGATACGCCAGGCGCCGACGCGCGCGCCTGCGGCGAGAGAGGGCGCGACTGTCGCCGCATTCGCGCTATCGGTGGCTATCGGAGGCGTGTCGAGCAGGCCGGCCATCGCCTCGGCACGCAGCAACTCGGTGACTTCGCCAAGCAGTTCCGCATCGTCGTTGCAGGCGCGCGCAAGCCACGCCGACCGTTCCGCCTCTGGCAACGTCAACGCTTTCGAAAACAGTTTCTGCAATCTCTCCCAGCGCTTGCGATGCACGACATTTCCCCGAAGTACCTCCCAAACGCCGCGATAGTGCGCCTTTCCGCGTGACTTGGAAATTCGCGGCGATCGCGGCAGCGCAACCACAGCACCCGCAATTCAAAATCGCGCACGTTGGCGATCAACAATTCGCCATGTTGCATGTGCGCTCGGAACGCCAGACTATTTGCTATTCGAAGCCATACGAAAAAATCTGGTCGTATTGCAGCCGACCGATGGCGAAGTTGTAAGTATTGGCGCTGTCGCCCGGGATGGATTGCGCTTGCGTCCCCGCCACCATGAGTCCGCCATTGCCGACTGCGATGTCCATGCCGCTCGAGTCGACGTCGCGTGTCGCCGTGTACGATCCGTACGTTTTCCCGCCGCCGCCGAATCGCCCGTCGAGCGAACCATTCTGGTTGAGACGCGCAACAGCAAAGTAATTCCAAATCGGGCTACCGGGAGCGCCTGGACCGAGAGAGCGTGGCGTACTGCCGACGGCGAAGATTCCATCGTTCGTCAGCGCAAGTTTGGCAACCGAGCCCGCACTGCCAGGCGGCTGGTAAAACATTTGCGGGCTGCCATTGTTGAAGCCCGGATCGCGCCCGCCGTCCGGTGCGAGACGATCAATGAGCCACGGGTTGGTTGTCGCGCCTGGGGTCCCCGCGGCGCCACCAATCACGATGCGGTCGTCAGCATCTATCTGCGCATCGTAGGCGGCAGCGACGGGTTGTCCGGCGGGGGCGTAGTGTATTCGGCCATCGCCGCTGGATCCGAAGGATGTGTCGCGGCTGCCGTTGCTGTTCAGACGCACGAGCGCAATCTCGGCTGCGGTTGGCGGTTGACCCGCAGGCGAGGCGACGGAATATCCTGCAAGAATAATCTTGCCGCTCGATTGAAGCCGTACTGCTAAGCACTCGTCGGTGTGGCCGCCGGTGGGGCCACCGAGATCGAAGGCTACAATTTGCGATCCGGCTGATGCGAACGCCGAGTCCAACCCGCTCAGGTTGGCCAGGAAACGGCCGACAGCGAAATCGTCATTTCCGTTGACACCCGTAGCGACGCCAGCGACCAGTATCTTTCCATCCGGCTGCTGCAGCATTGAGACGGCTTTGCTTGGCGCTCCACCAAACTGGGCTTCAAGATATCCCTTGCCTGCACCGACGTTCGGATCGAGGGCACTCCCATCGGCTTGCAATACGGCGAGGAGAAATGACGTCTTGCTCCCGTCCTGCATCAGTGGCGCGGCGCCCACCAGCGCAATGCGGCCGTCGCTGAGCACGATCATGTCCGATGGCCCGATATTGTTCGGCCAGCCGGCAAAACGGTTGAACTGCACATAACCGACGCCGCCGGGGCCGAAGCTTCCGTCGTAGGTTCCGTCGCCGTTCAATTGGGTCAGACAATAGGTATAACCAGAGTCCCCTTCCGGATCGGTGTAGGCGCACGATCCCGCCATCAGCAGCTTGTTACCCGGCCGCACCACGAGTCGTGTGAAGGTATCGCTGGTGCTGAGCGTGGAAACATCGACGATCAGGCGTCCGCCGTTGCCAAACGTCGGGTCGAAAGCACCTTCCGGTGGCGGGGTTGCCGGCTGTGCCTGACCGAGCATGCCATGCATCGTTAGCGCAATGCCTGCCATGACGAAAGCGTGTGCATGGAAGATCTGTTTGTTCATGCGATGTATTCCCTGTCGGTGGGCACCGTTCGGGTTATTGGCATCGGCTGCCGCGGTCGCACCGCCGCAATCGACGGCATTCACCTTCGGGTGCCGTGTACCTCTCGTACAGGAATCGGCGCGAGAACCGGCAACGGCTTCGCACAATGGACAACGTAGAAGTTGCGAAACGGGAGCGCTGCGTGCTCAGCCGTTCTGTTCGGAATGCAGGTGCGGCTTTCGGCTGATGGCCGCGAGGCGTGCACCCCAAGGCTTGCCACGACGAAGTTTCAAACTACCGTTGCCGGTTACGTCGCCTTTCCGTGTAATGATGGTTGGGTATCCTTGCTTTTCTCGCACAACGGAGTCTTCAATGAATCCTTTCAAGTCTCGTATTGCGCGCAAGACGATTGTCTGCGCGGCCATGCTATGCATCGGAACGATCGCCATGCCTGCCGCCGCAGACGTGCTGGCGTACTGGAATCCGGCGGGAACGGTGGTCAGCAGTTCGCCGCTCGCGCCAACCTCGGTATCGGCGGAACTCATATCGGCCGGGAATCTTTCCGGCGGTGCGGGACTGACCGTACCCGGACCGTTCGCGAACGCGTACGAATTCGACAACTGGCCATCCGGCGCACTGGACACCAGTGACTATCTCGCCTTTTCCACGACCGGCAACAACGTCACGTATTCGACAGTGGTCTTTTCGCTGTACAACAATTTCGACGGCAGCGGCAATTGGGAAATCCGCTCAAGTGCGGACGGCTACGCGAGCCCGCTCGATGCCGGAACGTTTTCGGGAATCTTCAGCGGCGGCGAACTGATCACGGCGAACATCTCAGCGCTCGGTGTGCGCAGCGGCAACGTGCAGTTCCGGATTTATACCTACAACAATTCCGGCACTACCAATCCGCTGGAGCGCGGTATCCGCGGCACCGGCGGCGGCGGACAAGGCTTGGCCGTCAACGGCACCGCGGCGGTGCAAGCACCATCCATTGTGACGACGCCGACGCTTGGATTCGGCCGCTGGATATTGTTGGGGATGCTGGTGCTCGCGGCATGTCATCGTCTTTCGAAACGACAAAAAAGCGCGCGGTGAGTTTCGGAGTCGAATCGACGTGAGCAGCGAGCGCTGCTGCTAATATTCGTCCCTGCGCTGCATGTCGGCCGTGTCTGAACGAGCGTGACGACCTGCAGCGCAAGCGCTTCAAGTCAACCGCTGGGGCCGAACTGGGAGCGCGGAGGATTTTAAGGACGCAGCACCGTTCTCGCACCCTGATCCCGAGAGACGCGATACCGAGCTCAAGTGACGACACAGACCCGCTTCGGTGCGTGCTGCGTGAACGGACCCATCCGTCCCGCGGTCGGCGCTGGGCGGCTGATCAGGTCTTGTATTCCCCAATAACTTTGCCGTCGCGGATGAACAGAGTCCACAGCGTATAGCCGTTCCAGCTACGGTCGGGATTTATATTGACGGAGACGTTGTAGCACCAAATCACGTTTTCGCGGCGCTTCGCCCAGTTCGTGCCTTTGCTTGGTTCGCCGATGAACGCATAGCGCGCCGCCGCGGGGGTCTTGTGCTTCTGTTCCATGTACGCGACGACGATGTCCTTATAGTTCGAAGGAAACTCGCCGTAATCGGCGGCTTCCTTTTCCGCCTTGGTCGGCACATAGAAGGGCGCCTTGCCCGCCAGTGCCGGCATCGCCGCCAAGCACAAGACGGCTGCTGCCGCCGAAAGAATCGCGCGTCGCTGCTGCATAGCCATTCTCCGTTGGAACCGTACGACATAACGCGGAGCAGGGCGCGATACGAACAAGCCCTGATTCATCTCCACCGGATTCCGGGGCAAATACGGATTCTGCTGCTACATCTCGTGCTGTGCGCGTTTCATTAAAGAACTGCTGCGAAATGGTCCTCTGCCGCGATGTTCTCGATCCCAGGCCGTTGATCGGCGACATGACGCGGGTTAACGGTACGGATACGATCCTGCTATTCGATGAGTTCGTCCACCTGATCAATAGAGGGACCTGATCGTCAGGAACGCCGTCTCTCCTAGCGAACGCCGCGACCAGCGATGTGGTCGCGCTCGTGTTGTGGCAGACTCGAAACGTCCTCGGCCGGCAGACCATCTCGTGTACATCGATGCGAATTTGATCGGCTATGTGGCCGCGACGCTCACGACCGGCGCGTTCATCCCGCAGGCGTTGAAGACGATCCGCACGCGCGAAACGCACGCGATCTCCCTGTGGATGTATGTGGCGTTTACGTTCGGCACCGCGCTCTGGTTCGCTTATGGCGTAGCGCTCGCGTCGTGGCCGATCATCGCTGCGAACGCCGTGTCGTTTGTACTGGCCGCCATCATTCTGGTGCTGAAGCTGCGGTACGGTTGAGGTGGTATGGCGGCACCGATCGCGATGTGACGTCGTGGTCGTCACCGGTGTCGCAATTGTCCTGTAATTGGCGTTGATTGAAGCTCACGTCGGATGCAAACTTTGGCGGACCGCACATCCGGCTCATCGAAGCATCAGGAGGGTCGCGCCATGCGCGTTTTCAGATCGGGATTTGCCGTTCTAAGTCTCGTATTCGTCTTTGCACAGACAGCGATTGCCGCTGACGCGGAATTTTCCGGCCCGGGTATCGTGGTTTACACCGTCGGGCACGCCTACGGCCTCTACGATAGCAACGACGATTCCAACAACGGTGCAAACGCCACGGCGTTTTTCGGGTTGAACTGGGTCGATGGGGCTTCCGTCTCTGCGATCACCGTTTCCGGACAGCTTCCGTCGGGCATCTCGTTGCAGGTTGCGCCGTTTCCGGTTCCGTTCGACACAATGCTCGATGCGCTCCTCGGCACGCCGGCCGCGGGAAGCGAAGGCGTGTACAACGTAACGCTCGATGCCACGGTCAATGGGGCTTTGTATACTTATCCGGTAAAGTTGGTCGTCGAGCCCGCGACGGCCGCATTCGCAACATTGCCGAATGGGATTACCGGAAATTGGTACGGCGGATCGACGCAATCCGGACATGGCTTCAGTGTCGAAGTGCTCCCGGGTTCGTTGATGGTGGCGCAGTGGTATGTGTTCACGCCGACGGGGGGACAGGCATGGATTTCGGGAAGCGGTTCCATTGTCGGCAACACCGCCACCATTCAGGGCTATCAGATAACGGGCGCGGGAGCGCTTTTCCCGCCGCTCTATGACGTCAACGACACACAGCCGCAATTGTGGGGTACGTTGACGTTTACGTTCGACGACTGCAACTACGGCACCGTGGCCTGGAGTCCGCAAGTCGCCGATTATTTCAAAGGCGCAATGGCGATACAGCGCCTTACGCTGCCGGCGGGGCTGAGCTGTCCCTGACTGCTTGACGCGTCACGGGACCGGTTTGCGTCCCGTGACGCGTGTGTCGCGTGCATTCCTCTTTTGAATGCATGAGTGCTGCTCGACGCCAATACCGGCAATCTCAATGAGCGTCACTAAGGCAGGCGGTCGTCTGCAACGTAAAATTTGAAACGGTTGTGTGACGTTCCGCCTGGAACAGGTCGACTTGATAAATTTGACCTTTCGTGAGCCCAATGGATGCCGCACCCACCGCGTTTGCTGTGAACGATCCCACCTCTGGACCGTGGACACCTCCGAGGTCAATGACCAGGTGGCCGTTGATATAGAGCCAGAAGTCATCGTCGCCGGTGAATTGAAATGTTTCGTCGCCGCCATATCGAAACTGGGCATGGAGCATAGTCGTGAAGGAGAAATTGTGGACATTGCCGTCCGTGCCCATGGCGGCGTCGTCGCCAAAGCCCTCGCCATCGATGGGGAAATAGAGGTTGCTTGAATAGGAGTAAGTTCCCGGTGTGCTTTCGGCGAGTGTCAGTGTGTGCTGGATCGGATAGTTGATCGGATCATCGACGAACCATTGCGCGAATGACGCCGCGCTGGTGACAGCCCCATGCGCGACGTTGAGTGTCGGTATACCGCCTGGCGTGATGGTGGATGACGCGATTCCCGTAGCAGCACCTTCGTATCGTTCAAAGTCCGGATGACCGCCAAGTTCGCCCCAAAATCGGAAATCGTGGATATAGGAAGTAAGCGCACCGCAGGTTACGACGGTTACTGTTTTCGAGATAACCCCCGTTTCACCGCTGGCGCCGTCCATCACGGTTTCGGTAACCGTGTAACTGCCGGCGGCATCGTAAGTGTGGACAGGGTTCTGCGCCGTATCCGTGCTGCCGTCGCCGAATTTCCAGGACCACGCACCGATGGTGCCGACGGCATCCGTCGATTGATCAGTGAACGTGACGTCGAATCCGATTGCATCGGAGCCGAAATCGGCCAGCGGCGGAACTTCGAAGGCATCGCCGAATATTCTGTCGGCCGCGTCGGCTGGAATGGCCGCCGCAGGGATGTTCATGCCGAATACGAGCACAACGATGAAGGCTGCCGCACTGCGCAGCCGCGACGCACGAATCGCATTCATGGAACCCCCTGACGACAGCGTTTCCCAGTATACCCGCACCTCTACTTGTCAGCCTGTACCTCGCCAAATTCAAACGTCCTTTGAAGCAAACCTCAGTTGCAAAGCGCGTTTCATTGCGCCCAAACTCTGCTTGCCGATGTGGTGCGGAGATCATGATGCGCTGTCGATCGCTTTTGCTTTTTATACTTTTGCTTTGCTCCGCCGATTCGGCATTTGCGCAGGTGTTCACGTCGATCACGCCACCCGATTGCCCCGCCGACAGCGCCGGACTTTTCACCACGGGCCAGCAATTTGTCGACGCCGACAACGGCGTGCTGCCGAACAGCTGGTCCATGCTGGTGCGGTGGCAAGGAAATCCCACCGTCGGCCCGACGCAATGGATCACTCATCCGATGGAGTACAACGGCGGGATCTACACCGGCTACACGCCGCCGGGTTCATACGTCGCTTCGCAACGCGGCTTCACACCCGAAAATCCGGGCGGCACGCCAGGCGTCCAGCTGCACTGCTTTGATGCGGGAATGCTGATCAACACGTGGGCCACGCCACACGACGGCGCGCCCGTTGTCGGCGGACAGTTCAACGACATGTACGGCTATGCCTGGGCGCCGAGCGCGCTGCCCTATGCATTCAGAACGGTGCGCGACGGCGCGGTTGTGCCGGCCGAACTGGTGATCCAGGCGGATTTGGGAGTGCCTTTGCTGGTTGGCTGGTCCGGAGCTCAGCAATCGGATGGAAGTTATGCGTTCACGCCAGTGGCTGACACCAAAGCGATAAGCACGTACGGTTCGGCGACGCTGGCATTCTTTGTCTATCTCGCGGATACCGCGCATCCGTTGCTGCATCCGATCGTGATTCTCGCCGCGCCGTTCGACAACGGATACAGCGATTGCGCATCGTGGGTTCAGGGTCCGAATGCGTTTATGTCATACGACTACGGCGTAAATGCGCAGGAACTCGGCGTCTGGTTTGCGTCCGACTGGTTGTGCAACAGCGACGTGACCACCGTTCGCTACACGAGTCCCACCCAAGGTTTTCCGTATCAGGGACAGGGCTTCTTTCGCGTTCACGTCACGCCGCAGAATCTCGTCAACTTCATCCATCGTATCAACGCGCAGCAGTGCCAGGCGGGTACGAACGATTCCTGCGGAGGCTGCGTGCCGGGACAGACGTGCCCATCGATCGGCTATTCCACGAATCCCAACGATTACAAAATCCGCTATGTCGGCATCATTGCGGAAGTAGCGCTGTGCGATACAAACGGAACGAACGTTCACTGCAGCACCAATCTGCGGGATGCCACACAGCCAGGCTACAACCCGGGACAGGATTCGAATCTGAGCTTCGGCCTCAATGCGAACGGCGTTGCTGCGTACCACTACACGGCCGATTGATTCGACGATCGACGTGCCGTCGTTTTCGTTTTGCATGGGTGGCATGACCCGATGCAACGAAAGTGGTCCTGTTTCGCGTGCGCGCAATTGCGCATGCTGATGCCTTCTTCGAGAGGGCGTCTTCGTGATGAAACGCAAACAGGCAATACGTCTCGCAACTGTCGCCGCGCTGGGTGTCGCCGCATCCGCTGTCTCCGCGACGGAGTCGGCAAAAAATACAGCCGAGCCGCTCAGTGAAACGGCGGGAGCGCACGGCTTCGATTTCGAATTCGGCAATTGGCGCGTACATCATCGACTGAAGCGCCCGACCGGTGAATGGATCGAATTCGAAGGAACAAGCAGCGATCGGCCGTTGAACGACGGCTCGTCGAACGTGGAAGAGAACACGTTTCATCGCCCGAACGGCGACACGCAAGGCATTGCGCTTCGGACATTCGACAAGAAAACCGGACTGTGGGCGATCTGGTGGGTCGACAGCCGCGATCCGCACGCAGCGCTCGATCCGCCCGTCAAAGGACGCTTCGTCGATGGCGTCGGAACGTTCTACGCAGACGGCATCGTCAACGGCAAGCCGCAGCGTACGCGCTATACGTGGTCGCACATCACGGGAACGTCGGCGCAGTGGGACCAGGCATTTTCTGACGACAACGGCGCGACTTGGGACACGAACTGGATCATGAAATTCGAGCGCGCAAAATAGTTCCCCGTACCGCCGACGAAGACAGAGCCATTCCGCTCAATTGCAGGAGTGCCACCGATCAGCTTTCATCGCTAGTGGTCCGCTGTGATCAGGGAAAAAGATGCCGCCAGCGCCCGATGCGCTGGCGGCATTTCGATTATTGCGTCGTGCTGCTGCAGGTCAGTCCTGCCGGCATCGTGAGGCGCTGGATCGGCATGCTTCCGCTGCCGTAGCCGGAGGCGCCGGTACCGCCACTTCCGTTACCGCTCCCCCCCCGCTACCCGAACCGCTGCCCGTGCCGGAGGTATCCCAGGTGACGAGGCCGAAGTTGCAGTCATAGAACGTGAACGTCAACGTGCCCCACTGTTGCACCTGCACGTTGTTGGTATCGAAGTTCGGCGGGAAGAATCCACCGGCGCCGCCCATCTCGTTCGCTTGCAGCGTCGCCGTGTTGCCGGTGATCGGGCCCAACGCGTTGATCCAGGCTTGGGTGCCGCCGCTGTTGGTGCCATCGCTCGGCGTGAACGTGTACCACTGCGCCAACAGTTGTGAATTCGGCAAGACCTCGATGCTGAAGCCGTGTCCCGACTGCGACGATCCGCCAAACCAGTTGCCGGTGATGCCGTCCGGAATCGTCGTCAACATCGACGATTGCGGTTCGATCACGAGCGTGAACGGATACGAGGTAGCGGTGCCGTTCACCGTGCCGTTGAGCGAAAGATAGTAGGTGCCTTCCGTGCCCGCAGCCGGCGTGCCGAAGATGGCGTCGGAGGCGCTCGAGTCGGTCGAATTCACCGACTGGAATGTCAGTCCCTGCGGAAGCTGGCCGGACAACGAAATGTCCGAACCCTGCGCGCCGCTCGGCCATGAGAACGTGTAGTAGGCACTGTTGGTGCCGTCGTACATCGCATTGGCGTCCTGGTTCGCCGCGTAATTCTGGCCGACCGAATAAATGACGAGACCCGGTCCTCCGAATTGCCCGTTCAATGTTTGCGCCTGCGCGGCGAGGGATGCTGCGGCCATCGGCGCGGCAATGGCGACAACGGTGAGTAACTTGTAACGCATGATGAAAATCTCCTTCCTTAGATAGATGCTCCGGCTGACCCGCTCCTTGCCAGTCGGCGTCGAGTTCCGAACGACGCTGTCGATCGTTGCGCAGCGACGTGCGGACTCGCTGTGTAGCAAGCCCTGTACCGTTTTCTTATCGCCGATTTAATGCGGTCTTTCGGATGGCTTCGTTGTTGCTACGCCATTGCGGCAACGGAGTTTGCATATCGCGATCGTGCTCGCCACCATCGAATTCATCGCCGGCCTCGTCGTGGCCGGGATGACCTTGCGCGACTTCTTCGAAACCGTACTCGTGCCCGGCGAAAGCTGCGGCCCGCTGCGCGTCGTCCACCGCATCGTCACGATTGCGGTGCGCCTGCGTCTGGGCATAACGCGCAAAAAAGGCATACGGCTGGGTTTCGCGCCGGCGGCGTTGTTGCTCACGTTCATCACGTGGCTCGTCTTGCTCACGTTCGGCTTCGCGCTGATGGCGCATGCGGTAAGAAATTCTTTCCATCCGGCCCTGGAGAACTTTTCACAGGCGCTGTATGCCGCAGGATCGGGACTGGTGACGCTCGGATTCGGAACGTCGCAGCCGTCGGGCATCATTGCGCGGCTGCTGGTGCTCGCGAGCGGCTTCTGCGGCTTGTCGGTGGTCACGATGGCGATCACGTATCTGATCGAAATCCAGAACGCCATCACCGGTCGCGACACCGGCATTCTGAAACTGCTCACCTCGGCCGGCGAACCGCCGTCGGCGATCGGTTTGCTCGAGCGTTATGCGCGGCTGGGTTGCAAAACCGAATTGCCGGACGTCCTGCGCGATGCGCGCGACTGGTGCGCCGGATTGCATCAGACGCATCGCGCGCATCCGACACTCGTCTATTTCCGATCCAACCGCGGCGACATGGCGTGGCCGGGCGCGCTCGGCGTTCTGCTCGACATCGCACTCACGCTGCAATTGCTGCTGAACGTGCCGCAAGCGCGCGCCGGCGCCGTGCTGTTGTACGACGAAGCGGTGAGGGTCGCGCGCGAACTCACCCAGCAGTTGACGCTCGATCCGAAACCATCCGCGACATCGCACGACGATGTCCATCGGGCGATGTCAGCGCCTGGCGAAAGCGGGTTATGAGACCTCACCGGAACACGTCGATGATTTCTGCCGTCGACGCGACGAACATCTCGCGTGCATCGAAGCGTTGTCGCGCTATCTCGGCACGTGTACGTTCGATCTCGTTGCCGACGAAAGTCAGGATGCTCGCGCCGACGGCCGCACGACGCAGCGGGCCAATTCGATCTGATCCGCAGTCGAATTTCCGGTCCCGAGGGCTGCCGCACTGAACCTGTGAATGTCCATTTTACGAAAAGTATACGTTTAGCTTAGTACAAACAGGCGGGTCCACTGTCCGGGGAAGGTATGGGAACTCGCTTGATCAGGGCGTTCGTCGCGCTGAGCGTCATCTCCGTCGCCGCTTGCGCGCCCGTGAAAGCGCCGCCGCCTGCGCCCGTTCCGCCGCCGCCGCCAGCGGCTGAACCATCAGCGCCGCCGCCCGCACCGACACCGCCCGAAGTGAAAGCGGAACCCATCACGTTGAGCTGGGACAGCGCGCCGGAGCATGTCGCCTGGTCGCACGCGTTGATCGATGCGATACGTCAGCGCAAATCCGATCTCGACGCCGGAAATCCCGACGCTTTCATTCCCGGATACGCTGCGCTCCCGCCCGATGGACAGGTGAAATTCTGGGCCGAATTCGTCATCGCGATTGCGAAATACGAATCGACCTGGAATCCGCACGCGCACCTCAACGAACCGCCGCCGCTCAAGGTCGAATCGGTCGGCCTGCTGCAGATCGCGTACGAGGATGCCAAGCAATACCACATCGATCCGCCGCCCGATCACGCATCGAAGTCGCTCGAAGACGCGGCGACGAACCTGCGTTGCGGTGTCGCCATCCTCGCCCAGCTCGTTGCGCAGGACGGTGCGATAGTCGGCGGCAAAGGCGACCATTCACGCGGCGCGGCGCGTTTCTGGGCGGTATTGCGCGACGGCAAATCGCACAAGCTCGCGGCGATCAAGGCGCTCACCAAAAAGAATTCGGGAATTCCCTGAGCGTTGCGCGGCGGGCGATCGGGAACATCGGTTGCGCAACCAATCCTTTCGCGTCATTGTTGAACTGCAACCTGCGACGGGAAGGGAATGGCGCATATCAATTTGATCGGATGGGACAACGGCGTCGGCTTGACCACCGACTTCGGCCTGCTATCCGAGCGGCTGAAACAGCACCGGCATCGCGTCCACGTCAGCACGATCCGGCGCGGCAAGCTGCACAAGATTTTCGGCCCGATGGTGGTGCGCGCACGCACGGCAGCGCGGCGCGTCGTCGGCGCGCAGGTACGGCAGTTCGACATCAACATTTTTCTGGAACATGTGCGTGCCGAATATCTGCCGATGGCGCGGGCGAACGTGTTCATTCCGAATCCGGAATGGTTCGACCATCGCGATACCGGTCTGATGCCCCACGTGCACGGCGTGTTCGTCAAAACACGGCATGCCGAAGCGCTCTTTCAGGAACGCACGTCAACCGTGCAGTTCATCGGCTTCACCAGTCGCGACCGGCGCGATGGCGACCTCGCGCGAAACCGCGGCTTCTTCCATCTCGCCGGCCGCAGCGAAAACAAGAACACCGAACCGCTGCTCGCGCTGTGGCGACGTCATCCGGAATGGCCGACGCTGACCGTCGTACAGAACCCGCGCACGGCGAAACCCGCGGCGCGCGTCGCCAACATCGACCATCGCGTCGATTATCTCGACGATGCCGAGCTGCGGCGCTTGCAGAACGCGCACACGTTTCACCTGTGCCCGTCGCAGACGGAAGGATTCGGGCACTACATCATGGAAGCGCTCAGCACCGGCGCGGTGACGATCACGCTCGATGCCGCGCCGATGAACGAACTCGTCAGCGCCGATCACGGTCTGCTGGTCGCCGCCAAACCGATCGGCACGCAGAAGTTATCGACGATTTACACGTTCGACGAGGCCGACATGGAACGCGTCGTCAATGAATGCATCGCGATGCCGGACGCGCGCATCGCGCAACTCAGCCGCGCCGCCCGCGCCTTTTTCGAGCGCAACGACGCCGGCTTCGGCGATCGCCTCAACCAGGCCATCCTCGCCATCGAGAACATGGCGGCCGTCCCCGCCTGAGAAAAACCGGCACCGGCGCGGCGCCCGCTATAATGCGCGCACCGTTCGCCTGAGCCTCGCATCGCCTTGTCCGGCCTGACCCATCTCGATCGGCTCGAAGCCGAAAGCATCCACATCCTGCGCGAAGTGGTCGCCGAAACCGAACGGCCGGTGATGCTGTATTCGATCGGCAAGGACAGCGCGGTGATGCTGCATCTGGCGAAAAAGGCGTTCTATCCGTCGGCGCCGCCGTTCCCGCTGCTGCATGTCGATACGACGTGGAAATTCCGCGACATGTACGCGCTGCGCGAACGCGCCGCCGCGCAGGCCGGCATGCAGCTCATCGTCCACAAGAATCCGGAAGCCGAACGCCAAGGCATCAATCCGTTCGATCACGGCGCGCTGCACACCGATTTGTGGAAAACCGAAGGCTTGAAACAGGCGCTCGACAAATACGGTTTCGACGCCGCGTTCGGCGGCGCGCGCCGCGACGAGGAAAAGAGCCGCGCGAAGGAACGCATTTTTTCGTTTCGTTCCGCCAATCATCGCTGGGATCCGAAAAATCAACGCCCGGAACTGTGGCATCTGTTCAACGCCTACAAAGCCAAAGGCGAATCGCTGCGCGTGTTTCCGTTGTCGAACTGGACCGAGCTCGACATCTGGCAATACATCCTGCGCGAAAACATCGAGATCGTGCCGCTGTATTTCGCGGCGCCGCGTCCGACCGTGCAGCGCGACGGACTGATCCTGATGGTCGACGACGAACGCTTCCGTTTCCGCGATGGCGAAAAACCGACGCAGCGCTCGATCCGTTTCCGCACGCTCGGCTGTTATCCGTTGACGGGCGCGGTCGAAAGCTCCGCGACCACGCTTGAAGAAGTCATCCGCGAAATGTTGCTGACCACGACTTCCGAACGCCAAGGCCGCGCCATCGATCACGATGCGGCGGCGAGCATGGAAAAGAAAAAACAGGAAGGTTACTTCTGATGTCCGCCGACGCCAGCTATCGCACCGACGATCTCGCCGCGCGCGACATCGGCGAATATCTGCGCCGGCATCAGGCGAAATCGATGCTGCGTTTCATCACGTGCGGATCGGTCGACGATGGAAAATCGACGCTGATCGGACGCCTGCTCTACGACAGCAAACTGATTTTCGAAGACCAGCTCGCCGCACTCGAAGCCGACAGCAAACGCGTCGGCACGCAGGGTCAGGAAATCGATTTCGCGCTGCTCGTCGATGGTCTGGCCGCCGAGCGCGAGCAGGGCATCACGATCGACGTCGCATACCGGTTCTTCGCGACCGAAAAACGCAAGTTCATCGTCGCCGATACGCCGGGCCACGAACAGTACACGCGCAACATGGTCACGGCGGCATCCAACGCCGATCTCGCCGTGATCCTGATCGATGCGCGCCTCGGCGTGCTCACGCAGACGCGACGCCACAGTTATCTCGTCAACCTGCTCGGCATCCGCGATGTCGTGCTGGCGGTCAACAAGATGGATCTCGTTGGCTATTCGCGCGAACGCTTCGACGAAATCGTTGCCGACTATCGCGCGTTCGCCACGAGCATCGGCATCGAGAATTTCATCGCGATTCCGATTTCCGGATTGCGCGGCGACAACATCATCACGCGCAGCGCGAACATGCCATGGTTCGACGGCACCGCGCTGCTGCCGCATCTCGAAACCGTTGCGGTCGATGCCGATCGCATGGTGAGCAAGCCGTTTCGTTTGCCGGTGCAGTGGGTCAATCGTCCGAATCTCAATTTCCGCGGATTTGCTGGAACGATCGTCTCGGGCACGATCAAACCGGGCGATGCAATCCGCGTGTTGCCATCGGGGCGCACGACATCGATCAAGTCCATCGTCACGTTCGATGGCGAACTCGCGCATGCGCAAGCGGGACAGGCGGTGACGCTCACGTTCGCCGATGAAATCGATTGCTCGCGAGGCGATGTGATCGCGACCGCTTCGTCGCCCTGCGAAGTCGCCGATCAATTCGAAGCAACACTGGTGTGGATGGACGATGCCGAAATGCTTCCCGGCCGTCCATATCGTTTCAAATGCGGCAGCTCGACGGCGACGGCGACGATCACCAAACCGAAATACGAAGTCGACGTCAATTCGATGGCGCACGTCGCCTCCGACACGCTCGCGCTCAACGCGATCGGCGTGTGCAATCTTTCGCTGGACAGGCCGATTCCGTTCGAATCGTACGACAACGATCACGATCTCGGCGGTTTCATCCTGATCGACCGCATCACGAATCGAACCGTCGCCGCGGGCATGATCCACTTCGCGCTGCGGCGCAGCCATAACATCCATTGGCAATCGATCGACATCAGCCGCGAATCGCACGCCGCGCAGAAAAACCAGAAACCGGCGGTGTTGTGGTTCACGGGACTCTCGGGTTCGGGTAAATCCACCATTGCGAATCTCGTCGAGCGCAAACTGTTCGCGCTCGGCAAGCACAGTTTCCTGCTCGACGGCGACAACATCCGTCACGGGCTCAATCGCGATCTCGGCTTCACCGACGCGGATCGCGTGGAAAATATCCGGCGCGTCGGCGAAGTCGCCAAGCTGATGACGAACGCCGGACTGATCGTGCTCACCGCATTTATCTCGCCGTTCCGTTCCGAACGCCAGATGGTTCGCCAGCTTCTGCACGACGGCGATTTCATCGAAATCTTCATCGACACGCCGCTCGCGCTCGCCGAACAACGCGACGCGAAGGGCCTATACAAAAAAGCGCGCGCAGGACAACTGAAAAACTTTACAGGTATCGACAGTCCCTACGAAGCGCCGCAAAAACCCGACATCCACATCGATACAACCCGCGTCAGCGCTGAAGAAGCGGCCGATGCGATCGTCGCTTTCGTTATTGGCGCGCGCAAGGCGCGTTAACTTGTCCCGTTGACGTCTGCATGCTGTCGTCATCGACAGCGTGACGATCGGCTACCTTCATCGCGCAGTCAGCGAATGCGCCGGCTGCGATTCGAATTTGACGAGATGCCGAAACGATGATCGTTCCCCATCACAACCTGCAGGAATTCACGCGCGTCGCCGAATGGCAATTCGCGAAAGGCAAAGACAAAGGCCTCTTCGATCTGTACGGTCTGCTGCGCACATTGACGCACGATTGCGAATACCTCGCCGAAACGACCAATGCCGAGCTGCACGAAATCCTGCGCGATCCGCTCGAGCTGCCCGCGTCGTGGCAATGCGGTCACATCGTCGCGGAGACGCGTCCGCTGTGGCAGCTTCGCTACGGTCATCTTCCGCCGGCGGATGAATTCCTGCGCAGCAACCCGGCGCACATGCTCATCAGTGTGCTCGGACCGGAACCGCTCGTCGTCGATTACTACCCGGCATCGCAAAGCATCGACACCGATGTCTTCGATGCCGCCGTATTCCTGAGCAAACCCGAACGCGAAGTTTTCCAGAAAGGCGAATTGTGTCTGATCGATTCGACGGAAGAACTCGCCGACATCGTCACCGACAAGCCGGTCAACGCCATGTGGCTGACCGGACCGACGCGCCGTTCGATCCAGTGGCTGTTCTCGCGCCACACGCTCAAAAGCCTGCAGGCCGTGCCCAGCCGCTCCGCCGACGCGGACATGATCAGCCTGATCCGCGCAATCGTGGCGTTGCGCAGCGCCGGCTCCGTGCCGACGCTGTGCGCGCTCACTTCGCACGCCAGTCATCTGGTCCGCGCCGAAGCGTTGCAGGCGCTCGCGCTGCTCGATCCGGAAGGCGCGCGCGCGAGCCTGCAGCGCGCGACCAGCGATGAGCATCCCTACGTGCGTTTCACGTCGGAAAAATCCATCGCCGCGCTGGCCGCCTGACATGGGTATCGTCCTCAAACCATCGTCCAGCGCCCGGCTTTCGCTCAAAGGATTCGTCGATCACGTGCGTCAGGTCATCGATCTGCACGAGCCCGACAGTCTCATCGGACTCGCCTCGCCGCTGTGCATGCTCGCCAACGATCCGGACGTGGTCGCGCGTCATTTCAACGACGTGATCCAGCGCTCGCTGGATACGGAAGCGCCGCCCGCTGAGGTGTCGGTGAGCGTGCCGCTCGCCGTTGACGATCACTTCGTGCTGACCGCGAACGTCTGGATGCCCGCGTCGCTCGGCGAACATCTGCCGCCGAACGGGATTCCCGCCGGACGCGTGCACAACCACAGCGCGAGCCTGATGACGGTCGGTTACGCCGGCCCCGGCTGCGAACTCGACCTGTACGCCTACGATCCGAAAACGAGCCCGGGCGAAATCGGCGAACGCGCCGATCTACGCTTCGTGGAACGCACGCGTTTGTCGCCGCGCTGCGTGGTCATCTACCGCGAGACGATCGATGCGCACGCGCGCATCGCGCCTTCGAGCCTTTCGGTGTCGCTCACGTTTTGCGTCGTCCACGAACGTTCGCAGCGCAACGATCAACTCCTGTTCGATCCGCAGACGGCAACGATCGCCGGGATAGGTCCGCACGCGGCGGTGCATCGGCGCGCCTCGGTCGTGCTGCTGGCCGGCGAGTTCGGCAACGCCGGAACGATCGATCTTCTCGACGGCCTGCTGCGCCGATCACATTGCCGCCGTGTCCGCGAAGCAGCCGTCGATGCCGCCATGCGCTTGCGTGCAACGTCCACTGGCGAACGCACGCGCGTCATCGAACGCGCACTGCGCGACAGCAGCGAACTCGTGCGCCGCCGTGCCGAAAAAGCGGCTGCGCAACTCGACGATCTCAAATCATCCGGCACGTCGTGAATGCACCGGGAGCAAGAACGCCATGGATGGCTTCATGTGCCGGCGCCGTAGTTCTCGCACGCCACTAGCATCTCGTTCAACGCCGCATCGAATTCCTCGATGAGCGAATCCGGCGGGCGACCGTGCTCGCTGGCGTTTTCGAGCGACAGGGCTGCCGCGCGCAGACGTGAGGCGCCGAGGTTTCCCGCCGCGCCGCTCACGTTGTGCGCGATGCGAGCGGCCTTGCGCATGTCGTTTTGCGCCAGCGCATCGGCAATCTCGGCCGCGGCCGTGCGATGCAAATCGGGAAACATGGCGACGAGTTTGCGGAACAGCCCCGCATTCCCGTTCATGCGCGCGATGGCCGTGCGCGCATCGAAAACATTGCCATCGGCTGACTTGAGCGCCGGCACCGGTTGTGCCGACGACGCGCGTGAATACTTGCGCAACGTGGCGATCAGCTCGTCGAACATCACCGGTTTGGTGACCACGTCGACCATGCCGGCATCGAGGCAGCGCTGGCGGTGGTCGGCCGTCGCGTGCGCCGTCATCGCGATGATGGGCGGTCCTTGCGGCGACAGCTCGCGCAAGCGGCGCGCGGCGGTATAGCCGTCCATTTCCGGCATCTCGATATCCATCAGGATCGCGTCGTATACGCATTCCTGCGCGCGTTGCACGGCTTGAGCGCCGTTCTCGGCGATGTCCGTCGCAATGCCGGCGCTGGCGAGCATCTCGATCGCGAGTTGCTGGTTGATCGGATTGTCTTCGGCGAGCAGCACGCGCACGCCCGCGAGCGTTGCGTTCGCATGACCGGTTTCAGGTTGCGATCTGGTACGCATGATGTCGGCACCCAGTACGTCGAGGATTGTATCGAGCAACACCGACGCGTCGACCGGTTTGATCAGGAAACGGCGGATGCCGACCGATTCGGCGGCATCCTTGATCGCTTCGCGGCCGTGCGCGGTGACCATGATCATCGCCGGAATCGCCGCCAGGCCGAGATCGGACTTGATGCGGCGTGTCGTCTCGATGCCGTCGATACCGGGCATCATCCAGTCCATCAGGATCACGTCGAAGCGTTGCGTGCGCAGCACGCTCAACGCGGCTTCGCCGGAATCGACGCAATGAACGTGGAACCTCAACGCCGCAAGCTGATCGCCGAGCCATGTGCGCGCCTGCTCGCTATCGTCGACGACGAGAATGCGGCAACCCTGCACCTCGTCCGGCGGCACGCGATGCGGCGTAGTGGACACCTGCGGTTTCAGTCCGATCTCGAACTGAAAACAGCTGCCCGCGCCCGGATGCGAGCGCACGGTGATTGCGCCGCCCATCTGCGTGACCAGGCGTTGAGAGATGGTCAGGCCGAGTCCGGTGCCGCCGAAGGTGCGCGTCGTCGAATGATCGGCCTGCGAAAACGGCTGGAACAGACCCGCGAGTTGCAGTTCGGACATGCCGATGCCGGAATCCTCCACCGAAAAACGCAGCAGTGTCTTGCCGCTGCCGCGCTGGCTTTCGGCGCGTTCCACATACAGCTGCACGAATCCCGCATGCGTAAACTTGATCGCGTTGTTGACCAGGTTGAGCAGCACCTGGCCCAGCCGCAGCGGATCGCCGATGTAGTGATCCGGCACATCCGGCGCGGTGCCGACCACGAATTCGAGACTCTTTTCCGATGCCTTGATCGCGAACAGATCCGATACCTGCGCGAGCACGTCGGACAGCGCGAACGGAACCGTTTCCAGCGCCAGCTTGCCGGCTTCGATCTTGGAGAAATCGAGAATGTCGTTGAGGATGTTGAGCAGGTTCTGACCGGAATTGTTGATCTTGCGGAAGTACTCGCGCGCTTTCGCGTGAGACATCCAGTCGCATGCCGAGTCCGGCGAAGCCGAGCACCGCCGTTCATCGGCGTGCGGATTTCGTGGCTCATGTTGGCCAGGAACACGCTCTTGGCCTGGGTCGCGGTTTCGGCGGCGTGTCGGGCATCTTCCAGTTGCGCGTTCGCGAGTTTGAGCGACGCGGTGCGCTCTGTCGACCGTGCGCTCGAGGCAGCGGCAACGCGCTGTACGCGCTGCACGCGCCAGCGGATCAGGCCGAGCAGGATCACGAAAACAGCCAGCGCGTACAGCGCCGAGCGCCCACCTACGCATCCATATCGGCGCCACGATCACGAAACGCATCGAGATCGGTGCGGCTTCGACGCCGAACCCGTCACGCGCATACGCATGAAAGGTGTAATCGCCCGGCGGCAGACGTCGGTAAATGCGCTCGCCTTCCGCCGTCCACGGCGAACGCGGTTCATCCGAGCCGACCAACTCGGTGCTGTAGCGCGTGAGTTTGTCGCGCTGATACGAAAGCAGGCTGAATTCGAAGACGAGATTGTTCTCGTCCGCATCCAGCGAAGTGTTCGGAGTGAGCGCCGTCGGGGAACCTTCGACACGCGCCGCCAGCAGGCGGAACGGCCGCGATGTCGGCGGCGGCACTTCTTCGCGCGGATCGTAGAGGACGGCGCCCTGTAGCGTCGCCGCCCAGATCCGACCTTCGTCATCGACGAATGATCCGCGGTTGAATTCCAGCGATGGCAATCCGTCGTCGACGCCGAAGCGTTCGATTTTCCAGTGCGCGAAGTCCGACGGCGCGTTCGCATCGCGCGTCACGCGCAGGATGCCTCGCTGTCCGAAGACGTAAGCCCGGTCGTTGTGATCGAACTGGAGTTGCGAAACCGGTTCACCCACGATGCCCGGAATCTGCAATTCGGTGCACGCGAGGCCATGGTCCAGATCGACGACCGTCACGCCGCTGCGATGCGCGATCCACAACTCGTGCGCCGCGCCGACGCTACCGTGTTCGCGCAAATCATAGGTCGTGTTGAAGCGCATCGCGCACGCGTCGGGGAGCGCGCGCCACTCGTTGCCGTCGCGATAAGCAACGCCGGTGGGACCGGCGACCCACAGGCGATGACCGTCCGCCGTGCGTGTAGTGGCGATCGCCGACACGGGATCTTCCTTGCCAAGGATCGGCACGGCGATCTGCTCGGAATGTCCATTGCGCACGCGCGCGAGTCCGTGGTGCGTGCCGACCCACAACGTGGCGGGCGGTTCATACTCCAGCACATCGGCCATGCCGGCGGGAAAGGTGTGGTCGTGCGCGCTGACATTCTCCGCGCTGCTGCCGATGGATCGGATAAGACCGTTGTCGGTGGCCATCCAGTAGCTGCCATCGGTCTCACTCTCGACATCGTTCAGCACGGCGTGCGCATACGGCGCGGGCAGCCACGGCGTCCAGGCGTTGTTGCGCCAGATGACGGCGCCATTCGCGGTGCCGATCCACGGGTGGCGCGAACTTCCTTCGCTGACAGAGCCCAAGCTATTCACGACATGATTCGGCAGGCCGTTGCGCTCGTCGAACGTAGACCAGATGCCCACGTCGCGGCGCGCGACGCCGCCATGCCGGAGCGCGAGCCATAGCACCGGCGTATGCAGGTCGATATCGGTCAGCAAAAGATCGTTGACGGTTCCTTCCGGTACGCCCGAGTCGCGAGCCTCGACGCGCCAGCTGCCGTCGAGCCTGACTTCGGCGATGCCGTCGCCGGTGAGTCCCGCAAACAGCACGGACTCGCCGCGCGAATTGTGGCCGGGCCGCAGCGTCAACGCGCCGGCCGCCCATCGGTTTCCCGGCGCGGTGTACAGCGTGATCCGGTCGTGTCGTACGCGCGCGAAATTGGTTCCGGAGCCGACCCAGAGATCCTTGCCGTCGTTGCCGCCCCACTGTACGAGCGAGCGCACGGTTCTGGCATGCAGGTCGTCGGGTCCGAGGTGCCAGTCCGCTCGCACCGGCGCGTTGGTGTCCACGCCATCGACGCGGTACACGCCCGACATGTTCGTGCCGATCCAGATACACGGACCTTTGCCCGCATCGCCCGCAAGGAGTGTGGCGACTTCCAGTCCGCGCGCGGCCTCGATTTCCGAACATTTCCGCGCATCGCAGCGGTACAGCGAGTTCGACGTGCCCGCGTACACCGTTGCCGCATCCGCAGCGATCAGCGCCTCGATGTCGCTCTCTTTCGATCCCGGCGGCAAAGGCACCGGCGTGATCACGTCGTTCTTTGCGCGGAACAGCGCGTGGTCATCGGTGCCGATCCATATCGCGCCATCGCTGGTGCGCGCCAGCTTCAGCACCATCGAATTCTGGTTCGCGATCGGCAATGCGACGCGATGCCAGCTACGGCCGTCGAAGCGCGCCAGTCCGCTTTCGGTGCCGGCGTAAACGAAGCCATCGTCGTCTTGAATCAGCGCATTGACCGTGTTGGCCGGCAAACCATCGGAACTCGAATAGCGCCGATATGACGACCAGTGAAACGTATCGTCGCTCAGCGGTGGCGGCGCGTCGGCGACGTGATACGCACTGGCTGCGCATGCCGGCGAGCACGCGCCGAGAAAGGCAAACGCCGCGATTGCCCGCACCCGGTCCGGCACGCGGGCAGCATGCCCTCGCGCAATCATTTCGCGGCGTTCGACGCTTCGTCCGAAAACTCCGCCGCAATCGCGCGGAAATCGCCCTGTATCTGCAGGAACGCGTCCAGCACGTCGGGATCGAAATGCGTGCCGCGGCCTTGTTCCATCATCGAGACCGCCGTTTCGTGCGAGAACGGCGCCTTGTAGCGGCGTCGCGAAATCAGCGCGTCGTACACATCGGCGACCGCCATGAGGCGCGCCGACACCGGAATTTCATCGCCGGCCAGACCATCTGGATAACCGGTGCCGTCCCAATGCTCCTGATGCGAATAGGCGATCTCGCGCGCAAAGCGCAGGAAGTCGCTGCTCTCGCCGAGCCGCGCCTCGACCGAGCGGATCGCATCGCCGCCTTTGGTCGTGTGTAGTTTCACGGCTTCGAATTCTTCGTCGGTGAGCGGACCGGCCTTCTTCAGGATGTGATCGGGAACGCTGACTTTGCCGATGTCATGCAGCGGCGCCGATTTGAACAACAGGTCGATACTGTCTTCCGACAATTCGTACGCAAAGCGCGGATGCTGCTGCAGCGCGCGCGCCAGCGCCTTCACGTAGCGCTGCGTGCGGTAAATGTGGTTGCCGGTTTCGTCGTCACGCGTTTCGGCGAGCGATGCCATCGCGGCGATCGTCGCGTCCTGCACGCGCGCGAGTTCCTCGGTGCGGCGGCGCACGAGATCTTCGAGCTGATCGTTGTGCGCCTTCAGCGCGCGCTGCGTTTCGACCAGTTTCAGATGCGTGGCGATGCGCGCCATCACCACCGGCGCGGAGATCGGTTTAGTGATGTAGTCGACGGCACCGATCGCCAGTCCATGCGCTTCTTCTTCCGGCTGGATCTTGCCGGTGATGAAGATGATCGGAATATCCGGCGCATCGGCCAGCGACTTGAGCGATTTGCACAACTCGAATCCGTCCATTTCCGGCATCACGACATCCATCAGGATGATGTCGGGCTGCGGATGACGCAGCGCCGACTTCATGGCGAAAGCCGCCGTCGTGGCGATTTTCGTCCGGTACTTGTCCTTGAGTGTTTCGGTGAGCAGCAGCACACTGTCGGGCATGTCGTCGACGATCAGCACGATTGGCCGTTCATGCGGCGCCACGGCGCGAGCCGGTGGCGGTGTGCGCGTGCGCGATGCCGAAAGCGGCGGAAGATCCAGCGGTGAATCGGGCGCCGGTGGCGTATCGAGGCGGCGCACGGTGGCGTCGAGGCGCACGCCGCGGCCGCGCACGGTGACCACGCGCGCGCCGAACGGACCGAGCAATTCGCGCAGGCGTCCGATCAGTTTGGTGAGCGCTTCGTTCGACGCGACCTGGCGCGGCCAGATCAGGTTGAACAATTCGCGACGCGGCAGCATGACGCCGGGTCGCTCACACAACGCCTGCAGCAAACGCAGCGGCAATGTCGGCGCCTGCACTTCGCGGCCATCGACGACGAGTCGGGCTCGCGTAAGCTCGAGAACGACGCGATCGAACGCGTAGCCATAGGGCGCGCGCCGTTCGGCGGCGGTCGGAGCGGTAAAGGTCACTTGCGTCATGGATCAGTCCCCCGGAACTTGTTCGCACAACTGAAAGCGTTCAGACACGAGCTAGTGTAAGCAGCGAAACGGCGTCTGTATTGGTCTGTCCGGATATTGTCCGACTAATGTCCCGAAGCGGCGTAAGGGTTGTTCCGACTGTCCGATTAGCTGTCCTTTTGGTGTCTGGCACCTGTCGTTTTCGCCGACGAAATCGTCATTAGGATGGGCTCACCTCATCAACGGGAGCACCGCCATGATCTTCGCCGCAAAGAAAACCGCTTCGAACAATCAGGTTTCCCGCACTGACCGCCGCGAGGACGCAACCGCCAGCGCCGGCTACGTGGAATCGTCGCCGTGCGTGGTAATGCCGGCCATCGATTTGTCGGCGCTCATTCCGGCGCGCTTCTGCACTCCCCGAACCATCGTCGACTACCTGACCTGAGACCCATGAAACCGATCAGCTACAACCAACGCTTCTACACCACGCCGCACTACGCGGCAGCCGATGCCGCGCCGGCCGTTTTCGCGGTTCGCCTGATGCCGCTTGCTGCCCGACCGGCGCATGCCGTCGGCAACTACGCGGGCCTGCGCCGCCGCTTCGCGGACTCGGCGAAATTGCGCGCGCAAAATCGCTTCAACCGCTCCTGAATGACGCCAGCGGGGCAGGCGCCATCCCGCTTGCGTTGGTATAGACTTTCAGGACCGACAGGACGGGTGGAATTCGCAGGGACGTATGAACAGGACACAATCCATCATCAAGCGAATTGGACGTCTGACGCGTTCGATCCGCCTCAAGCGCCACGCCGACGCGATCGCTTCCTACGTGCAGGCGATGGCGCCCGTCGACATGCTGCAGCTTCGCACCTACATCGAATCGTGCTTCCAGAGTTTCGCAGCGGCGCCGCCCGCGCCGATGGCATCGTCCGAGGTGCCAAAGGTCGAGCGCGATTTCGATACGCTCAGCGCGATCACGAACGATCGGCAATTGTCGTCCGACAGCGCGATCGTGCGCTTGCGCTACATTGCCAAATGGCTGACGCAGGCGATCCATCTCACGGTGGAGACGGAAGATCGGGATTTGCGCGAGATTTATCGCAAGTCCGTCGCCGTCGTGCGTAGCGTGCAGGCAGTGGCTGCCGAGCCGCGGCAGGGCGCATGGTTCATTTCGGACAAGAAGCGCGCCTGACGATTGATTGCCGTTTGATCGCCGGCAGTTTGGTACTTGTTCGGTTCAAGTCGCGGGATTCCGTGTTCGCGCAAATGGCGAGCACGCGCAAATAACGACTTCGCCTCGCGCTGAAAAAGCGATCTCCGCTACTTGACGACCTTCGCCATCCTCAGCAATTCCGTTCCGAATCCCCGCCGTTCGTAAAACGCGCGAGCACGCTCGTTACCCGGAAACACGGCCAGCGTGACATGCCGGCATCGATGCTGTTTCGCCCAGCGCTCCGCATAAGCGATCAGCTCCGATCCAACACCGCTGCCTTCGTAATCGGGTGCGACCACGATGTCGCTGATATGGCAGTTCAGCGCGCCGGTGAAAAAATCTTTCTGCGTCTGCAGATGCAGGAATCCCACGCGCTCGCCTTCATCGTCTTCGGCGACGAACAAATGCGAAGCGGCGGGCAGTTCGCGCAAATGTCGCGTGATGTCCGCGCGAATTCCGTTCAGTGTTTCGCTGCGTTTGCGCCACGCAGGCAGTTCGAAATCGACGAAGCGCGTGGCCAGCGAAAGAATGAAGTCGTCGTCATCGGCGTGCGCGAGGCGCACGTGCAGCGGTGATGCGGTTTGGTCGTCGCTCATGGCAATTCGATGATGGGTCCGCGCGATCATTTTTACGATTATCGCGGGCGCGAGTAAAGTGTCCTCAGCCGAATTGGGCGTCCGGCATGGCCATCAGGGTGTCGAGGCTGGCGCGTACGAGCGCGGCGTGCGTCTGCGTGCGCGGCAGGATGCGCGCGAAGTAAAAACGCGCGGTCGAGCGCTTGGATTGCTTGAAGTCGTCGCCGGCGGTGACGTTGTCCGCGGCGGCAACGCTGCGCGCCCAGAAATAGGCGAGGGCGACATAGCCGGCGAAATACAGATAATCGACGGCCGCCGCGCCGATTTCGTCGGGATTTGCCATCGCGCGCTTGCCGATCTCCTGCGTCAGGTCGGCCCATTCCTTCGTGGCGATGGCGAGCGGCGCGATGAATTCGGCGAGCGCCGCGTTCTGCGCGTTGTCGTGGCAGAACGCGCTGATCTCCTCGAGGAAATGGCGCAGTCCGACGCCTTGCGTCTGCAGGATCTTGCGGCCGAGCAGATCGAGCGCCTGGATTTGCGTGGTGCCTTCGTAAATCGTGGTGATGCGCGAATCGCGCGCGAACTGTTCGATGCCGGTTTCGTGGATGTAGCCGTGGCCGCCGTAGATCTGCAACGCGAGATTCGTGCATTCGACCGACGCTTCGGTCAGCAGCGCCTTCACGATCGGGATGATGAACGACAGCAACTCGTCGGCGCGCTTGCGTTCGTCCGCATCCGCCGATCGCTCGACGAGATCGACCAGCATCGCCGCGTAATAGCCAAGCACGCGTCCGCCTTCGGCGAAGGCTTTCTGCGTGAGCAGCATGCGCCGGATGTCCGGATGCACGATCAGCGGATCGGCCGGTTTGTCGGGGAATTTCGCGCCCGACAGCGCGCGCATCTGCAGACGATTGCGCGCGTAGGCGAGCGCTGTTCTGATACGCGCGTTCGATCAGCGCGAGCCCTTGCAGCCCGACGGCAAGCCGCGCGGTATTCATCATGGTGAACATCGCCATCAGGCCGCGGTTCGGCTGGCCGATCAGCCAGCCTTCGGCGGCGTCGAAATTCATCACGCACGTCGCCGAGCCCTTGATGCCCATCTTGTGCTCGATCGATGCCGCACGCGAGCGAATTGCGTTCGCCCATTTTTCCACTTTTGCCCGTTTTGATACTTCGGCACGATGAACAGCGAAATGCCTTTGCGTGCCGGCCGGCGCATCGGGCAGGCGCGCGAGCACGAGATGCACGATGTTTTCGGTCAGATCGTGCTCGCCGGCGGTGATGAAGATCTTCGTGCCGGTGATCGCGATACGTGCCGTCGGCGTTCGGCTCGGCCTTCGTCTTGAGCAGGCCGAGATCGGAGCCGCAATGCGGTTCGGTCAGGCACATCGTGCCGGTCCAGCGGCCCTCGACGATCGGCTTGAGGAACACCTCGCGCTGCCATTCCTCGCCGTGCTGCTTGAGCGCTTCGGTCGCGCCGTGCGAAAGCAGCGGATAAGTGCCCCACGACAGATTCGCCGAGTCGATCATCTCTTTCAGCGGCGCGCCGATCGATTCCGGCAGATGCTGTCCGCCGTAATTTTCCGGTGCGGTGAGTCCGCCCCAGCCGCCGGCGATGTATTGCGTCGTAGGCTTGCTTGAATCCTTTCGGCGTGGTCACGCTCGCGGTGGCCTTGTCGAATCGACAGCCTTCCTCGTCGCCGACAGCATTGAGCGGCGCCAGCACCTGTTCGGCGAACTTCGCCGCTTCGTCGAGCACTGCGTCGAGAATGTCACGCGTCGCCGCGTCGCCGCCCGGCAATGTCGCGTAGTGCGTTTCGGCCTGGAGTACATCGAACAGCGCGAAACGCATGTCCGCCAGCGGCGCTTTGTACAGGCTCATGAATTTTTCCTGATGGATTACCGGTATTGGTTGGCGATGCCCGGCACCGGCGACAGACGGCTTTTGTGTTCGAACTTGAAATCCTTGTCGGCCGCGGGAATCGTAATCGTGCCTTTCAGTTCGTATCCCGCGCCGCCGGGCAGTTTCACATCCGTAGCAAACGCTTTGGCGGCGTCGGGCTGGGGCATGAACGTCGTGTCGAGCGTGTCGGCATTTTCGCCGGGCACGTCCATGTCGGCGTTGAGCGAAATGTCGGCCGCATCTTCTCCGCCGACGCGCAGCGATGCTTTCACATTCGTGTAGTGCACCGTCTTGTCGCTGAAGTTTTCCAGACGCAACTGGATTTTCCAGCGGCCATCCGGCAGCACATCGAGCTGCTGGATGCTCGCGTTGGGCGGATTGATCGGGTGGCGCGGTCCGTTGCCGCAACTGGCGAGAACGACGGCGGCGGTCAGCATCGCGAGCAGATTACGAATCGTGTTTGGCATAGGCGTCGGCAGCGGGGCAGGTGTCTACAGTAGCCAAAAGCGGCCTCACGCGGAAGGTTTGTGCGAAGCGAACCTCCCATGAACGCGCGGACCTCCGGCACATTTTGTCTCATTCGTGTCCGGCATTCGTCCGTTTCGACCCTTTCGATCGGCGTAGAAATGAGGTCAGCACCGGAGACGGATACACCGGTCACTCATGCGAAGCGGCAGAGCACGGACGCGTCTTACGTTTTGCCGATAAAGGGGTGAGTTATGAAACGCGTCAATAGGTCTTTGGCAGCACTTTTCGCAACGGTTTGTCTGTTTACCGCTTCCATTACGCAGGCGGCGACGGCGGAGAACGGGATCGGCTGGAATGGTATCGGTTGGAACGGTATCGGCTGGAACGGTATCGGTTGGAACGGTATTGGTTGGAACGGTATTGGTTGGAATGGTATTGGTTGGAATGGACTCTCCCCCAGCAATAGCACCGTGCTTTCTGCTCAGCTAGCAGTTTTGGCTTCACAGCCACTGCAGTAGTCGCTGCCACCGGCGGGAGCCAATTGCGGCTCCTGCCGATTCGCGCATTTGGGGACAGACATGTTCGGGATTCATGCCCTCGTAGGTGGGCTTGCGTTGGCGGCGGTAATCGTCGCGGCGGACGTATCGCCGCAGGCTGCTGAGAAAATGGCGACATTGCAGGGCCGCAGCGGCATCGAGTCCTCACCTTTTGGCCGCGACCTCTTGAAATACGTTGTGCGCTGCGCGCTCCGACATGGTCAATCCATATCGCCGGAGCGGGGCCACGTGCACGAACAGCTCGACGGTGAATTCGGGCTCGCCGCAGACTGGTCGCATGCGCCACTCGATCAAGCAGGAAAACGCTGGGTCAGCGCCTGCGTACTCGGATTCGTGAATGCGATGGGTGAGCATGTACTCGTATCGATGCGCGGCGCCCAGCCCAATCTCAAGAGTACGGTTTCCGACGAGGAACGGCGCGACTTCACCTATCAGGAGGCCGCATTTTATGGCGACATTTTCGCGCCGACGCCCGTCGCCTACGTCTGCCGGGGCAAAGGTGGCGCGGTGGAAAGTCCGTCGCGCGCCAAACGCTTGTGCAGCGATCCCTCCGCGCAACCCGGAATTTCGCGCTGCGGAATGATCATCACCGGCGCATGCGCCGACGTCTGCGACGGAGAGGACAAAAACGACCATTTCTTCACGCATTGCCGCGGCGGCGATCGCGACTTCGACGAAGTCGTCACCGTGTTCCTGCCCACCTCGCGCTGACGCTCATGCCCGCGCGATCGTCAGGCTGCACGGTGGTTTTCGCAGTTTGCGCCGTGTTGCTTGATTCGACATGCGCGGCCACCGATATCACTGCGATGGCATATCCGCTGTTCGACGAAGCCGACGCGCCGCTAGACGATTCCGAATGGCAATCTGCCGCAGTCGCCGTGCTCGCGCAGCGTTCGCCGAATCCGGCCGCTCCCACTGACTTTCCGAGCACGGCTCGCTTTCTCGTCTCGCGCACGCATCTGTATGTGCGCGTCGACTGCGCCGATGCCGATCGTTCGGCCGCCGTTGCTCACAGCCTCGTCTTCGATGGCGATCAGAGCTTCGACGATCACGTCGTGCTCGTACTCGATACGTTCGACCGCCAACGTACCGCCTACGAATTCGACGTCAACATCGCCGGCGCGCGAAGCGACGGCCTGACGTCGCCAGCGGCGCAGAAAACGAGTTACGACTGGAATGGCGACTGGCGTGCGCGCGTTGTCGCCACTAGCGTTGGCTGGCGTGCTTACATCGCCATCGATGTGCGGAGTCTGCAATTCGACCACTCCGAGCCCGCGTGGGGCATGAACATCGCGCGGTACGTGCCGCGAGCTCAGTTGGCGCTGCAATGGGCCGGCATCTCGCTCGACGCGTCGGCGACGGACTTGTCGCGTGCGGGCACGTTGAGCGGCATGCAGGATCTCGATGCGGCTTCCGGTTGGGACATTTCGCCGTACGCACTCGCGCGCTTTTCCAAATCGCGGCGGCGCGCAGATCGGTGCCGATGTTCGATACGCCGTCAGCCCCGAGACCACCGTCATCGCCACGCTGAATCCCGATTTCGCCGAGGCGCAAGTCGACGCGCAGCAGATCAATCTCACCCCGTACACGTTGTTCAAGCCGGAGAAGCGCGCGTTTTTCCTGGAGGGATCGAACCAGTTCACGTTCGCGTCCGGCATCGGATCGATTTTCATTCCGTTCTATTCGCGAAGCATCGGATTGGTCGACGGCACGCCGATCCGCATCGACGACGGCATCAAACTCGTCGGTCAGGAGGGGCCGTGGTCGATTCGGTGCGCTGGGTGTGCATGCGGCCGATTCGGCCGTCAGCGATCCGGCCGATCTTTTCGTCGGACGACTGGCGTATGACGCCAATGAGCATCTGCGCGTCGGCGCACTGCTGACCGACGGCGATCCGAGCGGCCGAACACGCAACCGCTTCGGCGGGATGGACGGCGTCTGGCGCACGGCCAGTTTTCTTGGCGACAAGAATCTCAACGTTTCGGCATGGGCGGCGCGATCCGGCGGCGACGCGATCAGCGGCGATCACAACGGATTCGGCACCTACATCGATTATCCGAACGATCTCTGGCGCTGGGTGCATCAGCGCCAACCAATTCGGCGATGCGCTGAATCCTGCGATGGGATTTCTGCCGCGACCGGGCACGCGCCAATACGATTTCTATCTCGGACATTTCCCGCGGCCGCAGAGCGAACGCTGGAATTGGGTACGCCAGTTTTTCTACGAAAGCGAACTCGAGACAAACCGACGATCTTCACGGCAACACCGAATCGCGCACGCTCACGCTCACGCCGCTCAATGTCATCACCGAATCGGCGGTGCATCTTGAGGTGCACGGTGCGTTTCACGAAGAGCGCCTGACCGAACCGTTCGCGATCACCGAGCACGTGACGCTACCGGTCGGCGACTACCATTTCAGCCGCATGCATTTTCAGGCGGAATCGTCGTCATCGGCCGCGCTGCAAGCCGGCGTACAGTGTGGAAATCGGCGGTTTCTACGATGGCACCCTCATCCAGGCGATTCCTTACGTACGCTGGACCACGCCCGACGAGCGCTGGCATTTCGAGTTGAACAACGAAACCGATCGCGCATCGTTGCCGCGCGGCCGCTTCATTCAGCGTCTGCATCAGCTCAAGGCCAGCTATTCCTTCAACAACGATCTGGCGTTTTCGACGTTTCAGCGCAATACGACACCGACTCGGGCCACGTCGGCGTCAATGCGCAATTGCGCTGGATCATGGCGCCCGGCCGCGAAGTGTTCGTGGTCTACAATCACGCTGTCGCGCCGCCGTTGACGTCGATCGCCGAGCGCGCCCGCGCCGCTGGAAAATAGCCTGACCATCAAGCTGCAGTGGAACTTCTACCTCTGACCGTCATCGTCTGACGCGATCGATCGACAATTTCTCACCTTCGCGCGCGCGTTCCCGTGCGCGGCATAGCGATTCGCTTTGCTACGATGCTCGGCATGACACAAGCGATGGACGTGCTGCGCCGCGTTTTCGGTTACGCGGCGTTTCGGGGAGATCAGGAAGCCGTCGTCGCGCAGGTCGTTGGCGGCGGCGATGCGCTCGTGCTGATGCCGACCGGCGGCGGAAAATCGCTGTGCTATCAGATTCCTGCGCTGCTGCGCGATGGCACTGCGATCGTCGTGTCGCCGCTGATCGCGCTGATGCAGGACCAGGTCGCGGCATTGCGCCAGCTCGGCATCGAAGCGGCGTTCCTGAATTCGAGTCTCGACGCGTTCGCGCAGCGCGATGTCGAACGACGCATGCTCGCGCGGCGAACTGAAGCTGCTGTATGTCGCGCCGGAACGATTGTTGACCGAGCGCTTCCTCGACCAGATGTCGAAGATGCCGATCGCCTTGTTCGCGATCGACGAAGCGCATTGCGTCTCGCAATGGGGACACGATTTCCGTCCGGAATACCGGCAGCTTTCGATCCTGCATGAACGCTTTCCGGACATTCCGCGTATCGCGCTGACCGCCACGGCCGATGCGCCGACGCGTCGCGAAATCGTCGAACGTCTTCATCTGGACGATGCGCAGCAATTCATCTCCAGCTTCGATCGGCCGAACATCCTGTATCGCGTCGTCGGCAAGGACAATCCGCGCAGCCAGCTGGCGGATTTTCTCGACGGGCACACCGGCGAATCGGGCATCGTTTATTGCCAGTCGCGGCGCAAAGTCGAGGAGACGGCCGACTGGCTCGTCGAGCAGGGGATCACCGCGCTGCCGTATCACGCCGGAATGGAATCGGCGGCGCGTTCGGCGAACCAGGCAGCGTTTCCAGCGCGACGACGGCGTCGTGATGGTGGCGACGGTCGCGTTCGGCATGGGCATCGACAAACCCGACGTGCGTTTCGTCGCGCACATGGATTTGCCGAAAAGCCTCGAAGGTTACTACCAGGAAACCGGCCGCGCCGGACGCGACGGACTGCGCGCGGAAGCATGGATGTGTTACGGACTGGGCGACGTCGTCGCGCTGAATCAGTTCATCGCGCAATCGGAATCCGGCGAAGAACGCAAACGCGTCGAACGCGCCAAGCTCGAAGCGTTGCTCGGCTATGCCGAAACCACGGGTTGCCGGCGCAAACGACTGCTCGCCTATTTCGGCGAGACCAGCGGCGACGCGTGCGGACATTGCGACAACTGCCTGGATCCGCCGGCCTCGATCGACGGAACGCAGTTCGCGCAGAAAGCGTTGTCGTGCGTGTATCGCACGGGACAGCGATTCGGCACGCGTCATCTCATCGCCGTGCTGCGCGGCGAAGACGACGAGCGCGTGCGATCGCTCGGCCACGATGCGCTGAGCGTGTACGGCATCGGCAAGGATCTCGACGAGCGCCAATGGCGCAGCGTATTCCGCCAGCTCGTCGCGGCGGGTTTGCTGGCGACTGATGACGAAGGATACGGCGTGCTGCAGTCTCGCGCCGCCGAGCAAAGCGATTCTGCGCGGCGAAGCGACGATCAATCTGCGCAAACCGGCGGATAAGAAGGAGCGGCGGCGCAAAACGCAAGCGTGGCGATGCGAGCGAAGCCGTCGCTGGACATCGCGCCGCACGAAGCCGCGCGATGGGATCAGTTGCGCGCGACGCGTGCGCGTCTCGCGCGCGAGCAGGGCGTGCCGGCGTATGTGATTTTCCACGATGCGACGCTCGTGCAGATGTTGCGCGAGCGGCCGCAGACGCAGGATGAGCTGGCGAAGATCAGCGGTGTCGGCGCGGCGAAGCTTGCGAAGTACGGCGAGGCGTTTCTCGACGTACTTTGTTCAGAGAGCTGAGATCTTTCGAGCCCGTACCGACACTGCATGATTCTTTTACCGCTAATCGACGGCGCAGGTCATTCGACCGATTGCACGCCGCACAAGCCGATCCACACAAAGGCAAATCGGGTTAGCAACTCGACAGCCGGTCGCCGATCGACGACAATGTTCGCGCATTTTGCCGAGCGTACTCATAGACTTGAGCAAGGGCTCCTCTCAGCCGCCACTGATGCGTTCAAGCTTGTCTTAACGCCAAACTGTCACAATCCGCGCGATTTTCGAACTGGGGAACAACGTTGTCCGACTGGACCATCCTGTGTGATTTCGACGGCACCGCCGCCATCGACGACACCACCGACACATTGCTCGAATCGTTCGGCCAGGATGGCTGGGAAATTTTGGAAGCGGAGTGGCGCGCCGGCAAGATCGGCTCACGCGAATGCATGGCGGGACAGATCGGTCTGCTCGACATGGATCGCGCGCAGCTCGATGCGCACCTGGAAGCGCGCAAGCTCGATGCGTCGTTCACGGATTTCGTCGCGCTCATCCGTTCGCTGGACATGCCGATCGCGATTTTGAGCGATGGCCTCGATTACGCGATTCACAAAATCCTCGCGCGTTATGGGTTGGAATGGCTGCCGGTCACCTCGAACAAACTCGAAGCCGTGGAAGAGCGCCGCTGGAAATTGTCGTTCCCGAACGCGAGCAGCGAATGCCAGTCCGGATCGGGCACGTGCAAATGCGCGGTGTCGGTGAATACGAGCGCCGTCGTCGGGTAAGCGCGTGCTGCTGATCGGCGATGGCGCATCGGATTTCTGCATCGCGCGTGTCGCCGATTTCGTTTTCGCCAAAGGCAAACTGATCAAGCACTGCATCGCGAACAATATTCGCGCACGTGCCGATCGCGAATTTTTCCGACGCCATTGCGCTGATGCCTGCGCTGGTTTCCGGCGAACTCGCGCAGCGCGTCGAACAACCGATTCATCTGAAGGATCTCGTCTCCCATGCGTAATGCCACCTCGCCGGTGCAGCCGGCTGAAATCAATATCGAACAACGCGACGCCGCGCTGCTCGCCGAAGAAGCCAAATACTGTTCGTTCGGCGACACGGTGCATTACTCCGATCCGCCGAAAATTTTCGACGGCGCCGAAGGCAGCTATCTGTACGACGGCAACCACACGCCGTTCCTCGATCTGCAGATGTGGTATTCGGCCGTCAATTTCGGCTATGCGAACAAGCGTCTCAACGATGCGCTGATCAAGCAGATCCACACACTGCCGCAGGTCGCGAGCCAATATCTGCATCCGACCAAGATCGAGCTGGCGAAAGTCGTCGCCGAAGACGCGAAGAAGAAATGGGGTCTGGACGGCCGCGTGCATTTCAACGTCGGTGGTTCGCAGTCGGTCGAAGATTCGTTGAAGATCGTGCGCAACGCGAGCAACGGCAAAAGTCTGATGTTCGCGTTCGAAGGCGGTTATCACGGACGCACGCTCGGCGCGTCGGCGATCACGTCGTCGTATCGCTATCGCCGCCGCTACGGACATTTCGATCGCGCGCAGTTCATCGAATTCCCGTATCACTTCCGCGGGCCGAAAGGCATGTCGAAGGAAGAGTACGGCGAATTCTGCGTCGCCAAATTCGAGCGCCTGTTCGAAACCGAATACAACGGCGTGTGGGATCCGAAAGTCGGCCAGTGCGAATACGCCGCGTTTTATGTCGAGCCGATTCAGGGCACCGGCGGCTACGTGATTCCGCCGATGAATTTCTTCACCGGCCTGAAACGCGTGCTCGACAAGTACGGGATCCTGCTCGTCGTCGACGAAATCCAGATGGGTTTCTTCCGCACCGGCAAGCTGTGGTCCATCGAACATTTCGGCGTCAAACCCGACGTGCTCGTGTTCGGCAAAGCGCTGACGAACGGATTCAATCCGCTCGCCGGAATCTGGGCGCGCGAAGAACTGATCAATCCGAAAGTATTCCCGCCCGGCTCGACGCATTCGACGTTCGCATCGAACCCGCTGGGCACCGCCGTCGGACTCGAAACGATGCGCATGCTCGCCGAAACCGACTACGAGTCGATGGTGATGGCGAAAGGCAAGCGCTTCCTCGAAGGCCTCAAGGAACTGCAGCAAAAGCACAAGGAAATCGGCGACGTCGACGGACTCGGCCTCGCGCTGCGCGCCGAAATCTGCGAAGCCGACGGCTTCACGGCCGAACAAAAAACTGCTCGACAAAATGTGCGACGTCGGCCTCGCCGCCGAACTCGATCACAACGGCAAGAAGATCGGACTCGTCCTCGACGTCGGCGGCTACTACAAAAACGTGATCACGTTCGCGCCGTCGCTGCACATCAGCAACGACGAAATCGATCTCGCGATGAAGCTCCTGGATCAAGCGCTGACGAAAGCAAAAAAGCTCATCTAAAAGACCCTGCTCTTCACCGCCCCATCGCCGGTCGCTTAGTGAAGTCACAGTTTACAAGACTCTTTATACCAGTCACGCGCAGGCGCAGATCGAGGGTGATCGCGCGCAGGAAGCGCGCGGTCCGCGGCGAGCATCAGGGACGTGCTCTCCGCGGACGAGGTCCTATGGGAGAAAAGAAGGTGTTTCTTGGTTACTTCTTTGCACCAGCAAAGAAGTGACCCGCGATATTCAATCGCGGAAGCTCTGTCTCTGAAAGACGAGCTCAAGAGCAAAGTCGCTGGATTCCCGCTTCCGCGGGAATGACGAGCGAAGTCAAAGGCTGGATTCCAGCGTCCGCTGGAATGACGAGCGAGAGTAAAGGCGGGATCTCCAGCGTCCGCTGGAATGACGATCGAAGTAGCGAGCTACTCCGACCCCCAAGTAAGCGTCCGATCCGTCACCGTATGCGTCCGCCCCCCAACCCAAACCGCCCCATCGTTATCGATGCGCAACGAAATCGCCGCATCGTGCCCCATCTCGCGCCCCTGACTGACGCGATAACCATGCGCCAGCGCACCGTCCGGTTCGGACATGGCGATCCACGCCGCAATCAATCCATTCGCGGCACCCGACGCCGGATCCTCGACGATGCCGACACCGGCAGGAAACGCGCGCACGACGAGTTGATAATTCGACCGCGCACATCGCGCGAATACGCATAGCCCGAGACAGTCGTCGATCTTGGCCAGCTCGCCGATGATCGCGTGATTGGGTTTCCACGTGCGCACCGCAGCTTCGTCGCCAAGTTCCGCCACCCACCATCGTCGTCCGCCGTTGATGAGCGCCGGCGGCAGCGCGCCCAGCGATCGATTGCCTAGCGCTTGCTTCAACACGTTCGCGCCGCGCGCTTCGGCAGTGACATCGCTCGCGCGCGGCGCCTGCACGAACAATTCGCGCCGCTCGTGAATACCTTCGATGCGAATCGGCAGCAGGCCGGCGCCGCATTCCTGGATGAGCTGTCCGTCGATCGGTTTGGCGAAGCGCGAATCGAGTGCCGAATGCGCGCTGCCGATGCTCGGATGTCCGGCGAATGCGATTTCCTTGGTCGGCGTGAAAATGCGCACGCGATAACTTGCGCGCTCGTCTTCGGGCGGCAGCAGGAACGTGGTTTCGACGAGATTGGTCCATGCCGCGAAACGCTGCATGTTTTCCGGCGTGAATTCCTGCGCGCCGATCACCACGCCCAACGGATTACCGCTGCCGCCGACACCGGCGCCGTGCGAAGCGGGGAACACATCGAGCTGCTGGTAGTGGAACGTCAGCATGCGGCGGACTTCTTCGGCGCAGCGCGCATGATAGCGTGCATCAGCCGGCTTTTTTGAGCGCCACCACGGAATTCAGGCCGCCGAACGCGAATGAATTCGACAGCACGGCGCGGACTTTCTTTTCGCGCGCCGTGTTGGGTACGTAATCGAGATCGCATTGGGGATCGGCATCGATGAAATTGGCGGTCGGCGCGATCACGTCGTCGCGCAGCGCGCCGATGGCGGCGACGAGTTCGATCGCGCCGGCCGCGCCGAGCGCGTGGCCGTGCATCGATTTCGTGGACGAAACTGCAAGCGCGTCTGCTTTGTCGCCGAACACGCGGCGGATCGCTTTCGTTTCGGTGGGATCGTTGGCCGGCGTCGCGGTGCCGTGCGCGTTGATGTAGCCGATGTCGTCGATGGTGAGTTGCGCATCGCGCAACGCATCGGAGATTGCGCGCGCGGCGCCGGTTTCGGAAGGCATCACGATATCGTTCGCGTCGGCCGACATGCCGTAGCCGGCAAATTCCGCGATGATCGGCGCGCCGCGTTTTTTCGCGTGCTCGAATTCTTCCAGTACGAAAATGCCGGCGCCTTCGCCGATCACCATGCCGCGGCGCTGTTTGCAGAACGGACGGCAGGTGTCGTCGGCGGTCACGCGCACCGCTTCCCACGCCTTCACGGTGGTGACGGTAATGCAGGCTTCGCTGCCGCCGGTCAGCGCGAAATCGACGCGGCCGCTGCGGATCATCTCGAACGCCTGCGACATCGCGTGATTGGCCGATGCGCACGCGCTCACCACCGCGAACGCGGGTCCGGTGACGCCGTATTCCATCGTGATCTGCGAGGCCGGCGCGTTGGCCATCATGCGCACGATGGTCAGCGGATGCACGCGCGGATTCTTGTCTTCGTAAAAACGCCGGGACTGTTCGTTATGCGTCGTCTCGCCGCCGACGCCGGTGCCGATGATGCAGGCGGTGCGTTCGCCGATACGATCGCGGAAATCCAAACCGGATTGCGCAACGGCTTCGCGCGCGGCGATCAGCGCGAACTGCGATACGCGATCGAGCACGCCGAGACGCTTGTGTTCGAAAAATTTCAGCGGATCGTAGTCGTGTACTTCCGCCGCGATTTTCACGTTGAGCAGATCGGTCGCGATCGTGGTGATCGGGCCGATGCCGCTGCGCCCTTCGCGCATCGAGCGCCACTGCTGTGTCGCGTCATGGCCCAGCGCGCTGATGCTGCCCATGCCGGTGATGACGACGCGGCGTCCGCTCATTGCCGATCTCAGGCCGGCGGCGTGGCCGCGTTTTTCTCGGCGACCAGACGCTCGACCGCGTTGACGAGGCCCGTCACCGATTCGGTGTCGAAATTCGGGTCGCGGTCGGGCAGGGTGATTTTGTAGTGGTCCTCGATCTCGAAAATAATCTGCACGGCATCGAGCGACTGGATCTCGAGATCCTTCAGCGTCGATTCGGACGTGATTTTCTGCACATCGATTCCCGCTTCCTTGGCGATGATGTTGAAAACCGTTTCCTGAACGCTGCTGCTCATGAAGTTCTCCGCGAATCGTGAAAGGCAAAGGTATATCTAGGATAAGTTAATGCGGGCCGCGATGCGCGATCGGCGGCCGCGTCGACGTTTTTTTGCCGGTCCACACCATACGAAGGCCATCGCAAATGGTCGATGAACCGTCCCGATGCAGCGCTGCTGGGTTCACTCGGCCGCGGCGATCGCCTGTGCGGGTTCGGGCATGTGCACGAAGCGGGTCGCGGCGACTTCGTTGAAGAAGCGCGCGGATCGATCGATGACGGTGGCGCGTTCCTGATCGACGGTGATCATGTGGTAGCTGTTTTCCAGCAACACCGTTTCCACCGGCCCGCCGATGCCGCGCATGATCATGCGCACGTTCTTCAGGCTGGCGACGTCGTCGTCGACCGCATGCAGCACCAGCGCCGGCGTGCGGATGCTGCGCAACTGCTGACGAACGCGGAACGAAAGGCGATAGAACTCGGCGAGCGAAGGCCATGGATTGCCCGGCAATCCGGCCGCGGCGCTGTCGCCGTTCAACATGCTGCCGGCGATGCGATTGCGGATGCGCTCGTCCTTGATGCCGTACGGAAAGCATTCGTAGAATTTTTTCTTGTGACCGAAGCCGAGCGCGGTGACGAGCGGCAACAGGAACGAGAGTTTGCCGAGCCACGGAATCGTCCAGCCGTCGTAGACGAAGGTGGTTCCGTACAGGCCGAGGCCGTCGACTTCGTCGGGGCGATCGGCGGCGAGCTTGAGCGCCAGCAGCGCGCCCATCGACAGGCCGGCGACGAACATGTGATCGACGTCCTTGCGCAGGCGATCGGCCGCTTCGCCGACGCTGCGATACCAGTCGCGCCAGCCGGTTTTGAGGAGATCGTCCTCGTCGCCGCAATGTCCGGCGAGCTGCATGGCGTAGACGGTGAAGCCGGCTTTGTTGAGGCCTTTGGCGACGAACCGCATTTCGGTCGGCGTGCCGGTCAGGCCATGAATGAGCAACACGCCGGACCTGCCGCCGGGCATGTAGTAATCGGTCGCTTTGATCATCGGGACAAGGGTTTCTGCGAGTACCGCTATTCTGCCCCAGGCGCGCTACGAATACCTAAATTGTCGTTAAGAATGCGCGTAATCGCGGACTGCGCGAGTCATTGGGGCTAGGTCAGACGTGCGAATTTTCGCAGTGATAGCGCGATGGCCGGTCCAATCACCAGGACGTGCATGGCGAAGTCGGAGCACATGCCGACCCAGCTCGATTTGAATGGCGGCGCATTCGACAGCGGCAGCACGACCAGATGCATGAACGCGTAGATACACACGCCATACAGCGCGCCGCACAGCACCACGTTGCTGCGCATCCACTGTGAGCGCACCAGCGCGACGTAATAGAGCGCTGCCGCGATGATGAGGATGCCGTAGTGCGAAACAAAACCGAGCGCAGCGGTGGTTGCGCCGCCATCGAACGCGCCGCGTCCGAGCCAGCCCGAGGCGATGCTTTGCATCACGCGCTCCGGCGAGACGCCCGAGCGCAGGCCGTTGAAGGTGCAGGCGAAGATCATGTCGCACGTCGCGGCGATGATGCCGGCGAGCAGAATCGCCGTGACATTGCGCAAAGCCGGCGCGCGTGAGATGGCATTGGCGTTCATGGCGTTGTCCCCGCGCATTGGTTGAGAGGAAGTTTCACGACCTGCGAAACGTGTCCGCTCGCTTCATCCTGCGCGAATGCGACGATGCTGCTCTTGGACAGGTCCACGCCTTTCGGAACCTTCAGTTCGGTCTGCACATCGGATTTGTCGAACGGTCCATCGAATGCGCGCACGACCTGATCGTGTGCGAGCTGACGACCTTTGTTTTCGCCCGCGCGAACCGACGTGCTCAATCCGTTTTCCGTCAGCGCGACGAAGATGTGCTGTCCGCCGAGATCGCCGGCGACGATGTGCGTTTTGATCGTCTCGCCGGGCACGGCATCGACGGTGAGGGTAGGGCCGGCGATCTTTGCCGAACCGGGCGGATCGCCGCCGGGCCAGTTGTGCCAAAGCTCGCCATCGATCCACACCTGCGGCGTGTAGGATTGTCCCTTGTTGAATTTGCGCGACAGTTTTTCCTGCCGCTTCGTATACGCCTTGCTGTCGAACGGATCGCGCCAGCCGCCTTGGTCCCAGTAGTCGACGTGGAATTCGAGTCCCACTTCGTCGGGCTTGCCGACCAGCTTGCTCATCCATTTTTCGGCGGGCGGACACGAACTGCAGCCTTCGCTCGTGTACAGCTCGACCAGATGCGGCCGGTCCGCGCCGCTTTGTGCGGTGCAGGCGGCGTGTGCGGGCGAGGCAGCGGCGACGGTCGCGGCCAGCGCGCCGATCAGAATCGGGCTCATGACGATCGAATGCATGACGATCTCTTCCACATGAAGACGGCCCACGTCCGGACGAAGCGGACCGTCCGATCGTCGCATGCGCGCTGTTTCAGCGGAAGTTGCGCAGCGTAATCGCGTTCTCGACGCCTTTGACGCCGCGGGTTTCGCGCGCGATGTCTTCGACGAGCTGACGCTGCGGTTCGGTGTCGACCGTGCCGTGCAGATAGACGACGCCGTTGATCGTCTGCACGTCGATGGTCCAGTCGGTGAGTTCGGCGTGCTGACTGACGTCGGCCTTGATGTTCGCCGTGATCTCCGCATCGCTCACGCAGTTTGCGCCTGCGCACGGTTTGGTCGGTTCCGACATGCAGCCGCCGATCAACGACGTAGAAGCGATCGTCAGCGCCGCGCAACAAATCCATTGTTTCATCCCGTTCTCCATTGCAAGTTGCACGTGACTATAGCGCGCCAAAATGAACGGAGCATCTCAGCGACAGACGATTGACGCGTGTAGGAATTTCCTTATTGGCAGCGAAGGTGCTCGCGCCTATTATCCAGATCAATAATCTTTTTCGTTCGTCGGCGAGTTGCGTAGCATCTGGGGGTTGTGATGGGTGGGGATTTCTTTGCGCGGATGTGTGCATCCGCAGGCGTGTCGGTGAACGCGTTTCGCAGCGTTCGCATCGCGGCGCACTTTTTCGTGGTGGCAATTTTTCTGACGTGGGCGCAAGCCGCCTCTGCGCAGCAGGTGCAGGTGAACAAAGCGTTCACGCCCGCGAGCGTTGGGCTCGGTGCGACGACCGTCGTCACGGTCACGCTGCAGAACAATTCCACGACATCGGCGGCGACCATCTCGGGCTTTCAGGACGACATCGCTTCGATGGCCGGATTCGGCATCCTGCTGAGTTCGCCCGCGCCGACCACCACGTGCGCCGGCGGCACGCCGAGCGTCGTCGGTTCGGCGGTGGTGATGAACAACGGCACGATTCCGATCGCGCCGAATACCTCGACGCCCGGCTCATGCACGATCACATTCAGTGTGCGCGCGAATAAGATCGGCAACGGCTTCAACACGATCAAGGCGAGCGACGTCGTCACCTCCAACGGCGCGCCGAGTTCCGATGTCACGCAGACGCTGACGGTGCAGGCGGCGAATATCGCCGTCACGTCAGGTCCAACGCAGACCGTATTGACCGGCAGCACCGCAACCGTCACGTACACGCTGACCAATCCCACCGCAACCCCGATCACAAACGCCACGTTTCCGATCACCTCGAACGCGACATCGGCCTACACACTGTCGGCGACGGGCGGAACCTGCGGCGGCACGGCCGCGCCGATTCCCTCCACCGGCACCACCGGCACGACGACATTCTCCGGCGTCACGATTCCGGCGAACGGTTCGTGCACCGTTACTTTCCAGGTCACCACCACGACCGTCGAAACGGTGAACTTCGCGCTCGCCGCGAATGCCATCGCCGACGACCAGGCGGCGACGAATTCGGCCGGCGTTTCCGCGCAGGCGAAGTTCGTCAACGGCCAGCCGAACGTCACCAAGTCGTTCAATCCAACGTCCGCGCAGCCGGGCGGTACGTCCGTCGTCACGATCAAGATCCAGAACGTGCTGACCGATCAGTCGCTGACCGCGCTGTCGGATTCCGACGTCCTGCCGCCGGGCCTCACTGTCGATCCCGCGTTCACGCAGACGCAAAACGGATGCGGCGGCGCGACGCTCGGTGGCGGAGGAACGGGTACGCAGACGATCAGCAACGCGACGATCCTGCCGGGCGCGACGTGTACGGTCACCTTCCGCGTCATCGTCTCGCTCGCGCAGGCGCCGGGCAACATCGTCAACACCGTTCTGAAAGGAAATCTAACGGCGACGACCAGCGTAACCGGCAGCCCGATCACACAGGCGGCCGCCGATGCCCCGGCGACACTGCTCATCACCGGCGCCGGCGGCGGCGTCACTGCGTCCAAGGCGGCAAATCCGACCTCGGCCGGCATCAATACGCCGGTGCTCATCACGCTCACTTTCGGCAGCCAGGGCGGCGGCGTTTTCAGCGGCGGTTCCTTCACCGATCCGCTGCCGCAATCGCCAGTGGTCATGCAGCAGTTCGTCGACGCCACGCACACCACGTCGGTGTCCGCCGGATGCGGCGGAGCGACGAATATCACCGCGGTCAACGGCGCGACGAGCGTCAGCGGAACCGGCTTGGCGATTCCTGCCAACGGCACGTGCGTGGTGACGTTTTACGTTTTCTTCCCCAACGTCACCGGCGTTTCGCGCATCGACCAGAACGTGCTGACCGGCGGCGCAACGTTTACGGGTAGCGCCGGACCGGTGACGAGCGGTGCGCCGAGCGTGAATATTACGGAGCTGGCGACGATCACCGTCACCAACTACGTGGCTTCAGCGAGCGGCCTCACCAATCAGCCGCTGACGGTCTCGGCAACTGTGAACGTTCCGGCTGGCGTCAGCGATACGAACGCCATCCTCACCGTTCCGCTCACCACGGGCAAAGTTGCGTTGGCGGCGACGCCGAACTTCACGTTCACCGGTTGTCCGGCCGGCGTGAATGCTTCATCCGTTGTGATCGCGGCGAATCGCGAATCGTTCACCGTCGCGCTGGGCGCGATCACACAGAGCTGCACCATCGGCTATGACGTCATCGACGAAGCCGGCGTGGCCGGCACCTTCACGCCGCTCAATCCCACCTACTCCGGCGCGTTGACCGGCAACACCGCCGTCGCATCGACCGGCATCAACAACGTCACCTTCACCGCGCCGCAGCCGATCGGCGTCAGCAAATCGTTCACGCCGAACCAGATCCAGGCTGGCGGCACCTCGACGGCGCAGGTCAACCTCGTCGTACCGCGGGCGGGCACGCTCGCCGTCACCGAAGCGGTAGGCGTTTCGTTCACCGATAATTTGCCCGCCAACCTGGTGTTCTCGCCGACGCCGAACGTTGCCTTTACCGGCTGCCAACAGACCGGACAACCGGCGCCGGGCTTCACCATCAGCGGCAATTCGATTTCGTTCACCAACATCTCGCTGATCACCGTCGTCACCACTCAGACGACGTGCACGGCCAGCTTCGATGTCACCTCGACGGTGGTCGGCGCGCCGCTCAATCAGATTCCCGCAGGCGCGGTGACCTCGACCGCCGGTGCCGGCGCGTCCAATACGCAGACCGCGAAGGCCTCGCTCACCGTCGCCGCCGGATTGGGCGTTCAGAAGACCTTCGTCGCGCCGTCGTTCCCGATCGGCAGCACCGACTACATCCGTCTTCTCGTCACCAACACGGCGACGCCGTCGAATCTGAGCGGCGGTTCGCTCGTCGACAACATGCCCACGTTCCTTGTGCTTGCGAGCACGACGGAAGGCCCGATCCAGACCGGCGATCCGCCGCTGTGTGGCGGTACGATTTCGGGCGCGGTCGGTTCGAGCAGCTACACGCTCAACGGACTCGCAGTCGGCGGCTACATCGGCGGCGTGGCGGGGCAGTGCGTGGTGTACGTGCTCGTGAAAGCCTCGCCGACGGCGGTGCCCGGATCGGTCACCAACACCATCGCGTCGGGCGGCCTCAACATCGGTGGCTTCGGCAACCAGAACCCGGCGAGCGGCACTGTCACGCTGACCGCTGCGCCGGCCGTCGCGGTGGCCAAATCGTTCGCACCGACTACGATCGCGCCGAACGGCACGTCGATACTCACCGTCACGATTTCCAATACATCCGCGAACGCGGCAGCGCTGACCGGTCTGGCATTGACCGACGCATTGCCGTCTGGTGTGACGATCGCATCGACGCCCAACGCGTCGACGACGTGCGGCGGAACCGCATCGGCCACGGCCGGCGGATCGACGGTCGGGCTGAGCGGCGGCAGCCTTGCCCCGGCTGCGAGTTGCACCATCACCGCATCGGTGACCGCATCGAATCCCGGCACGTACACGAACACGATTCCGGTTAGCTCGGCGACCACCGATCAAGGCGCATCGAACACGACACCGGCATCGGCGAACCTCCTCGTTGCGCCGCAGGCTGGCGTCACCAAAGCGTTCGCCCCGACGTCGGTTACGACCGGCGGCTCGTCGATCCTGACCATCACCATCGCGAACAACGCGGCCGGTTCCGTGGCATTGAGCGGCGTGTCGTTGAGCGACACGCTTCCGTCCGGACTGGTCATCGCCAACACGCCGAATGCAACGACAAGCTGTGGTGCCGGAGTAGTCGGCGCTGTCGCGGGTGCATCGGTCATTTCGCTGACGAACGGCAGTGTCGCCGCGAACGCGACGTGCACAATCGGCGTCACAGTAACCGCATCGTCCGCAACCACGTTCAACAACGTGATCCCGGCCGGTGCGCTGACCGACACGCAAGGCGTCAGCAACGACACGCCCGCGACGGCAACGCTGACCGCAACGTCGCCAGTCGCCATCGCCAAGGCATTCTCGCCGACGTCGATCGCCTCCGGCGCGACATCCACATTGACGATCACGATTCCGAACACGGCGGCGGGTGCGGTCGCGCTGAGCGCTATGTCGTTGACCGACACGTTGCCCGCGAATGTGACGATTGCATCGACGCCCAACGCATCGACGACGTGCGGCGGAACGGTGAGTGCGACGGCAGGCGGCTCAAGCGTGACGCTCACTAGCGGAAGTTTGGCGGCGAACGCGACGTGCACGATCACCGTGTCCGTCACTGCGACGACCGCCGGCACGTACACCAACACGATCCCGGCTAGCGCGCTTACCGACACGCAGAACGTCACCAACACGACACCGGCGACGGCTGCATTGACGGTCACGGCGCCAGTCGCGATCAGCAAGGCGTTTTCGCCGACATCGATCTCCAGCAATGGCACGTCGACGCTGACGATCACCATTCCCAACACGGATGCCAGCGCGGTCGCGCTGAGCGGCATGTCGTTGACCGATACGTTGCCCGCGAATGTGACGATCGCACCCACGCCCGACGCATCGACGACGTGCGGCGGATCGGTGAGCGCGACGGCCGGCGGTTCAACTGTCGCGCTCAGCGGTGGCAGCTTGGCAGCCAACGCGACGTGCACGATCACCGTTTCTGTCACCGCGACGACGGCCGGCACGTACACCAACACGATCCCGGCGAATGCGTTGACCGATCCGCAGAACGTCACCAACACGACACCGGCAACGGCCGCTCTGACCGTGACCGCGCCCGTCGCGATCACCAAAGCGTTTTCGCCGACATCGATTTCGAGCAATGGCACGTCGACGCTGACAATCACCATTCCCAACACAGGGTCCGGTGCCGTTGCGTTGAGCGGCATGTCGTTGACCGATACGTTGCCCGCCAGCGTGACGATCGCACCCACGCCCGACGCATCGACGACGTGCGGCGGATCGGTGAGCGCGACGGCCGGCGGTTCAACTGTCGCGCTCAGCGGTGGCAGCTTGGCAGCCAACGCGACGTGCACGATCACCGTGTCTGTCACAGCGACAACGACAGGCATGTACACCAACACGATCCCCACTAACGCGCTGACAGACACGCAGAACGTCACCAACACGACGCCGGCGACGGCCGCTCTGACCGTGACCGCGCCCGTCGCGATCACCAAAGCGTTTTCGCCGACATCGATTTCCAGCACGGCCACATCGACGTTGACGATCACCATCCCCAACACAGCGGCCGGTGCCGCTGCGTTGAGCGGTATGTCGTTGACGGATACGTTGCCAGCGAACATCACGATCGCATCGGCGCCAAACGCATCGACGACGTGCGGCGGCTCGGTGAGCGCCACGGCCGGCGGTTCAACCGTCGCGCTAAGCGGTGCAAGTTTGGCTGCGAACGCTACGTGCACGATCACTGTGTCCGTCACCGCGACGGCAACGGGCAACTACACCAACACGATTCCGGCCAACGCGCTGACGGACACGCAGAACGTCACCAACACGACGCCAGCGACGGCTGCTTTAACCGTCACCGCGCCGCTCGGAATCACCAAGGCGTTTTCGCCGACGGCGATTGCGACCGGAGGCACATCGACGCTGACGATCACCATTCCGAACACGGACGCCGGCGCCGTCGCGCTGAGCGGCATGGCGCTGACGGACACGTTGCCCAACGGCATCACCGTCGCATCCACGCCGAATGCATCGACGACATGCGGCGGCGGAACGGTGACGGCTAACGGCGGCGATACGTCCGTGGCGCTCAGCAACGGCAGCCTGGCCGCGAATACGACCTGCACGATCATTGTTTCGGTCACCGGCACCGGCACGGGAACATTCACCAACACGATTCCCGCCAACGCCCTGACCGACACGCAAAACGTCAGCAACACCGCACCGACGACGGCGGACCTGACCATCACCGCGCCGTCGAGCATTTCGAAATCGTTCTCGCCGGCCACGTTCACGACCGGCGGTACGTCGACACTGACGATCAGCATCCCGAACACGTCGGTCGGCGCAGTTGCGTTGACCAACATGGCGCTGACCGACAACTTGCCCGGCGGTGTCACCGTGGCGTCGACGCCGAACGCGTCGACCACCTGCGGCGGAACGGTTGCGGCGGCGCCGGGTGCGACGAGCGTATCGCTGAGCGGCGGCAGTCTCGCCGCCAATGCGACGTGCACCATCGTCGTTTCGGTCACCGCGACCACCACCGGCAGTTACGTCAACACGATTCCGGCCGGCGCGCTGACCGACACACAGGGCGTCACCAACACGGCGATCGCGACCGCCACGGTGTCCGTCACGCGGCCCGTCGAGAACCCGGCGGCCGTACCGCTGTCGCGTTGGATGCTGATGGTGCTGGCCGCCGCATTGATCGCGATGGGTTATCGGAAACGTCGCGCGCACTAATAGCAACGCTCTCCCGCGGAGGCAGCGATTTTCGCTGTCTCCGCGAGGCGCCAGGACAATTGCGCCAGCGTAATCCGGTTACGCACTCCGAAAAATCTATCCCGTCGATCGCGTGAAAGCGGCGTTCGCGTACGAATCGTCGTCGGCACAACGCGTGCAGTGCGCTGGTCCCGCACGGAGAGCGACGTGCCAAGCCATCGCGCCAAACCCGAAGACATCATCGAAAACTCGCCGAACGAGCACCGCGAAAAAAACCAAGGCGAAAGCGGCGCGCGCAAAAAGCGGAACAAAGGCCAGTCGCAGGGTCCGCTGCCGGGCGAAGACGAAAACAATCTCGACGATCGCACCGACAGCAAAAACAGATAAGCAAATCCAAACCACCACAAGGATGTAACCGGAGCGAAACACGTGCCGGTGATAAAACGCAAGACCACGGGCGACGCGCACTCAGTCCCATTCCCCCTGGACCGGGTGCCTTGGGCCGCTCTTATCGGAGCGGCCTTTTTTACGGCTGTTGGTGCGCGGTGATCGATGCGATGAGCGGCAGAATGCTACGCGAACATCTTGTCCTGGCCGAACGCCATATCGGCGAAGGCGAGCGCAATCTTTCCCGGCAGCGCGCGCTCGTTGCCGGATTGCAACGCGATGGCCACGATGCCTGGCTGGCGTCGAAAATCCTGCGTCAGTTCGAAGCGCTGCAGGCGACCTTCATCGCCGATCGCGAAAGCCTGCGCAAGGAGATCGCGCGCTTTTGCGGAGATGCGCCGGATCGCGTTTAGCGCCGATCGGTGATGCCGCAAAGCCAACGCTTGCTGCAATGTGCAGAAGTATACGTTTGCAATTGGCCGAGCGCAGATCGCGCGCTTACTTTGCCCGGCCGAGCGCCCGCTCGATGGCGGCGTGCGCAAGCGGCTGCATTCGCCGGTAACCTTCCGGATTCGGATGAACGCCATCCTCCGACACGTCGGTTCTCATGCCGCCGTCATTAGTTGCGAGCGCGGGCCAATAATCGAGGTAAGTGATTCCCATCCGTTTCGCGTAGGACTTGAGCCAATCATTGAGCCGCAGGATGCGCGGCGCCGGATTCAAGCCGGGATGCCACGGAAAATCTTTGGCCGGCGGGATCGACGCGACGATCACCTTGATCTGATGCGCCATGGCCAGCTCCACCATCGAAGCGATCGCGCCTTCGATATCTTGATCGCTTTCCACGCCTGCGTTTTCCGCCACATCGTTGGTGCCCGCCATGATGTGCACGAGCGCCGGATGCATATCGATCACATCGGCGCGAAACCGTTTCACCATTTGCGTCGCCGTCTGACCGCCGATTCCGCGATTGACGAAATGCGGATTGCCGGCGAAAAACGGTTCGACGCCCCACGCCTCGGTTATCGAATCGCCCATGAAAACGACGTTGGCCGAGTTCTGCCTGTCGAGACTGTTCGCGGATACCGAAGAAGCCATGAGTAGAATGCCCAGCGCAATCCATCGTGTTGCCGCCAACTTACACCGATCTCGATGGAATTCACCAATCACCTTTCAACCTCGCAGATTTTGCATTGGCCAATTCTGAAGCCTAGCAGGACCACGGCCGCGCAACGGCCGAGCAGTGGAATTCGCGACATCAGAGTTGTGTCACTATTCGCCGTCAACACCGTAGCGGAGATTTACAATGCGCTTTCCATCCAACTGGTGCCGTATAGAAATTCTCATAGTTCTGGTCTGCGCTGCAGTAGCCGCATCGGCGACCGGTACAACTCCCACCCAGAACAATCAGGCGATGGACGAAGTGAGCTTCAAGCTGCTTCCCCAGCGGCCGTCTGCGTTACAACGCCAACTGCAGCTTGCCACCGCGGGCGATATAAATGTCACCAACGATCTCGCCGCAGCTTTGCCGGACCTCATTTTCTGGGATGCCTTCGAACTCTGCGGAAACGGCGCAATCGACGGCGGCGAAGCGTGCGATCGTGACAATCTCAACGGTCAGACCTGTTCGACCGCCGGATACACCGCCGGCACGTTGACTTGCACGCGGCAATGCCAGCTCGACACCAGCCAATGCACCGGCAAAGTTTGCGTGGTCGGTTCCTGCAATTCGGATGCGGACTGCGGGGCGGCGCAGTGTGGACCTTGCTTCTTGAACGTCTGCATCGGATTCCAAGCCAACTGAATGGCTGTTTCTCTGGCCTGATCGATCGAGTGCCGATGCGACACATCCGTTCCGCTCTGCGCTGTAAACGTTTACATTACAGCAACGCCGTGCATCGGCGTGCCCACATGCAATTTGCGCAATCAACCGCAAAAACGGTCGTGCTTGCCGCGTTTTTATTTGCCGTTTCGACGACGGCTGATGCGGACCGCCTCTCGACCACATCCGCGTGGAACCGTCTTTCAACCGCGGACCGTCAGTTGCTCGACGACGTCGAGCATAGGACGTTCAATTATTTTCGAGACAGCTCGAGCACGAAGAATGGACTAGCCGCAGACCACTGGCCCAAGGACAGCGGCGACTATTTCGCATCCATCGCGGCAACGGGTTTTGCGTTGACGAGTTACGGAATCGGCGTTGAGCGCGGATGGATGAAACGCAAAGAAGCCGTCCAACGTACCTTGGCGACGTTGAAGTTCCTGACATCAGCCAAACAAGGTAATGAGCCTAACGCGTCGGGCTTCCATCCATGGTTTTTTCTACCACTTCCTGGACATGGACAACGGCCAACGCTTCGGTAGCCGACCCGACATTGAACTGTCGTCGTTGGATACCTCTGAACTGATGATGGGAGTGCTTTTCAGCATGTCCTATTTCGACAAGGACACACCCGACGAGCGCACGATTCGAAAGCTCGCCGATCAGCTATATCGAGCAGTCGACTGGAAGTGGTTCACCAACGACACGCTTCTCGTCGAAGGCGGTTGGATGGACGCCCGAGCACAGCTACGACCACAATTTTTATCGCGGTTACAGCGAAGCTCTAACGCTTTATTTGGTGGCATTAGGCTCTCCGACGCATCCGCTGCCCGCCGAATCGTGGACCGAGTGGACGAAGTCCTACGACATCACGTGGGGCGAGTTTCAAGGGCAGGAGCACTTGGGCGGCGGTCCGCTTTTCTGGCATCAATACACGCACGTCTGGTATGACCTTCGCGGCATCCAAGACGAATACATGCGCCAGCGCGGCTTGGACTATTTTACGAATAGTCAGCGGGCGACGATTTCACAGCGCGAGTATGCGATACACAATCCACTGAACTGGAAAGATTACGGTGCGGATGTGTGGGGTCTAACCGCATGCAACGCGCCGCGCGGAGCGACGCCGCCGGGCGAAGTCGATCGCTACATCAATGATCCAAAAACATTCTACGGATACATCGCGCGGGGAGCGGGCCTAAAGTACTCCGTTGACGATGGCACCATTGCACCGACGGCCGGTGTGTCGTCGATTGCGTTTGCTCCCGATATCGTGATTCCGCTGGTTCGATCACTTACGCAGCGCTACGGAGACGCCGTCTACACGAAATACGGATTCGTTGACGCCTTCAATCCCAGTTTCCCGTTTACCGATCGGCCGATTCGAACAGGAAGAATAGTTCCCCATGTCGGTTGGGTCGATTCCGTCTACATCGGCATCGACCAGGGACCGATTTTGGGAATGATCGAAAACTACCGAAGTGAGTTCGTGTGGCGCGTCATGCGCTCCAATCCGTATGTGCGGGCGGGACTCGAACGTTCTGGTTTCACCGGGGGCTGGCTCACGACGCGGGGACATTGAAAATGACCGTCGCGCTTTGCATCGCACGTGCGGCGAAGGCGCCGCGTGCGTATACATTTCCCACTGTACTTACCATGCCGACAATTTATACATTTGCTGATGCGCTGGTGCGAGAGAAAGCCAGTCCGCGTTCGGCATGGCCATTGCTCCACTCGCTGTACTTGCCAGTGACGGCAAGGATGCGAAGGAGATTCACGATCATGGCTAATCAGCAAAATCAGAGCGGCGGCAAATCCGGCGGCCAGAGCCAAGGCGGCTCGCAGAAGCAGGGCGGCCAGGGCGGTGGCGGAAGTGGCGGCGGTGGTGGTGGAAGCGGCGGCGGCAGCGGCAGCGGCGGCGGCAGTGGCGGCGGCAGTGGTTCGGGCGGCACCCAAAGACGTTAAGTAGCGACATTCCTTGTTGGACGTTGAAGCCTCGCACCCGCGAGGCTTCTGTCATTTCGGACTCCCAGTTTTCTCTGAGAGAAACATGGCACACCCGATGCTACGTGCACGCTTCGACGCGCCGTCATGCGGCACACGTTTCTCAACCGGAAAGCAGGAGTTTTTATGCGTTCACATGTATTGCAAGGTATTGCATTGATATTGGTCATCATCGGCGCGCTGAATTGGGGTTTGGTGGGATTGTTCTCGTTCGATCTCGTCGCCGCCATTTTCGGCGCCGGCACCATTCCCGCGCGCGTGGTTTACGTCGTGGTTGCGATCGCCGGACTGATTCTGATTCCGGAACTGGCGCGCTATTTTCGAAACACCACAGCGAACACCGACAACACGGTTCGCCGCGGCGCTCCGCGCACCACCTCGGATGGATACTGATTTCCGATCGCACCCACTCGCCGCGACAGGTGAAGCCGTCTCGCGACTAACTCTCGCGCTGCGGCTTTTGCGGCATGTATGGATTGCGAGTTGCTACGCTGCGCTGCCGCCGATGTCGATTGCACGACATCGAATTCGGCTGTGACGATCGGTTGTTTGGTTGCGCGATCTCAACGCGTAGTTGGCTATATGTCCTTCGCACTATCGCCGGCATCAACTTCGAACTCGGCACCGGTTATCAGCGCGGCCGCATCGGAAGCGAGAAACACCGCCATCGGCGAAATATCTTCCGGCTGAAGCCAACCAACTTTCAGCGGGACGGTCGGCGCGCGGTTGTTCCAGGCTTCCTGCGGCGTGGGATGTTCCGGGGGTTTCTGCCCGTTTTCGGCCATGCTTTCTTTCAGACGCGTTTCATAGCGCGTCAGCGGCGTGTCCACCAGTCCGGGAATGAGCGCATTGACCGTGATGCCATAGGTTCCCCATTCCATCGCCGCCGACTTCATCAATCCGAGAATTCCCCACTTTGAAGCGGAATAGCTCGCCGCATCCTTCGTACCATGTTTGCCTTGCATCGACGAGAGCACGATGATCCGCCCATACTTTCGCGCGACCATCTTCGGCGCGAACGCACGCAGTGTGTTCGCGGTGCCGTTCAAGTTGTTGTCGATGACATCGCGCCAGTCGGCGTCCTCCATTTCCAGCAGCGGCTTCCAACGCTGGATCGCCGCATCAGCCACCACGATGTCGATCTTGCCATAGGCTTTCTCGATGTCGTCGGCCGCGCCGGCGCAAGCGACGATGTCGCGAATATCGGCCTTGATCGCCATGCCACGCCGACCCGCCGCTTTGATTTGCCGCACCGTCTCATCCAGATCTTCCTGTCGCGCCGGTTTCGCGTTCGAGGCCGTACTGACGAAACCTGCTATATCGATCACGGCCACGTCCGCACCATTGACCGCAAGCTCTACCGCGATCGCGCGACCAATCCCGCGCGCGCCGCCGGTTACGACCGCGATTTTGCCGGCGAGGTTCGAACCACGATTCGCCTTGATCGGCCCGGATGACTGCTTCTCGTCAGGTTCCGGCATCGGCTTGCCATCGAGCTCGTTCGGTTCCGTCTCGGTGCGGCCGGAAAATTGCGCTGCCAATGCAGACGTCGCAGCGAAGCCCGCGCCCATTGCGCCTGCACGAATCAGCGCGCTGCGGCGGCCGGTATCCACTGCACTCGTATCACGTCCTTGTGCCATGACTTGCTCCTGAAATCGGTGCCTTTTTAGCGGCGCTTGATATGCGCCGTTTGTGCCACCCAGTCACATCGCCTCGAGCGCGTTGCAGTTATGAAAAAAAATTTCAGCGGCTCAATTCGGGCTGGTCAAAGTTTTCTTATGTTGACGCGACAGCCTGGCGTGACACCAAACCAATTTTCCGAGCAACAATGGAGTGCTGTAGGAGAGTCGCGCAGAACCGCTGTGGAACACTGCGGATCAGCTAAATGGTGGCCGGGGACGGAATCGAACCGCCGACACGGGGATTTTCAATCCCCTGCTCTACCAACTGAGCTACCCGGCCGGGTGAATTGCGCGAATCTTTCGGCGGCGCCGAATGGGCCGCGGAGAGGGCGCGTATTACAACGGGTGCGGGCCGATCCGTCAAGTAATACGATGGGCGTCGCGGCGGTCTGATCGTATGCTCCGCCGTTGAAAATCAAGGAGGAAGTGGTGAATTCGATCAGGACGAAGGTGATCGCGTCGCTGGTGCTGGCAACGGTGGCGTGCGGCGCGCTGGCCGATACGAAAGAACATCAGGCCGAGGAACTGGCGCGGTTCCGCAGCTTCGCTGGGGCGCCGGTCGATGAATTTCGTCTGGTCGACATCTTTCAGACGCAGATCGTCGGCGATGTGAATGTCGTGGTGTGGCCGACGATCAATACCGCCTATCTGCTGACGGTCGAAAAGCCGTGCAACAACCTTTCGTTCGCGCACGGATTCGCGCTGACGCAGGAACAGTCGATGAAGGTCAGCAAGACGTTCGATTCCGTGACGTTCGATGGGCAGCGCTGCCGCATCACGGAAATTCAGCCGATCGATTACAAGGCGATGCTAAAGGCCGGCAAGGAAAATCACGCCTCGGGCACGTAACCCGCCGGCGCGTCGGCGCCTCCGCCGAACAAGAATTTTTCCATTTCGCCTTCGAGGAATTTGCGCGCTTTCGGATCGAGCGGCGAGAGGCGGTTCTCGTTGATCAGCATGGTCTGGTGCGCGAGCCATTGCGACCACGCTTCTTTCGACACGTTGTCGTAAATGCGCTTGCCCAGTTCGCCGGGGTAGGGCGCGAAGGCGAGGCCTTCGGCGTCGCGTTTGAGTCGCGCGCAAAATACGGTTCGGCTCATGTGGTTTCTGCTCTTGGATTTTCTTGTGCGAATTCTTCGATCAGTCGGCGCACCGGCGCGGGAAGTCCGAGTAGCGCCGCTTCGTTGGGAAACAGCCAGCGGCTGTCGGATGCTTCAGCGATTCGCGCGGAGCGTTCGACGTCGCACGCGATCGGCGTGATGTCGAGACGATAGTGGCTGAACGTGTGCGTGAAGCGGGGCAGGTGACGAAAAGTGATGTCGCTGCTTCGCGCTGCGATGCGTGGAAATATTCGATCGTGCCGATTCGATATCGGCCGCTTCCGGCAGGCTCCACAACTGTGCCCACACGCCGATTGATGGACGGCGTTGCAGAAGCAATCGGCCCGATGCGTCGCGCACGATCAGCATCATCGTCGCGCGCGTAGGCAACGCGCGCGATGGTTTCGATTCGGGCAGTTGCGCAGTCAATCCTTCGATGTGCGCGATGCAATCGCTCGCGAGCGGACATTGCGCGCAGCGCGGGCGCGAGCGCGTGCAGACCGTCGCGCCGAGATCCATGATCGCCTGCGTGTAGTCGACGAGCGCTCGTGCGGCGTGTGCGATTCGGCGAGTTCCCACAATTGTTTTTGTGCGATCGTCGAGCCCGGCCATCCGCGCACGGCGTGGAAGCGGGCGAGGACGCGTTTCACATTGCCGTCCAGGATGGCGAATCGCGCACCGTGCGCTTGCGCGAGGATCGCGCCGGCAGTCGAGCGGCCAATGCCGGCAATTCGGACAGCGCGTCGAAATCGCGCGGCAAATCGCCGTCGTGTTTTTCGACGCAGACGACGGCCGCCTTGTGCAGATTGCGGGCGCGGCTGTAGTAGCCGAGGCCGGACCACAGCGCCAGCACATCGTCGATCGGCGCGGCGGCGAGTTCTGCGATCGATGCGAACTTTTCCACAAAGCGCAAAAAGTACGGAATGACCGTCGCGACCTGCGTCTGCTGCAACATGATTTCCGAGAGCCACACGCGATACGGCGTGCGCGGCGTTTGCCAGGGCAAATCGTGCCGGCCGTGTTCGTCGAACCAGGCGAGCAGGCGTTGCGGCGAACAGATCAGCTCGCGCCATTGCCGAGCGTTGCGGGCAGCAAACCGTCGACGAATGCGGCGGCGTCGAATTCGCGCAGATCGTCGGCGGTTTCGCCGAGGCCGACGAAACGGATCGGCACGCCGAATTCCTTCGCCAGCGCGAACACGACGCCGCCTTTCGCGGTGCCGTCGAGCTTGGTGACGACGAGTCCGGTCACGCCGATCGCGGCGCGGAATTGTCTGGTCTGATTGATCGCGTTCTGGCCGGTGGTGCCGTCGAGCACGAGCAGCGCTTCGTGCGGCGCGTCCGGCATCGAGCTTGGCGAGCACGCGGCGGATCTTGCTCAGTTCGTCCATCAGCCCGCTTTGCGTGTGCAGGCGGCCGGCGGTGTCGGCGATGAGGATATCGGCGTCGCGCGACTTCGCCGCCTGCAGCGCATCGAAGATCACGCTCGCCGAATCCGCGCCCGCGCCCTGCGCGATGACGGGAACGTTGTTGCGGTCGCCCCATGTTTTAAGCTGTTCGACCGCCGCCGCGCGAAACGTGTCGCCGGCGGCGAGCATCACGCTCTTGCCTTGATTGCGGAAATAACGCGCGAGTTTGCCGATCGTCGTCGTCTTGCCGACGCCGTTGACGCCGACCATCAGGATCACGAATGGCGCGTGCGCTTGTCGGTTTTCAGCGGCTGCGCGACGGGCTGCAGAATCGCGAGCAGTTGTTCGCGCAGCGCATTCAGCACGTCGTCGGGAAACGTGAACTCGCGTTTGCGTATGCGCGCGCGCAGGTTTTCGACGATCTCAGTGCTCGCGGCGACGCCGACGTCGGCGCCGATCAGCACCGTCTCCAGATCGTCGAGCATCGATTCGTCGTCGAGCTTCGGATGTTTCGCGAACAGATCGCGCACATCGCGGTTGAAGATGCTTTTCTGGAAACGGTCGCGCCAGCCCGGCTTGGTTTCGGCGGGAGCCTGTTCGATGGCGGGCGCATCGGCGGCCGGGGCATCCTCGCCCGGTTTTTTCTTCCAGAACTTGAGCATCGCGAACGAAGATGAAAGACAATGCGCGAATGCTACCACTGCGACGGTGCAATCTTGGCTAAACCACCGCGAACGCGCGCGCCCGGGCGCGTGCGCATCATCGGCGGATCGCTGCGCGGATCGAAGCTCGAAGTGCCGCATGTTCCCGGATTGCGGCCGACGCCCGATCGCGTGCGCGAAACGCTGTTCAACTGGCTGATGCCGGTGATCGAAGGCGCGCGCTGCCTCGATCTGTTCGCCGGCACCGGCGCGCTCGGCATCGAAGCGCTGTCGCGCGGCGCGGCGCACGTGGATTTCGTCGAATCCGACGCACAGCTCGCGCGGCTTCTTGCGCGACAACCTTGCGCGGCTGAAACAGTCGGCGACCACCGTGAGTCAATCGCCCGCATCGCGATTCGTCGAATCGGCCGGCGGCGCAGTACGACATCGTGTTCCTCGATCCGCCGTTCGCCGACGATCTTTGGGATCGCGCCATGGCATCGCTGGAAACGCAGTCATCGCCTGGCACGCATCGGCATGGATCTACGTCGAATCGCCCGACAGACCACCCGATTTCGCGCGCCGTCGAACTGGACGGCTGCATCGCGAAGGACACGCCGGCGCGGTGCGTTTCGCGCTCTATCGCCGCACCGGACCATCCGCTACCATTTAGCGAACACTTCGTCCAGTCGACGCCATGCCCAGCCATATCACCAATCCAGCCAGCGCACGCGTGGCGGTGTATCCGGGCACGTTCGATCCGATCACGAATGGCCATGTCGATCTGGTCAGCCGCGCCGCGCCGCTGTTCGACCGCATCATCGTCGGCATCGCCGAAAGCGCGGGCAAAGGCCCGAGCCTGACGCTCGACGAACGCATCTCGCTCGCGAGACTGGCGCTGGTCGGACATGCCGAACGTCGAAGTGCGCGGGTTCACTTCGCTGCTCGCGACTTTCGTGCGCGAAACCGGCGCGGGCGTGATCCTGCGCGGCCTGCGCGCGGTGTCGGATTTCGAATACGAATTCCAGCTCGCGAGCATGAACCGGCATCTGATTCCGGATGCGGAAACGTTGTTCCTGACGCCCGCGGAGCAGTACAGTTTCATTTCTTCCTCGCTCGTGCGCGAAATCGCGCGGCTGGGCGGCGATGTCTCCGGCTTCGTGCACCCTGCCGTGCAGCAGGCGTTGCGGCAGCGCTGGAAAACTTCCTGAATTCAAAGTCGAAACGAAAAGGGTGACAAAATGAAAAATTACATTCGTATACTCGCCGTCGCGCTGGTCGGTGCGCTGACGCTTTCCGCGTGCGGCAAGAGCGACGAGCAGGTGCGCAAGGAAGCCGAAGCCGCCGCTGCCGCCGAAGCGGCCAAGCCGGTGCCGGTGCCCGCTGCGGGCGCCGACAAGGCGGCGTGGCAGAGGTATCTGGCCAACGTCGTCACGCGCAACATGCAGGGCGTGAAGACGACCAGCCCGTTCATGTATTTCGTGCCCGCCGGCGATGCGCAGGATGTGCAGGACGCGCGCAGCAACCAGATGAACAATGTTTCCGACACCGTCGCGCGCGGCGTGTTGCCGGGCAACATGATGGCGTTCGGCGGTCCCGACTCGAAGGCGACGGCCGATCTCATCGAAGGCGCGTTCAAGGATGCGAGGGACGGTTCGTTCAAGGGCGTCGTCATCCTGTTCGTCGGCGCCGCCGCGGATCAGGATCGCGTGAAGAACGCCGTCGCCAAGACCGGCTGCGAATTCCGCTTCGTTGAAATGAAGTAAGGAAACCGCATTTACCTTTGTCGTGTCCGCATTGCGCGGGCACGATAAAGGTAGTGAATTCGATGGCGCTGAGAATCACCGACGTATGCGTCAACTGCGATGTATGCGAACCGGTATGTCCCAACAAGGCGATCTCGCTGGGTGAAATCATCTACGAGATCGCGCCGGACCGATGCACGGAATGCGTGGGTCATTACGACGCGCCGCAATGCGTCGAAGTCTGCCCGGTCGAGTGCATCTTCGTGGATGCCGAGCACACGGAATCGCGCGATCAGCTCATGGCGAAATACCACGCGCTGACCGCCGCATCACTGATCATGGAGGAGAAATCGTGAAATCACGTCCGCTGTTCGCGTGCGCGCTGCTGTTGGTTTCATTCGCCGCGCTTGCTGCGGACAAAAAGCCCGGCCACGCCGCCATCGCGAGCGCACATCCGCTGGCAACGCAAGCCGGAATGGAAGTGCTCGACGCAGGCGGCAACGCGTTCGACGCGGCCGTCGCGGTGGCGAGTACGTTGTCGGTCGTCGAGCCGCAAAGTTCCGGCATCGGCGGCGGCGGATTGTTCCTGCTGCGCCGCACGTCCGATCACAAGGAAACGATGATCGATGCGCGCGAAACGGCGCCGATCGGCGTGGATTCGAAAGATTATCTGAAAGCCGACGGCACGCCCGATCGCGATCATTCGCTCAATGGTCCGCTGTCGTCGGCGATTCCGGGCGAACCGGCGGCGCTTGTCTGGCTCGCGAAAAATTACGGCACGTTGCCGCTTTCCAAATCGCTCGCGCCCGCGATCCGCATCGCGCGCGAAGGATTCAAACCGGATGCGCGTTTCATCGAGGAACTCGCGCAGGTCGCGCCGCGCCTGCAGCGCTATCCGGCATCGATCGCGCTGTATCTCGACAACGGCAAGCCGCCGCAAAACGGCTGGACGTTCCGTTCGCCGGATCTGGCGAAAGTGCTGCAGAAAATCGCCGATGAAGGCAACGACGGCTTCTACAAAGGCGACGTCGCGAAGACGCTCGTCGACGGCGTGAAAGCCGCCGGCGGCCGCTGGTCGCTGGACGATCTCGCGCAATACACGGTGAAGGAACGCGATCCGATCGCATTCTCGTATCGCGGCTGGCACATCGTCACCGCGCCGCCGCCGTCGTCGGGCGGCATCGCGCTCGCGGAAATGTTCAACATGCTTTCCGACTTCGATCTGGCGAAGATGGACCGCGTGCACCGCATCCACACCATCGTCGAAACGATGCGTCGCGCCTATCGCGATCGCGCCGAATATCTCGGCGATCCCGACTACGTGAAGATGCCGATCGACGACCTCACCAGCATGGCGCACGCAAAGAAACTCGTCGCCACGATCGAGCCGGACAAAGCCACACCGAGCAGCAGCCTGCCCAGCTACATGGCGCCGCAGCCCGAGAGCCCGCACACCTCGCACTTCTCGATCATCGACGCCGAAGGCAATCTCGTCTCCGCGACGCAGACGGTGAACACCACGTTCGGCTCGAAATTCGTCGTCGCCGGCACCGGCTTCGTGCTCAACAACGAGATGGACGATTTCGCGCTCGTCGTCGGCAAACCGAACGCATACGGACTGCTCGGCAACGACAACAATGCGCCGAAGCCGCACCATCGCCCGCTATCGTCGATGACGCCAACCTTCATCGACAACGACGACAAAACCGCAGCGCTCGGCACGCCGGGCGGAAGCTCGATCATCACCATGGTGCTCGAAGGCATCCTCGCCTACATCGATGGCGAATTGCCGGAAAAAGTCGTCGCGAATCGCCGCTATCACCATCAATACATGCCCGACGAAGTCTCGGCGGAAAAGGGCGCGTTCACCGAGGCGGAAATCGCTGCGCTGCAGAAGATGGGCTACAAGCTCGACGTTGCGTCGGACGTCTGGTCGTGGGGCTTCATGAACATGGTGAGCTGGAATCGCAAGACCGGCGAGATGCACGCGGGCTCCGATCCGCGCCGGCCGGGTGCGAGTGCGAAGGTCAAATAGCGTTTATGTTGGCGGTGCTAGAATCGCTGCAGAGGTGAAAACATGAAGACGTATACCGCGGTGATTGAGAAGTGCCCTGATTCCGGTGTATTCGTCGGCTACATTCCGGGTTTCGCAGGTGCTCATTCGCAAGGCGATACACTCGATGAGTTGAACAAAAATCTGCGCGAAGTTGTGCGAGATGTTGCTCGAAGACGGCGAACCGCACATGGAAAGTGAATTCGTCGGCATCCAGCAAGTCGCCGTGGCCTGAAGCGTGGGCAATACGCCGGTCCTGAAGCCGCAGGAGGTGGTTCGACTCCTATCGATTCTGGGTTTTCGCGAAGTTCGCCAGCGTGGATCGCACAAGCAGTTTCGCCACGACGGATGGGCGCGCCACAACCGTGCCGTTTCATACGGGCCGCGATATTTCTCCCATTTTGCTTCGCGCGATCGCGGCCGACATCCACCTAACCGTCGACAAGTTGCTCGCTGCGAACCGGAAATGAGTCAAGGCATATGAAACTCTGGTCCATCCTCGGCAATTCGCAAAAGCTCGACGGCGGCGCGATGTTCGGCAACGCGCCGAAGGCGATGTGGTCGAAGTGGCTCGCGCCGGACGAAAACAACTGCGTGCCGCTCGCGTGCCGCGCGCTGCTCGTCGAGGATCTCGACGGCAAGACTGTGTTGTTCGAAACCGGCATCGGCGCGTTCTTCGAGCCGAAACTGCGCGAGCGCTACGGCGTGATGGAAGATCGGCACGTGCTTCTCGAATCGTTGAACGCCGCTGGCTTCTCGCACGAAAATATCGATGTCGTCGTGATTTCGCATCTGCATTTCGATCATGCCGGCGGATTGCTCGCGGAATGGAAACCAGACTCGTCACCGTCGCTGCTGTTTCCGAACGCGACATTCGTCGTCGGTAAGAAAGCGTTCGAACGTGCGCTGCATCCGCATCCGCGCGATCGCGCGTCGTTCATTCCCGAATTGCCGAAACTGCTGCGAGGATAGCGGGCGTCTCGAACTCGTCGAGGGTGAATTTTCGACGACCCTCGGCCGCTCCGTGCGTTTCTCCTTCAGTGACGGACACACGCCGGGATTGATGCTCGCCGAAATCGTGCGCGCTGATGGCGGCGTCGTTTTCTGCGCCGACCTGATTCCCGGCCGGCCGTGGGTGCATCTGCCCGTAACGATGGGCTACGACCGCGCACCCGAAATCCTCATCGACGAGAAACGCGAATTCCTCGACGACAAACTCGCGCGCGGCGTGCGCCTGTTCTTCACGCACGACGTCGATTGCGCAATGGCGCGCGTGCGGCGCGACGACAAAGGCCGCTACTCGACGACCGACGAACACGGCGAACTCGCCGGAATGGCAGCCTGATCATGGCCAGGCGCGCACGCAAGCGGAATCCATCGATCGTCGTTGCCATCGCCGTGCTGTTTTTCTTCGGTGTGGCGGTCTGGTACGGCGTCACGCGGCTGGGGTGGCACTTGAAGGATAGTCACGACCAGCCCACGGCAATTGCCGAGCAACCTCCTGTCGATGCGGCCAGCGAAGGCAAACGCGTGACCGTCAGCGGCAAGCTGAGCGTGCCGTCGGCCGTGCGCGATGCGGAGCTCGGCCTGAGCGTCGACGCGATTGTACTTTTGCGCAATGTGGAAATGTATCAATGGCGCGAACAGTGCGCCGGTTCGGAATGCAAATACGACACGGCGTGGTCGTCGTCGCCGATCGATTCATCCAAATTCCGCACGCCGGCCGGCCATGAGAACCCACGTTTTCCCTTCACGTCGGCACGTTTCGCGATGGGACCTGTGCGAATTGCCGGCTACGTCGTCGATCCCGACCTGATCGCCGCGCAGGTTCAGCCGGAAAAATATCCGGTGCACACCGCGAACCTGCCGCCGAATCTCGCCGTCACGTTCCACGAAGCCGACGGCGAACTGGTCACCGCCGACGACATGAATCACCCCAAGGTCGGCGCACTGCGCGTAAGCTATCGCATCATTCCGGCGCGCACCGCCAGCCTCACTGGCGTGCAGCACGGACAACGGTTGAGCATCAACTGAGCGGGGGAGCGATGAAGATCACCGGACTTTATGCGGCGCTGATGGCGCTGCTGATCGTGATACTGGCGGTGCGCGTGGTCATATTCCGCAACACCGCGCGCGTGGGTCTGGGCGATGGCAACAATCCGGATTTGCTCAAGCGCATCCGCGTGCACGCCAACGCGGTCGAATTCGTGCCGCTGTATCTTTTGCTCATGCTCATTCTCGAGCTGAACCAGACGGCGCCGATCCTTATCCACGTGTTCGGCATCGCGCTGGTGATCGCGCGGCTTCTGCACGCCTGGGGCGTGTCGCGGCACGGCGGCATCAGCTCCGGCCGCGCGCTCGGCGCGGGACTCACCGTGCTCGGCCTGGTCGTGATGGCGCTGCTGCTGTTGTGGCAGTTTTTTATGATGGCGACTATTTCGGCTCGCTGAACAAAATGTCCGCGTGATCGAGAAAATACAATCCGGCAAATAGCTTCGGATCGATCGAATAACCTTCGCGCGATTTCTGCAGAAGCCATGCGGCCGCTTCGTCGCGTGCGATTTCGTGGACGATGATGTCTTCGGTCGAATCGCCGCCGCCTTCGTTCACGCGCGTGAGTCCGTGCGCGCGCACGAACGCGATGATCTCGTTGCTCATGCCGGCCGATGACGGTCCGGCCATCAGGAATTCGACACGTTCGGCGCGATAGCCGGTTTCCTCGACCAGTTCGCGCTCAGCCGCGGCGACCGCCGATTCGCTGGTGCTGCCGGCGATATCGCCGACGAGTCCTGCCGGCATCTCGATGGTTTTCGCGCGCACGGCTTCGCGCCATTGCTCGACGAACAGGAGGCGGTTTTCGGGTGTCATCGCGACGATGATCACGCCGCCGCCGGGATTGGTACGTTCGGCATATTCCCAGCGGCCGCGCTTCATCAGGCGCAGCCAGCGCCCCGCGTACAAGGTTTCGGTGTCGCCACGTTCACTATCCTGCATGGTCGTTCACTTCCGTATGTGGTTCGATCGGTGAAAAAGCGCCGAAATAGGCGATAATAGCGGGCTCGGCGCGATCGCGCTGTTCGCATCGATCGTTCGGGCCGAACTTCAGCGGCGCACCGCGGTCCTAGCTCGTTCAAAACATCTCATTCAATCAATCATCATGGATTCGGGCATGAAAATTCAATCGTGGGCAATGCGCAAATCGCGGATGTTTGCATCCATGCTTGCCGCTGTGATGCTCGTCGCCGGCAGTGCGGCGGATGCGCAACCGGTCAAGGCGCCCGCGGCCTCGCCGGCGGAAGTGAAACAGCGCGCCGAAGCGCTGAGCCATGAGCAGATCGAGCAGTCGCACGACGTTCCCGCGCTCACGCGGCTCGCGCAGGTCTACGCGCAGCAGAACGACAACGAGCGCCTGTCGTGGGTGTTCAAGCGCGTGAGCGAGCTGATGCCGAATTCCGGCGACATCAAGCTTCAGCTCGCGCTCGTTTACGCGAAGATGGGCGACAAGACGCGCGCCTACGACACGCTCATGCGCATGCAGATGCAGGGCTTTGGTTACGACATCTCGAAAGATGCGCGCTTCGATCCGGTGCACGGGACGAAGGTGTGGGATTACATCGTCGCGAATCTTGGCGTGAATTCGAAATCGTTCGGCGAAGGCAAGGTCGCGTTCGATCTGCCCAAGAACGACAATCTGCTCAACGCGCTCGCGTGGGATGCCAAGCGCAAAACGTTGCTGGTCGGCAGTGCGCGCACGGGCGCGATCCATCGGCTCGACGAGAAGGGCAAGCTCGGCGATTTCATCGCGGCCGGTTCCAATCCAAATTTGTGGGGCGTGGATGCGCTCGGCGTGGACGCCGCGCACGACAAGCTTTACGTCGCGACGTCCGCGTCCCCGAAGTTCGATAAATTTTCCGCCGACAATGCGAACAAGGCTGCGTTGCTGGAGTTCGATCTGGCATCGGGCAAGTTCGTGAAGAAATTCGCGCCGCCGAGCGAGGCGACGCACACGTTCAACGACATCGCGATCAGCAACGACGGCGCTGTCTATGTGGCCGACGGCGCTCACCGCGTTGTATACAAAGTCGAAGGCAACGCGCTCAAGCCGGTGGTGCAGAATTCGAAGCTCGGCGGCATCACGGCGATCACGGTCAGCGGCAACGGCCGCGTGCTGTACATCGCGGATTTCGCGCTGGGAATTTTTGGCTTTGATCTCGCCAAGGGACAGGCGTTCGAGCCGACCTATAACCCGGAGTCGCTGGTGCTCGGCGGTATCGTCGGCATGCATTTTTACGACGACACGCTCGTCATCATCGAAGACGGCATGGTTCCCAAGCGCGTCATGCGCCTGAGCCTGTCGCCCGACGGACGCACCATCAAAGGCGCGATGCCGCTCGACGTCGGCAGCCAGGATTTCATTGCGCTCGGCGACGGCACGCTCGCCGGCGAAAAACTGTACTTCATCGCCAATCGCCAGGATTCGCTGTACGACCGCAACGGCGTGCTCACCAATCCGTCGGAGGCCGAACCCGAAGCCGTGTTCGCCAGCAACGTGCGTTTCGCGTGGGGCAAGGTCGGTGCGATGTCGGCGCCGATCCCGGTGCAGGTCGGATTGCCGAACGGCGTGAAAAAAGAAGCAGGCGCGTCAGGCGCTCCGACCAAGGACGAGAAGCACGCCGACGACAAGCACTGATCAGGCGGTCGCGAAGCTGCGCATGCGGCTTCGCGTCAGCGGTCCGAAGCGCAGTTTTTCGATCAGGTTGTCGATCGCCGCGAGGTCCGGCGATAGCCGGCACATGCCGTCCGCGTGCGGCGGTACGGGTGCATCCAGCGCGATTGCGCTGAGCAGGCGCGACAGCAACGCTTTTTCGCGATGCTCTTTCAATTTCAGATAAACCTGTGCTGCGCCGCGCATGCGCAGAAACGGAATTTCCTCGATGCGGCGCAGGATTTCGTCGAGCGATCCGAAATGCGCGAGCAGCACCGCCGCGGTTTTCGCGCCGATGCCGGGCACGCCGGGGATGTTGTCGATCGCATCGCCCGTGAGCGCGAGAAAATCGACGACCTGATCCGGACGCACGCCGAGGCGCTCTTTGACGCCATCGGCATTCCAGCGCAGATCGCGTCCGAAATCCCATTGCTCGTCGTGCATTTCGATGAGCTGTCCGAAATCCTTGTCGGCGGAAATCACCACCGATCGGAAACCGTGCTTGCGCATGCCGATCACTGCGCTGCCGATCAGATCGTCGGCTTCGTAATGTTCGTGCGCGAGCACGCACAGCCCGAGCGCCGTCGCGACTTCCTTGCAATACCAGAACTGCTTGCGCAATTCATCCGGCGGCAACTCGCGATTGGCTTTGTATTCGGGATAGATCGTGTTGCGGAACGAACTCGTCAGCGATTCGTCGAACGCGACGACGGCATGCGTCGGCTTCACGCGCTCGAGGAAATCGCACAGGAATCGCGTGAATCCGTACACCGCGTTGACCGGCGCGCCTTCGTGATCGTGAAACGTCGGCGGCACCGCATGCCACGATCGGAAAATGTAGAGACTGCCGTCGATCAGATACAGCGTCGGATTCACGACAGGCTCCCGTAGCGGCGCGATTCATCGCGACCGGACTGCGCGGCCAAAACGGATGCGATGAATCGCACCCCTACGATCTCCATTCGCTGACGACGTCGCCGAGCAACGGCCGCGAGCGCTCCGGCGCCCGCTCGCGCGGCGTGCCGATGTGCATGAATCCGATGATGCGTTCGTTATCCTTGAGTCCGAACAGCGCGAGCGCTTTCGGCTCGTACGCCGCCCATCCCGTCAGCCATTGACCCGACAGACCCAGCGCCTGCGCGCCGATGCAGCAGGTTGTACGCCACGCAGCCGGCCGACAGGATCTGCTCCTGCGGCGGCACCTTCTTGTGATGTTCGTCGACGATCGCGATGACCACGATCATCAGCGGCGATGACGCGAGCCGCGCGCGATCCTTTTCGAGCTTGGCCGGCGCGATATCCGGATCGATCTGCGCATGCAGTTTGCGCCAGCGCCTCGCCGAGTTTCGCCCGTTCATCGCCGCGCACCAGCAGCAGCCGCCACGGCACGAGTTTGCCGTGATCGGGCACGCGAACGGCGGCGCTGAGCAGCCGGTCGAGCTGTTCGGCGGTCGGACCGGGTTCGCCCAATTGCAGGGCGGGCGTGGAAATGCGCTGATTCAGCGCGGCGAGCGGATCGGCGTAAAGCTCTTGCATTGTCATCCCTCCATACTAGCGGTGGCGCGAAAGCTCGGCTAGCATCGGGGGCTCGCGAAATACTCAAGCGATCACCTGGGAGGGGCGGATGGCGACGACCGTAGGCGTGGTGCGCGAAAGCGTGCCCGGAGAGCGCCGTGTGGCGCTGACTCCCGATGTAGCGAAGAAGCTCAAGGCACGAGGCGCCGACATCGTCATCGAAAGCGGCGCGGGCACGACGGCGAGCTTTCCCGACGATTCGTTCAAAGAGGTTTCGACCGCCGGCGCGCGCGATGTGCTGTCGCGCAGCGACGTGCTGCTGAAAGTGCAGCCGCCGACGATCGATGAAATCGGCGCGCTGCGAGAGGGCACCGTCGTCATCGGTTATCTGTCGCCGCATCTGTCGCCGGAACGCACCAAGGCGCTGCGCGACCGCAAGATCACGTCGTTCGCGATGGAACTGCTGCCGCGCACGACGCGCGCGCAGGCGATGGATGTTCTGTCGTCGCAGGCGAACATCGCCGGCTACAAAGCCGTGCTGATCGCCGCCGAAGCGAGTCCGAAATTTTTCCCGATGCTCACCACCGCGGCCGGCACGATCCGTCCGAGCAAGGTGCTGATCGTCGGCGCGGGCGTCGCCGGATTGCAGGCGATCGCGACCGCGCGCCGTCTCGGCGGACAAGTCGAAGGTTTCGACGTGCGTCCGGAAACGGCCGAACAGATCCGCTCGCTCGGCGCGAAATTCCTCGACCTCGGCGTCAGCGCCGCCGGCAGCGGCGGTTACGCGCGCGAACTCACCGCCGAAGAACGCGCGCAGCAACAGGCCGCGCTCGGCGAGCATCTGAAAGGCATCGACGTCATCGTCACCACCGCCGCCGTTCCCGGACGCGCGGCGCCGAAGATCATCAGCAAGGCGATGGTCGACGGCATGAAAGCCGGTGCGGTGATCGTCGACATCGCCGCCGAAACGGGCGGCAACTGCGAATACACCGAAGCGGGCAAAACCATCACCACGCCGAACGGCGTGACGGTGATCGGTCCGGTGAATCTGCCGGCGACCACGCCGATCAACGCGAGCGAGTTGTACGCGAAGAATCTGTACAACTTCCTCGAACTGAGTTTGAAAGACGGCGCGCTGACGCTGGACTGGACCGACGAGCTGATCGCAAAAACCTGCCTCACGCACGCGGGCGAGATCAAGCACGAGCCGACGAAGAAACTGGTGGAAGGAGCGCAGTCATGATCGACGGATTCCTCGCACTTTATCTGTTCATGCTCGCCGCCTTCACCGGACACGAGATCATCTCGCGCGTGCCGGTGATCCTGCATACGCCGCTGATGTCGGGCTCGAACTTCGTGCACGGCATCGTGCTCGTCGGCGCGATGATCGCGCTCGGCGAAGCGACCACGCCGCTGCAGCAGGTCATCGGCTTCATCGGCGTGTTCCTCGGCGCCGGCAACGCGGCCGGCGGCTACGTCGTCACCGAACGCATGCTCGAAATGTTCAAGTCGAGCAAGAAACCCGGCGCCGACAAGCAGGGAGCGAAGTGATGACGACCGCATCACATCGTTTCCATCCTGATCCAGGCGAGTTATTTCGTCGCCGCGGTGCTGCTCATCATGGGCATCAAGCGCATGTCCTCGCCGGTCACCGCGCGCAGCGGCATCCAGTGGGCGGGCGTCGGCGTGCTCGTCGCCGTCATCGCCACGTTCTTCCACGGCGCGGGTAACGGTCACGTCTTCATCGAAAACGCCGCACTGATCTTCGATTGCGATTGCCATCAGCACGGCGGCGGCGTGGTACAGCGGCAAGAAAGTCGCGATGACCGACATGCCGCAGATGGTCGCGCTCTACAACGGCATGGGCGGCGGTTCGGCGGCGGCGATCGGCGCGAGCGCGCTGCTCGGCGCGGCGTTCTCCGCATCGCCGGAAACCGCGCTGACCGACACGCAAAAAATACTCGCCGTCATCGGCGCGCTGATCGGCGCGATTTCCTTCACCGGCTCGCTGATCGCCTTCGCGAAACTGCAAGGCTTGATGGACAGCACCTTCCGCTTCAGCGGCCAGAAGCTCCTCAACGGCTTGTGCTTCCTCCTCGCCGTGTTCGCCGGCGCGGTCGTCGTGATGCACATGTATCCGCACGCGATCGTGCTGTTCTTCGTTTTCGCGCTGCTGTTCGGCATTTTGATGACGTTGCCGATCGGCGGCGCCGACATGCCCGTCGTCATCTCGCTGTACAACGCGTTCACCGGTCTCGCCGTCGGCTTCGAAGGCTACGTGCAGGGCAATGTCGCGCTGATCATCGCGGGTACCGTCGTCGGCGCGGCCGGCACGCTGCTCACGCGTCTGATGGCGAAGGCGATGAACCGCTCGATCAGCAACGTGCTGTTCTCGAACTTCGGCAGCGGCGGCGGTGCGGCGCAGGAAATCAAAGGCTCGCTCAAACCCATCGAAGCCGACGATGCCGCGTCGCTGCTGTATCTCGCCGACCGCATCATCATCGTGCCCGGCTACGGCATGGCCGTCGCGCAGGCGCAGCACAAGATCTGGGAACTTTCGAAAGACCTCATCAAGCGCGAGAAGGACGTCAAGTTCGCGATCCATCCCGTTGCCGGCCGCATGCCGGGCCACATGAACGTGCTGCTCGCCGAAGCCGGCGTGCCGTACGATCTCATCGCCGACATGGACGACATCAATCCGGAATTCCCGAACTGCGATGTCGCCATCGTCATCGGCGCGAATGACGTGGTGAATCCGGTCGCCAAGACCGACAAGTCATCGCCGATCTACGGCATGCCGATTCTGGATGTCGCCAATGCCAAGCAGGTGATCGTGATCAAGCGCGGCAAGGGCACCGGTTTCGCCGGCATCGAGAATGCGCTGTTCTATCAGGACAACACGCGCATGCTTTACGCCGACGGCCAGGAAGCCGCGGCGAAACTCATCGCCGGACTCAAGTCGATGGACGGCGGCGGCGGGCACTGATCAGCGGCGCTCATGCTCTTTCTATATAAGACGGCGAGCCACGCGTTCTGGCGGCAAGCCGTCGATGTGCTGGAAGAGCACGACATCCAGGTTCACACCAAGGAACTTCCGAACCACGTGCGTACGTCGAGCGAGTGGAGCAACGCGCGCTCGGAATTCGACATCTACGTCTGCAACGACGACGATTTCGCTCGCGCCAAACAGCTTTTGATCGGCATCGGCGCCGACAATCCGGCGCCCGTTGCTATGCCCGATCGGTGGACGACGATGTTGATCGTTTTCGTCGTGCTTGCGATGCTCGGTGTGGCGTTATTTCTCTACTACGGGCCGTGATGGTTTCCGCATCGTCATTGCCGCGGCGATGACGCAGGCGAGCACGGTGTATCCGATTGCCGAAGCATTGACGCTGTCGCGCACGATGCGCCATGCGTACGGCAGATCCATGCGGAACAATGTGTCGCGCAGCGGGAAGCCGAGCAGGTTGGCCATTCGTACTGCGGCGAACAGATATTGCGCGTAGACGAAGGCGATTAGTGTCGCGATGACAGCGGCCGTGGCGCCGCGATGGTCGGCGTAGTCGAGCCAGCGCATGAAGACGCCGATGAGCGCTGCGAACCCGATCAATGTGGCCGCCGATTGGGTGTCGATGTAGATCGACAGCAGGCACCACAATGCGCCGGCGGATAGGCCGCTGAGTAGAGTCGCTGTCAGGAGTGCTACGACGCCACTGCGTCGGGCGGGTGGAGTTTGGTGTTGGGTCATGGGTGCATTTTCGCATGGAGCATCGTAGGAAGCTGGAATCCAGCTTGTGATCTTCCCCCTCTCCCGCTCGCGGGAGAGGGCGGGGGTGAGGGTGGCGCTTGAAGTTTCTTCGACGTTCGAAAGACAAAAGCTTCCGCGATTGAATATCGCGGGTCACTTCTTTGCTGGTGCAAAGAAGTAACCAAGAAACACCTTTTTTTCTCCCATTGGACGCTGTCCGCGGAGAGCACGTCCCTGATGCTCGCCGCGGACCGCGCGCTTCCTGCGCGCGATCACCCTCGATCCGCGCCTGCGCGCGACTGGTCGAAAGAGTCTTGTAAAAATGACTTCACTAAGCGACCGGCGATGGGGCCGCAGGAGCTCTTCTTTTCAGCCTCACCGCCTTTGGCTTTGTGCAGTCGTGAGTTTACAAGACTCTTTCGACCAGTCGCGCTCAGGCTTGTATCGAGGTCACACGCGCGCAGGGATGCGCGCGTCCGCAGCCAGCAGCACGGACGTGCTGTCTGCGGACAGCACCCTATGCGAGAAAAAAGATCGTTTTTTGGTGACTTTTTGCCGATCAGCAAAAAGTTACCCGCTAGCCGCAGGATAGCGGAAGCTCTTCTCCATCAACGCCACTACTCAGATGCCATCCACCAACCGCCGCACCGAATCCGGCACCGCCACATCGCAATCAGCCGCCGCAACCGGCGCCCCATAAGTCATCCGCATCGGCACAAGCCCCGCCCAATGCGGCAACTCCAAATCCGCCTTATCGTCCTTGACACCCACATCGCGAACCTTCGCAGTGATATCTTCAATCTCGAACTGCAACACCGACGTCGCCGCAAGTTCGTTGCGATCCGGCGCCCGCGATTCCGCCGCACGCCCCGGCAACATCGCTTCGACAAAATGCGCAAGCGCCGAAATTTTCGCAGCGGCATCTTCAATGACGTGCGCCTTCCCAAACGCCACCACCGACCGATAATTCACTGAGTGATGAAAATGCGAACGCGCCAGCACCAGCGCGTCAACGATCGTCACCGTGACGCACGCCTCGATCCCGCCACCAACATCTTTCTGCAGACGACTCGCAATCGAGCCATGCAGGATGATCGAATCGCCGCGCCGTACGTAAAGCATCGGGATCACGAACGGTTGTCCGCCGGTATTGAATCCGACATGCGCGAGCCACGCCGCATCGAGAATTCCATACGCCGTCTCGCGATCGTAGTGCGCACGTTCCTTGATTCGCTGGACGTGATGGCGTTCTTTCGGCTTGCTCGGCATGGCTGGCTCGCGATTGTGCTTGACGTGAGCAGACTAGAGCCGCAAATTGGTCTCTGCGAGAGCCAGTTTCTTTGGGATTTTAGGAGCCGCCTTGTTTCTCCAGCTCGACGATCAGGGACCGCGTTATCTGCAGCTGTCGCGCGCGCTCAAGCAAGCGATCCTGGAAGGGCGCTGCGCCGCGGCCACGCGTCTGCCCGCGACGCGCGTGCTCGCGCGTGAGTTGGGTTTGTCGCGCAACACCGTGCTCGCTGCGTACGAGCAGCTCGCGGCGGAAGGATTCATCGAGGGCCGCATCGGATCGGGCTGCTACGTCGCGGCGTTGAGTGCCGTCGATGCGCAGGAGACGAAGCCGGCGAAACGCAACGCATCGAATGTCGCGCTGGCGAAACGCGGAAGGCGCATCGCTGCCGTCTACGATCGCGCGATTCCTGGTCGTCAACATCGCGGACTGCGCTACAACCTGCAGTACGGTTTGCCGATGACGAACACGCAGCTCGCCAGCGCGTGGCGGCGCGAACTCAATCACGCCGCCGCGCATGCGCAGACGGACTATCCCGATCCGCAAGGCTTGCGCGAACTGCGCGAGCAGGTGTGCGGTTATCTTGCGCGTCGTCGCGGCATCGTTGCGTCACCCGACGATGTGCTGATCGTCAGCGGCACGCAGCAGGCGTTTTCGCTCGCCGCCGATGTGCTGCTCGACGAAGGCGATCGCATCGTCATGGAGGACCCGCATTACCAAGGCGCGCGACAATTGTTCCAGGCGCACGACGCGAAAATCGTACCGTGCCCGGTCGACAACGACGGCATCGTGGTTTCTGCGTTGCCGCGCAACGGCGCGCGCGTCGCGCTGGTCACGCCGTCGCATCAGTTTCCGACCGGCGCGGTGCTCAGCCTCGCGCGCCGCATGGATCTGCTGGCGTGGGCCGAACATCACAACTGCTGGCTGATCGAAGACGACTACGACGGCGAGTTTCGTTTCGATGCGCGTCCGCTGGCCGCGCTGAAATCACTCGATCGTGCCGAGCGCGTCATCTACTTCGGCACGTTTTCCAAAGTGCTGTTCCCGTCGTTGCGGCTTGCGTACATGGTTGCGCCGCCGGGATTGCGACAGGCATTCGTCGCGGCGAAATGGCTGAGTGATCGCGGCTGTCCGGCGATCGAGCAGGCGGCGCTCGCGCGGCTGATCGGCAGCGGCGCGTTCGAGCGTCACTTGCGTTCCGCGGCGAAAGTGCTCAAGTCGCGACGCGCGGCGTTACTCGATGCGCTGAAAAAACATGCCGGTGCAAACGTGCAGATCGCCGATTCGAGTGCGGGCATGCATCTGCTTGCGTGGCTGCCGCGCTGCGACGAAGCGCAGGCGGAAAAACTCGTCGAACGCGCACAAGCGCGCGGACTTGGGCTTTATCTCGTTGCGCCGTATTGCATGAAAAAATTGCCGCGGCCCGGTTTGCTGCTCGGCTATGCGGACTTGCCGCCGGCCGATCTGCAGGCTGCAGTGAAAATCCTCGGCGACTGTCTGCGCGATTAGACGGTCGAATCGTCGCCGACCAGCCGCAGATGCCGCGCGCCCTGCGGCCGCAGCCAGCGCAGCACGCCGGACTCGACCAGCGAGTCGATGTTCGCCAGTTCCTTGCTCCAGCGCATGCGCCCTTGCGGCGACACTTTGCCGGCCACGATGCCCGCGCATCCATTGCGGCCGTTCTGTTTCACGCGATACAGCGCGGTGTCGGCGAATTCGAGCGTGGTCGCCCAATCCACGTTGGCATCCGCGATGAACGGATGCAGCGCGAAGCCGACGGAGGCACTGACGTCGATCTCGCGTCCGTCGAGAAGATAGAACGTGTGCGCGGCAACGCTTTCGCGGATGCGTTCGGCGATTTCCAGCGCCTGTTCCTGTGTCACGCGCATCAGCAGGATCAGGAATTCCTCGCCGCCCCAGCGCAGCAGTTTGTCGTCGCCGCGGCTCATGCTTTGCAGCAATTGGGAAATCTGGACAAGTATACTATCGCCGGCGGCGTGGCCGTAGCGGTCGTTGATCTGCTTGAAGTTGTCGAGATCGAGGAGAAGAAACGCCGGACGTACGCCGTCGCCTGTGCCGCGCGCCAGTAGTTGCGGAATGCGCTCGAGCAGATAGCGCCGGTTGCGCAGGCCGGTCAGCGGATCGGTTTCGCTGGCCTGCTCCAGCGCGAGATTGGCCAGCCGCAAGCGTTCGTTGCTGTGGCTGAGCGCCTGCGTGCGTTCTTCGACGATGCGTTCGAGCCGTTGCTGGCGCAAGCGGTAATAGTGTTTCTGCAGCCACAACAGCGCGCCGATCAGAACCAGTGCGCCGGCGAGCATCAACAGACGCACCCAGCCGATCTCGTACCAGCGCGGCTGCATCGAGAACGGCAGTGCGCTGTCGCCGCCGATGCCGCCTTCGGGCTGCAGCACTTGCACGTGGAAGCGGTAATCGCCGGGAGGAAGGTTCGTGTAGAAGGCGATGCGGCGCGTGCCCGCTTCGATCCAATTTTCGTCGTAGCCTTCGAGCCGATATCTGAAGCGCAGGCCGCGCGGATCGCGGAAGCTCAATCCGGTGTAGTGGATTTCGATGTCGCGGCTTTCGTTGTCGAGCGAAACGCGCGCGCCGCCCACGAACCAGTTGCCTGCGTTGGCCAATCCTTCGACGACGACGGATGGCGGCTCGCTTTCGGCGAGGATCGATGTGGTGTCCAGCCGTAGCGCGCCGGAAATGGTCGGCAACCAGATGCTGGTGCCTTCGAGCGCCGAGCGCGCCGATGCGCCGCCGTTGCAGCAGCGCACGCGCTGGCTGCCCGGTTCGCGGCCGCTCGAACTCAGGATGGTTTGCGCGTTGATGGTGCGCGCGCCGCGTCCGACGCCGGGCAACATGTCCAGCGGCGCACGCCACACGCCGTCGATGCTGGAAACGTAGAGCCAGCCGTTGACGACGCGGAAACTCCAGCCGTTGTCGCTCGGCAGACCATTGGCGCGCGTGACGACACTGAGCTTGCCGTCGATGAGGATGCCGAAGCCGGCATCGAGTGTCGCGAGTCCAATCGCGCCGTCGCGAAGGGGAGCGATCGCGCTGACGAAGCGGCCATCGAATGGTGTGGCCCACGCCGGCGTTTCCATCACGTTGTTGCGAACCTGGCGCAGGCCGGCTTCGGTGCCGACCAGCAGCGTGGTGTCGTCCAAGCGATACAGCGATCGCACGCGTGCGCGCGTGCCTCCGGGCGGAGGTCCGACCAGCGCGAGACTGCCGCCGCGATAGCGATACAGGCCGCCGGTCGTGCCGATCCAGAAATCATCCGGGCCGTTCTGCGCGACCGCGTTGATCTGGTACGCGTCGAGCGGCTTCAACGCCGCGGGACGCTCGACCTTTTGATCGGCGTAAATCGCCACGCCGCCGCGCGTGCCGATCCAGATGCGGTCGCGATCGTCGACGAACAATTCGTATGCCGCAGGATTCGGCAACAGTTTTCCGGCGACGAGTTCGTGCACGCCGTTCGCGTCGACGACACTCACGTTCGAGTTGGTGCCGATGAGCATGCGTCCACGTTGATCGCGCGCGATGCTCCACACGAACGGATCGCTGAGCCCGTCGCGTTGCGAAACGCGGCGCGCCCAGCCATTCCATAAACGAAACAGACTTTCGGTCTGGCTGCCGATCCATAGATTGCGTTCGCGATCTTCGAAGATGGCGAGGACCCACGAGTCGCGTGTGAAATCGTCGGGGCCGATACGTTCGAGATGACCATCAGGCCGCAGTCGAAACAGTGTAGGCGCGGTGCCGATCCACAGGTTTCCGTCGCTGTCGCGGAACAGACTTTCGATGCTGCGCGTGTCCAGTTCGCCGCCGTAGTTCGCCGCGCTGACCTGACCGCTGGAAAATTTCATCAGACCCGCGGTCGTGCCGAGCCAGAGGCCGTGCTGATCCGCCGCGATGTGCGTGACGCGCGCTGAATTTGCGCTCGGCGGCAACGCGAATCGTTCGATGCCTTGCGCATCGATGCGCACCAGTGCGCCGGCGACGCCGACCCATTGCGTCGCGCCTTGTCGCAGCAGGCTGAAGCACGCTTCGCCTTCGAGCAGCGAAGGCACGATACGGCTGCCGTCGAAACGCATCACGCCAAGCGATGTCGCGAAGAGGAGCGAGCCGTCGCCGCTGTCGCCGATATCGACAATCGCCGCGCTGTCCTGTCCGGCGTGAATCAGTTCGAAGCGTCCGTCTTTCACGTGCAGCGCGCCGTGCGGAGTGCCGAACCAGACATCGCCCTGTTTATCAGTGTGCGCGACGCTCGCGAGTGTGGTGTCGACGCCGGTGGAATCGCGATCGAATACGGTGAAGCGCACGCCATCGAATCGCGCGATCGCATTCTGCGTACCGACCCAGATGTAGCCGGTGTTGTCCTGCGTGATGCTGAGCGCGGACGTCTGCGGCAATCCGCTTTCGGTGTTCCAGTTGTCGCGCACGTAATCGGCGAAGCGCGCTTGCGGATCGAGCGCACAAGCGACATGCGCCCACAGCGTGCCCACCAGGATCAGGCACGTCAGCTTCAGGCACAACAGCGCCCGCGCCGTCGGAGACAAGCGAAGCTGGGTTGCTTGCAATTGACGCATCGCGACCTGATTTATGCGTAAGACGCCGGAGTGTTTGCCATAATAACGGCAGTTTCCGTGCCAGCTTGAGAATTTGTCCGGATTTCCGATGACCGGTTACAGCCCAACTTCCGAACCGATCGTATTCGAACGCGACTGCGTGGCCGTCATGGTTCCGCAAGGCGAAGAAGTGACGTTGCCTGCCGGCCAGAACGGTTACATCACGCAGGCGCTCGGCGGCAGCTTCACCGTGTTCGTCGACGGCAATCTGTTCCGCATCCGCGGCGAGGATGCCGATGCGATCGGCAAGGAACCACCCGAGCCGCTGACGTTGCAGGAAGGCGCCGACGACGCCGCCGTCGAAAAACTCGTGTGGCAGCAATTGCGCACGTGCTACGACCCGGAAATCCCGATCAATGTCGTGGAGCTTGGGCTCGTCTACGATTGCGCGCTCGACAAGACCGAAGATGGTCAGCGCCGCGTGAAAGTGCAGATGACGCTGACGGCGCCTGGCTGTGGGATGGGCGACATTCTTGTCGATGATGTGCGCAATAAACTGGAAGCGATTCCGACGGTCGCGGAAGCGGATGTCGAGTTGACGTTCGATCCGCCGTGGAATCAGGGGATGATGTCGGATGTGGCGAAGCTTGAGACGGGGATGCTTTAGCTCTTAAGCGAGCGTTCGCTCTGCGCTCGCTGTTGCTCTTGTTCTGGTTCGTCATTCCAGCGGACGCTGGAATCCAGCTTTTGATCTTCCCGCTCATCCCGCTGGCGGAAGAGGGCGGGAATCAGAGTGGCGCTTGGTTTCTTCGTCGTTTCGAACGGCAAAAGCTTCCGCGATTGAATATCGCGGGTCACTTCTTTGCTGGTGCAAAGAAGTAACCAAGAAACACCTTTTTTTCTCCCATTGGATGCTGTCCGCGGAGAGCACGTCCCTGATGCTCGCCGCGGACCGCGCGCTTCCTGCGCGCGATCACCGTCGATCTGCGCCTGCGCGTGACTGGTATAGAGAGTCTTGTAAAACTGACTTCACTAAGCGACCGGCGATGGGGCCGCAGGAGCTTTTTCTTTTCCAGCCTCACCGCCTTTGGCTTAGTGCAATCGTGAGTTACAAGACTCTTTCGACCAGTCGCGCTCAGGCTTGTATCGAGCTCACACGCGCGCGCAGGGATGCGCGCGTCCGCAGCCAGCAGCACGGACGTGCTGTCTGCGGACAGCGTCCTATGCGAGAAAAAAAGGTGTTTTTTGGTGACTTTTTGCCACCGAGCAAAAAGTTACCCGCTAGCCGCAGGATAGCGGAAGCTCTTCTCTCAAACGACAAAAACAAACCTCAAAACAGCGGCCGCGTAAAATCAAAATCCGGCTGCGGCTGCGGCCGTCCAAACGCCGACCCACACCCATAATCGACACCCAGCCTCAACAGCAAATGCGCTCGCTGCATGTTGTCGACCTCAGGCGCAATCACCGCCGTCGCCACCGCGTGCGCCTTGCGCACCAGCGCCAGCAGCGTGTCGCTGATCGATTTAGCACTCCCCAGTTCCGCGACGAGCCCCGCGCTGAGCCGGACGAAATCGACATGGAAATTCTTCAGCGCATGCACCGCGGCCCAGTCGCGTCCGAAATCGACGAGACAGAAACGCACGCCGAGTTGATGCAATGCCTTCAACTGATCCGTGCCGCGCGCGCCGGCATCGATCAGCGACGAGCATGCCAGCTCGAGCGTGATGCCGGTGCCGGATAGATGCCGGTCCTTCAGTTCGCGCTCGAGCCACCACAGGAATTCCGATTGCAGTGTGCTGGTGACCGCCTGCGGCACGAACAGGCGCAGCTGACGGCCGCGTTTGAGTTGTTCCTGGCGCACTTCGAGCGCGTGCTGCAGCAGCCAGCGATCGACGGTGGCGATCTGGCTCGCATCGGCGGCGGCGGGCGCGATGTCGGAGTAGTCGATGGTCGTGCCCGGATGTTGCGCGCTTTTCACCTTGAAGCCGAGTTCGTATTGGCTGGTGAGTTTTCCGGCGAGCGGGACGATGGGCTGGAATTCGAAACGCGTCTGTTCCTGCGACAGCGGACGGCTCAGCACCGCGCGTACCGCGAGGACCGGATCGACCGGCAGCAGCGCGGCTTCCTTGGCTTCGAACCACAACACGCGGTTGCCGCCGAGATGCGCGGCGGCGAGTTGCGCGGCCTGCGCGTTGATGACGACGGAATCGACCGTGGCGTTGTCGCCGCCGAGCAAGCCCATGCCGACGCTCGCGCTCAGTGTGTGCGACGCGCCGTTGAACTGCCACGCCTGCTGATTGATGATTTCGCGCACGCGTTCGGCGGTCGCGGTCACTTCGCTGCGGCTGCGGCGATGGACCAGCGCGAAGTAGCTGAAATCCTGGAACTGCGCGGGGACGTCGAGTTCGTCGAGCTGCGCGCGCAGGATCTTGCCGATGTGCGCGTCGATCGCTGCGAGACCGGCGAGGCCGATCTGTTCGCGCAATGTCGTCGAACGATCGAGCGCAAAATAAATCAGCGCGGCGGAGCGATCGCCGAGAGACGCTTCGAGTTTTTCGATCAACGTCGTGCGCGAATACAGTCCGGTGCGCGAATCGCGGCCGCCCGGCGTGCCGATGATTTCGCGAAGCCAGTGCGCGCGTTGCGCGCGTGCGTGCACGGCGCTGATCAGATGACGCGCTTTGACAGGTTTGAGCAGGAATTCGTCGCCGCCCGCGGCGATGGCGTCGAAGCGCTGGCCGAATCCGGATGCGTCGGCCGCGAGCACGATCGGCACGGCGGCGTGTTCGGGTTGTTGACGGATGAGCTGCGTGAGTTCGATGCCGCTGACGTCGGGCAGGTCGCAATCGATGACGATGACGTCGGGACGGAATTCGGAAAGCGCAGTCAACGCGGATTGTCCGTTGTTGGCCAGGCGCGCGGTCATGCCGCGTTCGACCAGGCAGCGCGCCGCGTCGGCGGCCGTTTCGCGATGTTGGTTGACGAGCAGCACGCGCCATTCCGGCTGCGTGCCTTGCGCGAGCAGTTCGTCGACTTTGCCGACGACGCGCATCGAATCGACCGGTGCGCCGAACAGCGCACTCGCGCCGGCGCGCATGGCGAGCAGGCGGTGGCCGAGATCGCCGTCCGGCGAGATGCCGATGAGCGCGGGCATGCGTTCGTCGGCGAAATCGTTGCCGTTGAACAGAACGTTGATGCGCGACATCACGCGCAGCTTGCGCGCGTCGACCAGCAACGCGCCGGGCACGGCGTGCTTCATGAAATCGAGCAGTTCGTTCGCCTTCGGCGAATTCACGCACGTCGTAGCCGCGTTCGACGAGACTCGCGCGCAAGCCGGGCACCGCGCTCGCGCCGAGGCCGACGATGCAGACGGCGCGCGGCAGGCGCGTGGGGCGTACGCGTTGTTCGATGAGTGCGGGATTGATCGGTGTCGGCGCGGGCGGCACGAAGCGTGCGCATCAGCGTCGTCACGGGTTCCGACGCAAGGGGTTCGACGTCTTCAGGAATCGAAACGCGGCTCCGCGTGCGATTCGATGTTCGGCGCGACGCTCGGCCGCTTCGATTTGCAGCGGAGGCTCGGCCGGTTGTTCCGGCGAAAGGTCGATCGATGAATCGGTCGCGCTGCTCTCAGCCGGCGCGGAATCCAGAGTCGCGGATTCGAGAACGATCTCGGAATTTTCTTCGAAGAAGCTGTCGAACGGTTCGCTCGGTTCGAGCGACGCGGTAGCTGGCGTCGATGCCATGACATCACCATCCCTAGTGGTCTCGGCTACGTTACCGGGGATTTCCTGAATCGGCGGTAGCTGCGGCGGCAGGCGAGAGGGCAGGGTGTGCACCTCCGCCGTCGCCGTCGCCGACAGATCCGTCAACACCGCGCCGAGGCGATTGACCATGTCGGCCAGCTTCACCAGGTTGCGCGGGGTGGGCACGAGGTGATCGTCGACGAACGAGCACAGATACGCGGCCAGCTCGAGCGCCGAAATATTGACGTGATCGAGATTCAGGCGCTCGCTGGTGTCGGCGATCTGATCGACCTCCTCGCCGAGCTTGCGGGCGGCGGCGTGATCCCAGCCGCTCTGGGCAAGCGGATGCCACCGCCGCACGAGAGAAAGGCATCGTGCGCGCAATTCCTCGCGAGCAGCCTGCGCCCCCTTTAGCGTGGTTGGATCGTGGCCGCTCATCTCATCGGTGTCGGTGCTCCGCATCCGCATCGAAAGTCTACCCCCGTGGGTGAGGAGCATGCAGTAATCGGGCCGCGCGCATCGTGCGAACGTTCACACTTTCGACGCTCGGCACTGCGAACGGGGATTGCGTGCCGCCGATGGTGGTTTAGCATGAGAACGTTTTCGGGGAGGGTGTCATGAAGAAATATGCACATGCGTGGGTGCTGCTGCTTTTCGTCGTGGCTTTTCTCTACGACGTGATCATATGGGGCGGCGCCGCACGACTGCCGGACATCGGCGACAAACTGGAACGCGCCGCGCTGCGCCAGGCCGTGCTTGGAAGCGTTTACATGCACGTCGGCGCGCCACTTCTCGGTGCGATTCCGTCGCTCGACGCGTGGGGCCAGGAACGCTTCCAGGATGCTGTATTTGAGGGTTTTCCCCGCATCCATGATGATCCGTCGGTCGCATTCGATCTCATCTTCAACAACAACTGGAACACGCACCATCGCACGCTGCGCGTTATGTACTGGGCGCCGCCCGTTCTTGCCCTCGCGTGGATTTTCTTTTGGATGAGGCGACCGAAAAAAGTCAGCCTGATGGGCCGGCGCTAATTTGTGAATTAAGGTAAAAAGCTAAAACGTATACTTTGATCCCGGCGAGCCACGAAGCATTTCGTGGACGCATTCGCGGATCGAGCGAAAATTGCTCAAACCCAGTCCTGGCGCGGGTTGCATGACTTCCGGCAGGGTCTGTCCGGACTTTCCGCCGTTTTTCCGTTTATCCGTCCAGACGTCCATTTGACGTGACAGTTGACCGGTCAATTTGTCCGTACAACTATGTTGCGCGGCAGTATATTTGCATTAAAATCATGGACTTATGTCACATTATCGCTTGACGCTCGTTTCCGCCGGCTGTTACGGTGCGCCGGCTTTCTGACGGTACGCCGGCGGAAAGCGGCTCCATCGAAGCAGGTCCGCCGCATGGGGGCGGACCGGGGCTCTGCGCCGGGTGACTCGCACACCCGGCCTTTTCAAAGGGATTTGAAGCGGAGACTTCACGCTTGAGAACGGGCAAGGGAGACGCAAGGAGCCGCGGTCGGAAAAGAACCGCGGAACAATCACTTACTTCAAATTAAAAGGTAGGGGTTTCATTTTTTATGGATAATACTCGCAGAACTTTCCGCCGCACCACGTTGACGCTGGCGACGTTGCTGGCACTGGGCACCGGCAGCGCTTTTGCCGCCACCGCGCAGTTCGCGCACGTCGGCACCGCCGCCAACCTGCACCCGGACGATTTCATCGTCGGCAAAGCCGCCGATAACCAGGCAGTTCATATCGAAGTCGCATTGAAGATGCGCAATCCCGACGTCCTGAACAATTTCGTCGCCGCGATGCACGCACAGCCGGGCAAAGTCGCGCCGATGGATTCGGAGCGCTTTCTCGCCAACCACGCGCCGACGATGGAACGCGCGCAGGCCGTCGCCAGTTTCCTGAGCGACGCGGGCTTCCACAATATCGTCATCGCGCCGAACCGCATGCTGATCTCGGCCGACGGCAACACCAAGATCGCCGGCAGCGCATTCCAGACCTCGTTCGCCAGCGTGCAGACGAAGAACGGAAACGTCGGCTACGCCAATAATTCCGATGTGCACATTCCGGTCGCGTTCCAGAACGACATTCTCTCCGTCGTCGGTCTGCAGAACGTGCATTTCGCGCACACGATGCATCAGCTCGTCGATCCGATGGCGGTGACCCCGCTCGCGGTGACGGGCCACAATCCGGTCGAGTTCTCCTCGATCTACGGCGGCAGCGGCGTGCAGACGGCGGCCGGCGTAACGGTCGGCATCATCACGCAGGGCAGCCTGACCGGCACCATCTCCGACCTCAACCGCTTCACGTCGAACAATGGTCTCGCCACCGTGACGACGCAGACCGTCAACACCGGCGGCACCAGCTCCGACACCAGCGGCATCGGCGAATGGAACCTGGACACGCAGGACATCGTCGGCATGGCCGGCGGCGCGGTCGGCAAGATCATCTTCTACAACATCCCGACACTGGCCAACACGAACCTGACCGCAGACATCAACACCGCGGTTTCGGCGAATGCGGCGAAGATCATCAACGTCTCGCTCGGCGAATGCGAAACCGACGCGAAAGGCGACGGTTCGGCCGCCGCGCAGGATCAATCCTTCGCGACAGCCGTAGCGCAAGGCCAGACGTTCTCGATCTCCACCGGCGACTCCGGTGCGGACGAGTGCGGCACCGGCGGCACCACGCCGAGCTGGCCGGCCGCTTCGCAATATGTGATCGCGGTGGCGGGCACGACGCTCAACGCTTCGACCACGACATGGTCGAGCGAAACGGTGTGGTCCGGTTCCGGCGGCAGCCAGATCGACCTTCGAACCGAAGCCGAGCTGGCAGACGCTGTGGTCGGGCGCCCGTCGCGGCGTGGCCGACGTGGCCTTCGACGCCGATCCGAACTCCGGCGCGAAAGTCATCGTTAACGGAGCGAGCCAGCAGATCGGCGGCACCAGCCTTTCCGCGCCGCTGTTCTCCGGCACGTGGGCACGCATGCTCGCGATCAAGGGAACGGGCCTCGGTTTCGCCGGTCCGCTGATCTATCAGTTGCCTGCGGCTGATTTCCACGACGTCACCTCGGGCAACAACGCCGGATCGACGGCCGCTGCGGGTTACGACCTGGCCTCCGGCCGTGGCTCGATGATCATCAGCAAGGTCGCGACGGATCTCGGCGGCGGCGGTGGCGGCACCAACCAGCCGCCGGTCGCGAACTTCAGCTTCGTCGCGAACGGCCTGGCGGTGCAGTTCACCGACGCCTCCAGCGACAGCGACGGCACGATTTCCTCGCGCGCATGGACCTTCGGCGACGGCGGCACTTCGACGGCCACCAGCCCGAGCCACACCTATGCGGCGGCGGGAACCTACACCGTCACGCTGAAAGTGACCGACAACGGCGGCGCCACCAACACCAAGACGTCATCGGTGACGGTGACATCCGGCGGTGGCGGCGGTTCGTCGCAGCTCTTCGCCAACACCGGTTTCGAATCCACCGGTTCGTGGACCGCGAGCAGCGGCGTCATCTGCAACACGGGCTGTTCGGGTGAATCCGCACACGCCGGCGTCGGCTTCGCGTGGATGGACGGCTACGGTTCCGCGCACACCGATACGGTGTCGCAGGCCGTGACGATTCCGTCGGGCAAATCGTCGGCGACACTGCAGTACTACCTGCATGTCGACACCAACGAAACCACGACCACGCAGAAGTACGACACGCTGACGGTGCAGGTGCTTAACAGTTCCGGCACGGTGCTCGCCACGCTGTCGACGTACTCGAACCTCAACGCGGGTAGCGGCTACACGGTGCACACCAACAGCCTCGCCGCGTACATCGGCCAGACGGTGACGATCAAGTTCACCGGCAAGGAAGATTCGTCGCTGCAGACGTCCTTCGTTCTCGATGACGTAACGCTGACGGTTCAATAAGCACTCGGGACATCGAACCGCACGGACGCGGTTCGAACTCGGATACGAAAAGGGCTGCCTCGGCAGCCCTTTTTTATTGTCGCCGAATTATTTTTAAGCGGCTTCGAACCGATTCGCGTCGCGATTCTTGCGCACGCGCTGCGGATCCCACACGCGGCCGTTCATGGCGATGTATACGCCGTCCGGCAAAACCTGGATCGCGCCGACCGCGCAACCGATGTTGAACACCGCATCGGAACCCTGGAACCGCGCCGGATTCAGCGCGCCGGTCAGCACGATCACCTTGCCCGGCAAGTCGGCGAGCACATTCGCCGTCTCGACCATCGTGTCGGTGCCGTGCGTGACCAGAATATGGCGATGCGGCTGCGCCTGGATCGTGCGGCGGATCAGTTCGCGATCGTCATCGTTGATGTGCAGGCTGTCCTTGCGCATCAGCGCGATCACATCGAAGGTGAACGCGACGCCGAGCTTGTCGAGGATCTCGCCGATCTGCGGCGAGCCGATCTGAAAAGTGGATTTGTCGTCAAAGTATACTTTGTCGATGGTGCCGCCGGTGGCGACGATGGTCAGGTGTTGGATCATGGCGGGGGTCTCGCGGGGAGCGCGTGGATTTTAGCAGAGGAACTCAGTTGCATTTGATCGTCATTCCAGCGTCCTCTGGAATCCAGCTCTTTGACTCTTAGCTCGTCATTCCCGCGAAAGCGGGAATCCAGCGCCTTTGCTTTTCTTCGTCTTTGAAGAAAAGAGCTTCCGCGATTGAATATCGCGGGTTACTTCTTTGCTGGTGCAAAGAAGTAACCAAGAAACACCTTTTTTTCTCCCAATGGATGCTGTCCGCGGAGAGCACGTCCCTGATGCTCGCCGCGGACCGCGCGCTTCCTGCGCGCGATCACCGTCGATCTGCGCCTGCGCGTGACCGGTCTAAAGAGTCTTGTAAAAATGACTTCACTAAGCGACTGGCGATGGGGCCGCAGGAGCTCTTCTTTTCCAGCCTCACCGCCTTTGGCTTAGTGCAGTCGTGAGTTTCAAGCCTCTTTCGACCAGTCGCGCTCAGGCTTGTATCGAGCTCACACGCGCGCAGGGATGCGCGCGTCCGCAGCCAGCAGCACGGACGTGCTGTCTGCGGACAGCGTCCTATGCGAGAAAAAAATCGTTTTTTGGTGACTTTTTGCCGATCAGCAAAAAGTTACCCGCTAGCCGAAGGATAGCGGAAGCCCTTATCTAAAAAACAAAATCAATAACTGTCGCTAGCCAACACCTGCGCATCCCGCGAAGCATTCGACTTCAACCTCAACAAACTCGACTCCGCAAACCGCCGCGCCGCCGCCGCCGGACGCGGATCATTCTCCGCCCGCAACGCCCACTCGGCATGCCGCGTCAGCAAACTCAGCGCGAGCGTGCGCGCCAAGCCGATCGCGATATCGCGCGCGCCGGCTTCCATGCGCTCGCGCTCGCCGCCGGTCGCTTTCTGCAACCACTCGGTGAGCTGCGTCGCCGATTCGCGCGCCGCGCGCGCGCAAGGCTCCAGTTCCGCCGCCTGAACTTGCGAAAGGATCGCGCGCTGCGCACTCAGCAACGGCTGCAATCCGCCGCTGCCGCGAAACGCGCGCAGGAAATCCAGCGCCTGCACGTTGCTGGTGCCTTCCCAGATCGCCCACACCTGCGCATCGCGCAGCAATTGCGGAATGCCGCTGTCTTCGAGATAGCCCGCGCCGCCGAAACATTCGCAGGTTTCCGAGGCGATCGTCACGGCGAGTTTGCCGGTCCACAATTTGATCAGCGGCGTGAGCAGGCGCAGCAGATTCTGCTGCGCCTCGTCGGCCTGTCCGGTCTGCGCGCGGCCGAGCAGTTCGGTGACGTAAAACGACAGGTGAAACGCCGCCTCGAATTCGGCCTGCATGCCGGCGATCGTGTCCTGATGCAGTGGCTGCTCGGCGAGCGGACGTCCGAACACGATGCGGCGATTCGCATAGTCGCGTGCGAGCGCGATGCAGCGGCGCATCGTCGCCAGCGCGCCGATCGCGTTCCAGGTGCGCGTGATGTTGAGCATCGGCGCGATCTGCACGCACGCCGTGTCGCGCTTCGCCGAGCAGTTCGGCCGGCGTGCCTTCGAGATGGATTTCCGCCGTCGGCAATTCGCGCGTGCCGAGTTTGTCTTTCAGCCGGTCGAGACGGATGTTGCGCCAGCGCCCGTCGGCTTTTTGCGGTTCGACATAGAACAACGCCAGCGAATCCGCGCCGGGCGCCGCGCCGTGCGGCCGCGCCAGCGCGAGCGCGGCTCTGCGCGTTGATCGCCGAGGTGAACCATTTGCGTCCATACAGACGCCAGCGGCCGTTTTCCTCGCGCGCGATGGTTTCGTGTGCCGCCGACGTCGGAGCCGCCGGCGTTTTCGGTCATCCACTGGCCGCTGATCCAGAACTGCTGCGGATCGCGGCTCAGGAAATGCGGCAGCGCGCGTTCGATGAGTTTGTCGTTGCTTCGCGGCCTTGATCGCGGCGACGGCGCCATCGGTCATCGCGAGCGGGCAGGTGTAGAACTCGCTCGCGCAATGGAACAGATACATCATCGCGAACTGATGCACGCGCGCGTGCGCGCCGTGCGTGGTTTCGTGGCCGGCGGCGACGATGCCGTACTTCGCGGCGAGCGGCTGCGCGGCGATCCACGCCGGCGTGAGTTCGAGACGGTCGACGCGTTCGCCCCACGCGTTCCATTGCGTCAGTTTCGGTTCGCTGCGTCTGGCGCGAGCGCGCTTGCGACCACGCGTCGGCGGCGAATTCGCCCAGTTCGGTCAGATCGCTCTCGATGCCGCCGAGCACGGCGCGGCGGCAGCACGCGGCGCAGATACGAGCGCAACACGCGTCGTCGAGATACTGGTTGCTCAGGACCGGCGCGGTTTGCAGAAAGGCCATCGGGTGCTCCCCTGGATTCCCCGAAAGCTACACGAGCGCTCGCAGCGCGACAAGCAGTCAATGCGTCGGACGGTTTGCTGCGCCGATAGCCGCGTGCGTCCCAACCGAGCGCGCCGATCACGATGAGCGCGAGGACGATTTCGATGACGCCGGCCAGCGCGCATCGGGTTCGCTGTACGCGGATGGCGACGCCGTGCGCGAAATACAACAGACACACCATGCCGCCGACCAGCACGCCGCGGCGCAAGTTGCGACTGCACAGCCACACGCAGAACGCCGCCGGCAACGCGGTGACGAGAAGCGTGCCGGCGATGGCATTGCCGGGAAGCGAGCCACGCGTGCCAGACCACTTCGAGCAACGCGAGCGCGATGAGTGCGATGAAATCCGATGCGCAGCGACTCATGCGAGTTTCGCCGCGATCGGTGGCGAGCCGGCGCCCGAGCGCGCGTGCGAGATCGCGTTCGTGCTCGGTGATCGCGCGTTCGCCGTCGGTGCCCGACGACATGGCTCGCGCCGTACGGCGAGCCGCCGCTGACGGTCGCGTTGAGCGCGGCTTCGGTGTACGGCAAGCCGACGATGATCGCGCCGTGATGCAGCAGCGGCACATCATCGACAGCAATGTCGTTTCCTGACCGCCGTGCATCGTCGCCGTCGAGGTGAAGAACGCAGCGGGCTTGCCGACGAGTGAGCCGGACGCCCATTCGGCCGCGTCGAATCGAGAAAATGCTTCAGCGGCGCGGCCATGTTGCCGAATCGGGTCGGGCTGCCGAGGATGAAACCCGCGCATTCGCGCAGATCGTCGAGCGTCGCGTACGGCGCGCCCTCTTCGGGTACCGGCGGCTGCGCGATTTGGTGACCGGCGCGACCGGCGGCACGCTGCGCACGCGCGCCCGCATGCCGGGCACTTCCTCGACGCCGCGCGCGACCAGCCGCGCGAGCTGCGCGACGTTGCCGGTGCGGCTGTAGTAGACGATCAGGATTTCGGGCATCGCGCTTCCGCTCCGGCCAGGAATCGCTGTAGGCGTGCGAGCTGATTCGATCGCAGCCATTCGCGCATTATTGCGCATGACGCGTCTCGATCGCCACCGCGCCCGCGCATTCGTGCGCTTCACTGTGCAGCGCTTCATCGACGACCGCTGCCAGCAGAGCGCCGGCGCGCTCGCCTGCACGACGCTGTTCGCGCTGGTGCCGCTGATCGCGGCGCTGCTTGGCATCCTCAGCGGATTTCCCGGCTTCGCCGAATGGCAGCGACAAGATCACCCATTTCATTTTCGAGAATTTCGTGCCGGCCACCGGCGAGGCGGTGCAGGGCTATTTCACCGCAGTTCGCCGACAACGCGAGCAAGGCCACGGCGATCGGCATCCTCGTGCTGCTCTTCAGCGCGCTGTCGCTGATGCTGAGCATCGAGGACGCGTTCAACCGCATCTGGCGCGTGCCGAAAAGCCGGCCGGTCGGCATCGCGCTTCATCGATGTACTGGGCCGTGCTGACGTCTCGGGCCGGCTGCTGATCGTCGTGGCGCTCGCGATCAGTTCGTATGTGTTCGCGCTGCCGCTGTTCGGCGACGTCGAAGCGAGTTATCCGATACGGCGCGCCTGCTCGGCTTGCTGCCGTTTCTGATCGAGTGGCTCGCGCTGACCGCGGCGTACTGGCTGATCCCGAATCGCACGCGTGCGTGTGCGCCACGCGGCGCTCGGCGCGCTCATCGCGGCGCTGATGTTCGAGGCCGCCAAACGCGCGTTCGCCGGTACGTGGTCAGCGGCGCGAACTACCAGCAGGTCTACGGCGCGCTGGCGGTCGTGCCGATTTTCATCCTCTGGATTTATTTTTCGTGGGTGATCGTGCTACTCGGCGCCTCGTTCACCGCGTCGATGACGTCGTTCGACTATCGCCCGCGTGCGCGACGTTTGCCGGCGGGCGAGGAATTCCGCGGCCTGTGCGCGTGCTCGCCCATTTCGCCGCCGCGCAACGCGACGGCGCCGGTCTGCACAGCGAAGCGTTGCGCGATCGCGAACCGTTCCTCAGCGACGATCTCGTCCAGCGCTATCTCGCCGATCTGGATCCGCGCCGGCATGATCCAGCGCAACGACGCCGGCGATTGGGTGCTGACGCGCGATCTGTCGTCGGTCAGTCTGTACGACATCTACGCCGCCTGCGATTATCGCCTGCCGCTCGGCGACGCGCTGCCCGTCACGGCGGATTCACTCTCCGATGCGGAAGCTACGCGACCTGCTCGGCGACGCCGCCGGCGACTGCGAAAGACATTCTGGCCATGCCGCTGGCGGAAATTTTTTCGGCGCGGCGCGGTCCAATGACAATTCCGGAACGAAGGAGACAATCGCCAATGAAATTCGCGAGCCGCTATTCTTGCATCGCCGCGCTCGGCGCCGGCGCTGCGCACGCCGCAACCGCGCAGAAACCCACGCTCGTGGTCAAGACGCTCGACGACAAGACTTCGACCTGTCCGAACAGAACGGCAAATGGGTCATTGTGAATTTCTGGGCGACGTGGTGTTCGCCGTGCCTGAAGGAACTGCCGGACATTTCCGCGTTTGTGACGCAGCACAAGGACAAGGTCGCCGCGATTGGCCTAGATTTCGAGGACACCGACAAGGCCGACGTCGTGAAATTCCTGCAGACGCATCACGCTCAGTTATCCGGTCGCGCAGGTCGATCCGGATCATCCGCCGAAGGATTTCGACAACCGAAGGGCTTGCCGAACACGTACGTGATCGCGCCGGACGGACATGTCGCCAAGGCGTTTCTCGGGCCGATCACGACCAAGGATCTGGAAGCTGCAATCGCCGGAGGCTGAGTCGCATGGAGTGCGCGCGGTTCATCGTCAGCGGCAAAGTGCAGGGCGTTTTCTTCCGCGCCTCGGCGCGCGAGCAGGCGCAGCGGCTGGACATCACCGGCCACGCGAAAATCTCGATGACGGCACCGTCGAGGTCGTCGCCTGCGGCGACGCGGCGAATATCCAGGCGCTCGAACGCTGGCTGCAGAAAGGTCCCGCCGCGGCGCACGTGGATCGTGTTTCGCGTTTCGTCGCCAACGAAAAACCGCCGCATGGGTTCCGCACGATCTGATTTCTGCTAGCCTCGCCACGAGAGGGGACGCGCCCCCGCGTCCCGGCGGGATGGGACATAGCATGCTGGAATATCTGGCCTCGGTGCCGAATTTCCTGATCTATCTCGCGACCAGCGGATTGCTGCTCATCGCGTTCATGGCCGCGTACACGCTCGCCACGCCGCAGCAGGATCTGGCGCTCATCCGCAAAGGCAACGTGTGCGCGAGTCTCGTCTTCAGCGGCACGCTGCTCGGTTTCGCGCTGCCACTCGCGAGCGCGATGGCGCACAGCGTGAATCTCGACCGATCTGCTCCTGTGGAGCTTCGTCGCCTGCATCGTGCAGGGCGTGGTGTCGCTCGTGCTGCGTTTGCTCGTCGGCGGTTTGCGCGGACATGTCGAAGCCGATCGCCTATCGGTCGGCCTCATGATGGCGAGCATGAAAATCGCCGCCGGCCTGCTCAACGCGGCAGCGATGACGTACTGATCCGCGATGGAACCGGGACAGAAAAAATCGTCGGCCGTCAGCCTCGCCATCATGGGCACGGCGATGGCGGGCGCCGTTGGACTTCCGATGCTGTTCGGCGGCACCGACGTGCAGCGCAACCGCTACACATCGCGCGAATCGTGCATCGCCGACTATTCCGAAACGCAATGCAATCCCGACCTTCCGAACGGCACCTCGGCCGCGCCGCTGGGTGCCGCGACGACCTACTACTACGGCCCGTGGTATCGCAGTGATTATCGATCGCGTACCGGCGATTCGATGGATCCGGGTCCCGGCCGTTACTACCGCGGCGGCGGCACCGCGAGCGGATTTTCATCGGCGGGCGGGACGGGCAGTGCGCCCGCCAGCGTCGAATCCGGCACGCGCGGCGGCTTCGGCCGCAGCGGACACGTCAGCGCGCGCGGCGGCTGATGCAGCGCGAATCGCGGACACCGCGCGCCGACTGGCAGACGCGCGTCGAATCGCTCGGCTTCGACTTCCACACCATCGACGGCCAAGCGTACTGGCGCGAGGACGTGTGCTATCGCTTCACGTCGGAAGAAGTCGATGCGATCGAAGAGGCGACGTCGGAGTTGCATTCGATGTGTCTCGAAGCGGTCGATCGCGTCGTGCGCGATGGACGTTACGCCGATCTCGGCCTCGACGAAGCAGCCGCGAAACTCGTGGAAGAAAGCTGGCGCGCCGGCGAGCCTGCGCTCTACGGGCGCATGGATTTGAGCTGGGATGGATCGGGCGATCCGAAACTGCTCGAATACAACGCCGACACGCCGACGGCGCTATTCGAGGCTTCCGTCGTGCAGTGGTACTGGCTGCAGGACGTGTTGCGCGAAGCGGATCAGTTCAATTCGATCCACGAGAAGCTGATCGAGCGCTGGAAGCAGGTGCACACAAGCGGAAAAATCCACTTTTCCGCCATGTACGAACAGCCGGAAGATCGCGGCACGTGCGAATACCTGCGCGACACCGCCGCGCAGGCAGGCTTCGTCACCGAAACGGTCGACATCGAGGAAATCGGCTGGAACGGCCGTTATTTCACCGACATGGACAACACGCCGATCGCGACGCTATTCAAACTGTATCCGTGGGAATGGCTGCTCGCCGACGAATTCGGCAAAAACATTCCGAAAGTGCCGATGCGCTGGCTGGAACCGGCGTGGAAAATGGTGCTGTCGAACAAATCGATATTGCCGCTGCTGTGGGAATTCTTTCCGGATCATCCGAACCTGTTGGCCGCGTCGCATCGGCGCAGTGATTTGTTGGGCACGATCGTGCGCAAACCGCGTTTCGGACGTGAAGGCGAGGGTGTGATCGTGCTCGGTCCGGGTATCGACGAGCCGGCGCCGACCGAGCCTGTCATCTACCAGCAGTTCCGCGAATTGCCGCGTTTCGCCGATCGCTACGCGCTGATCGGCTCATGGGTGATCGGCCACGAACCCGCCGGTATCGGCATCCGCGAAGACGCCGACCGCGTCACGCGCAACACCAGCAGCTTCGTGCCGCATTACTTTGTGGATTAGTATACTTCCTTCACCCACATCGATTCATCGGCGAGCTTTTCGACGCCGGGTTTCGCTTTCAGTTTCGCCAGCTTGAGCGGCTTCACTTCGAGTTTCCGATCCGGCAGATGATCGAGCAGATGGCGGATCAGGTTGAGCCGGCCGCGCTTCTGGTCGTTGAAGTCGACGACGTGCCACGGCGCGTAGCTCGTGCTGGTCTTCTCGAACATCATGTCGCGCGCGTCGGCGTACGCTTGGTATTTCTCGCGCGCGGCGATGTCGATCGGTGAAATCTTCCAGCGCTTGAGTGGATCGTTCGCGCGATCGGCGAAACGTTCCTCTTGCTCTTCCTGATCGACGGCGAGCCAGTACTTGAACAACAGGATGCCGTCGTCGACGAGTCCGCGTTCGAGGATCGGACATTCGACGAGGAAACGCTCGTACTCGTCATCCGAACAGAATCCCATCACGCGCTCCACACCGGCGCGGTTGTACCAGCTGCGATCGAACAGCACGATTTCGCCCGCCGACGGCAAGTGTTGGATGTAGCGTTGGTAATACCATTGTGTGGCTTCGCTCTCGTTGGGCTTGCTCAGCGCGACGATGCGGTAATGACGCGTGTCCAGATATTCGGTGATCGCCTTGATCGTGCCGCCTTTGCCGGCGGCGTCGCGGCCTTCGAACAGGATCACGACGCGCTTGCCGGCCTGGATCAGCCAGCGCTGGAACTCGACCAGTTCGACCGACAATTCCTTCAAATGCTTGTGATAGCCGTGCGATTTCATGCGTTCATTTCTCGAGCAGGCGCGGCATGAGGCCGGCGAGGTTGCACGGACGCGTGCGTGAATCGAGTTGGTCGCGCAGCAGTTTTTCCCACGCGGTTTTGCACGCCGACGTCGAGCCGGGCAGACAAAAGATGAACTTGTCGTTGGCGAGTCCAGCGAAGGCGCGCGATTGCAATGTCGACGTGCCGATCTCGTCGAACGACAGCACGCGGAACATTTCGCCGAAGCCGGGCATTTGTTTGTCGAGCAGTGGGACGATCGCTTCGGGCGTCGAATCGCGGCCCGTGAATCCGGTGCCGCCAGTAATGAGGATACCGTGCACGTCCGCAACCGTGATCCAGTTAGAGACGATTGCGCGCATGGAATATTTGTCGTCCTTGCAGATGACGCGCTCGTGCAGGCGATGGCCGGCGCTTTTCAGCGAATCGCACAGGTAATCGCCGGAGGTATCGTTCTCGGCCGTGCGCGAATCGGACACCGTCATCACGCACAGCGATAGCGGCACGAATTCGGACTTGGCTGTCATCCTTGCACCTCGAAATCCTGCGGCGCTTCGCCGCGCTGGGAGCGCTCGAACATGGTCAGCAGCGACGCTTCGAAATCCTTCGCGTAGCCGGACATGTCGAATAGGTTACGCTCGCCGCGCGCGGTTTCAACCCGCGTGCGCAGATCGCGCAAGGCGGTCGGATCGCGCGCGAACTGGATGGCGAGATCGACATACGCCTGATCGCTTGCTGCATTGAGCCAGTCTTGCCCGAGCGCGTGGTTGAGGCTGCCGGCCACGCGCGAGGCGAACGTCGAACCCGGCTTCGTGAGCACGGGACAACCCGCCCATAACGCATCGCTGGCGGTGGTGTGCGCGTTGTACGGACTCGTGTCGAGGAAAAGATCGACGTGGCGATAGCGCGCCAGATGCTCCGCGTGCGGCACGCGCAACGCGAACACGATGCGGCGCGGATCGATACCTGCGGCCTTGGCGGCGCTTTTGATGTGCTCGTCGGCGCCGCTGCTCGGCGGTCCGGCGAGCAGCCAGAGAACGCTTTCCGGAACCGTCTTGAGGATTTTGCTCCAGCGCGCAAAACTGCGCAAAGTATACTTCCACGAATGATTGAAACAGGCGAACACGGTGTCGCCCGGCGGCAGGCCGAAGCTCGCGCGCATCGGCGCTGCGTCGATCGTGCGCTGCGTATCGCTCGGCTGGAAGCAGCGCGGAAGGAACGCGATCTTTTCGCTGTAGTGCTCGCGCTGCTCCGGCGGGATCACGAAATGGTCGGCGATGATGTAGTCGTACCACGGCGCGCCGAGCGTGCCGGGATAGGCGAGGAAATTCACCTGCACCGGCGCCGGCCGCAGCGCGAACAGTTCGGCGCGGGCGCCGTCGCAATAGCCGTCGACGTCGATGAGGATGTCGGGCTGGTCGCTGCGGATTTTCTTGAGCAGCGCTTCGGTCGAAAGTCCGGCGACGTCGCGGAATTCATGGAAGGCGTCCGCCAGCCGCTTGCGCAATGCGCCGCCGTCGTTCGGCGTGGTCGCATAAGCGATGGTGTGCACGCTCGAATTGCGCAGCTTCTCGATCAGTTCGACGATCAGCAATGCGGTCGGATGTTCGCCGAAACCCGACGATACGAATCCGATGCGCGGCGTCGGCGATTTGCGCGCACGCGCGGTCGGGGCGAGACGCGTTTGCACCGGCGCGATCAGCGACTGTCGCGATTCGGCGAAACGTTTTGCGCATCGCAGTTGTTGCGCCGGCGTCGAATCCTCGACCAGTAGCGAAAACGGCGTGATGCCGTTCGCGTCGCGCTCGACGCCATCGAGCAGACGCTTGCTCAACGCCGGCAGCACGTTCCAGTCGCACAAACGCCGGTGCAGGAAAATCAGTTGCGACAATGCAGGCATGTAGTGCGGCGCGTTGCGCAGACACGCTTCGTAGGCGCGGATCGAGCCGGCGAAATCGCCTTGGCTGTCAAGCGCGATGCCGAGCTGATACTGGAATTGCACGCTGTCCGGTGCGAGCCGCGCCGCTTCGCGATAGGCGAGCAGCGCGGCGGGTTTGCGGCTGGATTCGAACAGGATGTTGCCGAGCACGAGATGCGCGTCGGGCCAGGTGGGCGCAAGTTGAATCGCACGCCGCGCACTGGTTTCGGCGCGTTCGATGTGGCGCACGGCAAACAGCGCGGCGGCCTGGTTCAGCCAGGCGCGGGCGTAGTCGGGCTTCTGCACAATTGCTTTGGCGAAGCACTCGGCGGCGCCGTGGTAGTCGCCGCGTGCGTCGAGGAGGCTGCCGAGATTGTTGAGCGCGGCCGCATTCTGCGGCGACAGGACCAGCGCTCGTCGCAGCGCTTTTTCCGCTTCCTCGAGCCGGCCGCCCGCGGTGTGCACGCTGGCGACGTTGCACAAGGCTTCGACGGAATTCGGCGACAGCTTCAGCGCCTCGTCGAGATTTTTTTGAGCGTCTTCCAGATCGCCCATCTGCAGCGCGCAGATGGCGGCGAGCCGCCAAACTTCGGTCTGGTCCGGATAGCGTTCGAGCAAGTAAGCCGCGCGTTTGCGCGCCGCTTCCAACTGCCCGTTGGAAATCAGTTCGATCAGTTCGGTTAGCGACTTACCCAGGACCGGGTCGAAATTCACACAGCTCTCGCTAGCTGTCGAAGGTACGACATGCTGACATATCGGCTGGGAGAATCTCTATAAATGTGCGCGGGTGGATGGTCGGCTTGTACGGGACATTGTGTTGTGCATGAGGGCGCGATGAATCGCGCCCCTACAAAGGATGATGTGCCCAATCGTGTGGCATGGCGCATCGGCGAGAACGCATCGTGTGGCATGGCGCATCGGCGAGAACGCGTCGTGTGGCGTGCCGGACCGCTGAGACCGCACGAATGGCGTGATGTGATTGCAGAAAAGGCTGTGTAGGGGCGCGATTCATCGCGCCCGCTCATGCGTCGGCGCCGGCAAAAGCCTTCATCTGGTCGGCCTGGAATTCCTGCGTGAGTGGATCGACGAGCACGTCGATGTTGCCGTCGAGGATTTCCGGCAGGCGATACAAGCGTGAGGTTGATGCGGTGATCGGTGATGCGACCTTGCGGGAAATTGTAGGTGCGGATGCGCTGGCTGCGGTCGCCGGAGCCGACTTGCAGACGCCGGCTTTCGGCCTGTTCGGCGGTCTGTTTGGCGCGCTGTTCGTCGAGCAGGCGCGCTTTCAACAGCGACAGCGCGCGCGCGCGATTCTTGTGCTGGCTGCGTTCGTCCTGACATTCGACGACGATGCCGCTCGGCAGATGCGTGATGCGGATGGCCGAGTCGGTCTTGTTGACGTGCTGGCCGCCGGCGCCGGATGCGCGGAACGTGTCGACCTTCAGATCGGCGTCTTTCAATTCGACGTCTTCGATTTCGCCGACGTCGGGCAGGATCGCCACGGTCGCCGCCGAGGTGTGGATGCGGCCTTGCGATTCGGTATCGGGAACGCGCTGCACGCGATGCGTGCCGGATTCGAATTTCAGTTTCGAGAACGCGCCTTTGCCTTCGACGCGCGCCACGATTTCCTTGTAGCCGCCGTGCTCGCCGGGGTGCGACGACAGGATTTCAACCTGCCAGTTGCGCCGCTCGGCGTAGCGCGCATACATGCGGAAAAGATCGCCCGCGAAAATCGCCGCTTCGTCGCCGCCGGTGCCGGCGCGTACTTCGAGGAACAGATTGGCTTCGTCGCGCGGATCTTTCGGCAGCAGCAGAACGTGCAATCGTTGTTCGATGGCTTCGCGATCGTTCTGCAGCGAGGCGATTTCGGTTTCGGCCAGATCCTGCATTTCCGGATCGCGCAACAAGGCTTCGGCGGCGATCAGCGATTTCGACGTTTCGTCGTAACTTCTGAGCGATGAAACGAGCGGTTCGAGTTGCGCATATTCGCGGCTCAATTCGCGGAAACGGTTGGCATCGGCGACCGCGTCGGGTTGGGCCATCAGCAGTGCGACTTCCTGGTGACGCTCGGCCAATTCATCGAGCTTGCGGCGAATCGAAGGCGTCATGCGTCCCGATCCGGATCGGTGCCGGTCGTGTCGGTTGGTGAATCTTTGATTTCGTACAGACGCACCGCCGCGCGGAGCAGTTCGGTGTCGCCGCGCAGCGCGGCATCGCGCAGGCTCGCGCTCGGCGCATGCAGCAGTTTGTTGGTCAGCGTGTTGGCGAGGAATTCCAGTGCCTGTTGCGGATCGCGGCCGTTGGCGAGCATGTGTTGCGCGCGCGCGAGCACGGCGTCGCGATGAGCTTCCGCGTCGCGGCGCATGTCCATCAGCGGATTCTGCTGATGCAGCGCGTGACGCCACGCAAGAAAATGTTCGACCTGCAGATCGATCAGCGCTTCGGCTTCGCGCGCGGCGGCTTGGCGCGAGCGCAGGTTTTCGTCGATCACGCGGCGCAGATCGTCGATGGTGTAGAGGAATACGTCGTCGAGATCGGCCGCGCCCGCTTCGATGTCGCGCGGCACGGCGATGTCGACGAGAAACATCGGACGGCGGCGGCGTGCGTCGATCGCTTTCTCGAGCATCGCGCGGGTGACGATCGGTTCGCGGCTGGCGGTCGAGCTGATGACGATGTCGGCTTCGGCCAGATGTTGCGGAAGATCGGCCAGCGAAATCGCGTAAGCGGAAAAATTCGCGGCGAGCTTTTGCGCGTTTTCGAGGCTGCGGTTGGCGATGATCAAGCGCCGCACTTTCGATTCGGCCAGATGACGCGCGGCCAGTTCGATCGTCTCGCCGGCGCCGATCAGCAGCACGCAGGCATCGTTGAGATCGGCGAAGAGTTTTTCGGCCAGGCGAACGGCCGTGAAGGCGACAGATACCGGATTTGCGCCGATCCGCGTATCGGTGCGCACGCGCTTGGCGACGGCGAACGTCTGCTGCATCAGACGCTCCATCGAACTGCCCAACGTTCCCGCCGATCGCGCCGCCTGATAGGCGCCCTTCACCTGTCCCAGAATTTGCGGCTCGCCGAGCACCATCGAATCGAGTCCGGTCGCGACGCGGAACAAATGCCGCACCGCTGCGTTCTCAGAATGCGTGTACAAAAATTCATCCAGGCGGCGCTCGTTCATTCGATGATGATCGAACAGCCAGCGCTGCGGGACCGATTCGGCACCGCTATCGACTTCGACGTACAACTCGGTCCTGTTGCACGTGGAAATTATCAACGCTTCATTCACACCGGGTTGGCGGGCCAGGTCCGATAATGCAGTCGGCATCGCTTCAGGCGCGAACGCGATCTGCTCGCGCAAGTCCAGCGGCGCGGTCTGGTGGTTGAGTCCGAGTGCGAGAAGGGCCATTTCTAGAAGCAGGAATCCACAGGCGCGTTGGGCTAAGCTAAGCCCGGACAGGCGAAAATCCCGGAAATTGTGGGGTTCGGCCACGCGTAAGGCAAGTTGAAAAGGTCGAGGTCGGATGAATTGCAGGCTTTACCGGCGGGCGTTGGCGATCGCGGCACTGGCCGCGCTGGCCGGATGTGCGACGACGTCGTCGCGACACGTCGCGCAATCGCGCGAACCGCTGCGGCGAATCGAATTGCCGCAAACGCCATCGAACCAGGATGCGATGACGCTCGCGCTCGCCGGTGAATTCGCGCTGGCCAATGCCGATCTGGATGGCGCCGTCGCGAGCTACGCGAAAGCCGCGCAGGCCAGCGACGATCCGGCGATCGCCATGCAGGCAACGCACGTCGCGCTGGCGGCCAAACGTTGGGACGCGGCGCAGGCGGATTACGAGCGCTGGCAATCGATCCAGCCGAACGATCCGGGTTTGTGGCAGGCGCACGCGATGCTTGCGATCCACAACGGCGATCTGAAATCCGCGCAGGACGATCTGCAAAAACTGCTGACCCAGCCCGACGGCAACGGATGGCGCATGGTCGCGCAGGCGCTCGTCGATGCCGAAGACAAGAAGCAGGCGGGCGATCTGCTCGAAAAGCTGGCGACGCCGAATCAACTCGGCGCGAAGCCGGAAATCTGGATCGCGGTCGGACAGCTCGCGTCGCGACTCGGCGACAAAACGCTCGCCGACAATCTCGCCCAGGGCGCAGTGAAAAAATTCGGCACGGCCGAAACGTATATCTGGGCCGCGCAGGCCAAAGTTCAGGCGGGCGACAAGGACGGTGCGCGCGCGATCTTCGCCGAAGCGCTGAAGCGCGACAGCAAGAACGCGCATCTGCGCGTGGCGTATGCGGCGTTGCTCGGACAACTCGGCGACAACGCGCAGGCGGCGAAGCTGCTCGCGCAAGGTCCGCAGGATGAACTCACCTTCGCCGCGCGCGCCGCCTACGCCGCGCGTTCAGACGACAAGTCGCTGATCGAGCCGCTGTATCGAGAACTGAAGGCGAGGCCGCAGCCGCGTTCGGGAATGATGTTGAACCTGCTCGGCGAACTGGCGGAAATGCTCGAACGCAAAACCGACGCGCTCGACTGGTACAAGCAGGTTCCGGAAGACGACGAGCATTGGTTCGAAGCGCAGATCCGCAGCGTTTTGCTGCTCGATGGCGAAGGCAAAACGGCCGAGGCGCAGACGCTGATCCATCAGTTGCAGGCGCGCGCCGGCGATGATGCGAAAGCGCTGGGCGACGTCTATCTCATCGAAGCCGATCTGCTGCACAAGCACGGCAAAGGCGAGGAGGCGGTGCTCGTCTACGATCGCGGCCTGCATGCGATGCCCGACGACACGCGTCTGCTTTACGCGCGGGCGCTGCTCAATGACGATCTGAATCATGTCGATGCGGCCGTGCGCGATCTGCGCCGCGTGCTCGACCTCAAACCGAACGATGCCGATGCGTTGAATGCGCTCGGCTACACGCTTGCCGACCGCACCGAAAATCAGAAGGAAGCGCTCTCGTTGATCGAGAAGGCGCTCGTGCTGAAACCCGATGAGCCTGCGATCATGGATAGCCTCGGCTGGGTTCAATATCGACTCGGTCATATGGATGAGGCGGTGAATCATCTGCGCACCGCGTTCGCGAAGCAGCCGGATGCCGAAATCGCTGCGCATCTCGGCGAAGTGCTGTGGGTTTCCGGCCAGCAGGACGAAGCGAAAAAGGTCTGGGAGCAAGGCCGCAAAAAGGACGCGCAAAACAAGGTTCTGCTCGACACCATCAAGCGGCTCGAATCATGAATTGGCGCACGGTGCGGCTGGCAATCGCGATCTCGATTGCCGCGGCGCTCGCTGCGTGCGCGCCGGTGCGCGTGAAGGAATCGGCGGAAACGAACACCGCGCAGTCGGCGCGCGAGGCGGCGCTGGCACCGATCACGAAATGGACGCTCACCGCGCACATCGGCGTATCCGACGGCAAAGACGGCGGCAGTGGCGAACTGGTCTGGAAACAGAACGGCGACACCTACGATTTCACCGTGCACGCGCCAGTGACGGGCAAGACGTGGAAACTCAGCGGCGATGCGTCGCGCGCGACGCTCGAAGGCGTCGATGCGCAGCCCGACGTCGGCACAAGTCCGGATCGGTTGCTCAAGGATCGTCTGGGTTGGGACGTTCCGCTCGCGCAGCTCGGCGACTGGGTGCGCGGTCTGCGCGCGAAAGGCTCGGCGCCGAAGACCATCTACGACGCGCAAAATCTACCTGCAGTGATCGAACAGGACGGCTGGAAAGTCGAATACCGCGACTGGTTCAGCGATCGCAATCCGCCACTGCCGAAAAAAGTGTTCGCCACGCGCGGAAATTCGCGCGTTCGCGTGTCGATCGAAGATTGGTCGATCAATGAATGACGAGTGGTCGGAGTGGCCCGCTCCGGCCAAGCTGAATCTTTTTCTGAACATCGTCGGACGCCGCGCCGACGGTTATCACCTGCTGCAGACCGTTTTCCAGATTCTGGACTGGGGCGATTCGATCCGGATTCGTCCGCGCGCGGATGATCGCGTGGTTCGCATTGGCGGACTCGACGCTGTCCCGCCTGAAAAAGATCTCGCGATTCGCGCCGCCAACCTGCTTCGCGAACATTCCGGCTCGACAACCGGCGCCGAGATCGAGATTCGGAAACGCACGCCTGTCGGCGGCGGTCTGGGCGGCGGCAGTTCCGATGCGGCGACGACGCTCGTTGCATTAAATATAGTTTGGAATTGCGGCGCGTCGGAGGACGATCTCGCCGCCCTCGGCGCGATGCTCGGCGCCGATATTCCGCTGTTCGTCCGCGGAAGGTCGGCCTTCGCGGAAGGAATCGGCGAAAAACTCACGCCGATCGAACTTCCGGCGCGGCATTACGTGATCCTCGATCCCGGCGTTCATTCCTCCACCGCTGAATTATTCCAAGCGCCTGAATTGACACGAAACTCATCGGCCACGACAATAACGAACTTCCTCGACGGAGCTTGCACGGGCAATGCGTTTACGCCTCTCGTGCGGGCGCGTTTTCCGGAAGTCGCGGCGGCGCTGGACTGGTTGAATCAGCATGGCGACGCGCGGCTGTCGGGCAGCGGAGGATGTGTGTTCGTCGCGACGGGATCGGCGGATGAGGCGGAGCGGATCGCGCGAGCGTGTCCCTCGGCATTCAGGGCCTTCCGCGCGACAGGCGTGAATCGATCGCCGCTGCTGGATGCGGTCGAAAAGTTTCGGAACGCGCGGACCTAAAAAACCGCGCTTTCAAAAAGCACGGTTGGGCCGTCGCCAAGTGGTAAGGCACGGGATTTTGATTCCCGCATTCGTAGGTTCGATCCCTACCGGCCCAGCCACTTTTCTTTCGTGACGTTTAATGGGAGCGACTTCGTGAATACGGCGGCCACGATGGTGATTCCCGACTACACGCGCGAAAGCGAAGAGCGCGGTCTGCTCGTTTTCACCGGCAATTCAAACCGTCCGCTGGCGCAGGCGGTGTGTCATGAGTTGAACGTCCCGCTCGGAAAGGCGCTGTGCACGCGCTTTTCCGACGGCGAAGTGCAGGTGGAGATCGAAGAAAACGTGCGCAAGCAGGACGTTTTCGTCATGCAGTCGACGGGCGCGCCGACCGCCGACAACTTCATGGAATTGCTGGTGCTGATCGACGCGCTCAAGCGCGCATCGGCCGCCAGCGTGACGGCGGTGCTGCCGTACATGGGTTATGCGCGCCAGGATCGCCGTCCGCGTTCGGCGCGCGTGCCGATCACGGCGAAAGTGGCCGCGCGCATGATCGGCGCGGTGGGCACCGATCGCGTGCTGACGGTCGATCTGCACGCCGACCAGATTCAGGGATTTTTCGATATCCCGGTGGACAATGTATACTCATCGCCCGTTTTGCTGGCCGATATCTGGCGGTTTTACGGTGGCGACGACACGATCGTGGTGAGTCCGGACGTCGGCGGCGTGGCGCGAGCCCGCGCGATGGCGAAACGGCTCGACGACGCGGACCTGGCGATCATCGACAAGCGCCGTCCGCGCGCCAACGAGGCGACGGTGATGAACATCATCGGCGAGGTCGAGAACAAGGTGTGCGTGCTGATCGACGACATCGTCGACACGGCAGGCACGCTCTGCGCGGCGGCTGCGGCATTGAAGAAGAACGGCGCGCGCAAAGTGGTGGCGTACTGCACGCATCCGGTGCTGTCGGGGCCGGCGATCAAGAATCTGGACGGATCGCAGCTCGACGAACTGGTGGTGACCGATACGATCCAGTTGTCGGACCCGGCGAAAGCATGCGCCAAGATTCGCCAGCTCAGCGTCGCGGAACTGCTGGGCGAAACGATTCGGCGTATTGCGTTCGGTGAGTCGGTCAGTTCGTTGTACGTGGATTAGTAGTAAAGGGTGAGGGCGCGCGCCTTCGGCGCGCTGTGAGGAGTGAGGGAAATCAAGTGACGTCTTGATTTCCCTGACGCTTTACAGGTCGCGCAAGCGACCGCCCTGACCCCTCACCATTTTTTCACCCTCTTCTGGTCGCGGGAGAGGTTTTTCCATCAACCAAGGCAATCAACATGGCAACCAGACACGAAATTCCGGCCGAGAGCCGCAAAGACGAAGGCAAAGGTGCGAGCCGCCGCCTGCGTCGCGCAGCCAAAGTGCCGGCAATTGTTTACGGCAACAATATGGACCCGGCGAGCATCCAGCTCGACCACAACACCGCGTGGCTTGCGTCGCAGCACGAATGGTTCTACTCGGCCATTCTCGATCTGCAGCTCGACGGATCGACCCAGCGCGTGCTGTTGCGTGACATGCAGCGCCATCCGTTCAAGGCGCAGCTTCTGCATCTGGATTTCCAGCGCATCGATGAGAACAAGGCGATCCGCATCAGCGTGCCGCTGCACTTCCTCAATCAGGAAACCTCGCCGGCCGGCAAGAAGGCGGGCGTGCTGATCTCGCACGCGATCACCGAACTGGAAATCTCGGTGCTGCCGAAGGATCTTCCGGAGTTCATCGAAGTCGATCTGTCGAACCTCGACGTCGGCGACATCGTGCATATGTCCGACATCAAACTGCCGGAAGGCGTCGAAGTGCCGGAACTGCGTCTGGGCAAGGAACACGACGCCGCCGTCGTTACCGCTCAGGAAATGCGCGAAGAAGTCGAAGCCGCTCCGGTCGCCGCCGAAGGTGCCGCGGGTGCGACAGGCGCTGCGGGTGCGACGGGCGCCACCGGCGGCACGGCTGCTGCCGCGCCGGCTGCCAAGAAGTAAGAAACCTCGTCGCGATCGCCGCATATCGGCGGCGATCGCCCGAGTCTCGCTCATGGCCGGACTGCGTATCGTCATCGGCCTCGGCAATCCCGGGGCCGAACATCTGCGCACGCGTCACAACGCGGGGTTCTGGTTCATCGACGCGTTGGCGCAGCGCGAGAACGCGCGTTTCGGCATCGAATCCAAACTTCACGGCGAATCGGCGAAGATCAATTTCGCCGGACGTTCGCTGCTGCTGTTCAAGCCAACCACGTACATGAACAACAGCGGCCGCGCGGTGCAGGCGGCGTTGAGCTACTGGAAGATCGATCCGGAAGAATGCCTGATCGCGCACGATGATCTGGATCTGCCGCCCGGAACAGCGCGCCTGAAATTCGACGGCGGCCATGGCGGCCAAAATGGCTTGCGCGACATCATCGCGATGCTCGGCCACGCCGCGTTCCATCGGCTGCGGCTTGGAATCGGCCATCCCGGACACAAAGACCAAGTACTTTCCTGGGTGCTCGGCCGTCCGAGCGTGGCCGATGAACAATTCGATCATCGACGCGATCGGCGCGCTCGCTTGACGTATCTGCCGCTGGCGGTCGAAGGGAAATTCAACGACGCGATGAAACAACTGCACACTGAGTAGGGGCGCGATTCATCGCGCCCGCGCGGTGAGCAGAACAAACGGGCGCGATGAATCGCGCCCCTACAACTCACTGGAGATTCGGAATGGGCATCAAATGCGGCATCGTCGGACTGCCGAACGTCGGCAAGTCGACGCTCTTCAACGCGCTGACCAAGGCGGGCATCGCCGCGGCGAATTTTCCGTTCTGCACGATCGATCCGAACATCGGCGTGGTGCCGGTGCCGGATCCGCGCCTGCAGCAGCTTGCCGATATCGCCAAGCCGCAGAAAATCATCGCGACGGCCGTCGAATTCGTCGACATCGCCGGCCTCGTCGCCGGTGCGTCGAAGGGCGAAGGACTCGGCAACAAATTCCTCGCGCACATCCGCGAAGTCGATGCGATCGCGCACGTCGTACGCTGTTTCGAGAACACCGATATCGTGCACGTGTCCGGCAAGATCGATCCGATTTCCGATATCGAGACGATCGACACCGAACTGGCGCTTGCCGATCTCGACTCGGTCGACAAGGCGCTCAATCGCGTCGAGCGCGCAGCCAAGGCGAACGACAAGGAAGCGCTGGCCAAGCGCCCCGTGCTGCAGAAACTCGCGGCGGGTTTGAACGAAGGAAAATCGGCGCGCGCGCTCGGACTCGACGACGACGAAAAAGCGCTCGTGCGCGATCTGTTCCTGCTCACGCTCAAGCCCTTGATGTACATCGCCAACGTGAAGGAAGACGGATTCACGAACAATCCGTTCCTCGACGTCGTGCGCAAACGCGCAGAAGCGGAAGGCGCGCAGGTCGTGCCGGTGTGCGCGGCGATCGAAGAAGAACTGTCGCAACTCGACGACGCCGATCGCGATGCATTTCTCGCCGACATGGGCCTGAAAGAGCCGGGCCTCAATCGCGTGATCTACGCCGGCGTACATGCTGCTCGGCCTGCAAACGTATTTCACGGCGGGCGAAAAAGAAGTGCGCGCGTGGACGGTGAAGAAAGGCGCGACCGCGCCGCAAGCCGCCGGCGTGATCCACACCGATTTCGAGCGCGGCTTCATCCGCGCCGAAACGATCGGCTTCGACGACTTCATCAAATACAAAGGCGAATCCGGCGCGAAAGACGCCGGGCGCCTGCGTCTCGAAGGCAAGGACTACATCGTCAAGGAAGGCGACGTTCTACACTTCCGCTTCAACGTCTAAGGAAACAGCGCCATGCCCGGCACCGATCGTGAAGTGAAATTCTGTTTCCTCGCGCAGCCGACCGACGTGAATTTCGGCGGCAAGGTGCACGGCGGCATGGTGATGAAGTGGATCGACCAGGCCGGCTACGCCTGCGCTGTCGGATGGAGCGGCAAATATTGCGTGACCGTCGCCGTCGGCGGCATCCGCTTCGTGCATCCGATCCTGATCGGCAATCTGGTCACGGTGCATTGCCAGCTCATCTACACCGGCACGACGAGCATGCATTTCTGCGTCGATGTGATCGCGCGCAATCTCGAAACCGGCGTCGATACGCTGGCGACGCATTGCGTGGTCGTCATGGTTGCCACCGACCCCGATGGAAAGCCGACGCCCGTCCCGAGCTGGCAACCACAGACCGACGACGACAAGGCACTCGCGGTTTACGCGCAGAAGCTGTTGGATCTGGACAAGAGTATTGCGCAGGAAATCACGCGCTATCGCGAAACGATGCACCTGCCGACCGATAAGCCGGTGTCCGTCTAGCGTCCGCAAACGGCTGCGGAAAACGTTGGCGATTCGCACTAGGGTAGGCATTGACCTGCCTAATTGTTGTAGTTACAATAATCGTGCGAATTTCGTATGATCCGAACAAGCGGCTGAAGACTCTCGAAGAACGAGGTCTGGATTTCGACGATGCAGCAATGTTTTTCGCGGAACTGTTTTTCGAGCTGGAAGACAACCGGTTCGACTATGGCGAAAAACGGATGATCTGCTATGGGTATTTGGGCGATCGGATGGTCGTGGTCGGATACACGCTTCGCGATTCGGTCCGCCACGTGTTCAGTATGAGGAGAGCCAATGCGCGCGAACAAAGAAAATACGGGCCGTACCTTAAAATCTGATTTTGCCAAGGTCGATGCGCACGTCATTCGCCCGCATGAATACGATGATCTGCCCGAACTGACCGATGAGATGTTTTCACGCGCGGTTTTCAAGAAGGCTGGTCGGCCCTTGGCCATCGATCCGCGGCTTCAAGTGACGATTCGCTTGCCCAGTTCGGCGCTTTCCTCCTGGAAAGCTTCGGGTCCGGGCTGGCAAAGCCGCATGGCCGAATTGCTGGTGAAGCGCGCTCCGTAGCCCTTTCAGAGCGGCTGCTCTTTAGCACGTTCCATGCCGTCTTGACACCCAACCCCTCGGGAACAGACAATAGGCGGCTCTGTGCGGAGGGATACCCAAGCGGCCAACGGGGGCAGACTGTAAATCTGCTGGCTCATGCCTTCGGTGGTTCGAATCCACCTCCCTCCACCAACAAAATTTAGCTTTTTCGCTTTGATTTTTGGCTTTACGAACTCGTGACGGAGGTTCGGCTCGGTTCTCAAGCCTGCGGCAGATGATCGCCAGGGCGGGAGTAGTTCAATGGTAGAACTGTAGCCTTCCAAGCTACTAGTGCGGGTTCGATTCCCGTCTCCCGCTCCATTGAGTTAGCTCTTATTGAAAGTCCAGCATGGATGCTGGGCCCAGTTTCGTCTTCAGGGATGAAGACAAAAGTACATGCTCACTTAGCTCAGTCGGTAGAGCACCTCCTTGGTAAGGAGGAGGTCGTTGGTTCGATTCCAATAGTGAGCACCACATTACAAGGTCGCAAGCGTTGAAGTTCCTCGCAATTCGACGCGGCGCCCCCATCTTCCAGCCAACTTATCGAAAGGTAGATTGCAATGGCAAAGGGTAAATTCGAACGCACCAAGCCGCACGTGAACGTGGGCACGATTGGCCACGTGGATCACGGCAAGACGACGCTGACGGCGGCGCTGACGAAGGTGGGCGCGGAGCGCTTTGGCGGCGAGTTCAAGGCTTACGACCAGATCGACGCGGCGCCGGAAGAAAAAGCGCGCGGCATCACGATCTCCACGGCGCACGTGGAATACGAAAGCCCGAACCGCCACTACGCCCACGTCGACTGCCCGGGCCACGCCGACTACGTGAAGAACATGATCACCGGTGCCGCGCAGATGGACGGCGCGATCCTGGTCGTGTCGGCCGCCGACGGCCCGATGCCGCAGACGCGCGAGCACATCCTGTTGGCCCGCCAGGTCGGCGTGCCGTACGTGGTCGTGTACATGAACAAGGCCGACATGGTCGACGACGCCGAACTGCTCGAGCTCGTCGAGATGGAAGTCCGCGATCTGCTTGAGCAAGTACGAATTCCCGGGCGACAAGACCCCGATCATCAAGGGTTCGGCGCTGAAAGCGCTGGAAGGCGACCAGTCCGACATCGGCGTGCCGAGCGATCATCAAGCTGGTCGAAGCGCTGGACGCCTACATCCCGGAACCGGTGCGCGTACTCGACAAGCCGTTCCTGATGCCGGTCGAAGACGTGTTCTCGATCTCGGGTCGTGGCACGGTCGTGACCGGTCGTATCGAGCGCGGCATCATCAAGGTCGGCGACGAAATCGAGATCGTGGGCATCAAGCCGACGGTCAAGACCACCGTGCACGGGTGTGGAAATGTTCCGCAAGCTGCTCGACGAAGGACGTGCCGGCGACAACGCGGGCATCCTGCTGCGCGGTACCAAGCGCGACGACGTGGAGCGCGGTCAGGTTCTGTGCAAGCCGGGCAGCATCACCCCGCATACCGACTTCGAAGCCGAGGTCTATGTGCTGTCGAAGGAAGAAGGCGGAAGACACACCCCGTTCTTCAAGGGTTACCGTCCGCAGTTCTACTTCCGTACGACTGACGTCACGGGTGCGTGCGAACTCCCCGCCGGTGTCGAGATGGTGATGCCGGGCGACAACATCAAAATGGTGGTGAGCCTGATTCACCCGATCGCGATGGAAGAAGGTCTGCGCTTCGCGATTCGCGAAGGCGGCCGTACCGTCGGCGCGGGTGTGGTGGCGAAGATCGTCAAGTAAGACGCGTAATCGGCGCATCGGAACGGGTTCGGAAGCGGCTCCGCACAGAAGAAGGCGACGTAAGCGATTCGCGATTCTCGTCATCAGGCGTAGAACGGACGATCCGAGCCTTAACGGACCGAATACGCCAGTAGCTCAATTGGCAGAGCAGCGGTCTCCAAAACCGCAGGTTGGGGGTTCGAGTCCCTCCTGGCGTGCCATTAGAAAGCTGGGTGCGACGGCAAGATGTTCGCAGGCCAGTAGAGCAGGTTGGTAAAGAAGGTTGAATGAACGCAAAAGTTGAATCCGCCGGCAATAACTCCGCCGCCGACATCGCCAAGCTGACGCTCGCCATCGCGGTCATCGCCGCGGGCGTCGTCGCCTATTACTGGTACAACGACCTGCCGTCATGGCAGCGTTTGTTCATCCTGCTCGGCGGTTTCGTCGTGGGCGGTGCGATCGGCTATATGACGCGTTCGGGCCACGCCCTGCGCGACTACCTGAGCGAATCGGTATTCGAGCTGCGCAAGGTGGTATGGCCGACGCGTCAGGAAACCTTGCAGACCACGCTCGTCATCATCGTGGTGGTGATCATCCTCAGCATTTTGCTGGGCCTGATCGATCTTTTCCTGAACTGGGCGATTCTCCAGCACCTGCTGAAGATGGGGCATTGATATGAGCGAGTCGCCGAAACGTTGGTACGTCGTCCACGCCTACTCGGGCTTCGAGCATCAGGTGTCGCGCGCGCTGAAAGAGCGCATCGCGCGCGCCGGGATGGAATCGAAGTTCGGCGAAGTGCTGGTGCCGACGGAAGAAGTGATCGAAATGCGCGGCGGCCAGAAACGTCGCAGCGAGCGCAAGTTCTTCCCGGGCTACGTGCTGGTGCAGATCGAAACGCACGACGCCGGCAAGGCGCAGAAGATCGACGACGAATCCTGGCATCTGATCAAGGAAACGCCGAAGGTGATGGGCTTCATCGGCGGCACCGCCGACCGTCCGTTGCCGATCAAGGACTGCGAAGCCGATGCGATCCTGAAGCGTGTGCAGGATGGCGTCGAGAAGCCGCGTCCGAAGGTGCTGTTCGAGCCGGGCGAAATGGTGCGCGTGACCGATGGTCCGTTCAACGATTTCAACGGCGTCGTCGAAGAAGTGAATTACGAGAAGAACCGCCTGCGTGTGGCGGTGCTGATTTTCGGGCGTTCGACGCCGGTCGAGTTGGAATTCGGCCAGGTGGAGAAAGCCTGATTGGTGTGAAGGCGCGCTGGCGCGCTGTGAAGGGTCAGGTTGCGCCTTCGGCGCTGTAAGGGAAAGCAAGGCATCGCTCTCCCTTACGCCTGAGCTCGCGAAGCGAGCCCTTCACAGATCGCAAAGCGATCGCCCTCACGTGTTGTGTAAGCAAGCGAGGAGCCTTAACCGGCGCCTGCACTCGCAGGAGAACTTCAATGGCAAAGAAAGTCGTAGGCTACATCAAGCTGCAGGTGAAGGCCGGTCAGGCCAATCCCTCGCCGCCGGTCGGTCCCGCGCTCGGACAGCGCGGCCTGAATATCATGGAATTCTGCAAGGCGTTCAACGCCGCGACGCAGAAAGTGGAACCCGGTCTGCCGATTCCGGTGATCATCACCGCGTATTCGGATCGTACCTTCACCTTCATCATGAAGACGCCGCCGGCGTCGATCCTGTTGAAGAAAGCGGTTGGCATCGAATCCGGCAGCAAGCGCCCGAACACCGAGAAGGTCGGCAAAGTGACGCGCAAGCAGCTGGAAGAAATCGCCAAGACAAAAATGCCTGACCTGACCGCCGCCGATATGGACGCCGCCGTGCGCACCATCGCGGGCAGCGCGCGCAGCATGGGCCTGGTGCCGGAGATCTAAGCCATGAAAATCAGCAAACGTTATCAAAGCAATGCGAAAAGGCCGTGACGCCGGGCAAGACCTACGGCGTCGACGAAGCCCTGAAGATCATCAAGGACAACGCGAAGACCAAATTCGTGGAGTCCGTCGACGTCGCCATCCGCCTCGGCATCGATGCCAAGAAGTCCGATCAGGGCGTGCGCGGTTCTACGTTGCTGCCGCACGGCACCGGCAAGACGGTGCGCGTGGCGGTGTTCTGCCCGGCCGGCGAAAAGGCCGAAGCTGCGAAAGCGGCCGGCGCCGATGCCGTCGGTATGGAAGACCTCGCCGAGAAAATGCAGGGCGGCGACTTGAATTACGGCCGCATCATCGCCACTCCTGATGCCATGCGCGTGGTCGGTCGTCTGGGTCAGCTTCTGGGCCCGCGCGGCCTGATGCCGAACCCGAAAGACGGTTCGGTCACCGCCGATGTCGTCACCGCGGTCAAGAACGCCAAGGCCGGTCAGGTGAAGTACCGCAACGACAAGGCCGGCATCGTGCACGCTCGATCGGCAAGGTGAATTTCGAAGCGAACGCGCTCAAGGAAAACCTGAAGGCGCTGCTCAGCGATCTGTTCAAGGTCGAAGCCCGCCTCGTCGAAGGGCATCTTCCTGCAGAAGGTGTCGCTGTCGAGCACGATGGGCATCGGCGTGACGGTCGATCAGTCATCGCTGCCGGTGTAATGAACGAAGGTTAATGCGAAGGATCGGAATTTCGCGCGGGTCGCGCGGTCAAATCCGATCCCGCATTAGTTGCTACAGATTTGAGGGCTCCATCGGTCGCAAGGCCGGTGGGCCGTCAAAGACCGCAGGTGGTCAAGCGTTGCCGTGCAGACGCACTGCATTAAAAGCGCGAGGCCTTAATCGACAAGGATTTCAACCTGCGCAGATGGTGATGCCCGACAGGATTTTTCTTCTGGACGGCCACCAAATTCGGTGTCGAAAGACATCGGCGGAGCGGAAAAGGACATCGCTTCGAGGAAATTCGGAATCGGCAACGCACGATGCGAACGCCGGTCCGGTTCGGAAGGTATGCAATGGCACTCAATCTTGATCAAAAGAAAGTCGTCGTTGCCGAACTGGCGAATGTGGCCGCTACGGCTCACTCGTTGGTCGCCGCCGAGTACGCAGGTCTGACTGTGGCGCAGCTCACCGAGCTGCGCAAGAAGGCGCGTCAGGGCAAGGTGTTCTTGAAAGTCGCCAAGAACACACTGGTCTCGCGTGCAGTTGAAGGTACCGATTACGCGTGCGTCAAGGACGCGCTGGTCGGCCCGATGCTGTATGCCTTCTCACAGGAAGACCCGGGTGCTGCGGGTCGGTTGGTCAAGGAGTTTGCCAAGGCGAATGAAAAGCTGGTCCCCAAGGTCGTTGCGATCGGCGGACAGATGTACCCGGGCTCTCATGTCGAGAAGCTCGCGTCGCTGCCGACCCGTGAGCAGGCACTGGCCATGCTGATGGGCGTGATGTTGGCGCCGATCACCAAGCTGGTGCGCACGCTGGCCGAACCCGCCGCCAAGACGGCGCGCGCGGTGGCAGCGGTACGCGATCAGAAGGCCGCTTGATCAACCTATTCGCTTTTAGGCAAAAAAATCCAAAACAAATTTAGAGGAAATCGAAATGGCCGTTTCTAAAGAAGAAATCCTGGACGCGATCGGCAACATGAGCCTCATCGACGTCACGGATCTCGTGAAGATGATGGAAGACAAGTTCGGCGTGTCCGCCGCCGCTCCGGTGGCCGTGGCCGCCGCTGGCGGTGGTGCTGCCGCCGCCGCTCCGGCGGAAGAGAAGACCGAATTCACCGTCGCGCTGAAGGCTACCGGTGAGAAGAAGGTCGAAGTGATCAAGGCTGTTCGCGCGATCACGGGCCTGGGTCTGAAGGAAGCCAAGGATCTGGTCGAGTCCGCTCCCGCCACCGTCAAGGAAGGCGTGAACAAGGACGACGCCGCGAAGTTCAAGAAAGAACTCGAAGCCGCAGGAGCGACCGTCGAGGTCAAGTAAAGGTCAATTTGCAGCGTTTGTTTTTCTAGAGTTGACGGCGAGCCTGGGTACGAAAGTGCCCGGGCTTCGCCCGTTGTTGTTTCAGAAAATGCTCTCGGACATCCGGAATTGAGATTCATCGTCGAAAACGGCGATTCGCAATTCCCGATTTTCGCTTCTCCACCTAGACGGTTGTCGTTCGCCGTCGCACGCAGTTGAGGTTCGCACGCCATGTCATCAACAGCTACCTATTCCTTCACTGAAAAGAAACGCATCCGCAAAGGATTCGGCAAGCGCCCGCAGGTGCTCGATGTGCCGCCGTTGCTGGCCATCCAGACCGATTCTTATCGCGAATTCCTGCAACTTTCCAAACCCGAAAACCATCGCGACGACCATGGTCTGCACGCCGCACTGAAATCCGTTTTCCCGATCTCGAGCTACTCCGGCAATGCCGCGCTCGAATACGTGAGCTATCGCCTTGGCGAACCGCCGTTCGACGAACGCGAATGCCGTTCGCGTGGCATGAGCTACGGCGCGCCGCTGCGCGTGCTCGTTCGCCTGGTCATTTACGACAAGGATTCTCCGGCCTCGAACAAGGCCGTTAAGTACGTGAAGGAACAGGAAGTCTACATGGGCGAACTGCCGCTCATGACCGACACCGGCACCTTCATCATCAACGGCACCGAGCGCGTGATCGTGTCGCAGCTGCACCGTTCGCCGGGCGTGTTCTTCGATCACGACCGCGGCAAGACGCATTCGTCGGGCAAGCTGCTGTATTCGGCGCGCATCATTCCTTATCGCGGTTCGTGGCTCGACTTCGAATTCGATCCCGAAGGACGCGCTGTTCACGCGTATCGACCGTCGCCGCAAACTGCCGGTGACGATGTTGCTGCGCGCGCTGGGCTACAACAACGAACAGATGCTCGACATCTTCTTCGAGAAGAACGTGTTCCATCTCGACAAGAAGTCCGGCGCGCGTCTCGAACTCGTCGCCGAACGTCTGCGTGGCGAAACGCTGAACTTCGACCTGCGCGCAGGCAACGAAGTCATCGTCGAAACCGGCAAGCGCATCACCGCGCGTCACGTGCGCGCGCTGCAGTCGGCGAAGATCAAGAATCTCGAAGTGCCGGACGAATATCTGGTCGGCCGCATTCTTGCGCACGACATCGTCGACAAGAAGACCGGCGAACTGCTCGCCGCTTCCAACACGGAACTCGACGCGACGCATCTGGAAAAATTCCGCAAGGCCGGCGTCGACCAGATCGGCACGCTGTTCGTGAACGATCTCGATCGCGGTCCGTACATCTCCAACACGCTGCGCATCGATCCGACCAAGACGCCGCTCGAGGCGCTCGTCGAAATCTATCGCATGATGCGTCCGGGCGAACCGCCGACCAAAGACGCGGCGCAGAACCTGTTCAACAACCTGTTCTTCACGTTCGAACGCTACGATCTGTCGGGCGTCGGCCGCATGAAGTTCAACCGTCGCGTCGGCCGCAAAGAGATCGTCGGACCGGGCGTGCTTTACGATTCGCAAGTACTTCGGCGGCCGCAACGATGAAGAGTCGAAGCGTCTGGTCGAAGGAACTCGGCGCCACGTCCGACATCCTCGACGTGATGAAGGTGCTGATCGAAATCCGCAACGGTCGCGGCACGGTGGACGACATCGATCACCTCGGCAACCGTCGCGTGCGTTCGGTCGGCGAAATGGCCGAGAACGTGTTCCGCATCGGTCTGGTGCGCGTCGAGCGCGCCGTGCGCGAGCGTCTGTCGATGGCGGAAGCCGACGGCCTGACGCCGCAGGACCTGATCAACGCGAAGCCGGTCGCCGCCGCGGTGAAGGAATTCTTCGGTTCGTCGCAGCTGTCGCAGTTCATGGACCAGAACAATCCGCTGTCGGAAGTGACGCACAAGCGTCGCGTCTCCGCGCTTGGGTCCGGGCGGCCTGACGCGTGAACGCGCCGGCTTCGAAGTGCGCGACGTGCATCCGACGCATTACGGCCGCGTCTGCACCATCGAAACGCCGGAAGGTCCGAACATCGGCCTGATCAATTCGCTCGCGGTTTATGCGCGCACGAACTCGTACGGCTTCCTCGAAACGCCGTATCGCAAAGTGGTCAACGGCAAAGTCACCGACAAGGTCGATTTCCTTTCCGCGATCGAAGAGGGCGAGTTCGTGATCGCCCAGGCCAACTCGATCATGGACAAGAACGGCGGCTTCGCCGAAGACTTCGTCGCGTGCCGCTTCAAGGGCGAATCGGAACTGCGTCCGTCGGCCGAAATCCAGTACATGGACGTCTCGCCGATGCAGACCGTGTCGGTCGCCGCCGCGCTCGTTCCGTTCCTCGAGCACGACGACGCCAACCGCGCGCTGATGGGCGCGAACATGCAGCGCCAGGCCGTTCCGACCTTGCGCGCGCAGACGCCGCTCGTCGGCACCGGCATCGAACGTCCGGTGGCGCGCGACTCCGGCGTCACCGCGATGGCGCGTGCGTGGCGGCGTGATCGATCAGGTCGACGCGGGCCGTATCGTCGTTCGCGTCAACGAAAAAGAAATCGGCGACAACGACGCCGGCGTCGACATCTACACGCTGACCAAGTACACGCGTTCGAACCAGAACACGTGCATGAACCAGCGTCCGCTGGTGAACGTGGGCGACATCGTGGCGAAGGGCGACGTGCTCGCCGACGGTCCGTCGACCGACCTGGGCGAGCTCGCGCTCGGCCAGAACATGCTGGTCGCGTTCATGCCGTGGAACGGCTACAACTTCGAAGACTCGATCCTGATCTCCGAACGCGTCGTCGATGGAAGATCGCTACACGACGATCCACATCGAAGAACTGACCTGCGCCGCGCGCGACACGAAGCTGGGACCGGAAGAAATCACCGCCGACATCCCGAACGTCGAGCGAGCAGGCGCTGTCGCGTCTCGACGAATCGGGCGTGGTCTACATCGGCGCCGAAGTGAAGGCGGGCGACATCCTCGTCGGCAAAGTCACGCCGAAGGGCGAGAGCCAGCTCACGCCGGAAGAAAAACTGCTGCGCGCGATCTTCGGCGAGAAAGCGTCCGACGTGAAAGATTCGTCGCTGCGCGTTCCGCCGGGCATGGACGGCACCGTCATCGACGTCACCGTGTTCACGCGCGACGGCATCGAGAAAGACAAGCGCGCGCGGCAGATCGAAGAGATGGAAGTCAAGCGCATCAAGAAGGACTTCGACGACCAGTTCCGCATCCTCGAAGGCGCGATCTACAACCGCCTGCGCGGCTAGCTCATCGGCAAGGTCGCGCAACGGCGGTCCGGGCGCGTTCAAGAAAGGCGCCGAGATCACCAGCGAGTATCTCGACAGCCTGAAGAAGGACGAGTGGTTCGCGATCCGCATGAAGGACGAAGATGCCGCCGACTTCCTCGAGCGCGCGCAGGAGCAGATCAAGCGCGCACAAGGCCGAGTTCGACAAGCGCTTCAAGGACAAGCAGGCCAAGATCACCGCCGGCGACGATCTCGCCCCGGGCGTGCTGAAGATGGTCAAGGTATACCTGGCCGTCAAGCGCCGCATCCAGCCGGGCGACAAGATGGCCGGCCGTCACGGCAACAAGGGCGTGGTCTCGATGATCCGTCCGGTCGAAGACATGCCGTACATGGCGAACGGCCAGCCGGTCGACATCGTGCTCAATCCGCTCGGCGTGCCGTCGCGTATGAACATCGGCCAGATTCTCGAAGTGCATCTGGGCTGGGCCGCGAAAGGTCTGGGCGAGAAGATCCAGTCGCATGATCGAGGCGCAACGAGAAGGTCGGCGAACTGCGCAAGTTTCTCGACCAGATCTACAACCACGACAAGGACGCGTTCGGCCAGCGCATCAATCTCAAGTCGCTCACCGACGACGAGATCATGGCGCTCGCCGCCAACCTGCAGAACGGCGTGCCGATGTCGACGCCGGTGTTCGACGGCGCGCACGAAGGCGAGATCAAGGCGATGCTGAAGCTGGCCGATCTGCCCGAATCCGGACAGACCACGCTGATCGACGGCCGCACCGGTGAAGCGTTCGATCGACCGGTCACGGTCGGCTACATGCACATGCTGAAGCTCAACCATCTTGGTCGACGACAAGATGCACGCGCGTTCGACCGGTCCGTACTCGCTCGTCACCCAGCAACCGCTGGGCGGCAAGGCGCAGTTCGGCGGCCAGCGTTTCGGCGAAATGGAAGTCTGGGCGCTCGAAGCCTACGGCGCGGCGTACACGCTGCAGGAAATGTTGACGGTGAAATCCGACGACGTTCCGGGCCGCAACCAGATGTACAAGAACATTGTCGACGGCAACCACGAAATGGCCGCAGGCATGCCGGAATCCTTCAACGTGTTGGTGAAGGAAATCCGCTCGCTCGGCGATCAACATGGAGCTGGAAGAACAGGTGAGACGTAGGAGCGCGAATCGGCGCGCGGTCGACGGTGCGGGCCCGACGAATCGCGCCTACATCGGAAACCCGACAGTTCGCCACCTCGACAACGAATTCCTCCGCTTCCGGAGAAAAAAAATGAAAGACTTGCTCAACCTGTTCAACCAGCAACGTCAGTCGCTCGATTTCGACTCGATCAAGATCGCGCTGGCCTCGCCGGAACTGATCCGCTCGTGGTCGTTCGGCGAAGTGAAGAAACCCGAAACCATCAACTACCGCACGTTCAAGCCTGAGCGCGACGGCCTGTTCTGCGCGGCCATCTTCGGGCCGATCAAGGACTACGAATGCCTCTGCGGCAAGTACAAGCGCATGAAGCATCGTGGCGTCGTCTGCGAAAAGTGCGGCACGGAAGTGACGCTGACCAAAGTGCGCCGCGAGCGCATGGGCCACATCGAACTGGCCTCGCCGACCGCGCACATCTGGTTCCTGAAATCGCTGCCGTCGCGCATCGGCTTGATGCTCGACATGACGCTGCGTGACATCGAACGCATTCTGTATTTCGAAGCCTATGTCGTCGTCGATCCGGGCCTGACCCCGCTCACGCGCGGCCAGCTGCTCAACGAAGAACAGTACCTGCAATCCGTCGAAGAACACGGCGACGAATTCGACGCCCGCATGGGCGCCGAAGCCGTCTACGAATTGCTCAAGACGATCGATCTGAACGCCGAACTGATCCGCCTGCGCGAAGAAATCGCCGTCGACGAATTCCGAAACGAAGCTGAAGCGCTTGTCCAAGCGCATCAAGCTCGTCGAAGCGTTCATCGAATCGGGCAACCGTCCGGAATTCATGGTCATGACCGTGCTGCCGGTGCTGCCGCCGGATCTGCGTCCGCTCGTCCCGCTCGAAGGCGGACGTTTCGCGACGTCGGATCTGAACGACCTGTACCGCCGCGTGATCAACCGCAACAACCGCCTGAAGCGCCTGCTCGAACTCAATGCGCCCGACATCATCGTGCGCAACGAAAAGCGCATGCTGCAGGAAGCGGTCGATGCGCTTGATGGACAACGGCCGTCGCGGCCGCGCCATCACGGGCACCAACAAGCGCCCGCTGAAGTCGCTCGCCGACATGATCAAGGGCAAGCAGGGTCGTTTCCGTCAGAACCTGCTCGGCAAGCGCGTCGATTATTCCGGCCGTTCGGTGATCGTGGTCGGTCCGACGCTGAAGCTGCACGAGTGCGGTCTGCCGAAGAAGATGGCGCTGGAACTGTTCAAGCCCTTCATCTTCTCCAAGCTGCAGCGCCGTGGCCTCGCCACGACGATCAAGGCGGCGAAGAAGAAAGTCGAAAGCGAAAGCCCGGAAGTGTGGGACATCCTCGAGGAAGTCATCCGCGAGCATCCCGTGCTGCTCAACCGTGCGCCGACGCTGCATCGTCTCGGCATCCAGGCGTTCGAGCCGGTGCTGATCGAAGGCAAGGCGATCCAGCTGCATCCGCTGGTCTGCTACCGCGTTCAACGCCGACTTCGACGGCGATCAGATGGCCGTCCACGTTCCGCTGTCGCTCGAAGCGCAGCTGGAAGCGCGCGCGCTGATGATGTCGTCGAACAACATCCTGTCGCCCGCCAACGGTGATCCGATCATCGTGCCGACGCAGGACGTCGTGCTCGGTCTGTATTACATGACCCGCGAACTCGTCAACGTGAAAGGCGAGGGCATGGTGTTCGCCAACACCGCCGAAGTGCATCGCGCCTACGACAACCACGTCGTCGACCTGCACGCCAAGGTGAAGGTGCGCATCAACGAAGTCGAAATCGACGACGTGACCAAGGAACGCCGCCCGAAAACCACGATCATCGACACGACCGTCGGCCGCGCGCTGCTGTCCGAAATCATGCCGGTCGGCTTGCCGTTCGCGCTGATCAACAGTGAGCTGACCAAGAAGGCGATCTCGCGCCTGATCAACGCCGTGCTACCGCAGCCTGGGTCTCAAGGACACCGTCGTCTTCGCCGACCAGCTGATGTACACCGGTTTCCATTACGCCACGCGTGCCGGCATTTCGATCGGCATCGACGACATGAAGATCCCGGGCGAAAAGCGCGCGATCCTCGAAGTCGCCGAAAAAGATGTGACCGAAATCCAGGAGCAGTTCGCTTCGGGTCTGGTCACGGCCGGCGAGCGCTACAACAAAGTGGTCGACATCTGGTCGCGCACCAACGAACAGGTTGCCGGCGCGATGATGAAAGGCATCGGCATCGACAAGGTGAAGACCGCCGAAGGCAAGGACGATCGAGCAGAAATCGATGAACTCGCTGTTCATCATGGCCGACTCCGGCGCGCGTGGTTCCGCGGCGCAGATTCGTCAGCTCGCCGGTATGCGCGGCCTGATGGCGCGTCCGGACGGCTCGATCATCGAGACGCCGATCAAGGCGAACTTCCGCGAAGGCCTGGACGTTCTGCAGTACTTCAACTCGACCCACGGCGCCCGAAAGGGTCTCGCGGATACGGCGTTGAAGACCGCGAACTCGGGTTACCTCACGCGTCGTCTCGTCGACGTGGCGCAGGACGTGGTCATCACGATTCCGGATTGCGGCACCGTGAACGGCCTGACCATGACGCCGATCGTCGAAGGCGGCGATGTGGTCGAACCGCTGCGCGATCGCGTGCTCGGTCGTATCGTTGCGTCGGATGTGTACGCGCCGGGCAACGAAGATGAACCGATCGCCGTGCGCAACACGCTGCTCGATGAAAAAATGGTCGAGCGGTTCGAACAGGTCGGCGTGCAGCAGATCATGGTGCGTTCGCCGATCACCTGCGAATCGACGTTCGGCGTCTGCGCGCATTGCTACGGACGCGATCTCGCGCGCGGACATCTCGTCAACATGGGCGAAGCGGTCGGCGTCATCGCCGCGCAGTCCATCGGCGAACCCGGCACGCAGCTGACCATGCGTACGTTCCACATCGGTGGTGCGGCGTCTCGTGCAGCGGCGGTCGACAACGTGCAGGTCAAGACAGCCGGCTCGCTGAAGTTCAACAACCTGAAGACCGTGCAGCACAACCAGGGACATCTGGTCGCGGTGTCGCGTTCCGGCGAACTGTCGGTGATGGATGTACACGGTCGCGAGCGCGAACGTTACAAAGTGCCGTACGGCGCGACGATCTCCGTCAAGGACGGCGGAGCGATCAAGGCCGGTCAGATCGTCGCGAACTGGGATCCGCATACCCATCCGATCGTTTCGGAAGTGGCCGGACGCGTGCGCTTCATCGACTTCCTCGATGGCGTCACCGTGCAGCAGCAGACCGACGAACTGACGGGTCTGGAATCCAACGTCGTCACCGATCCGAAGCGTCGCGGCACGCAAGCCAAAGACCTGCGTCCGACCGTGCGCCTCGAAGACAAGAAGGGCAAGGAACTCAAGCTGCCGGGTACCGACATTCCCGCGCAGTACTTCCTGCCCGCCGGCGCGATCATCTCGCTGCAGGACGGCGCCGAAGTGGGCGTGGGTGACGTCGTCGCCCGTATCCCGCAGGAAACGTCGAAGACCCGCGACATCACCGGCGGTCTGCCGCGTGTTGCCGACTTGTTCGAAGCGCGCAAACCGAAGGAACCGGCGATCCTCGCCGAAGTCTCCGGCATCGTCAGCTTCGGCAAGGACACCAAGGGCAAGCAGCGTCTGATCATCAAGGATTCCGACGGCAACGAGCACGAAGAGCTGATTCCGAAATGGCGTCAGGTCATCGTGTTCGAAGGCGAGCACGTGGAGAAGGGCGAAACCGTCGTCGACGGCGAACCCAACCCGCATGACATCCTGCGCCTGCTCGGCGTCGAGCCGCTGGCCGCGTATCTGGTCAAGGAAATCCAGGACGTGTATCGCCTGCAAGGTGTGCGCATCAACGACAAGCACATCGAAGGCATCATCCGTCAGATGCTGCGCAAGGTTGAGATCGACGTCCCGGGCGACACGCGCTATCTGCGTGGCGAACAGGCCGATCGGATTCGCGTGATCGAAGAGAACAACCGCACCAAGGCACGCGACGAGAAGCCGGCGGAATACACGCCGATCCTGCTCGGTATCACCAAGGCCTCGCTGGCGACGGAGTCGTTCATTTCGGCGGCGTCGTTCCAGGAGACCACGCGTGTGCTGACCGAAGCCGCCGTCCGCGGCACTCGCGATACGCTGCGCGGCCTGAAGGAAAACGTCATCGTCGGACGCTTGATCCCGGCGGGCACGGGCCTGGCGTACCACAGCAAGCGTCGCCAGAAAGAAGGTGCGCTGAGCGATTCGGATCTCGAAACGCTACGCGGTGGTGCGGCGACGGAGTTCGTGAGCGATGCAGTCGGTGAATAACCGCTAGTCGTCACGTTGCGAAAAAAATCGGGCCGCGAAAGCGGCCCTTTTTTTGCGCTGAATTCGTCGGGTTCCCGCGGCGTTTCTAGATCACCGCGTGTCTAGATCACCGCGTCAGGCTCGCGAACAGCCCGCAGGCGTTGCAGATCCACGCTCAGCATCTGCGCGATCGCGCTTTCCAGATCTGCCCGACGAAATGGTTTCGCCAGTCGTTTGACGTTGGATGGCATATCGCCGTCGGGTTGCGCATAGCCGGTGGCAAGAATCACCGGCAATCCGGGGTGCAGCCGAGCGACGGTGTCGGCGAGTTGGATACCCGTCATGCCCGGCATCGCGTGATCGGTCAGCAGCAAATCGACCGTCGGGCTGTGTTCCAGCAACTCGAGCGCGTCGATACCGCTGTGCGCTTCGATCACGGAAAAGCCCATGTCGTCGAGCAGCGCCACGGAAGATTGAAGCACCAGTTCGTCATCATCGACCACGAGGATCGTACCGCGCTGCCGCCCATCATCGACCGTCACAGGTTCCAGCACGTCCGCAATCGGTTCGGCGACTTGCGCTGACGTCACCGGCAGCAGAATTTCGATGACGGTACCGCGATCGATCTCGCTGGAGATGCGAAGCTTCCCGCCGGATTGCTCGGCCAAACCTTGAACCATCGAAAGGCCCAGCCCCGTTCCTTTGCCCACGCCCTTCGTCGTGAAGAACGGTTCGACGGCGCGCGCGAGCGTCGCCGCGTCCATGCCCGTTCCGAAATCGGTGACGCTCAGACAGAACGTATTCGCCGCGCTTGAGCTGCGAGCGCGCAAGTTCGAGGTCGGTCGCCATGCGTGCGCGAATCAGGACATCGCCGCCGTTCGGCATCGCATCGCGCGCATTGACGGCGAGATTGAGCAGCGCCGCTTCGAGCTGATTCGCATCCGCGCTGACGTGCGGCAGATCGTCGGGAATGTCGGTGTGGATGGAAACCGATGGACCCAGCGCGCGCTCGATCAAACCTTTCATGCCCGACACGAGCGAGCCCAGGTGTACGGGCGCGATACTCAATTCCTGCCGGCGCGCAAACGCGAGCATGCGCTGCGTGAGACGCGCGCCCGCGCTCCGCGCCGTTCACGGCATTGTCGAGCAACGCCAGCGCGCGTTCGTCGTGCGCGATGCGTTTTTTCAGCAGATCGAGACTGCTCGTCACCGCCGTCAGCAGATTGTTGAAATCATGCGCGATGCCGCCGGTGAGCTGACCGATCGCTTCCATCTTCTGCGCCTGGCGCAACGAATCTTCGATGCGCAAACGCTCCGCCATCTGTTCGCGCAATCCGCGCGTCGCTTCGGCAACCTGATGCTGCAGTTCGATCGCGGCCCGTTCGCGCGCTTCGATCAGCGTCTTCATTTCGTATTGACGGAGCCGCGCGCGCAGCGTCGCCTGAATCATGGTCGTCAACGTGATCGGCTGCACCGGCCGTTCGAGCATCGATACGTTGCGCAGGACGCCGACCATCTGCTGACGCCACGCCATCACGCGCGGGGCATCGCGCCGGCTCGTCAACAATACGAACGGCAAATCCGACCACGCCGGCTGGCGCGCGACCCACTCGCCCAGGCGCGGCAAATCCTGTCCGAACAATCCTTCTTCGGCGACGAAGACGGTGGCCGCGCCCTTGTCCAGCGCCTCCAGCAGCTGTTCGTAATTCGCGCAGACTTTCGTCGCCATGCCCACCCGATGCAGCAACTCCGCCGACGCCGGACCATCGCGGCCGATCGGCGCGAGGATCAATACGCATTGCGAGTTGTCGTCAACCATCGTTCGCGCTGCCGAAGTGCATCAGCGGCTTGGCGTCGCCGTTATACACCGGCGTACCGGAGAAGATGCCGCTGAATCCGCTGAGCGGCGGTCCGAGCGTGATACCGTTTTTCGTCAATCTGAATTCGCGGATCGTGTGTTCGTGATTGCCGCTGCGTTTCTTCACCACCGAGAGCGCGCGGCGCACCGTTCCGGAGAATTCGAAATAGCGCAGCATGATCACGGAGTCGCTCAGATAGCTGATGTCGAGCGGCGTATCCATCGGACCGACCAGTCCGTGCTGCGCCAGCACGAGAATCGTCAACACGCCCTGCTGTCCGAGATAGCTCAGCAGCTCATGCATCTGCAGCATGAGGAAGCGGCTGTCGGGCATGGCGTTGAGATAACCGTTGAGACTGTCGATGACGATGATGCGCGCGTTGTCGTTTTCGACGCGCTTGCGCACCGTGGCGGCAAATTCGCCCGGCGACAGTTCGGCCGGATCGATCTGCTGGAATTTCAGCCGGCCATCGGCGAGTGCTCCGTCGAGATCCAGACCCAGTGTTTTCGCGCGCGCGTCCAGCGTTCCGAGTCCTTCGTCGAATGCGAAGAAAACCGCGTTCTCGCCACGCTTGGCAGCGGCGACACAGTACGTCAGCGCGAGCGACGATTTGCCCACGCCGGCCGAGCCGATCAGCAGCGCATTGGTGCCGCGTTCCAGACCGCCGCCGAGCAGCGCATCCATTTCCGCATTGCCGCTGGGCGTGACCGCGCCTTCGAACTTTCGGTGATGTTCCGACGCGACCAGACGCGGATAGATTTCAAGGCCGCCTTTCAGGATCGAAAAATCGTGATAGCCGCCGCGGAACGCGATGCCGCGCATCTTTTCCACGCGCAGGCGCCGCCGCTGCGAGCCGTAATCGATGGCGAGCTGTTCGAGCAGGATCACGCCGTGCGAGATCGAGTGCAGTTGCAGATCGTTCTCGTGCGAGGTGAGATCGTCGAGGAGAACCACGGTGCAATTGATGCGTCCGAAATAATGCTTGAGCGCCAATACCTGCCGCCGATAGCGCAACGAGTTCTGCGCGAGCAGACGCAATTCCGACAAGCTGTCGACGACGATGCGCTTGGGATTGATCTCCGCAATCTTGTCGAAGATGAGCTTGGTGGTTTCGCTCAATTCCACTTCGGCCGGCGACAGCACCGTCAGTTCGCGATCCGGATCGAGCGTCGTCTCGGCGGGCACCAGTTCGAAAATATCCACACCTTCCAGCGACCATCCGTGCCTGTTGGCAACCAGCTTCAGCTCGCGCTCGGTTTCCGACATCGTGATGTACAGCACGCGCTCGCCCGCGTCACGACCGGCGAGCAGGAATTGCATGGCGATGGTGGTTTTCCCCGATCCCGGCCGGCCCTCGATCAGATACATGCGCTCGCCGTCGAGACCGCCTCCGAGGATATCGTCGAGTCCGGTGCTTCCGGTGGAAACGCGCTGGTGGATATCCGGCGATGCGTTGGTCATGGAGGATCCTCAGTCCTTGAGTGTAACCATCACGCGTTCTCGCGTGCTGCGGTTGGCCATCCGTCACTTCAGTGTGCCAATAGCATTCCATTAGAATGCTGAACGCGTTAAAAACCTGTGGAATTTTTTCAGCATGTCGAAAATTCGTGTCGCCAGTTTCGCCGTTTCGATCGATGGGTTCGCCGCCGGTCCGAATCAAAGCCTCGAAAGTCCGCTCGGTGTGAACGGTTTCGACCTCATGGGATGGTTCGTCCACACCAAGGTCTGGTCGCGAAAAGCAAGGTGCGGCGGGTGGTGAAACCGGCACCGACAACGCGATGGCCGCCCGCGGCTTCGAAAACGTCGGCGCGTGGATCCTCGGCCGAAACATGTTCGGGCCTGTCCGCGGACCATGGCCCGACGCGAGCTGGAAAGGTTGGTGGGGCGATGAGCCGCCGTACCACGTGCCGACGTTCGTCCTCACGCATCACGCGCGCGCAACGGAGCCCATGAAAGGCGGCACCGAATTCCGCTTCGTCACCGACGGCATCGAATCCGCGCTCGATCAGGCAAGGGCCGCGGCGGGCGGAAAGGACGTGCGCATCGGCGGCGGCGCTTCCACGGTCCGGCAATTCCTGCAGAAGCGTCTGCTCGACGAACTACATCTGGCCATCAGTCCGGTGCTGCTCGGCGACGGCGAAAGTCTGTTCGCCGGACTCGACCTTCGCGCGCTGGGCTACGAATGCGCCGAGCACATCGCCGGCGAACGCGCGACGCACGTGATCCTGCGCAAGCGCGCGTGACACGTCTTCACGCCGATATCGATGCGGTCTGCGGAAATCCTGCGATCCACGCCGGCAACAAAGTGAAATTGTCCACAATGTCGCATCCGAGCGAACTGGCCGGCTGTCCCGCGTTGTAGCCGTACGGCACGACGACAACCGGACAACCGGCCGCGCGCGCAGCGAGCACATCGTTCTCCGAGTCGCCGACCATCAGGTCGACTTCCGGCGACACGTCGAGGATCCGGCAGGCATCGAGCAGCGGAGTGGCATCGGGCTTCCCGCGCGTCACGCGATCGCCGCCGAGCACGAGCCCGAAATGATCGATCAAACCGAATCGCGAAAGCACGCGCTCAGCCAGATGCTGCAACGCGTTGGTGACGACCGCGAGTTTCAGCCCCTGCCGACGTAACGCTTCCAGCGCATCTGCCACGCCGGGATACACCGTGGCCGCCGTGCCGATGCGCGGTTCGTAGTGCTTCACATAGCCGGCAATGAGCGTGTCAATCAGCGTGTGCCGTTCGCCGACATCGAGCGACGGCTGTTCGTCGAGCACGCGCGACGCTAGCGCCCGCGGACCCTTGCCGATGAAGTCGCCGATGCGCTCGGCCGCGAGTGGTTGCAACCGCATGTCGGCCAGCGCCTCATTTATGGCGGCCGCGATGTCGGGCAGGGTATTGACGAGGGTGCCGTCCATGTCGAAGAGGACAGCGCGCAATTTCGAGTCGACCATTCTTTATCCTTGGCTGCCTGCCATTGTCCGTCATCTCGGCTGAGGGCCGTCCGAGAATCGAAATACAGTCCTGCCGTTCGGATCATCGTACTGTCTTGCGCTGACGGCTGATGCGTCCTATAATCCCGCTTCTCGACAACCCACGTCCGCGTGGCTAATCGACACGGCGCAAGAAAATCGACATGGGGGGCAGGATGCTCCTCGGATTCGACAAAGGGACTTTGACGCGAATCCAGCGCTCTTAGCGCGATCTCGCTGTCAGGCGCCGCAAACACCAGTATCGACAGGCCGGCTTCAACTCCGGCCTGTCTTTTTGTCTTAAAAGTCAGCTTGATCAGGATGATCGGCTGTAAGGGCGGTCGGATGATCGCAAAACATTGATTTCTCGGGACTATTAACGATGTCGACAGTCAACCAGCTGGTGCGCAAGCCGCGTTCTCCGAAGACCTACAAGAGCGCGTCGCCCGCACTGGAAAACTGCCCGCAGCGCCGCGGCGTCTGCACGCGCGTCTACACGACCACGCCGAAGAAGCCGAACTCGGCGCTTCGCAAGGTCGCCAAGGTGCGTCTGACCAACGGCTTCGAAGTCATCAGCTACATCGGCGGCGAAGGCCACAATCTGCAGGAACACAGCGTCGTGCTCATCCGCGGCGGCCGTGTCAAGGATCTGCCGGGCGTGCGTTACCACACCGTGCGCGGTTCGCTCGATGCGGCCGGCGTCACCAAGCGTCGCCAGAGCCGTTCCAAGTACGGCGCGAAGCGTCCCAAGGCGTAATTTTTTGTGGGCATCCGTGCCCACTGAGCGAAAAGAAGAAGCGCCGTCCGTGGCGCACTATTCCTAAAGGCGAGCATTAGATATGTCGAGAAAAGGCAATACCCCAACACGCCAGCTGCTGCCGGATCCGAAACACGGCAGCCAGATGATTTCGCGCTTCATCAACATGGTGATGCAGAGCGGCAAGAAGTCGGTTGCGGAAGGCATCGTCTACGGCGCGATCGATCAGATCTCGCAGAAGCACGCCACGCCGATCGATGTCGTCGAGAAAGCGCTCAGCAACGTCGCGCCGGCCGTCGAAGTGAAATCGCGCCGCGTCGGTGGTGCCACGTATCAGGTGCCGGTCGAAGTGCGCGCGTCGCGCCGCACCGCGCTGGCCATGCGCTGGCTGATCGAAGCCGCGCGCAAGCGCAACGAGAATTCGATGCCGCGCAAGCTGGCAGCGGAACTTCTCGAAGCGTCGGAAAACCGCGGCGGTGCCGTGAAGAAGCGCGAAGAAACGCACCGCATGGCGGATGCGAACAAAGCCTTCTCGCATTACCGCTGGTAATTCAACTTTCAGCATGAAATTTGCGGTGGCCGCCCCTATATAAGGCGGTCCCCCGAAACAGATTCAAGGAATTTATCGTGGCTCGCACAACGCCAATCGAACGCTACCGTAATTTCGGCATCATGGCTCACATCGATGCAGGAAAAACCACGACCACGGAGCGCATCCTTTTCTACACCGGCGTCAATCACAAGATTGGCGAGGTGCATGAAGGTGCGGCGACGATGGACTGGATGGAGCAGGAACAGGAACGCGGCATCACCATCACGTCTGCGGCGACCACGTGTTTCTGGAAAGGCATGGACATGTCGTTCCCGGAACACCGCTTCAACATCATCGATACCCCAGGCCACGTCGATTTCACCATCGAAGTCGAACGTTCGCTGCGCGTGCTCGACGGCGCGGTGTTCGTGCTGTGCGCCGTCGGCGGCGTGCAGCCGCAGTCGGAAACCGTGTGGCGCCAGGCCAATAAATACGGCGTGCCGCGCGTTGCGTTCGTCAACAAGATGGATCGCGCCGGTGCGGACTTCGACAAAGTCGTCGGCCAGCTGAAATCGCGTCTGGGTGCGAACCCGGTGCCGATGCAGCTGCCGATCGGCGCCGAAGACAACTTCGAAGGCGTGGTCGATCTGCTCAAGATGAAAGCGATCCAGTGGGACATGGAATCGCAGGGCATGAAGTTCGACTACATCGACATTCCGGCCAACCTCGTCGAGAAGGCGAAGAAGGCGCGCGAGCACATGATCGAATCGGCGGCCGAAACCTCCGAGGACTTGATGAACAAGTACCTCGAAGGCACCGAGCTGTCCGAAGAAGAAATCATCACCGGCATCCGTAACGGTACGGTCACCAACAAGATGATTCCGGTGTTCTGCGGCTCGGCGTTCAAGAACAAGGGCGTGCAGGCGATGCTCGATGGCGTGATCCGCTATCTGCCGGCGCCGTCGGATCGTCCGCCGGTCAAAGGCATCGACGAAGACGACAAAGAAGACACGCGCACGCCCGGCGACAACGAGCCGTTCTCCGCGCTCGCGTTCAAGATCGCGACCGATCCGTTCGTCGGCGCGCTGACGTTCTTCCGTGTCTATTCGGGCACGCTGAACTCCGGCGACACCGTGTACAACCCGATCAAGGGCAAGAAAGAACGTATCGGCCGTTTGCTGCAGATGCATGCGAACAACCGCGACGAGATCAAGGAAGTGCGCGCGGGCGACATCGCCGCCGCCGTCGGTCTGAAAGACGTGACGACGGGCGATACGCTGTGCGCCACCGACAAGGTCATCATGCTCGAGAAGATGGTCTTCCCGGAGCCCGTCATCGCGATGGCGATCGAGCCGAAGACCAAGAGCGATCAGGAAAAGATGGGTCTGGCACTGTCGCGTCTCGCGCAGGAAGATCCGTCGTTCCGCGTGCGTTCGGACGAAGAATCTGGCCAGACCATCATCGCCGGCATGGGCGAGCTGCATCTGGACATCATCGTCGACCGCATGAAGCGCGAGTTCAACGTCGAAGCCAACGTCGGCAAACCGCAGGTCGCGTATCGCGAAACGATCCGCAAGGCGCGGTGGACGTCGAAGGCAAACACGTCAAGCAGTCCGGCGGTAAGGGTCAGTACGGTCACGTCGTGATCACGATGGAACCGCAGGAACGCGGCAAAGGTTACGAGTTCGTCGACGCGATCAAGGGCGGCACGATTCCGAAGGAATTCATTCCGCCGATCGACGAAGTCGCTCAACGAGAACCTGACCTCGGGCGTGTTGGCTGGCTTTCCGGTCGTCGACATCAAGGTCACGCTCACCTTCGGTTCGTATCACGAAGTCGACTCGAACGAACATGGCGTTCAAATCGGCAGCGTCGTACGCGTTCAAGGACGCGATGCGCAAAGGCAACCCGGTGCTGCTCGAGCCGATCATGAAAGTCGAGGTGGTGACGCCGGAAGACTACATGGGCGACGTGATGGGCGATTTGAGTCGTCGTCGTGGTGTGTTGCAGGGTCAGGACGACAGTCCGTCCGGCAAGACCATCGCGGCGCAGGTTCCGCTCGGTGAAATGTTCGGTTACGCGACCAGCCTGCGCTCGCTGAGCCAGGGCCGCGCGACCTTCACGATGGAATTCGACCATTACGCCGAAGCGCCGAACAACATCGCCGAAGCGGTGATGAAGAACGCATAACAGTTGCAGGGGCGCGATTCGTCGCGCCCGCTTTGAAACAGGAAAACGGGCGCGGTAAATCGCGCCCCTACGAAAATCAAAAACGTTTTATCGGAGTTAGAGACATGGCAAAGGGTAAATTCGAACGCACCAAGCCGCACGTGAACGTGGGCACGATTGGCCACGTGGATCACGGCAAGACGACGCTGACCGCGGCGCTGACGAAGGTGGGCGCGGAGCGCTTTGGCGGCGAGTTCAAGGCTTACGATCAGATCGACGCGGCGCCGGAAGAAAAAGCGCGCGGCATCACGATCTCCACGGCACACGTGGAATACGAAAGCCCGAACCGCCACTACGCCCACGTCGACTGCCCGGGCCACGCCGACTACGTGAAGAACATGATCACCGGTGCCGCGCAGATGGACGGCGCGATCCTGGTCGTGTCCGCCGCGGACGGCCCGATGCCGCAGACGCGTGAGCACATCCTGTTGGCCCGCCAGGTCGGCGTGCCGTACGTGGTCGTGTACATGAACAAGGCCGACATGGTCGACGACGCCGAATTGCTCGAGCTCGTCGAAATGGAAGTCCGCGATCTCTTAAGCAAGTACGAATTCCCCGGCGACAAGACCCCGATCATCAAGGGTTCGGCGCTGAAAGCGCTGGAAGGCGACCAGTCCGACATCGGCGTGCCGAGCATCATCAAGCTCGTCGAAGCGCTCGACGCCTACATCCCCGAACCGGTGCGCGTTCTCGACAAGCCGTTCCTGATGCCGGTCGAAGACGTGTTCTCGATCTCGGGTCGTGGCACGGTGGTGACCGGTCGTATCGAGCGCGGCATCATCAAGGTCGGTGACGAAATCGAGATCGTGGGCATCAAGCCGACGGTCAAGACCACCTGCACGGGTGTGGAAATGTTCCGCAAGCTGCTCGACGAAGGACGTGCCGGCGACAACACGGGCATCCTGTTGCGCGGCACCAAGCGCGACGACGTGGAACGCGGTCAGGTTCTGTGCAAGCCGGGCAGCATCACCCCGCATACCGACTTCGAAGCCGAAGTCTATGTGCTGTCGAAGGAAGAAGGCGGAAGACACACCCCGTTCTTCAAGGGTTACCGTCCGCAGTTCTACTTCCGTACGACCGACGTCACGGGTGCGTGCGAACTCCCCGCCGGTGTCGAGATGGTGATGCCGGGCGACAACATCAAAATGGTGGTGAGCCTGATTCACCCGATCGCGATGGAAGAAGGTCTGCGCTTCGCGATTCGCGAAGGCGGCCGTACCGTCGGCGCGGGTGTGGTGGCGAAGATCGTCAAGTGATGTAGGGGCGCGATTCATCGCGCCCGAACGCAACAACACGCAGCGGGCCCGATGAATCGGGCCCCTACGAAGAAAAGGGGCATTCCGGAAAACGGTTTGCTTGATCAAACAAGCTCTTTGAGGAATACGGCAATGGCAGACCAAAAGATCCGAATTCGACTGAAGGCCTACGATCATCGCCTGATCGATCGTTCCGCCAGCGAAATCGTCGAGACGGCCAAGCGCACGGGTGCGCAGGTGCGCGGTCCGATTCCGCTGCCGACCAAGATCGAGCGCTACACGATTCTGGTGTCGCCGCACGCCGACAAGGACGCGCGCGATCAGTACGAAACCCGCACACACAAGCGCGTCCTGGACATCGTCGATCCCAACGACAAGACCGTTGACGCACTGATGAAGCTCGACCTCGCCGCCGGCGTGGACGTGCAGATCAAACTTTATTAAGCCCGGTTGTATTGAGGCAGAGCGATCATGAGTATCGGATTGGTTGGAAAAAAATGCGGCATGACGCGAATCTTCACCGAAGCCGGTGAATCGATTCCGGTCACGCTGATCGAAGCGACGCCGAACCGCATCACGCAGGTCAAGACGGTCGAAACGGACGGCTATACGGCCATCCAGGTCACCGCCGGCACCAAGCGCGCGGCGCTGGTCAACAAGCCGCTGGCCGGCCACTACGCGAAAGCGAAAGTCGAAGCGGGCCGCGGTTTGTGGGAATTCCGCGTCGATGCGAAAGATCTCGGCAACTATGCCGTCGGCGGCGAACTGAAGGCTGACGAAGTCTTCAAGACCGGCCAGAAGGTCGATGTCGCCGGCGTGATCGAAAGGCAAGGGCTTCCAGGGCACGATCAAGCGCTGGAACTTCACCATGGGCGACGCGACGCACGGTAACTCGCTGTCGCATCGCTCGCCGGGCTCGATCGGTCAGCGCCAGACGCCGGGCCGCGTGTTCCCGGGCAAGAAGATGTCGGGCCACATGGGTGCGGCGAACGTCAGTCGGCGATGAATCTCGAAGTCGTCAAGATCGACGCCGAGCGTCATCTCGTCGCGATCCGCGGCGCCGTTCCTGGCGCGCCGGGTGGCAACGTGATCATCCGCCCGGCATCGAAGGGTTAAGGGGTACATCATGGAACTGCAAATCGTAGGCGGTAAGAAACCTCTGTCGGTCTCCGACGAAGTGTTCGGCCGTGAATTCTCCGAAGGCCTCGTGCATCAGGTCGTCGTTGCGTATCGCAACGCGGGCCGCGCGGGTACCAAAGCGCAGAAAACGCGTTCGCAAGTGCGCGGCACGACCAAGAAGTTCAAGAAGCAGAAGGGCGGCGGCGCGCGTCACGGCGATTACCGCGCTCCGATCTTCGTCGGTGGTGGCCGCACGTTCGCCGCGCACCCGCGCGACTTCTCGCAGAAGGTCAACAAGAAAATGTATCGCGGTGCGATTCAGGCGATCCTGTCTGAATTGAATCGTCAGGGCCGGTTGACAGTGGTCGACGCGTTCTCGGTGGACAAGGCCAGCACCAAGGGCCTCGACGTCCAAGCTGAAGGACTACACCGGCCGCACGCTGATCGTTACGGAAAATGTCGACGAGAACCTGTTCCTTTCCGCGCGCAATCTTTCGCACATCGCCGTGCTGGATGTCGCCGCGATCGATCCGGTGAGCCTCGTCGATGCCGACAACGTTGTGCTGACCGTCGAATCGGTCAAGAAGATCGAGGAGTGGCTGGCATGAGCGCCGACAAAGTAAGCGGACATCTGTACGACGTCCTGCGCGCACCGCACATCTCCGAAAAGAGTGCGCGCGTGCAGGAACACAATCAGTACGTGTTCGAAGTAGCCCCGAACGCGGACAAGAGTCTGGTGAAGGCGGCGGTCGAGGCGTTGTTCAACGTCAAGGTCGAAGCGGTGAACCTGGTGAATGTGAAGGGCAAGGTCAAAGCATTCCGTCAACGCGCGGGTCGACGTCAAGGCTGGCGCAAAGCGTATGTGCGCCTCCAGGAAGGTCAGACCATCGACGTCACGGCCAAACCCTAAACACACGAGCGAATCATGGGCTTTTGAATAAGCCCTGAGATTAGGAACCAACATGGCACTGATTACACTCAAGCCAACCTCTGCCGGACGCCGCGCCATGGTGCGCGTGTCCACGCCGGGACTGCACAAGGGCGATCCGTACGGTCCGCTCACCGAGTCGCAAGACAAGACCGGTGGACGCAACCATTACGGCCGCATCACGACGCGTCACAAAGGCGGCGGTTCGAAGCAGAACTATCGCATCATCGATTTCAAGCGCGACAAGGAAGGCATCGCCTGCCGCGTCGAGCGTCATCGAATACGATCCGAACCGCACCGCGCACATCGCGTTGCTGTGCTACGTCGACGGCGAGCGCCGCTACATCATCGCGCCGAAGGGCATCAGCGTGGGCGACCAGCTCATCGCCGGCCGCGAAGCGCCGATCAAGACGGGCAACTCGCTGCCGCTGCGCAATATCCCGGTCGGCTCGACCGTGCATTGCATCGAGATGAAGCCCGGGCAAGGGTGCGCAGATCGCGCGCAGTGCCGGTGCTTCGGTGCAGCTGGTCGCGCGCGAAGGCGCTTACGCCACGCTGCGTCTTCGCTCCGGCGAAATGCGCCGCGTGCCGGCGGACTGCCGCGCGACGATCGGTGAAGTCGGCAACTCGGAACACAACCTGCGCAAGCTCGGCAAAGCCGGTGCGAAGCGTTGGCGCGGTATTCGCCCGACCGTTCGCGGTGCGGCGATGAACCCGGTCGACCATCCGCACGGCGGTGGTGAGGCGAAAGCCGGCCAGGGTAATCCGCATCCGGTGTCGCCCGTGGGGCCAGCCGTCGAAGGGTTACAAGACCCGCAAGAACAAGCGCACCACGCAATTCATCGTGCGCGATCGTAGGGGTTGATAGGAAAACACCATGGCACGTTCACTCAAGAAAGGCCCGTTCATCGACCTGCACCTGCTCAAGAAGGTGGAAGGCGCGGTGGCTGCGAACAACAAGCGTCCGATCAAGACCTGGTCGCGTCGCTCGATGATCCTGCCGGAAATGGTGGGTCTGACTATCGCCGTGCATAACGGCAAGGCCCATGTGCCGGTGCTGGTCAACGAAAACATGGTCGGCCACAAATTCGGCGAGTTCGCGGTAACGCGCACGTTCAAAGGCCACTCCGGCGACAAGAAAGCCGCCGACGCCAAGAAGTAATCCGAGGAATCAGTCATGCAAGCCAAAGCCACCAAAAATACGGCACCGCAAGCGAAGGCAATCCTTCGTGGCGTGCGCATCTCGCCGCAGAAAGCGCGCCTGGTCGCCGATCAGGTTCGCGGACTGCCGGTCGGCCGCGCCACGAACCTGCTCGCCTTCAGCGACAAGCGCGCCGCGCAACTGATGAAGAAGGTGCTGCTGTCGGCGGTGGCCAATGCCGAGAACAACCTCGGCGCCGATGTCGACGAATTGAAAGTCGCCACGGTCATGGTGGACGAAGGTCCGCGCCTGAAACGCATGCACGCACGTGCGAAGGGCCGCGGCTCACGGATTATCAAGCGTACGAGCCACATCACTGTGGTTGTCGGCTCCTAAGGACACTGAACGATGGGTCATAAAGTTCATCCAACCGGCATTCGTCTTGGCATCTCCAAAGACTGGAATTCCAAGTGGTTCGCCAACAAGCGCGAATACGCGCAATATCTCACCGCCGATCTGAAGGTGCGCGAGATGCTGCGCGACGAAGCTGGCGCAGGCCGGCATTTCGCGCATCCAGATCGAGCGTCCGGCCAAGAGCGCGCGCATCACGATCCACACGGCGCGTCCGGGTGTGGTGATCGGCAAGAAAGGCGAAGACATCGAGAAGCTGCGCAAGGACGTCTCGAAGATGATGGGCGTGCCCGCTCACATCAACGTGTCCGAAGTGCGCAAGCCCGAGATCGACGCGCAGCTCGTCGCCGAATCGATCGCGCAGCAGCTCGAGCGCCGCATCATGTTCCGCCGCGCGATGAAGCGCGCCGTCGGCAACGCGATGCGCCTCGGCGCGCTGGGCATCAAGGTCAACGTCGGTGGCCGCTTGAACGGTGCGGAAATCGCGCGTTCGGAGTGGTACCGCGAAGGCCGCGTGCCGCTGCACACGCTGCGCGCCGACATCGACTACGGTTTCGCCCAGGCGAAGACGCACTACGGCATCATCGGCGTGAAGGTGTGGATCTACAAGGGCGAAGTGTTCGACCTGCACGCCGCCGCGCAGGAAACGCGCGACGACCACGCAGGACCGCGCCGCCGTCCGCGCGAGCGTCGTGACAATCGCGACAACCGCGACCGTGATCAACGAGGCGATCGTGAACCGCGCGAACCGCGCGGCGCGAAGTAAGGAACCAAATCATGTTGCAACCCAGTCGCACCAAATTCCGCAAGGTTCAGAAGTCGCGCAACCGCGGCCTGGCCTATGTCGCCAACAAAGTCAGCTTCGGCGAATACGGCCTGAAGGCGACCACGCACGGCCACCTCACCGCGCGCCAGATCGAAGCGGCGCGCCGCTGCGTCACGCGCTTCGTCAAGCGCGGCGGCAAGCTGTGGATCCGCGTGTTCCCCGACAAGCCGATCACGCAAGAAGCCCATCGAAGTCCGCATGGGTAACGGCAAGGGCAACGTCGAGTACTGGGTCGCCGTCGTGCAGCCCGGCCGCATGCTGTATGAAATCGAAGGCGTGACCGAAGTCGAAGCGCGCGAAGCGTTCCGCCTGGCCGCCGCCAAGCTTTCGGTGCAGACCTCAATTCGTCAACCGCACGGTGCTGTGATGGAACTCAAAGAACTCCGCAAACAATCCGCCGCCGACTTAACGACCAGCTCGTCGAGCTGCGCCGCGAACAATTCAACCTGCGCATGCAGAAGCGGCGCCGGCAACCAGACGCAGACGCATCACTTCAAGCGCGTGCGCCGCGAGATCGCGCAGATCAACACGCTGCTGACCCAGCAAGCGACATCGTCGCGCCGGTGGCGAAAGCCGCTCCGGCGAAGAAGTCGGCCGCGAAAAAATCTGCGAAGAAGAAATAAGGCATCGCCATGACCGAACAAACCCAGAAGACGCAGCGCACGATCGAAGGTCGAGTCGTCAGCAACAAGATGCAGAAGACGGTCACCGTGCTGCTCGAGCGCCAGGTGCAGCATCCGCTGTACGGCAAGATCGTGCGCCGTTCGACCAAAGTGCACGCGCACGACGAAAACGGCGAGTGCAAGGAAGGCGACATGGTCCGCATCGCCGAATGCGCGCCGCTGTCCAAGACCAAGAACTGGCGTGTGGTCGAAATCGTCACGCGCGCCGCGCAGTAAACGTGGAAGGTTAGGAGAACACTCATGATCCAGATGCAAACCACGTTGGCCGCGGCAGACAACAGCGGCGCGAAAGAACTGATGTGCATCAAGGTGCTCGGCGGTTCCAAGCGCCGTTACGCCGGCATCGGCGACGTCATCAAGGTTTCGATCCGCGACGCGATTCCGCGCGGCAAGGTCAAGAAAGGCGAGGTGTACGACGCCGTCGTCGTGCGCACCAAGAAGGGCGTGCGCCGCGCCGACGGTTCGCTGATCCGTTTCGACGGCAACGCGGCCGTGCTGCTCAACAACAAGCTCGAGCCGATCGGCACGCGCATCTTCGGACCGGTCACGCGCGAACTGCGCAGCGAACGGTTCATGAAGATCGTGTCGCTCGCGCCGGAAGTGCTCTGTAGGCACTCGAGTTGTAAACAAATATACTTTTCGAGAATTAGCCATGAACAGTATTCGCAAAGGTGATCAAGTCATCGTGATCACCGGCAAATACAAAGGCCAGAAGGGCGAAGTGATGCGCGTCGCGGAAGACCGCGTCTTCGTGCAGAACATCAACCTCGTCAAGCGCCACACCAAGCCCAACCCGCAGATCAACCAGCCGGGCGGCATCGTCGAGCGCGAAGCCTCCATCCACCTTTCCAACGTGATGCTCTTCAACTCGCAGACGAACAAGGGCGAGCGCGTTGGTTTCAAGACGCTCGACGACGGACGCAAGGTACGCACGTACCGCGCCGGCGGCGAAGTGGTCGACGCCTGAGGAGTTCGCCATGGTTCGCCTTGAAAAATTCTACAAAGACGAAGTCGTGCCGAAGCTGATGAAGCGCTTCAACTACGACAACGTGATGCAGGTGCCGAAGATCACCAAGGTCACGCTCAACATGGGCGTGGGCGAAGCGGCCGCGAACAAGAAAGTGCTCGAGAACGCGCAATGCCGACATGACCAAGATCGCCGGTCAGAAATCGGTGTCGACGCTGTCGAAGAAGTCGATCGCCACCTTCAAGATCCGCGACAACTGGCCGATCGGCTGCAAGGTCACCCTGCGCCGCGCCAAGATGTACGAGTTCATCGATCGCCTGGTCAACATTTCGCTGCCGCGCGTGCGCGACTTCCGTGGCATCTCGGGTCGTTCGTTCGATGGCCGCGGCAACTACAACATGGGCATCAAGGAACAGATCATCTTCCCGGAAATCGATTTCGACCAGGTCGACGCGATGCGCGGCATGGACATCGCCATCACCACGACGGCGCGCACCGACGAAGAAGCCAAAGCGCTGCTCGAAGCCTTCAGTTTCCCGTTCCGTAACTAATGAAATGTAGGGGCGCGATTCATCGCGCCGCATGAACCATCGACGCATAATCGCGCTCAGAAAGAGAGACAGGTATGGCAAAGACCAACATGATCATGCGCGAAAGAAAGCGCGCGAAGATCGTCAAGAAGTACGCGACCAAGCGCGCGGAACTCAAGGCGATCGTGCTCAGCCCGAAGTCTTCGTATGAAGACAAGATGGCCGCGCAGACCAAGCTGCAGAAGCTGCCGCGCGACGCGAGCCCGACGCGCCAGCGCAACCGCTGCGAGCTGACCGGTCGTTCGCGTGGCGTGTATCGCAAGTTCGCGCTCGGCCGCCACAAGCTGCGCGAAGCGACCATGCGCGGCGACGTGCCCGGTCTGCGCAAAGCCAGCTGGTAACAGACCGAATTAGGCGCGATTTCGCGCCCGCACGGCGCAATGACTTGCGCTCAGTACAACGAAATCCATTCCGGATATCGATGCTACAGACAGGAATTGAAACAATGAGCATGACTGATCCCATCGCCGATATGTTCACCCGCATCCGCAACGCGCAGATGTCCGCGAAGCCGACGGTGACGCATGCCGGCGTCCAAGCTGAAAATCGCCATCGTCAAGCTGCTGAAAGACGAAGGCTACGTGCGCGACTACCAGGTCACCAAGCTCGAGAACAACAAGTCCGAGCTCGAAATCGCGCTGAAGTATTTCGAAGGCCGTCCGGCCATCGAGCGCCTCGACCGCGTCAGCCGTTCCGGCCTGCGCGTGTATCGCGGCAAGGACGATCTGCCGAAGGTGATGTCGGGCCTCGGCGTCGTCGATCATCTCCACGCCTGCCGGCCTGATGACCGACGCGCAGGCGCGCGCCAAGGGCGTCGGCGGCGAAGTGCTCGGCACGATCGTCTAATTCACGCTCGATTGAATCAGGATTTCGGAGAACAGCATGTCACGAGTCGCCAAAAAACCGATTGCGCTGCCCAAAGGCGTCGAGTGCAACGTTGCCGAAGAAACGGTCAGCGTCAAAGGTCCGAAGGGCACGCTCAAGTTCGCGCGTCCGGAAGGCGTCGAACGTCGACGTCAACGGTTCGCGAAGTCAACTTCGGCGTCAGCGACCGGCGACAATGAAGATGGCCGGTACCGATGCGCGCGCTCGTCGCGAACATGGTCACCGGCGTCAGCGAAGGCTATCAGCGCAAGCTCGAACTCGTCGGCGTCGGCTATCGCGCCGCGCTGCAGGGCAAGGACCTGAACCTCACGCTCGGCTTCTCGCACCCGATCGTGTTCAAGGCGCCGGAAGGCATCACGATCACCGTGCCGACGCAGACCGAAATCCTCATCGCCGGTGCCGACAAGCAGGTCGTCGGCGAAACCGCCGCCAAGATCCGCGCGTTCCGTCCGCCCGAGCCCTACAAGGGCAAAGGCGTGCGTTACTCCGGCGAAAAAATCACCTTGAAGGAAGCCAAGAAGGCCTAATCGGGCTCGATCCGCTTCTCGGAGATAAGAAACCATGTCTGAACGAAAGAACATCGCCAGACTTCGCCGCGCCAAGACCACGCGCTCGCACATCCGCAAGCTCGGCGTGCCGCGTCTGACCGTGCATCGCAGCGATCAGCACATCTACGCGCAGGTGATTTCGCGCCGAAGGCGACAAGGTGCTTGCCGCCGCGTCGACCGTGCAGAAGGCGATTCGCGAAGGATCTGAAAGGCACCAAGAACAAGGCCGCTGCCGCCGCCGTCGGCAAGGCGATCGCCGAGAAGGCGAAGGCCGCCGGCGTCGAGAAGCGTCGCGTTCGATCGTTCGGGTTTCCGCTATCACGGTCGTATCGCCGCGCTGGCCGATGCGGCGCGCGAAGCGGTCTGAAGTTTTAACACGATCGTTCATCCACGTCGACATCACCTACAACTCCAAGCGGCTTCAGCCGTAAGCATAAGTCCGCATCCTCCGGAGCGGCAAACAGGATGAAAATGATGTCAACAAATGATCGTGAAAACAGCGATGGCATGCTCGAGAAGCTCATCGCGGTCAATCGCGTAGCGAAGACCGTGAAGGGCGGCCGCCAGATGAGCTTCACCGCGCTGACCGTGGTCGGCGACGGCGACGGCAAAGTCGGCTTCGGATACGGCAAGGCGCGCGAAGTGCCGGTCGCGATCTCGAAGGCGATGGAGCGTGCGCGTCGCGGCATGACCAGCATCAAGCTCAACAACGGCACGCTGTGGCATGCCGTCAAAGCCAACCACGGCGCGGCGCAAGGTCTACATGCAGCCGGCTTCCGAAGGTACGGGCGTGATCGCCGGCGGCGCGATGCGCGCGGTGCTCGAAGTGGTCGGCGTGAAGAACGTGCTGGCCAAGGCCGTCGGTTCGCGCAACCCGATCAATCTGGTGCGCGCCACGATCAAGGGCCTGCAAGCGATGGCGACGCCGGAGCGCATCGCCGCCAAGCGTGGCAAGAAAGTCGAAGAGGTGGGCGGTTATGGCCAAGGCTAAGCAAACCAAAGAGGCAGCGGGCACGATCCGCGTGCGCCTGTACAAGAGCATGAACAGCTGCCAGTGGAAGCATCGCCTGAGCGTGAAGGCGCTCGGCCTGAACAAGCTCAACGACGTGCGCGAACTGAAAGATACGCCGCAGGTGCGCGGTCTGATCAACAAGATCAACTATCTGGTTCGCATCGAAGACTGATTTAGGGCGCGATTCATGCGCGCCCGCTGTTCGACGATCACAGCGGGCGCATGAATCCGGACTGTGCAAGAATTTGGAGTCAATCATGCGTCTCAATACACTCAAACCAGCCAAGGGCTCGCGCAAAGACCGCGTTCGCGTCGGTCGCGGCATCGGTTCGGGCCTCGGCAAAACCGCGGGCCGCGGCCACAAGGGCCAGTTCGCGCGCACCGGCAAGGGCAAGGTCAAGCCGGGCTTCGAAGGCGGCCAGATGCCGATGCAGCGTCGTCTGCCGAAGGTCGGCTTCCGCTCGAAGACTGCGCGCACGACATGTCCGAAGTGCTGCTGTACCAGCTCGACTCAGTCAAGGCCGACACCATCGATTTCGACGCGCTCAAGGCCGCCGGTCTCGTCGACACGCGCGCCGAGCGCGTCAAGATCGTCAAGAAGGGCGAGATCAAGCGCGCCATCAAGCTGAAAGGCGTGGCGGTGACCGCGGGCGCCAAGGCCGCGATCGAAGCGGCCGGCGGCAGCGTGGAGTAATCGGAGTAACTTGTGGCGGCTTCGCAAGCCAACATGCTCGCTGGCGCTCGGCAAACTGACCGAGCTCAAGCAGCGCATCCTGTTCGTGATCGGCGCGCTGATCGTCTATCGCCTGGGCTCGTTCATTCCGGTGCCGGGCGTCAATTCGGACGCGATGAGCACGCTGCATCGAGCGGCGGCGGCGGCATCTGATCGACATGTTCAACATGTTCTCGGGCGGTGCGCTCAGCGCGCTTTTCGCTCTTCGCGCTCGGCGTGGTGCCGTACATTTCCGCGTCGATCATCGTGCAGATGTTCGCCTCGGTCGATTCCGTCGTGGCAGGCGCTGCGCAAGGAAGGCGAGTCCGGCCGGCGCAAGCTGACCCAGTGGACGCGCTTCGGCACGGTCGGCCTCGCCGCGTTCCAGTCGTTCGGCATCGCGAGCGATGCTGCAGACCGCAGGCCGGCCGGTCGTCTACGCGCCGGGTCCGGGCTTCATCTTCACCGCGATGATCGGCCTGACCGCGGGCACGCATGTTCCTGATGTGGCTCGGCGAGCAGATCACCGAACGCGGCATCGGCAACGGTATTTCGCTGCTGATCTTCGCCGGCATCGTCGCGGGCTTGCCGAGCGCGATCGTGCGCACGCTGCAGATGGCGCAGGAACGGCGAGCTGCAGCTCCGCTCAAGTGCTGCTCGTGCTGCTGCTCGTGCTCGCGGTGACGGCGTTCGTCGTGTTCGTCGAACGCGGCCAGCGCCGCATCACGGTGAACTACGCGCGCCGCCAGGGCGGCGCGCGCAGGCGTACATGAACCAGAGTTCGCATCTGCCGCTCAAGCTCAACATGTCGGGCGTGATTCCGGCGATCTTCGCGTCGTCGCTGATCATGTTCCCGGCGACCGCGTCGCGTGGTTCTAGCAAGGCGCACGGACATCCGCTGGCTGCAGCAGCTCACCGCCGCGCTGTCGCCCGGGCGAACCGCTGTACGAAATCCTGTACGCCGTCCTGATCATCGTGTTCGCGTTCTTCTATACCGCGCTCGTGTTCAACTCGAACGAGACGGCCGAGAACCTGAAGAAGTCGGGCGCGCTGATTCCGGGCATCCGTCCGGGCAAGGCGACCGCCGAATACATCGACGCCGTGCTGACCCGCCTGACCGGCGCCGGCGCCCTGTACCTGGTGCTGGTCTGCCTGGTGCCGACGTTCCTGCAGCAGTATTTCGCATGTGCCGTTCTATTTCGGTGGTACGTCGCTGTTGATCGTGGTCGTGGTGGTCATGGATTTCACCGCGCAGGTGCAGGCGCATCTGGTCTCGCACCAGTACGAAAGCCTGCTCAAGAAAGCGAATCTGAAAGGATATGGCCGCGGTGGTCGGCCGCAGCTGAAGCGGATTCGTCCGCAGTGCGGAAGCAATGATCAGTGTCGGGAAAATTCACCGTTTGCCGCCGGGCGTGGGCTTCCAGTAGTGAATAAACCGAGCTATAATATCGCAGTTCCCTGCGCTCGTAGCTGACGAGTGCTGACCTCGATTTTGGAGATCAGATAAGATGGCGCGCATTGCGGGTGTCAATCTGCCGGTTCAAAAGCACGTCGTGATCGGACTGCAAAGCATTTTCGGTATCGGCCGCTCGCGGTCGAAGAAGGTCTGTGAGGCCGCGGGCGTCGAACCCGGCGACCAAGATCAAGTAGTCTGACCGAAGCCGAAGTCGACAAGCTGCGCCCGGAAGTCGGCCAAGTTCATGCGTCGAAGGCGATCTGCGCCGCGAAGTCGGCATCAGCATCAAGCGCCTGATCGACCTTGGCACCTATCGTGGCCTGCGCCATCGTCGCGGCCTGCCGCTGCGCGGCCAGCGCACGCGCACCAATGCGCGCACCCGCAAGGGCCCGCGCCGCGCGATCAAGAAAACTAATGACTAGTACCAGGAACCATCTGCCGCGGAAACACTGACTCATGAATAAGCCGGTCGCCGCCAAGACCAAGAAGAAAGCCAAGCGCGTCGTCACCGATGCGCATCGTCCACGTGCAGGCTTCGTTCAACAATACCGTCGTGACGATCACCGATCGCCAGGGCAACGCGCTGTCGTGGGCGACTGCGGGCGGCGCGGGTTTCCGCGGTTCGCGCAAGTCGACCCCGTTCGCCGCGCAGGTCGCGGCCGAAAAGGCCGGCCGCGTCGCGCAGGAATACGGCGTGAAGACCGTCGAAGTGCGCATCAAGGGCCCGGGTCCGGGCCGCGAGTCCGCCGTGCGTTCGCTGAACGCGCTCGGCATCAAGGTCACCAACATCATCGACGTCACGCCGATCCCGCACAACGGCTGCCGTCCGCCGAAAAAGCGTCGTCGAGTCTAACGGAGAGTATCAGAATACATGGCACGTTATCATCGGTCCCACCTGCAAGCTCGCGCGTCGTGAAGGCGCCGACCTCAGCCTCAAGAGCCCGGCGCGCGCGCTCGACTCGAAGTGCAAGCTCGAGCAGAAGCCCGGCCAGCATGGCGCCGGCGGCAAGAAGGCGCGTCTGTCCGACTACGCCGTCCAGCTGCGCGAGAAACAGAAAGTCAAGCGCATCTACGGTCTGCTCGAGCGCCAGTTCAGCAACTACTACACGAAGGCGTCGAAGGCCAAAGGCAACACCGGTGAAAACCTGCTGCGCATGCTCGAAGCGCGCCTGGACAACATCGTCTATCGCATGGGCTTCGCGGTGACGCGCGCGCAGGCGCGCCAGCTCGTCGCGCACAAGGCGATCGAAGTCAACGGCAAGAAAGTCAACCTGCCGTCGTACCAGGTCAAGCCGGGCGACCAGATCGCCATCGTCGAGAAGTCGCGCAGCCAGTTGCGCATCCAGGAAGCGCTGACGCTGTCGCAGGAGATGGATCTGGCGCCGGCGTGGATCGAAGTCGACGCGAAGCAGTTCGCCGGCACGCTCAAGGCGCTGCCGGAACGTTCCGATCTGCCGAGCGACATCAACGAAAGCCTGATCATCGAGTTGTACTAGCAAGTAATAGTGGTACCGACTTCGGGTGCGACGCTGCGTCGTTTTAACAAATCAGCGCGTTGCATCCGATCGATCGACCCCCATATTGATCGGTCTCACCGCGCAGCGATTCGTCGCAGCGATCTCAGTTCGGAATTGTCCCTTACTCTTATTCGGAGAGCGTATTCATGGCACATTCGCCTACTACCATCCTGCGTCCGCGCGGCCTCCACGTCGAACGCATCGGCGCCAACCGCGCCAAGGTCGTCGGTCGAACCGCTGGAACGCGGCTTCGGCCACACGCTCGGCAACGCGCTGCGTCGCGTCCTGCTGTCGTCGATCCCGGGCGCGGCCGATCATCGAAGTCGAAATCGACGGCGTGCTGCACGAGTACACCACGCTCGAAGGCCTGCAGGAAGACGTCATCGAAGTGCTGCTGAACCTCAAGGACGTCGCCATCCGCATGCACAACCTCGACGAAACCACGCTCACCTTGTCCAAGAAGGGCAAGGGCGTCGTCACGGCGGGCGACATCAAGGTCGACCACAACGTCGAGATCATCAATCCCGACCACGTGATCTGCCACCTGACCAAAGACATCGCGCTGAACATGCGCCTCAAGATCGCGCGCGGCGTCGGCTACCAGCCGGCCACCTCGCGCCGCCGTCCGGACGAAGAAGCGCGCCCGATCGGCCGCCTGCAGCTCGACGCCTCGTTCTGCCCGGTCCGCCGCGTGGCGTACGAAGTCGACAGCGCGCGTGTCGAACAGCGCACCGACCTCGACAAGCTCGTGCTCGACATCGAGACCAACGGCGCGATCGATGCCGAAGAAGCGGTGCGCAAGGCCGCCGAAATCCTGCAGGACCAGCTCACGCGTTTTCGGCGATTTCACCCGCCGCGAAAGCAGCGACGCGAAGGCCGACAAGAGCGGCGTCGATCCGGTCCTGCTGCGCCCGATCGACGATCTGGAACTGACCGTGCGTTCGGCGAACTGCCTGAAAGCCGAGAGCATCTACTACATCGGCGACCTCGTGCAGACGCACCGAAGTCGAGCTGCTGAAGACGCCGAACCTCGGCAAGAAGTCGCTGACCGAAATCAAGGACGTGCTGGTCGCGCGCGGTCTGTCGCTCGGCATGAAGCTCGAAAACTGGCCGCCGCCGGGTCTGCAGCACGGCATGCAGATGCATTGATTTACGCGATCGGTATCGATCGCGCAGAATCGAGAAGCGGCTAGCGATGGCCGCTTTTCGAGCAAGTGAAGACACCGGATTCTCGAGTCCGTCGAACCAAGAGTTCACCCCGAACGCGGAATCGTCCGCCAGGGGCTACAATTATAAAGTTATACAAAGGAATATACTTATGCGTCATCAGAAATCCGGCCGCAAGCTCAACCGCACCAGCAGCCACCGCGACCGCGATGTTCCGAACATGGCCTCGTCGCTGTTCAAGCACGAGCTGATCCGCACCACGCTGCCGAAGGCGAAAGAACTTCGCCGCGTCGCCGAGCCGCTGATCACGCTCGCCAAGATCGACGGCGTCGCCAATCGCCGCCTCGCTTTCGCGCGTCTGCGCGACAAGGTCGCGGTCGGCAAGCTCTTCGTCGAACTCGGACCGCGTTACCGCGAGCGCAAGGGCGGCTATCTGCGCATCCTCAAGTGCGGCTTCGCGCGACGGCGACAAAGCGCCGATGGCGTATGTCGAACTCGTCGATCGTCCGCGCGCCGACGCGGAAGCGACCGCCGAGTAAGCCAGCAACACCTGACTATCGACGGCTCCGGCGGGTAACCTCCGGAGCCGTTTTGTTTTCAGCGTTCGCGGAACGCCGTTCAAATTCCGCTGTCTTAGCAAGCCGACCGTTTTCGTATTCGAGGGGCGCATGCTGAATCCGTTTCGCTGGCCGTTTCGTGCGCAGTATTTCGCGGGATTCGTCGTCTGCGTCGTGCTGATGTCGTACGCGTATTACGTGCAGTTCGCGCTCAATATCGAACCGTGTCCGCTGTGCATCTTCCAGCGCATCGTGTTCATCGTGATGGGCATGGTGTTCCTCATCGGCGCCATCCAGAATCCGCGCGAAAGCGGCCGTCGAATTTATGGCTTCATCCAGCTATTGGCCGCCTTCGTCGGCGTCGGCATTGCCGCCCGGCATATCTGGGTGCAGCACCAGCCGCCGGATCCGTTCGCCGGCTGCGCGCCCGGCTGGAACTACATGGTCGAGCAACTTCCCGATCAGCAAAGTGCTGAAGATGGCGTTCACCGGTTCGGCCGACTGCCGCAGATCAACTGGACGTTCCTCGGCTTCTCGATGCCGGACTGGACGCTGGTCTGCTACGTCCTGCTCGGCATCGGCGCGATGTGGGCGGGTTTCCGGAAACGTTGAAGCCGTCGACGTTGCGGCGCCGCCCCGACTGTGGCATGATGTCTTTTCCGCAGTGCAATAAAGCCGCGATATGCAAGTCGAAAAGCCAAGCCTGACCGCCGTGCGCAGCCATCCGGACTGGACGCCGGAATCCTGGCAGTCGCAGGACCGCGACGCAGCAGCCGACCTATCCCGACGCCGCCGCGCTCGACCGCGCGCTCGTGCGATCTGCGCGAACTGCCGCCGCTGGTCACCTCGTGGGAAGTGCTCGCGCTCAAGCGCAAGCTCGCCGACGCCGCCGAGGGCAAGCTGCTTCATGCTGCAGGGCGGCGACTGCGCCGAAAGCTTCAGCGACTGCACCAGTCCGCTCATCACCAATCGCCTGAAAGTGCTGCTGCAGATGAGCCTCGTGCTCGTGCACGGACTCAAGCTGCCGGTCGTCCGCGTCGGCCGCTTCGCCGGCCAGTACGCCAAGCCGCGTTCGACCGATACCGAAACGCGCGACGGCGTGACATTGCCGAGCTATCGCGGCGACATCATCAACCGCCCCGAATTCGACGGCGGTCCGCGCGCACGCCCGATCCGCAGCGTCTGATCGAAGGCCATTCGCGCTCGGCGATGACGATGAATTTCGTCCGCGCGCTGATCGATGGCGGCTTCGCCGATCTGCATCATCCGGAATACTGGGATCTCGCCTGGGTCGAGCATTCGCCGCTGCAGGCCGAATACCAGCGCATGGTCGACGCGATCGGCGATTCCGTGCGCTTCATGGAAACGCTCGTCGGCGATCAGATCGGCAGCTACCAGCGTGTGGATTTTTATACTTCGCACGAAGCGCTGCTGCTGCACTACGAACAGTCGCGTGACGCGCCAGGTGCCGCGCCAGTGGGGCTGGTTCAACCTGTCCACGCATTTCCCGTGGATCGGCATGCGCACCGCCGCGCTCGATGGCGCGCACGTCGAATACTGCCGCGGCATCCGCAATCCGATCGGCATCAAGATCGGCCCGAGCGCTGACGCCGGCGCAGATGCTGCGCCTGCTCGACGTGCTCAATCCCGGACAACGAACCCGGCCGCCTCACGCTGATCCATCGCATGGGCGCCGAGAAGATCGAAGCCGTCGCTGCCGCAGATCCTGCAACGCCGTGAAAGCCGAAGGCACGCCGCGTGCTGTGGTGCTGCGATCCGATGCACGGCAACGGCGAGACGTTGTCCAACGGCGTGAAGACGCGGCGCTTCGAGAACATCCGCAGCGAACTCGACCAGGCGTTCGATATCCACGCCGCCTGCGGCACGCGCCTCGGCGGCGTGCATCTCGAGCTGACCGGCGAGAACGTCACCGAATGCCTCGGCGGCGCGCGCGATCTGGCCGAAACCGATCTCGCCCGCGCCTACAAATCGCACGGTCGATCCGCGCCTGAACTACGAGCAGTCGCTGGAACTCGCGATGCTGATCGTGCGCAAGCGGGGACGCATCGGTCCATCAATCTAACAATAACGAACGTCGCGGTCAGTAAGCTGTACGTCCGCATTTCGTCGCAGTAGTGTCCGTTTAGCCTGACCTAGTCAGCGTAATCTGCAAGTGTTTATTGCGGAGCATGCCTATGTTCAGGTTGAAGAACGTTCTTTCCTTTCTAGTCTTGGCGAAGCAGCGAATTTTTTTCGTCGTTGGAATTGTGTTGTCGTTGCTATCGATTGCACCAGCCAATGCTGGATCGTTGCTACAACCGACTATTTCCGGAGGCCGTTTACACACATGTGCGACAACCGAGTGGGGTACCGCCAAATGTTGGGGTCGTAACGACGTTGGCCAACTGGGCGTCGGCGAAGACGGGCCCGCCGAGTCGCTAGTATTTGGACGTTTGGATCTCCAGCATAGGAACCGGCATTGTCCAGGTCGCTGCGGGGAGATTTTCGTGCGGCGTAAGGGAACTTCAGGTATCGCTTGGGGAGACATTTTTTGGGATTGGGACTGGGGATGCGAGGAGCAATCCCTTTCCTTACCCGTTTTTCTTTGATGTGTGCGGCGGGCGAAAGTACGCTTGCGCGATAACGTCTGCCTGAAATGCTGGGGACTTATATTCGGACAACTGGGGAACGGAACGAACGCAAATAGCTTCACGCCCGTTGGCGATTAACTTCTGACGTCATCGAAGTATCGGGGGACATCTCACAATGCGCGGTCCTACGACACGGCGAATTGAATGTTGGGGCGCGAATAGTGGAGGTCAATTGGGCGATGGAATACAAAGGGTGGGTGCCATGACGTTGTCGGCATAACCGGCGGAGTGCGGGAATCTTTCACACTTGTGCCGTGACAACATCGCATGGAGTGAAATGTTGGGGTTACAACGGAGACGGACAGCTCGGCAATGGCCGAAAATTATGCGGGAACCGCCTGTTACGTAACGTCACTTACCAGCTAATTTCCGTTTCAAGTTGGAGCATAGATGCGAAGATGGCGGCGTCAGATGTTGGGGAAAAATAGCAGTGGGCAGCTGGGCGACGGATCGACGTCAGATAGCCTTGTCCCAGTTCCCGTTATTGATTTACCAGAAGAAGCAATTGCGTTGACGGCCGGCGCGGAAGTCACTTGCGCAGTGACGAAACACGATCTTGTGAAATGCTGGGGCTTCAACATCGCGAATGGCGCTGATCACAATACGGATGAACCTATTGATGTGCCAGCCAATCTCGGAGATTCTATTTTCGCAGATGACTTTTCAATAGATAGAAGCCGTCTCAATTTTTCGCGGTCAGCTTTTGTTCTTTTTCTTATGCGGCTGCCGGTTGCCTTTCGGCATCCACACGAACGCCCCGCCGGAAATCCCAAGCTCGTTCGAGACGATCCGCACGTTCTTCGGCAACTTCTGATCGATGCAGCGCGAGTTGCCGCCGCCGAAATGCAGGCGGTCGTAGAAGAACACTTCTCCAGCATCGTCGATCAATTTTTTCAGGCGCTTGTTCCATTCTTTCTTGCCGATGCGCTTGAGCGTCTTGTCGCCGATGTAGTGGTCGAAGTCGTCTTGCTTGTGGATCGCCATGTGCGACAGGTCCATGTGCGGCATCAGTTCGCCGTCACGGAACCATGCGGTGCCCAAGCCGGTGCCGAGCGTGCAGACCAACTCCAGGCCTTTGCCTTCGATGGCGGCGAGGCCTTGCACGTCGGCGTCGTTGTGGATCTGCGTCGGGCGTTTAAGATGTTTTTCCATCGTCGCGGCGAATTTGAATCCGGACCATTGCTCGGTGCCGAGGTTCGGCGCCGTCAGCACCACACCTTCGCGCACCAAGCCCGGGAAACCGATCGAGACGCGCTCGTAGTCGTCGAACGTGCGCACCATGTCGATCGAGCATCCTCACCATTGTCCTTCGGCGGACACATCGGCGGCGTTTTCACTCGACGACGTTCGGAGACGAATTTGCCGTTGCGGTCGACGATGGCGGCCTTCATGCCGGTGGCGCCGATGTCGATCGACAGCACCCGGCGGATGGGCAGTCGGGAATCCTGTCTTTTTCATGCGAACGTCTCGAACGAAAAGCATCATTCTACATGCGCGGGGAATGTCGGCGGCTTGCGTTCATGCGTGGCCTGTTCGAAGGCGTAGGCGAGCTTGATCAGCGTAGGTTCGCTCCACGCGGCGCCGAAGAAACTCACGCCGACCGGCAAGCTCGTGGATGTAGCCCATCGGCACGGTGATCGCCGGATATCCGGCCACCGCAGCGGGCGACGAACTCGACGAATCGAAATGATCGCCATTGACGAGATCGGTGGTCCATGCCGGGCCGCCGGTCGGCGCGATGAGTACATCGAAATGATTCACCGCGAGCGCCGCGTCGATACCTTCCTTGCCGGCGAGTCGTTTCGCGTTCGCGGCGGCGTCGAGATAAACCTTGTCGGTAAGATCGCCGCGCGCCTGCGATTGCTCGAATGTTTCCTGTCCGAACCAGCGCAGTTCGCGCGCGCCTTCGCGCTTGTCGAAATCGATCAGATCGGCGAGCGTGCGCGGCGCGTTCGATGATGCGGGCAACGCATGCGAGATACGCATTCAGATCGTGCTTGAATTCGAATTGCAGGACGATGTTTTCGGCGTCGTCGTATTTGCCGAGATTTGGCAGCTCGCAATCGACGAGGATCGCGCCCGAGGCACGCATCGCCTCGACGGCTTGATCGTAGAGCGCTTTGACGTCGGGATTCGAATCCGCGAATTTGCGGATGACGCCGATGCGCGCACCGTGCAACGCCTTCGCGTCGAGCGACTTCGCGTAGTCCTGGCGATGCGCCGCATCGGTCGCCAGCGCCGTCAGCAGAATCGCGGCGTCGGCGACGGTGCGCGCCATCGGTCCGGCGGTGTCCTGCGAATGCGATATCGGAACGATGCCGCGGCCGCTGATCAGTCCGACCGTCGGTTTGATGCCGACGATTCCATTCGTCGCCGATGGACAAACGATGGAGCCATCGGTCTCGGTACCGACGCCGACAGCGGCAAGATTCGCGGCGATTCCCGCACCCGTGCCCGAACTCGATCCGCACGCATTGCGATCGAGCGCGTACGGATTTTTTGTCAGACCGCCGCGTCCGCTCCAGCCGCTGCTCGAGCGGGTCGAGCGGAAATTCGCCCACTCACTGAGATTTGTTTTGCCGATGATGACGGCGCCGGCTTTGCGCAATTGCTCGGCGACGGCGGAATCTTTCGACGCAATCGAATTCGCGAGCGCAAGCGATCCCGCCGACGTGTGCATCTTGTCGGCGGTGTCGATGTTGTCCTTGATCAGCACGGGCACGCCGTGCAGCGGTCCGCGCGATTTGCCGTGTTTGCGTTCAGCGTCCATCGCTTGCGCAATCGCGAGCGCGTCCGGATGCAATTCGATGATCGCATTGATCGCCGGACCGGATTTGTCGATCTTCGCAATCCGATCCAGATACTGTTGCACGAGCGCGCGCGATGTCAGTTCGCCGTGCTTCATCTGGGCGGCGATGTCGGTGATCGACAACTCGCGATCGGTCGATTGTGCCGACGCGAGTGAAGTTGCGATGGAAAGTGCAACGATCGCCGCGATGCGAACAGTCATTTCAAACCACTCCTGATTTCAGGAACACCGGATAATCCGTCGTCGGCGCATTGGTGCCCTGCCGATGCATCATGCCGGCGATGTGTCCGCGATGGTACGTGCCGTGATTCACGACGTGCAGGATGATGTCCTCGCGCGTCATCGAGCCCGGTCCGCCGCCGATGAAATTGAACGTCACCGTTTCATTGCGCGCATCGCCGTTCAGCCCATCGACGTATTCGATGAACCATGCATCGATGGCGCGTTGCGCATCGCGGACTTCGCCGAACGCAGGGCAGTGATCGGGATTGCGCGACGTCAGTCCGTGCGGTTCACCGAGCAGATGCGCGCGCCATACATAGTCCATCGCGTAGGTGTGATGCAGCGTGCGCAGCAGATTTCCGAAGATGATGGGATCGGGCTGCGTGAGCGCAGCGTCGGGAAGTTTCGCGACGCCGTCGTACAGCAGTTCGTTCGCCCATGCTTTGTAGCGGACCAGCTTGCCGATATCGTTCATGGCGCCAATCTGTATCGCGTCGTCAGTGCGATGCTAACAGCTCCGTGCATAACCCGCTTCGCGCTGTCCGCGAATCGCCAGAACTAAAACCATATCGATCTGCGGCAGATACCGATACAGGGCTACGTAGCCAGCGTCGCGGCCTATGATCAGTTCGCGCAAGCCGTTGGGGACGTGACGACCGATGCGCGGATTGAATTCGAGGATATCGATTGCACGCAGTATTTCGGCGAGACGTTCGGCGGGATCGGACGCTTCGTGATGGAAGAAATGTTCGAGAATTCGTTCGAAGTCGTGGGCGATTTCTTCCGCCAGCTCGATACGAGCCATTTCACGGTTTCAATTTGCGGGAGACGGGCCGTTTGGCCTTTTTTCCCGCCATGCGTTTCTCGACATACACCCGCATCTCTGCCCACGGAATCGACTTGCCAGATGCAAGCATGGCGGCGAAACGCTTGTCTGCTTCGCCATGGAATTCATCACGGCGTTCAGCGTCTTCCGTCTTTTCGGTTATAGCCTCGAGGATGAAGCCGTGCGCCGTCTTGCCGGCGTGGCCTGCAGCACGTGCAATCCGTGTCTTGAGTTTGTCCGGAAGGCGGATGGTGGTGGTCGACATGGAAATCCTCCGTACACGATATGTAGCACTATAGTGCTACATCCGTGAATTTTCCATATGCGGAAGTCCAATGCCCGGCGGTTGGATCACGCCGCCTGGCGCGACGCCTTCTTGCGATCGTTCTCGGTCAGATGCTTCTTGCGCAGACGGATCGACTTCGGCGTCACTTCGACGAGTTCATCGTCTTCGATGAATTCGAGCGCCTGTTCGAGCGACATCTTGATCGGCGGCGTGAGCTGGACGTTTTCGTCCTTGCCGGCGGCGCGGATGTTGGTGAGCTGTTTGGCGCGCAACGCATTGACGGTGAGATCGTTGTCTTTCGCATGAATGCCGACGAGCTGGCCTTCGTAGATTTCCGCGCCTTCGTCGATGAGCAGACGTCCGCGCTCCTGCAGACTGACCAGCGAATACGCCGGCGCCATGCCCATGCCGTTGGAGATCATCACGCCGTTCTGGCGCTTGGCGATCGCACCATCGGCGCGCGGGCCGTAGTGATCGAACACGTGGAACAGCAAACCGGTGCCGGCGGTGACGGTGCGGAATTCGGTCTGGAAACCGATGAGTCCGCGCGCCGGAATCACATATTCCAGACGCACGCGGCCTTTGCCGTCGGGCTCCATGTTCTTGAGCTGGCCGCGACGCGTGCCGAGACGCTCCATCACGCCGCCCTGGAATTGTTCTTCCATGTCGACGACGAGCTGCTCGTACGGTTCCTGCGTCACGCCGTCGACTTCCTTCAGGATGACTTCGGGACGCGACACGGCGAGTTCGTACCCTTCGCGGCGCATCGTTTCGATGAGCACCGAAAGATGCAGTTCGCCACGGCCGGACACTTTGAATTTATCCGGATCTTCGGTTTCTTCGACTTTCAGCGCGACGTTGTGCAGCACTTCGCGCATCAGGCGCTCGCGGATCTGGCGGCTGGTGAGGAACTTGCCCTCGCGTCCGCAGAACGGCGAATTGTTCACCTGGAACGTCATGCTGATGGTCGGTTCGTCGACGGTCATCACCGGCAAACCTTCCGGCGCATCGACTGCGCAGACGGTGTCGGAAATGCTCAGCGATTCGACGCCGGAAATCGCGATGATGTCGCCGGCTTCCGCTTCCGGAACCTCGCGGCGTTCCAGACCCATGAAGCCCAGAACCTGCAGCACGCGGCCATTGCGCTTCTTGCCATCGCGATCGACGATCGCCACCGGCATGTTCGTGCGCACTTTGCCGCGTTCGATACGGCCGATGCCGATCAGGCCGACGTACGAGTTGTAGTCGAGCTGACTCAGACGCATCTGGAACGGGCCGTCCGGATCGACTTTCGGCGCCGGCACGTGCTTCATGATCGCTTCGTACAGCGGCGTCATGTCGCCTTCGCGCGCTTCCGAGTCGAGGCTCGCGTAGCCGTGCAGCGCGGACGCATACACGACCGGGAAATCAAGTTGTTCGTTGGTCGCGCCGAGGCGATCGAACAGATCGAAGGTCTGATCCAGCACCCAGCCCGGACGCGCGCCCGGACGGTCGACCTTGTTGATCACGACGATGGGACGAAAGCCCATCTGGAATGCCTTCTGCGTGACGAAGCGCGTCTGCGGCATCGGGCCGTCCATCGCGTCGACGAGCAGCAGAACGGAATCGACCATCGACAGCACGCGCTCGACTTCGCCGCCGAAATCGGCGTGGCCTGGCGTGTCGACGATGTTGATGCGGTTCTCGCGCCAGGTGATCGCGGTGTTCTTGGCCAGGATGGTGATGCCGCGTTCTTTTTCCTGATCGTTGCGAATCCATGACGCGTTCGGCGAGCACGGTGCGCTCGCTGAAGGTGCCGGATTGCTTGAGCAGGCAGTCGACGAGCGTGGTTTTGCCGTGATCGACGTGCGCGACGATGGCGATATTGCGAAGATTTTCGATGGACATAGCGATAATCCAGGCTGCGAGGGCAGTCCGGAAAGGATAGTTAGGGACATTGAAATTATAGCAGAAAGCAAATCCGATGTCGCACTGCAATATGGTCTTAACACGCTGTAATGTCGCGCAATCCGGGCCGGTGCTAAAGTGCATGCCCGGATATAGGTGACTGGATCGTCAACGTGGCCGCTGTTGCTACGGTCGATGCAACGCAAGCCGGCGACTTTTATGACCAGCACGTGCTGGGGAGCCGCCCCGCGGTCGTGCGCAATGCGACGACATGGCCGGCATTCGGGAAGTGGTCGCTCGATTTCTTCCGCACGCGCTTCGCCGACCACATCATCCACGCCGGCGACCGCGACTGGCGCATGGCCGACTTCATCGACCGCATCGAGCAGTCCACGCCGGAAGATCCCGCGCCTTATCTGCGCGAATGGCCGATCAATCGCGAGCTGCCCGCGCTGCTGCCGGATATCACGCCGGCTCCAGCGGTTACCTTGCCCAACTGGATCAACGGCAATCTTCTGCCCAAGCGCTGGAAAATCTACGGCGGCGTGCCGGAGCTGCTGATCGGCGGCAACGGTTCCGGATTTCCGTATCTGCATTTCGATGCGTACCACCAGCACGCGTTCATCACGCAGATCGTCGGCGACAAGAACTTCGTGATGTTCGATCCCAAGGACACGCCGTTTCTGTATCCGATCGGCGGCGATTCGTTGAAGACGCAACTTGTCGATGTGCGCAACGTCGATCTCGACCGATTCCCGCTGTTCGCGAACGCCACGCCGATCACGTTCCGTTTGCGCGCGGGCGAAACCGTCTTCGTCCCCGCCGGATGGTGGCACGTGACCTACATCGACGAGCCGACCATTGCGGTTTCGCTGAACACGGCGAACGCATCGAACTGGAAAGCGATGTCGCGCGACATGTCGCTCGAATCCGACGGCGTAAAGCGGCTCATCAAGCGCGCGTATCTGCAAATGCTCGGCGCGGCGCTGCCGATGCTTCCGCGCGCCGCGGCGCGTTGGCTGAGCATCGGCTGATACATTAGCGATCGCGGCGTTTGCGTTATCCTTTGCACCCTCCAAGACAGCCTTCGGGAAACCCATGAGTTCAGACCTGCAAGCCCACATCGTTACCGGCCGCGGCACCATTCATCTGCGCCTGTTCGCCGATCAGACGCCGCTTACCGTGGCGAGCTTCGTGAACCTCGCGGTGCGAAAGTTTTACGACGGGCTCAGTTTCCATCGCGTGATTCCTGATTTCATGATCCAGGGCGGTTGCCCGGAAGGCAGCGGGCGCGGCGGTCCGGGCTATCGTTTCGAAGACGAAATCGTGCCCACGCTGAGACACGATTCACCGGGCGTGCTGTCGATGGCGAATGCCGGCCCCGGCACCAATGGCAGCCAGTTCTTCATCACGCACGGGCCGACGCCGTGGCTCGACGGTAAGCACACTGTATTCGGCCGCATCCTCGGCAGCGAGGATCGCGACATCGTTGACAGCGTCCGTCAGGGCGAAAAGATCGGCTCGATCACGATCCGCGGCGATTACGCGCCGCTGTTCGAGAAAGAGAAAACCCGCCTCGCGCAGTGGAACGCGATCCTCGATCAGAAATAGTCGGCAGCAAAAAGCGGCGCCAGACCAGAGGCCCTGAATGCCTGGCGCACGCATCAACCGTGTCAGCGACAACCCGCCGCCGCTTCGCAATTCAGCGTCGAGCGAAGCGGTGCGGTGCCGCTGTAGTTCGACAGCGCGTTGCCGGCGTTGTCTTCCTTGACGTAGTTGATGGCCTGCACGCCGATCACCGGCAGGCCGATCAGCGTGTAGCCTTCGTTCGACACGTTCATGTGACCGTCGACGAACTCGATGGTCGCGAAACCCGCCGAGTCGCTGGCGACCGGCGCGAACGTGGCGACGTGAGAGCCCAACACGTTCGAGCTCTTGTCGGCACGTTGCTGCGGATAGAACGACACGACCTGCGTCTGGTAATTCAGAACCGGCGTAATCGGCGCGCATTCTCCGAAACCACACCAGTTCCTGACGAGGTCGTAGCCGTCGCGTGCGTACGCGCGATAGTCGCTGGCCACAGGCGAAACGCCTGCGGGCGCCGCTTCGAATGCCTTGTCGAACGGACGATTGTCGACGCCGACCGGACTGCCGCCGACGTAGAACCGCTTGGTCGGAAACGTCAACACCCAATCGGTCGCCGCGCCGATGTCGCTGGAGTTGTCGAATTCTCCCGTCAACGCGCTCGCCATGAACAGCGCACTGACCGCATCGATGGCCTGTTTGCGCGGAAAACTCGCGGTCAGGAATGTTCCGTCGTAGTCGATCGATGCGCTGATCGCGAGATCGACTTCGCTGCCCGCCATGCTCAGATCCGCAAACGCCGGTGGAACGATGCGTTGCTTGCGGAAGCCGTCGATCGCTTTCGGTTCGAGTCCGAAGTACGTACCCTGCGGCACATTCACCACCGCTGCGCTGCCCGACAGCCCACCGCTCGGCGCGAGAAGGTCGCCGATAATCTTCAGCGACGGCACGACGGCGCTACAGTCCGGTGATGGTGTGACAGACGGTGAAATGGCCAGTTCGGTGCCGCCCGCCAACGCACCCAGTTCGATGACTTCGATGTAACCCTCGTGCTGGCGGTCGGCCGTCAGCGGTCCGCCGTCGGCATGCGCGCCGGTGTACGAGGCCGCGTCGAAGCGGTGATAGATGAGTCCGTCGCCGGTCGTCGACGCGGCCGACCCCGTGACGGTTTGCACGCAGGCTTTGCTGTCGGAGGTGATGCCCACGCCATCGTCAGCGATGCCAACATCGCGCAACGCGAACACGTTCGCGGCCCACGACTGGTTCGCGCCGAGATAAACCTCCTGCGCATAGACCAGGCGGCCGTCGTAGGCTTCACGAAACGTGACCTGAAGTGCTTTGCCTTTTTCCGTGGCGTTGGTCAGCGAGAACAGCGTCTGCTGATGATTGTTGACGGTGTAATACGGGTAGATCAGCACCTGGCCGACGCCGCGCGAACTCAGCGTCATGCCATGTGCCTGCATCGCGAGAAGGCCGAGCGATGCGGCGAGAAATGGTTTCAATGTCATGTCGATCCTTGCAATAGCCGGTGTTGCGGAACGTGCAACGCTAACGGTTATTGCAGGATCGAAACGGACGGAAAAAGGACGCGATGCGACCGCCGTTGCGGCGGCCGCATTGATCAGTGCGCGACGGTGATACCGGGTCCGCGACAGCTCGCCGGCAGATATTTCGCGTCGATGCCGCGAACATTCGCGGTGACCGCCGCAAGCGGACGAGCGTTACTCGGCGGCGATGCGAAACCGCATTGCCATTGGATCGACGAACCGGCGGCGGCGTACGGTACGAGGCGCAGCATCCCGCCGGAAATATGCGCGTTGGCCGATGCGCCGAACGTAATGACGATTGCGCCGTTTTCGACGCGCACATCCCTGGTGTAGTTGCCGCCGATCGGATCAGCCATGCCGATGGCGGCGAGATCGTGCGGCATCTTCCCGTTGGTCTGGAAATATTCGGTGACGGCGGTCTTCACGGCGCCGCTAAGCACAAGACCTTCCGCGACTTGCGACCGGATGGTGTATTCCTGATAGGCGGGCAGGGCGATCGCGGCCATGATCGCTACGACCGCCACGCCCGACATCAATCCGCCGCTGCTGCTGGTCAGCACTTCGACCGGACTCTGCTCGAAGATGAAATCGACGCCCGCGTCGTCGCTCGAGGCGTGGATCTGCAAGCCGAGTGCACCGTTGCGTGGAAGCTCGATCTGGTCCGCCGAGGGCATCGCGAACAGGTCGATCTTCGCGCCGGAAATATCCGCCAGTGCCTGCAGGCCTTGCAGGTACATTGCGTACAACGCCCGCTGCGTATTCTGCGTGCGCGCACTGATCGATAGCAGCGATTGCTTGTCGTCGAGACCTTGCCGCTGCGTCAGCCATGCGCCGACGGGCTGGTGCGATTTCGCGTTGTGATAATCGACGAGCGTTTGCGGGATGTCTGCGAAGATGAGGTTGTCCGGCGTTTCGATCCAGTAGTAATGCCGGCTCACGCGCGCGTACAAATCCAGCCACGGACTGCCGCCCGCTCGCATCGCCGCGACACTGAAATTCGGCATCGTCAAATAGTGGATTTGTATACCAGCGATATCGCGCGTCTCATACGCGAGCTTGAATTTCGACACGAGCTGCGCAACGAGCGCGTTGAACTTGGCCGGATCGCGCAGGCGGATCGCGCTGTAGCTTCCCGCGCTGTCGCCGATCATCGTCAGTTCCGGCCCGACGGCAGAGAGCAGCTCCTTAGGATCGAAGCCGACATATTTCTCGATGTTCGCCATCGCGTCGGTCATTGACTGTGCCGCTTGCGGTCCGAAATCCTCGCCGATCGCCTGCTGGATCTGCGCGAATTCGTCGGCCGTCGGCAGCGACATCGTCGCGACCCAGTTCGGCTCGCCGCTGGACGCGACCGTCGTCTGCTTGGCACTGCGCGGCAGATAGCGCAGCCACTTCGCGCCGGGCGCGTCGACGAGCAGGCTAACGCGGCCTTTGCCGTTCACCGTGCCCCAACCGAGCGCGACGCTGCGCGTCTGCGAAACGATGTCGTTGGCAAATTTCTTGTCCGGAGACGCAAGCGCCATCGACGCCATCGGCCGCAACGACTCGATGCTGAGCCACAGAAAAAATCCCTGGCCGCTCTGGTCGATCCTGGATTCGCTCGCGCGCATCGCGTGCGCATGCAGATTCAGATTTTTCAGCCGTTCGGCCAGTTCAGTCGCATTCGCGCTCATGCCGGCGAGCACCGTCACGCGCTGATCGGCTGTGTCGAAATGCGCGAACGCGGGTTTGCCGTCGAGGGTGATCTGCGCGTCGCCGTTCACATCGAAAGTCGCCTGCAACTGCACGGACGGAACCGTCGCCAGCGCCGTCACGGCCTTGTTGAGTTCATCCACGTTTTTGTAGCGAACCTTGAACGTGATCAGCGCGTTCGTCGCCGGGCTGGCGACCTTGTTCATGCCGAGCGCCGCAATTTCCAGCGGCGAAGCCAGATCGTCGACAAAGAAACGCAACAGCGGCTGCAGGCCGGTGCGCGCGATCTCCGGATCGTTCGCGAACGCGTTCTTGATCGCATCGATGGCCTTGACGTGCGCTTCGCTCGCCAGCAGCGGATCGAGCGCGCGTCCGTCCGGCGCGGCGACCAGGCCCCATGGCGATGGAATGCGCACATAAGCGATCGCATCGTCGGGAAGTCTCTGCGACAGCCACGCCGGCGACGCGATGTGTTGATCGGCGAGCGCGGTGTCGATCTTTTTCGCCGAGCTCGGCGCAGCCACCGGCGGCGTCGATTCGTCCTTATGGCAGCCGGCCAAAAAGACAGCCGCGGTCAGCGCGGCGATAAAGCGCAGTCGAGCGCAACCCTTCATGCAGCTTCCCCCAAGCGAACGAATTATTTTTTGATCGGCGCGATCATGCGATGCAGGATCAGCAGCACGATCGCGCCGACCACTGAGGCAATGAATCCCGCACCTTCACCGGCCTGATACCAGCCCATCTGCTGGCCGATCCACGTCGCCAGGAACGATCCGGCGACGCCGATGATGGCGGTGATGATGAATCCACCCGGATCCCGGCCGGGATGGAAAAACTTGGCGACGATGCCGACGATCAGTCCGATGACGATCGTCATGATGATGCCGTGTCCGTTCATACGTGACTCCTTTCGCGATGAGATGGGCATCGTAGCAAAGTCGCAAGCACGGTTTGGCGACGGAACGCGGACGGATTGGTGCGCTGCGGTACTGTGCTAAAATGGCGCGCTGTCTTCGCCGACAAAAGGACGATCGATGCTCGAGCTAGCCAAACGCATGGGACGCGCGAAACCCAGCGCGATCATGGTGGTGGCCGACAAGGCCAAGAAACTCAAGGCGGCCGGGCGCGACATCATCAGTTTCTCGATCGGCGTGCCGAACTTCCTGCCCGGCGATCACGTCTACGCCGCCGCGCACGAAGCGCTCAAGCACGACACCGGACAATACGGTTCCAACCGCGGACCGGATGCGCTGCTCGATGCGTTCCTCAAGCATCTGAAGGAAGGCGGTTTCGAAGGCTACACGCGCAACAATCTCGCCACCGGCATCGGCGCGAAAGAAGTCCTGTTCAACCTTCTCTATGCGCTGCTCGACGAAGGCGATGAAATCCTCATCCCGACGCCGTACTGGACCAGCTACGTCGACATCGCCGACATCCTCGGCGCGAAAGTCACGCTCATAAAGTGTCCGCCGGAACAGAACTACAAGCTCACGCCGAAACAGCTCGAAGCGGCGATCAAGCCGGCGTCGAAAGTGCTGCTGTTCAACAATCCGTCGAACCCGACCGGCATGGTCTACACGCCCGACGAGATCAAGGCGCTCGCCGACGTGCTGGTGAAACATCCGGTCTGGGTGATTTCCGACGACATCTACAACCGCATGATCTTCGACGGACTCGAATACGCGCATCTCATCAAGGCGCGTCCGGAATTGCGCGATCGCGTGATCATCGTCGATTCGATTTCCAAGACCTACGGCATGCCGGGCTGGCGTGTGGGCATGGTGGCGGGTCCGGAATCGGTGGCGCAGTCGCAGGTCACGCTCAATTCGAACCACATCACGAGTTTGCCGGAAGTCGTCACCGCCGCCGCAACCGCCGCGTTCGACGGCCCGCAGGATGTTCCGCTCGCCAAGTGCAAGGATTTTCAGCAACGCCGCGACGAAGTCGTCGCCGCGCTCGCGAAAATCCCCGGTGTGAATTGCCCGAAACCGCAGGGCGCCTTCTACGCGTTCCCGGATATTTCCGTCGCCTTCGGCAAGAAGCACGGCAACGTGACGATCGGCAACGACGTCGATTTCTGCAGCGCGCTGCTCGAAGCGAAAGGCGTCGCCTGCGTGCCGGGTTCCGCATTCGGCGAACCGCGCGCGATCCGCATTTCGTACACCTGCAAACCGTCGGAACTGACCGATGGATTGAAGCGTCTGCAGGATTTTTTCGCCGAACTGAAGTGAGGTAAGCGAATGCAACTCACAGCCATCATTGAGCGGGAAGGCGACGGATATGTCGCGCTGTGTCCGGAAGTCGATGTGGCCAGTCAGGGCGATTCGATCGCTGACGCGCGTAAGAATTTGCAGGAAGCATTGGAGCTAGTTTGGCAAACTGCTGAACCGCAGGAGTTGTCACAGCGTTTCGTTCGTCATTCCCGCGAAAGCGGGAATCCAGCGACTTTATCTTTGCGTGAACGATAAAAGAGCAAAGGCACTGGATTCCCGCTTTCGCGGGAATGACAAGATAAGAATCAGGATTTATTAGGAGCCCATCATGAAAGCCCCCGTTCGCGTCCTCGTCACCGGTGCCGCCGGCCAAATCGGTTACGCATTGCTGTTCCGCATCGCCGCCGGCGACATGCTCGGCAAGGATCAGCCGGTCATCCTCCATCTGCTCGAAATCACGCCAGCGCTGCAGGCGCTCAACGGCGTGGTGATGGAACTCAACGACTGCGCCTTCCCGCTGCTGCAGGGCGTCGTGGCGACGGATGACGTGAACGTCGCGGCGCAGGATCTCGATTACGCACTGCTCGTCGGCGCACGTCCGCGCGGCCCGGGCATGGAGCGCAAGGATCTGCTCGAAGCGAACGGTGCGATCTTCGCGCCGCAGGGCAAGGCGCTCAACGCGAACGCGAAGCGCAGCGTGAAGGTGCTCGTGGTCGGCAATCCGGCCAACACGAACGCGCTGATCGCGCAGCAGAACGCGCCGGACCTCGATCCGAACTGCTTCACCGCGATGGTTCGTCTCGATCACAACCGCGCACTCAGCCAGCTCGCCGAAAAAACCGGCGCGCACACGACCGAGATCAAGAAAGTCACGATCTGGGGCAACCACAGCTCGACACAATATCCGGACATTCACCAGACAACGGTGAAGGGCAAGTCGGCGCTCAGCGTTGTCGATCAAGCCTGGTACAAGGACACCTTCATCCCGACCGTGCAGCAACGCGGCGCGGCGATCATCAAGGCGCGCGGCGCATCGTCGGCGGCATCGGCGGCATCGGCGGCGATCGATCACATGCGCACGTGGGCGCTCGGCACCGATGAGGGCGACTGGACATCGATGGCCGTTCCGTCCGATGGCAGCTACGGCGTGCAGGAAGGCGTGATCTACGGTTATCCGGTCACGTGCAAGGACGGCAAATTCTCGATCGTGAAAAATCTCGAGATCAACGCCTTCTCGCGCGAGCGCATGGACGCCACCGAGAAAGAATTGCGCGAAGAACGCGCCGGCGTCGAACATCTGTTCGCCAAGCGCTGATGCATTCACGTCGGCCCTGACTTCCGGCCGACGTCCAGCACTGGAAATCGCCCTCGAAAGCGGGTAACACTCCGCCTCTTGTTCGGCGGAGTGGATGCATGAAATCCCCAGTATTTGCGCTTTGTTTACGCGCCGCGATGATCGCGGCGCTGTTCGTGGCTCCGGCCGCAAACGCGGCGTACGATCAGCCGCCCAAACCGCTTCTCGACGTGCTGCACGCACCGTCGCCGCCGCTGCCGGTGACCAATCCGGTGGGGTCGAAAATCCTGCTCGTTTCCGAATTGCAGTATCCGCCGATGTCGCGCGTGGCCGAGCCGTATCTGCGACTGGCCGGCGTTCGCGTCGAACCGCGCAATCACAGCAAGCACGATACGCCTGGCGGATATGGCATTCGTGGTTGCGCATCGGACTACACGCTGGTCGATGTCGCAAGCAAACAGGAAACGAAAATCGCGCTGCCCGCCGGCGGCTGTCCGGATGAGCCGATCTGGTCCGCCGACGGCTCGCGCTTCGTGTTCGAGAACGCGACGAGCGACGCCGTGGAATTGTGGATCGGCGACGCATCGAACGGGAGCGTTCATCGTCTCGGCAATTTCCGTCTGAACCCGATGTTCGGCTCGGATGTGGCCTGGCTCGCCGATCAGAAATCGCTGCTGGTGAAACTGGTTCCGGAAAACCTCGGCGCACCGCCCGCCGATACGAGTGTGCCGTTCGGTCCCGACATCCAGGAATCCGTCGGCGCGACCGGCGAAAGCAGCACGTACGAAGCGCGCGACACGTTGACCAGCAAGCACGACGAAGACCTCTTCGACTACTACGGCGCATCGCAACTCGCCATCGTCGATGCCGCGACAGCGGCGCTGTCCGGCACGTCGGCACGCCCGGGAATTTATGCGGGCGTGAACGCCTCGCCGGACGGCCAGCACGCGATGGTCGAATCGATCAAGCATCCGTATTCGTACGCGGTGACGTACGAGCGCTTCCCGAACGATGTCGTCGTGTTCGATCTCGCGCACGACACACGCAAGGTCATCGCGTCGATGCCGCTGACCGATCGCGTTCCCGTGCACGGCGTGCAGGAAGGTCCGCGCGAATTCGAATGGCGCGCGACCGAACCCGCCACCGTGATCTGGGCCGAGGCGCTCGACAAAGGCGACTGGAAAGTCACCGTTCCGAACCGCGACAAAGTGATGATGCTCCGCGCGCCATTCAACGGAAAACCGAAGGAAATCGCGCGTACGCAGCAGCGATTCATCGGATTCTCGTGGACGGCCGATCCGAAAACGGCGTTCATCACCGACATCGATCAGAACCGCCACTGGCGCCACACGGCGATCATCAATGTCGACGATCCGAAGCAGAAACCGCGCGTGCTGTGGGATTTGTCCAGCGATGAACGTTATAAGAATCCCGGTTCATTCGTGTATCGAGCGATGCCGAATGGCGTGTACGTCGTGCGTCAGGACGGCGATTCGATTTATCTGCGCGGGCAAGGTTCGTCGTCGAAAGGCGATCGACCGTTCCTCGACCGCGTGAATCTGAAGACGCTCGCCAGCGAACGTCTTTTCCGCAGCGACGCGACGGCGTACGAACGCTTCATGGCATTCGCCGGTTCGTCGGACCGGTTTCTCACCTGGCACGAATCGATCACCGAAGCGCCGAATGCATTCGTGCGCACGCTCGGCGAAAAGACGGCGGACGCAGCGGAAGGCGAAGCGCAATTCGCATCCGCGTCGCAACAAATTACCCAGGTCGCCGATCCGACGCCGATCGTGCGCCAGATCAAGAAAAAGCTCGTCAACTACAAGCGCAAGGACGGCGTCGACCTTTCCTTCACGTTGTACACGCCGCCGAACTACAAGGAAGGCACGCGCATTCCCGCGATCCTTTACGCGTATCCGCTCGACTTCGCCGACAGTAAGCAGGCCGGACAAGTCTCCGGTTCGCAGCAATCGTTCACGCGCCTGCCGTACTACCGGCTGATGCTGCTCGCCGGATACGCGGTGATCGACAACGCGGCATTCCCGATCGTCGGCGATCCGAAGAATGCCTACGACACGTATCTCGATCAGCTCGTCGCCGACGCGCAGGCGGCCGTCGATACGGCGGTCGAAACGGGCGTCGTCGATCGCAATCGCATCGGCGTCACCGGCCACAGCCACGGCGCGCTGATGACGGCGAACCTGATCGCGCACACCGATCTGTTCCGCGCCGGCGTCGCCACCAGCGGTTCGTACAACAAGACGCTCACACCATTCGGATTCCAGAACGAACGCCGTTCGGTATGGTCCGCGCAAAATGTATACCTGCAGGCATCGCCATTTTTCTTCGCCGATAAAATCAAACTGCCGCTGCTCATCGTGCACGGCGAAGACGACGCCAATCCCGGCACCGAACCGGTACAGGCGCGCAAGCTGTATCAGGCGATCCGCGGCAACGGCGGCACGACGCGTCTGGTCATGCTTCCGCACGAACCGCACTGGTACACGGCGATGGAATCCAACGAGCAACTCGTCGCCGAGATGCTCAAATGGTTCGACACGTACGTGAAGAACGCGCCGCCCAAAGACGCCGCCAAGAAAACCGCATCCAAATAAATTTTCCGAATAAGCAAACGAGGTAAGGATGAAAACCATCGCAATCATTTCCGCCGCCGCGCTCGCCGTATGCGCCAGCGCGTACGCGGGCGAGGGCATGTGGACGCCCGACAACCTGCCCACGAAAGAACTGCAGTCGAAATACAAATTCACGCCGGCCAAACAGTGGGTCGAACACACGCAGAAAGCCGCGCTGCGTCTCGCCGGCGGCTGCTCGGGTTCGTTCGTTTCATCGACCGGCCTGGTGCTGACCAATCACCACTGCGTCAATTCCTGCGTCATGCAACTTTCCACGGCGCAGAAAGATTTCATCGCATCGGGTTTTTACGCGAAGGAACAAAACGACGAGATCAAGTGCCCCGAAATCGAACTGAACCGGCTCGACACGATCACCGATGTCACGCAACGCGTGAAGCAGGCGGTCGATGGGAAATCCGGCGAGGAATACTCCAAAGCCGAAAAGTCGGTGAAAGCCGCGATCGAAAAGGAATGCTCCGGCAGCGACGCCGAAGGCACGCGCTGCGACGTGGTCAATCTGTATCACGGCGGCATTTACGATGTATACAAATACCATCGCTATCAGGATGTGCGGCTGGTCTTCGCGCCGGAATTCGCAATGGCATTCTTCGGCGGCGATCCGGACAACTTCAACTTCCCGCGCTACGACCTCGACATGGGCGTGCTGCGCGCTTATGAGAACGGCAAGCCAGCGAAGGTCGCCGATTTCTTTCCGTTCTCGAAAAATGGCGCCGACGATGGCGAGATGACGATCGTCGTCGGCAATCCCGGCGGCACCGATCGGCAGCTGACCATTGCCGAACTCGAAACCACGCGCGATCTCGATACGCCGCACGCACTCGTGCGCCTCGCCGAAATGCGCGGCGTGATCGAACGCTTCCGTGCCGAGAGCGCGGAGAATTCGCGCGTCGCCGAAAGCGATCTGTTCGGCATCGAAAACTCGTACAAGGCGTACATCGGACGCGAACAGGCGCTGCTCGATCCCGAGGTATTCAACTTCAAGCGCAAACAGGAATCCGAATTGCGCGAGTACGTCGACGCCGATCCCGCGCGCAAAGCGAAATACGGCGCGGCGTGGGACAACATCGCGAAAGCCGAAGCCATCTATCGCAATCTCGAACTGCCCTATCAGTACGAAGAAGGCCGCGGCAGCTTCTTCACCAAGTACTTCACCATCGCGCGCGCGCTCGTGCGCGGCGCCGAGGAGCGCACCAAACCCAATGGCGAACGTCTGCGCGAATTCACCGATTCGCGTTTGCCGAGTCTCACGCAACAGCTCTTCTCCACCGCGCCGATCTATCCCGACTACGAGAAGGTGAAGCTCGGCCTGTCGCTGACGAAAATGCGCGAGTGGCTCGGCACCGACAACGCCTTCGTGCGCAAAGTGCTCGGCAAGGAATCGCCGCAGCAGCTGGCCGATCGCCTGATTTCAGGCACGAAACTCGCCGATGTCGCCGTGCGCAAAGCGCTGTGGGAAGGCGGAGCCGACGCGATCGCAAAATCCGACGATCCGTTCATCGTGCTCGCGCGCAGCATCGATCCGGACGCGCGTGCGATCCGCAAGCGGCTGGAGAATGAAGTCGAGTCGGTCATCGACAAGAATTCCGAATTGATCGCCGCGGCGCGCTTCGAGAAATATGGAACCAGTGTCTATCCGGATGCGACGTTCACGCAGCGCTTCTCGTTCGGCGAGGTCAAGGGTTGGGAGGAAAAGGGCGTGTGGGTGAAACCATTCACCGACATCGCGGGTACGTTCGCGCACGCGACTGGCGCGGAGCCGTTCGAGTTGCCGAAATCGTGGCTCGATGCGAAGCCGACGCTCAACATGCAGCAGCGCATGAATTTCGTGACGACGAACGACATCATTGGCGGGAATTCGGGTTCTCCGATGATCAATCGCAACGGCGAAATCGTGGGGTTGGTGTTCGATGGGAATATCGAATCGCTCGGAGGGGATTTCTGGTTCGATGAGCGCGTGAATCGTACGGTTGCGGTGCACAGTGGGGCGATTATCGAGGCGTTGCAGAAAGTCTATAAGGCCGATCGGATTGCGAAGGAAATTGAGGCGTCTGCCAGGCACTGAGTCTTTGATTTCGCCTGGCCGTCATTCCAGCGGACGCTGGAATCCAGCTTTGATCTTCCCCCTCTCCCGCTGGCGGGAGAGGGGGGGGTGAGGGTGGCGCTTCGTTGTTTGTTTCGACGTTGCGATAGATAAGAGCTTCCGCTGTATGCGTGAATATCGCGGGTCACTTCTTTGCTGGTGCAAAGAAGTAACCAAGAAACACCTCTTTTTCTCCCAATGGACGTTGTCCGCGGAGAGCACGTCCCTGATGCTCGCCGCGGACCGCGCGCTTCCTGCGCGCGATCACCGTCGATCCGCGCCTGCGCGTGAACTGGTATAAAGAGTCTTGTAAGAGTGACTGCACTAAGCGACGGGCGCCGGGGCGCTTAAGAGCGAGCGAAAGTCGAATACGCGATAGCGGGCTATACGACGTATCCTTTTCGCACTTGGTGGACGAGGGATGCATCATGGGTTACGACGAAGAATATCGGCGCTCCATCGAAGAGCCGGAGAGTTTCTGGGCGGATCAGGCGAAGGCGATCGACTGGCACAAACCGCCGCACACGATTCTTGAGTATACGAATCCACCTTTTCGCAAATGGTTCGTCGGCGGTGAGACGAATCTTTGCTACAACGCGGTCGATCGGCACCTCCTCACGCGTGGTGATCAGGATGCGTTGATCGTCATTTCGACGGAAACGAATACGACGCGGAAGATCACGTATCGCGAACTGTTGCGCGAGGTGAATACGTTTGCGTCGGTTCTGCAATCGCTTGGTGTGAAAAAGGGTGAGCGCGTCGTCATCTATATGCCGAACATGGCGGAAGCGGCGTTCGCGATGCTCGCGTGTGCGCGGCTTGGCGCGATCCATTCGGTCGTGTTCGGCGGATTCGCTGCGCACAACCTCGCGTTGCGCATCGACGATGCGCAACCGGTACTGCTCATCTGCGCCGATGCGGGCATGCGCAACAAGAAAGTGATTCCCTACAAGCCGCTCGTGGACGAGGCGTTGCGGATGGCGAAGTCGCCGCCGCCGCACGTGTTGATCGTCTCGCGCGGTCTCGACGGCGATATAAAAAAAATCGATGGGCGCGATGTCGACTACAACGCGCTGCGCAAAGATCATGAGAACGCCGATGTGCCGGTGACATGGCTCGAATCGAATGAGCCGAGCTATCTGCTCTACACGTCGGGCACGACGGGCAAGCCCAAAGGCGTGCAGCGCGACGTCGGCAGCTACGCGGTCGCGATGGCCTCGTCGATGCGGACGATCTTCGATATCGGTCCGGGACAGGTCATTTTCTGCACGTCCGACGTGGGCTGGGCGGTTGGGCACAGCTACAACATTTACGGCCCGTTGATCGTCGGCGCGACGGCTATCTTGTACGAAGGTTCGCCGATCAGCCCTGACGCGGGCATGTGGTGGAAAATCTGCCAGGACTACGGCGTGCGATCGATGTTCTCGTCACCGACCGCGATCCGCATCCTGAAAAAACAGGATTCGGCGTGGCTCAAGAAATACGATCTGTCGAAATTCAAATACCTGTTCCTCGCCGGCGAACCGCTCGACGAGCCGACCGCGAAATGGATTTCCGAAGGCTTGGGCAAACCGGTCATCGACAACTATTGGCAAACCGAAACCGGCTGGCCGGTGCTGACGCTGCAGCCCGGTCTCGATCTGAAAACGATCCGCTTTGGCTCGCCCGGTTTTCCGAGTTTCGGCTACAAACTGCGCGTGATCAACGAAGTAACCGGCAACGACGCGCAAGCCGGCGACAAAGGCGTGCTCGTCATCGAGCCGCCGCTGCCGCCCGGCTGCATGACCACGATTTGGCGCGACGATGCGCGTTTTATACAAAGCTACTTTTCACACTTCAAGGAATTGCTGTACAGCTCGCTCGACTGGGCGATCCGCGATGCCGATGGCTATACCTTCATCCTCGGCCGCACCGACGACGTGATCAACGTGGCCGGACATCGTCTGGGCACGCGCGAAATAGAAGAGTCCGTCGCCACGCATCCGTCGGTGGCCGAAGCCGCTGTCGTCGGCGTGAAGGACGAACTCAAAGGCCAGGTGCCGATCGTTTTTGCGACACTCAAGACAGCCGGCGACGACAACGCGAAGCACACCGCCGCCGACGGCATGAGGACGCGCGTCGTCGAAATGCTCGGCGGAATCGCGCGGCCGGCGCGAATCTACATCGTCAACGCGTTGCCAAAAACGCGTTCGGGAAAACTGCTGCGCCGCTCGTTGCAAGCGTTGGCGGAAGACCGTGATCCGGGTGATCTCTCCACGCTTGACGATCCGGGTGCGTTGGAGGAAGTCCGCAGCGCACTCGAGCGCGGGCCTGATCTAAGTGGATGAAGGCAGTCGCGCCAGTTCGCGGCAGAACTGCAGAACATCATCGAGATCGCGCTCGATCACAGCGGCGGCGATGCGAGACGATCGCGCATACTTTCGCGCAGCGCGCGCGTCGCGTCGAGCAACGCGTCGTATTCGCTCAGGACCTGTGCTTCGAAATCGAGTGCGCGATCGCGATCGCGCTCGAACAGCCGCACGCCGCGCTGCCGAACAGATAACCTGCTTCAGCATTCGGGAACAGCTCGAGCAATGCATTGCGCGCGCGCTGCTGCAGACCGGAATGCGACGGATCAGGGCTGTTCATTCAGGCATGGTAACTCAAAGCGAATCGATCAATCGTGGCGGCGCGACGAGCCGCCAGGCCATCGCCATCGCCTGACGAATGGCGCGTGGTTTCGCCGGCTTGAGCGCGACGAGCGTGCTGCCGCTCAGCCCCCACTTGCCCTTCGCCGGCGAGAAAACCGTCGGGGATTTCTCCGTGAACAACGCCTGCTGCTCGGGCATCAGCTTGATCATGCCGTGATCGTCGTCGGGATAGCCGAGCGTCGCGAAGATCTTCTTGCCGACGCGAAAATCCGGGTGTCCCATGTGTCCGATTTCGACCGCCTCGGGCAGGCTCAGGGCGATTTCGCGGAATTCGTCGGCGGTCATCGAAAACTCCTGTTGAGAAGTGCGGCGTGGCCCAAATAAAGCACACGTTGCGCTAAAATTGTACTTTTCGCGGAGCGATCATGGCACCCCAGTTGTCGGCGCAATCCCCGGGCGCGAAATTCCGCGCTGCCGTGCAGGAAGAACAGCCGTTGCAGGTGGTCGGTGCGATCACCGCGTATGCGGCGCTGATGGCCAAGCGCACGGGCTTCAAGGCGATCTATCTCTCCGGCGGCGGCGTGGCCGCCAATTCGCTCGGCATGCCCGATCTGGGCATCAGCACGATGGAAGACGTGCTCACCGACATCCGCCGCATCACGGATGTGTGCGATCTGCCGATGCTCGTCGACGTCGATACGGGTTGGGGTGGCGCGTTCAACATCGCGCGCACGGTGCGGTCGCTGATCAAGGCGGGCGCGGGTGCGCTGCATATCGAGGATCAGGTCGCATCGAAGCGTTGCGGTCATCGGCCGGGCAAGGCGATCGTGCCGAAGGACGAAATGGTCGATCGCATCAAGGCCGCGGTCGATGCGCGGCACGACAAGGATTTCGTCATCATGGCGCGCACCGACGCGATCGCGGTCGAAGGCATCGACAGCGCCATCGAACGCGCGGTTGCGTGTGTGGAAGCGGGCGCGGACATGATCTTCCCCGAGGCAATTTATACTTTGCCGCAATATAAACAATTCAAGGATGCGGTGAAGGTGCCGATCCTGGCCAACATCACCGAATTCGGGCAGACGCCGCTGTTCACCACCGACGAACTGAAATCGGCCGGCGTCGATATCGTGCTGTATTGCTGCGGCGCGTATCGCGCGATGAACAAGGCGGCGCTGAATTTCTACGAAACCGTACGCCGCGATGGCACGCAGAAAGCCGCCGTGCCGATCATGCAGACGCGCGCCGAACTGTACGATTTCCTCGGCTATCACGCCTACGAAGACAAGCTCGACCAGTTGTTCGCGGCATCGAAAAGCGAATGAGCGATCAACTTCCACAATCCACGCGCGCTGCGCTGAACCGCTTGGCCAACAAACGCGACTGGGATGGCGTCGCGGCGATCATCGCCGCGTTGGTCGGCCTGCTCGCGTTGTGCGTGTCGGGCTACACGGCGTATCTGCAGAAACAGCAGGTGCGCGCGCAGGTGTGGCCGTATCTCGAGCCGGGCATGTCGGGTTCGAAGCGCGAGATGGTGCTGTTCAACAAAGGCGTGGGTCCCGCGATCATCCACAATGTGCAGATCCGCGTGGACGGCAAGCCGCAGCACAACTGGTCGGAAGTGTTCAAGGCGCTCGGCCTGAAATTCGAGCATCACATTCCGTATTCGACGATCGCCGGTGTCGTCATCTCGGGCAACGACAAGATCGAACAGCTCGCGTTTCCGACCGCCGACGATTTCAATCTGTATACACACCAGGTGCAGCGTGTGAATCTGAAGATCTGCTACTGCTCGTCGCTCGGCGACTGCTGGCAGTTCGACGATTCGATCGCGAATCTGGGCGAGCAGCATCCCTTGATCGATCGCTGCCCCGCGCGCAGCGACGACGATTTCCTCGACAACGAAGATGCCGAACCGGCGCTGCCGGCAAAAGAACAGGACAAGTAAAAATGAGCGAACCCGTTTCGATAATCCCGAAGCCCAAGAAATCCGTCGCACTGTCCGGCGTCGCGGCGGGCAACACCGCGCTGTGCACCGTCGGCCGCACCGGCAACGATCTGCACTATCGCGGCTACGACATCCTCGATTTCGCCACGACCAGCGAGTTCGAGGAAATCGCGTACCTGCTCGTGCACGGCAAATTGCCGACGCGTGCGGAACTCGTGGCGTACAAGACGAAGCTGAAAGCGCTGCGCGGTGTTCCTGCATCGGTGAAAGCGGTGCTCGAACAATTGCCGTCGTCGTCGCATCCGATGGATGTGCTGCGCACCGCCGTGTCCGCGCTCGGCTGCGCGCTGCCGGAAAAGGACGATCACAACATCGCCGGCGCGAAAGACATCGCCGATCGCCTGATGGCGTCGCTGGGTTCGATGTTGTTGTACTGGTATCACTTCGCGGTGAACGGAAAGCGCATCGATGTCGAAACCGATGACGATTCGATCGGCGGACATTTCCTGCATCTGCTGCACGGAAAGAAGCCGAGCGATCAATGGGTGCGCGCGATGCACACCTCGCTCATTCTGTATGCCGAACATGAATTCAACGCGTCGACGTTCGCCGCGCGTGTCATCGCCGGCACGGGCAGCGATATGTATTCGGCGATCGCGGGTGCCATCGGCGCGCTGCGTGGTCCGAAGCACGGCGGCGCGAATGAAGTCGCGCTCGAAATCCAGGAACGCTACGACTCACCCGACGAAGCTGAAAAAGATATCCGCGCGCGCGTCGAGAAAAAGGAAGTGGTGATCGGGTTCGGCCATCCGGTGTATACGACGGGCGATCCGCGCAACAAGGTGATCAAGGAAGTCGCGCGCGATCTGTCGAAGACGCAGAACAACATGAAGATGTTCGACATCGCCGAGCGCCTCGAGTCGACGATGTGGGACATCAAGAAGATGTTCCCGAATCTCGACTGGTTCAGCGCGGTGAGCTATCACATGATGGGCGTGCCGACGGCGATGTTCACGCCGGTATTCGTCATCTCGCGCACGTCGGGCTGGAGCGCGCATGTGATCGAGCAGCGCATCGACGGCAAGATCATCCGTCCGAGCGCGAACTATACGGGTCCGGAAAATCTGACCTTCGTGCCGATCGACAAGCAACGCGGTTAGGTATCGACTGGGCGCGTCGTGCAATTTGCGCTCGACAGCTTCCACTACTTGCAAATCGCGATGATGATTTGCACGGAATTCGGCGCAAAATTAAGGGCGCGTGAGGGTTTTCCATTGGCATGCACCTTGAACTCTCCGCTCGGACGAAACGGAATTTCAAGGAGAGAAAGCATGCTTCATTTAGCCATTGTGTTTGCAATCATCGCGCTCATCGCGGGCGCGCTCGGGTTTGGTGGGATCGCTGGCGCTTCGGCCGGCATCGCGAAGATCTTCTTTATGATCTTCCTGGTTCTGCTGGTGCTGGCGCTGCTCGGTCTCGTGCTGGGCGTCAATCTCGCGATATAGCGAAGTGATATAGCGTAATGTAGCGAGCTGCCTTTCGCGGCAGCTCGCTACTTGAGGCGCTGAAACAAGAGCACGATGTACGCGATCATTCCGACGAATCCCGCGAGTGCCTGTACTTTCTGGAACCAGTCCCGCCGCGTGAGCGCTGCGACAGAGCGACCCGACGAAGAAGGCGATGTGAAAGGCCAAATCGATCGGCTCAGGCGGAGCGCCGTCGAGAACAAAGCGACTTCACGATGCTCGTCGCGAGCAGCGCGATCAACAAGCCCCATGAACCATCGCACGTGGCCGAAATAGTGCTCGCGCAAATCAATCGTTTCGGTGCCGAAGAAATCGGGAAACACGATCGCCGCGAGCATGTAGTAGAGCATTGTCTGCAGCAAGATCACGCCGAACGTTGCGAATGTCCAGTACGCCATATCGCGCATGCCGAACATCGACCACCACCCCTGCACGAACATGAGCAGAAGCGTGAGGCTCCATAAGATCGTCGGCCAGTAGAACTTGATGCGCGCGCGCGACAGCAACACGCCGCGATAGCCTTTCAGCACCTGCGTGATGGCGAGGCCGAGAATGATCGACAGCAGGACGGACAGATAACTGAATTGATCCATGCGGATTCCCGATACGACGCGCGTATCTTATCGCGACGTCTTACGTTCGATGAGATCCCAGCGATTGCCGTACAGATCCTCGAACACGACGACTTTGCCGTATTCTTCATCACGCGGCGCTTCGACGAACTTCACGCCATGCGCCGACATCGCGGCATGATCGCGATCGAAATCGTCGGTGTGCAGAAACAGGAACACGCGGCCGCCGGTCTGATTGCCGACACGCGAAAGCTGCGCTTCATTGGCGGCTTTCGCCAGCAGCAGCGACGCGCCGCCGCCGGATGGCGCAACGACCACCCAGCGCTTGCCGGGCTCGCGCGGACTGTCTTCGACGAGACGGAAACCCAGCACGCGCGTGTAGAAATCGATGGCTTCGTCGTAGTCGCGCACGACGAGCGCGACATGCGCGAGCGTGCGCCGCTGACGTGGATTCTGACATTCGCGTTCTCCGTTCGAAGAACGCAATAGTAGCGAAACGCGCTGCTGCGGCGCTTAGTTCTTGGAAGATTCGCCGAGGATCAGCTTGACGGTATCGTCGTGCGCGGCGGGTTCGGACTTGCCTTTGCGGAACGATGCCTCGTGCTTTTCGCGATAGTGCTGCAGCCGTTGCGTCATGGTGTCGCTGCGGGCGCGCATGTTCTGGAAACCTTCGCGCACGCTGACCGCACGGATATTCGCTTGCTTCTGCGACAGGTTCTGGCTGCGTCGATCCGGAACAGCGGGCTGCTGGCGCAACATGCGCTCGACGACGTCGCCGAGCAGCGTTCCCATCGACGCTTTCTTGTCGCGTTGAGAAGAGTCCATAAAATTTCCCGACCTGTGGTTCGCAGTGACGTGCGCGGCAGACCTTGCTGCGCGACGAAATGTGCGTGGCTCTGCCTTGCGAGCAGTATGTGTGCCAACGATCACACTTCCGCCGATGAGGGAAACTCATTTCAGGCGGTCGGGGAATACCCGCTTCTGAGACCCGCCGAATGGCGGAAACCACGCCTAAAGGCAACGAATAGCGCGATGTGAAATGTGCGTCATGACGCGCAGCGACAGGCCGCAGTGACGCGCGGCGTCTACAACGATGCGGCCAGACGCGTTCCCTGCGCGATGGCGCGTTTGGCGTCGAGTTCGGCGGCCACGTCGGCGCCGCCGATCAGATGCACGGCGATGCCGCGTCGCTTGCAGTGCCGGCATGCAGATCGCGCCGCGATTCCTGACCCGCGCAGACGACGACGTTGTCGACTTCGAGCGTCATCGGCTTGCCATCGACGACGATATGGAATCCGGCGTCGTCGATGCGTTCGTAGCTCACCGCACCGAACATCTTCACGTTTTTCATTTTCAGCGACGCGCGATGGACCCAGCCGGTGGTCTTGTTGAGCCGTTTGCCCGGCGTGCCCGGCGTTCGCTGCAGAAGATAGATTTCGCGATCGCTGGGCTCGGGCGTCCGGGTTTTTCAATCCGCCGCGGTTGGCGTAGTTTTCGTCGACGCCCCATTCGTCCGACCAGCGCGCAACATCCGTCGTCGCCGACGGCGGCGGCTGCGTCAGGAATTCAGCGACATCGAAACCGATGCCGCCCGCGCCGACGATCGCGACGCGGCGTCCGACCGGTTTGCCGAGCAGGACGACGTCGAGATAGCTCAGCACTTCAGGTCGATCCGAACCCGGAATCGCGATGCGTGCGCGGCGCGACGCCGGTCGCGAGGATCACCGCATCGAATCCTTGCAGATTTTCCGGCGTCGCCTTCGTATTCAGACGCACATCGACGCCGGTGTCGGCGAGCCGATGCGTGTAATAGCGCAGCGACTCGTGAAATTCTTCCTTGCCCGGAATGCGCTTGGCCATGTTGAACTGGCCGCCGATTTCGTTCGCGGATTCGAACAGCGAAACGGCGTGGCCGCGTTCGGCGAGCGTGGTCGCGCAGGCAAGCCCCGCCGGGCCCGGCGCCGACCACTGCGAATTTTTTCGGCGCGTCGGCTTTCGCGATGACGAGTTCCGTTTCGTGACACGCGCGCGGATTGAGCAGGCACGACGCGCGCTTGTTTTCGAAGACGTGATCCAGGCACGCCTGATTGCACGCGATGCAGGTGTTGATGCGCTGCGCATCGTTGTTGCGCGCCTTCGCGACCCAGTTCGCATCGGCGAGCAGCGGACGCGCCATCGACACCATGTCCGCATCGCCCGCGGCGAGCATGCGTTCGGCGACATCGGGCATGTTGATGCGGTTGGTCGTGATCAGCGGAATCTTCACTTCGCCTTTCAGCCGCTTCGTCACCCACGCGAATGCCGCGCGCGGCACGCTGGTGACGATGGTCGGCACGCGCGCTTCGTGCCAGCCGATGCCGGTGTTGATCAGCGTTGCGCCCGCCGCTTCGATGCCTTTGGCGAGACGCACGATTTCATCCCAGCTTTGTGAGTCGATCGACCAGATCGAGCATCGACAGGCGATAGATGATGATGAAATCGCGTCCGACCGCTTCGCGCGTGCGCCGCACGATTTCGAGCGCGAAGCCGCTGTCGGTTTTCGAGCGAGCCGCCCCAGCGATCGGTGCGCTGATTGGTGCGCTCGGTGAGAAACTGATTGATCAGATAGCCTTCGCTGCCCATGATTTCGATGCCGTCGTAACCGGCATCGCGCGACAGTTTTGCGCAGGTGACGAAATCGCGAATGGTCGATTCGACGCCGCGCGCCGACAACGCACGCGGCGTAAACGGCGTGATCGGCGATTTGATTTTCGACGGCGCCACCGACAGCGGGTGATAGCCGTAACGGCCCGCGTGCAGGATCTGCATGCAGATGCGCGCGCCTTCCGCGTGCACCGCGCGCGTGACTTTGCGATGCCGCGCCACGTGCCACGGCATCGACAATCGTCCGCTGAACGGTTTCAGCCAGCCGACGATGTTCGGCGCGATGCCGCCCGTCACCATCAAGCCGACGCCGCCTTTCGCGCGCTCGGCGAAATACGCGGCGAGCTTGTCGAAATCCTTGGCGTGATCTTCGAGCCCGGTGTGCATCGAGCCCATCAGCACGCGATTCGGCAACGTCACGAAGCCGAGATCGAGCGGCGAAAAAAGATGCGGATAGTCGGCGTGTGCGGCGTCGGCCATGGTCGACTCGTCAGATATCAAACAAGTGTTTGAATGTGCGCACGATGCCCGGAATCGTGCGCCGTCGCAAGTCAGTGCGCGATGGTGAGGACGACCAGCGTCTGATCGTCGTCGCCGAGCAGGCTGCCCTGATGATCCTGCACTGCCTTGACGATCGATTCGAGCAACGCCTTCGCGCCAACCGGACCGTTCGCGACGAGATCGCGCAACCGGTCGGCGCCGAACATCTCGTCGTTCGCGTTGCACGCTTCGGAAAGTCCGTCGGTATACAACACCAGCGTGTCGCCGGGCTGCATGATGAATTCGTTGTTGCGGTATTCGTAATCGCGCAGCACGCCGATCGGAATCTGGTCGGCTTCGCCGAGCAGTTGCACCTGATTGCCGCGTCGATGGATGAGTGCCGGATGGCCCGCGCTGAGATACGTCAGCCTGCGCGTGTCCGGCCGATAAACGAGCGCCAGCAGCGTGAGGAAATGACCGCGATTGCGCCGCGAGAAAAAATACTTGTTGAGATACGTCATCGCCGCTGCCGGTTGCGATTCGGCATCGTCGGCCTGGTACGTGCGCAGGATCGCATCGAGCTGCACCGCTTCCATCGCAGCGGCTGCGCCGTGACCGGAAACATCGCCCACGATCACGCCCCAGATGTCGTCGCCGTTCGGCACGAAATCCGGCGGCGCAAATTCGGTGAGCTTGCTCATCTCGTAGTAATCGCCGGCGGCGGTTTCGGCGGGTTGCCAATGCATCGCATATTCGAGGCCGGCGATTTTCGGATTGTCCGGCAGCAGCAGGCGCTGGATGTCGGCGAGCGATTCGATCTGCAGGCGCTGGCGTTCCGCTTCGCGCGTCAGTTCGCGCATCACGATGGGACGGATGAGCAGACTCACCGCGAGATTCACGTGCAACGTCGCGCGGCTCAGATCGGTTTCTGCAAATCGCTGCGCATCGGCGCTGCCGAACACGAGCCAGTGCGTGATGCGGCCACGATTGGCGATCGGAATCGCGAGCACGCTCGCTGGCGCGGACAACACCTGCGCCAGCGGCGTTTCGCGCAGCGCGTCCGACACCGTTGCGACATGCGGCGCTTGATTCACCACGATGCTCTGCGACGAGCGCATCCTCGAACGACGGCAACGCACCGTTGTCGCCATTCGGATCGACATTCGGAACGTGCTCGCGCCCATCCGGTCCGATCAACCCGGCCAGGCGGCAACGTCCGGGCGGCTGATCGCGCACGAGCATGAGCGCGAGCGAACACTGCGGGAAATCGGCCGCGAAATAGCGCTGCAACGTGGTCAGCGCCTCGCGCGAATCGCTGTCGAATTCGCTCAAGGTCAGCACGCGCTGGAAGAGGTCGGCCACGGACATCGGCGCATTGTGAACGAGCGAACGTCGGCGCCACAACAGGTCCTGAACGCAACGCGCTGCGCGGTCAACTTTCGGATCGCCCAAACGTTTCGACGAATCAAGGCCGCAATGTCGCGGCAACGATGCAAACGGAGGACAACCATGTTGATGAAGAAACTCGCGATGGCGCTCGCGCTCGGAGTCATCGGCGCCGGTGCGATGTTCGCGCAACCCGCATCGGCGGCGGTGGCTGTCGGTGTGGCGATTGGCCCGACCTTCGGGCCGCCGGCGCCGATCGTCGAACATTACCGCGTGCGGCCGGGCTACGTGTGGGCGCCCGGCTACTGGCGCTGGTACGGCGGGCGCTATCGCTGGCATGCGGGATATTGGGTACACGCACGCGCCGGTTATCGCTACGCGCCGGCGCGCTGGGAAGCGTGCGGCCCGCGCTGGTGTTACCACCGCGGTTATTGGGCGCGTTGAATCGGACGGTGCGGTGGGTCGAACGGCCCGCCGCATCTTCGGGGAAATCGTGATCTCGATCCACGCGGCGATGGGTTAGCATCGTACGCGTGAGCCTGCGCCTGCAAATCAATCTGCTGATTGCCGTGCTGATCGCGACGTTCGTCGGCGTCGTGTTCGCGTTCGAAGTCGTCAGCACGCGCAACAGCGTGCGCGAGGAAGTGCAGGCGGGCAATGTCGTCGCCGCGCAGCTCGTTTCCAATTTCGACTGGAACGCGGCCGGCGCGAACGATGCGGATCGCCGGCTCGCGCTGGTCAACTATCTCGCGCGCATCGGCCGCGTGCGCGCCAACGACATCACGCTGTTCGATGAAACCGGCAAACCCGTCTATCGATCGCCGCCGTCGATCTACAAGGCCGGTCGCGACGCGCCCGCGTGGTACGCCGCGCTGGTGCAGCCCAATCAGATGATCGAGGAGTTCGGATTGTCGGGCGGCAAGCTCGTCATCGCATCGAACGCGTCGCGCGCCGTGCTCGATGGCTGGGACGACGCGGTGCGGCTGTTCTGGTTCGGCATCGGTATCGTCGTCGTCGGCAATCTCATCGTGTTCTGGCTGGTCGGACGCGCGACGCGACCGTTCCGCCGCATCGTGCGCGGCCTGCGCGCGATGCGCGACGGCGACTATCACACCCGTTTGCGCGGTTTTCCCGGCATGGAGGCCAATGCAATAGCCGATGCGTTCAACCGCATGGCGCAATCGATCGAGGAAAACATGAGCGCGCGGCAGGAAGCGATCGAAGCGAACGTGCGGCTCGAACAAAGCCGCGAACTGGCGCTGATGGTTCAGAATCGCATCGAGGAAGAACGCCGTCACATCGCGCGCGAGCTGCACGACGAAACCGGACAGAACGTCACGGCGATCCGCAGCCTCGCGCAATCACTCGTGCATCACTTCCGCGACAGCGATGCGAAGACGCGCGACACCGCGCAACTCATCGCCGACACGGCGGCGCGTCTGTACTCGTCGATGCACGATCTGATTCCGAGTTTGCGTCCGCTGGTGCTTGAAGAAGCCACGCTCGGCGATGCGTTGCAGGAGCAGGTCGCGCAATGGCGCAAGCAATATCCCGATGTCGAATTCACGCTCGCGTTGAACAACGTGCCGGAGACGCTCGGTGAAAGTTACCGGCTGGCGGCATGCCGCATCGCGCAGGAAGCGGTGGTGAACGCGTTGCGTCATGGCGAACCGAAACGGATCGACATCGCCGTGCGCGGCGAGGCGAATTCCGCTCGCGCTCGCCGTGCGCGACAACGGCAAAGGCTTGCCCGACGATTGGCAAAAGCCCGGACGCTTCGGCATTCGCGGCATGCGCGAACGCGCGCGTACACTTGGTGGCGACGTTCGCGTCGATGGAATGGAAAGCGGCGGCGTTCACGTCGAAGCCCATCTACCTTTGGAATGAGACGATGACGATCGGCGAAAAAATCCGGGTGATGTTGGTCGACGATCATGCCGTCGTCCGCGTCGGATTTCGCATGTTGCTCGAAGCGAGTGGCGACATCGAGATTGTCGGCGAAGCGGAAAATGGCGAAACGGCGTATCAGCGATTTCCGGAACTGAAACCCGATGTCGTCGTGCTCGATCTCGCGATGCCCGGCATGGGCGGTATCGAAACCGTGCGTCGGCTCATCGCGCGCGAATCGAATGTTCGTGTGCTCGTGTTGTCTGCGCATGAGGACACGGTGCATCTGAGGCGCGTGCTCAATGCGGGCGCGCTCGGCTATCTGTCGAAACGCACCGCGCCGGAAGAATTGATCGATGCCGTGCGTGCGGTTGCGGAAGGTCGCGTCTACATCGACGGCGAACTCGCCGGGAAGCTCGCGCTGCAGGATCTGAACGGCGCGCCGAGTCCGGCCGATGCGTTGTCGGAGCGCGAATTCACTGTTTTTATCCAGCTTGCGCGTGGGCAGTCGGTGAATCAGATCGCAGAAACGCTAAAGCTGTCGCCGAACACCGTCGGCACGCATCTGTACAACGTCAAGCAGAAGCTCGGTGCGAATAATCAGGCGGAACTAGCGCTGATCGCCGTGCGCAGTGGGTTGATCGAAGCGTAATCGAGGCCGAGATGCTCTAATCTTGGACCGTTTCCAGCAGCGCACGATTGTCCGGCGTGCGCAGCAGCCGCGATTTAGCCGTCCATTCCGTCGCCGCATCCATCGGCTCGAGCGCTCTGAATTCGCCACCGACAAGCGTCGCGATCGGCGCCCCGTCGCGATACAAAATCTTCGACGAAGCGAGTGCGGGAACCTTGTCGCCCGCGACGATACTGCCGACCAGATTCAGCGGATCGGCGCCCGACACGACGACCAACGTTTCGTTCGCCGGCTTCTGCCGCATCGATCGCAACAGGCTGACCGCTTCCGGCAACGCGAACTGCTCGCCGGACAAACCTGCGATGAAACGCCCGCCGCGCAGTTCGCCGCGTGCTTCCAGCCGTTGATAGACGCGCAACAGATCGCGCCACGCCGGCAGCCAATCGGCTTCGCGCGCGATCATGCGCCAGCACACCACGCCATAGCGCTTCAGCAGCGTGCGCGCGATGTGTTCGAGCGTTTCCGGAATCGGTGTTTTTGCGTCGGGGGCGCACGGCGCAGCAGCGCCCAGCGTCCGGCGTCGGCGATGCCGAGCAATGCGGTGTGACGTCCGCGGCGGCGCTGATACTTCGCGCGTTTCGCTGCGGGACGAGCAGCGCGCGCAAGCCGGCGAAACTGTCGGAGTTGATCATGCCGGCCGCGACGAGTTCGGCGAGCGCATCTTCGAGTTCCGTTTCGAGCAGGCGAACGCCGCCGAGCATTTCGTCGAAGAACGTGGCGCCGTGTTCCTTCAGATAATCGGCGACGGCTTGTGCGCGGGAACTCAAAGTCGGTGCGCTGTCCGATGTGGTGTCGAGCTTCGACCACGTCGACAAATTTCGACGTTGCAGCAAAACGATCGGTGTTGCGCGCACCGGTCCGCCGGATCGCTCGCCATTGGATTTGCGTTCCTGCATGCGTGACCATACGACGCGGCCCGACAGACACAAATCGTCGAGCCAGGAAATTTCGTAGCCTGCGACGCGCGCCGGCAGCAATTCCGATTCCCACGCCGATGCCGCTGCTTCGTAGCCCTCGAGTTGCGCGAGGATGCCGGCGAGTGCATCCGGTCCGCTGACTTGCGCGCCCGGCGCGACGCGCTGCCATTCGAACAGGAAACGCATGAAATCGCGCGGCGCGACGGGTTCGATTTCGCGGCGTAGCCGGTTGACGGTGTAGCGATGGACGCGCGCGAGCAGATGGCGTTCGCACCATTCGAGTTCGTCCGTGCCCGGCGTGAAATGGCCGCGCATGACGTAGCCTTCGGTTTCGAGCGCGATCAACGCGAGATCGATATCGCTGGGCGGCAAGCTCAGTGATGCGGCAATCGTGGCGACGGTGACCGGTCCCAGACCCGTCATCCGGCCGCGCACGATCTCCGCGAGCGCGGCTTCGCGCGTCCACGCGATGCGCGTGAATTCTTCCGGGCACGATGGTTGGTGGATCGAACGTTGCATCCGGATAGATCGATTGGAATTGCGGAATGCGTTCGGTCGCGATCCAGATCGGCGAATCGATGCGAAGTTGTGTGGTGCGGCGCTGGATCAGCAATTCGTCGAGAAAACCGGTCCATGCATGGCCGACGATTTCGGAATGCGCGACGAAGCCGAGCACCATCAACGCCTCGTGCAATTCGTCGGCGCTGCGCACTTGCGGCCATGCTTCGTCGCGTACGGAAGCGATCGCATCGATGTCAAGCTTGCCGAAATCGTCGGTCGAGTTGACGTCGCCCCATTGACGCGACATTACCGCCTGTGTGCGGCGTTCTTCGAGCGGCGCGTCGTCGAGATAGGCATACGGACGCGCGGTCAGCACTTCGGCGGCGAGCGGCGACGGCGCGGTGAGATCGCGGCAGAAGAACTGCACTTCACCGGATTCGAACCGACGCAGAAGTTTTTCGAGCCCAGCGAGATCCATCGCTTCGTATAGACAATCGTGCATCGTCTGCGCGACGAGCGGATGTTCCGGAATCTGACGTTCGCCGACGATATTTTCCAGACACGCAACCTGATCGGGAAACACGGTCGCCAGCAAATCTTCCGACTTCATGCGCTGCAACTGCGGCGGCACTTTCGAGCCGCCCTGGAAACGCGGCAGCGCGAGCGCGGTCGTTGCGTTCCAGCGCCAGCGCACGCCGAACATCGGCGCGTCGAGCAGCGCTTGCGTGAGCACGTTGCACACCGAATTCGAATGCAGATAGTGCGTGACTTCTTCGAGCGGAAAACTGTGGCTCGTCGACAGCGACAGCACGATCGCATCTTCCGTCGCCGCCGCCTGCAGTTCGAAATTGAAGGAGCGGCAGAAGCGCTTGCGCAGCGCGAGTCCCCACGCGCGATTCAGGCGGCTGCCGTACGGCGTGTGAATGATGAGCTGCATGCCGCCGGATTCGTCGAAGAAACGTTCCATGCCGAGTTCGGTCTGCGTGGGCAGGATGCCGAGCGCGGCTTTGGCGGCACCGAGGTAGTCGACGATCTGTTGCGAAGCCGAATCGGACAGGCCGACGTCGTCGCGCAGGAAGTTGCTGTGCGGCGTCGACGCTGTCTTCGAGACGATCGGAAATTTCGGTGCGCAGGCGCGAGACGGCGAACGACAATTCGTCGGTGCGGCCCGGCGCTTCGCCGAGCCAGAAAGGAATGGTCGGCGGTTGTCCGGATGCGTCTTCGACGCGCACGCGTCCCGCTTCGACGCGAAGGATTCGGTATGACGTGTTGCCGAGCTGGAACACATCGCCCGCCAAACTTTCGACGGCGAAGTCTTCGTGCACCGTGCCGACGCGTTGCGATTGCGGTTCGAGCATCACTTCGTAATCGGCGGTATCGGGAATCGCGCCGCCCGATGTGATCGCCGTCAGCTTCGCGCCTTTGCGCGCGCGCAGGACGCCGTTCACCGCATCGCGATGCAGATACGCCGAGCGCGGACCGCGCCGCGTCGTGTAGCCTTCGGCGAGCATGCGCAGGATGTCGGTGAAAACCTCGCGCGAAAGTTCGGCGAACGGATAGCTGCGTTTGCACAGATCGAACAGGGCCTGCTCGCTCCATTCGCGGCACGACACTTCGGCGACGATCTGCTGCGCGAGCACGTCGAGCGCGTTCTTTTCGACTTTCAGTTCGTCGAGTTCACCGCGGCGCACGCTGTCGAGCAGCGCGGCGCATTCGATGAGATCGTCGCGCGATTGCGGAAACAGACGTCCCTTCGGCGTGCCGATGACGGCGTGTCCGGAACGGCCGACGCGTTGCAGGAATGCGGAGATCGAACGCGGCGAACTGAGCTGGCAGACCAGATCGACGTCGCCGACGTCGATGCCGAGTTCGAGCGACGATGTCGCGACGAGCGCGCGCAGTTCGCCGCGCTTCAAGCGTTGTTCGGCGGCGAGGCGCAATTCGCGCGACATGCTGCCGTGATGCGACGTGACCGCATCCTTGCCGAGTTTCTCGGTGAGATGTCGCGCCGCGCGCTCGGCCATACGGCGCGTATTGACGAAGATAAGCGTGGTGCGATGTTGCTGCACCAGCTCGGTCAGGCGCGTATATACCTGTTCCCAGACATCGCCCGACATCACCGCCTGCAGCGGCGCGGGCGGCACTTCGACGGCGAGATCGCGTTTGCGCGAATAGCCGATATCGACGATTTCGCAGCCTTGATCCGCATCGCCACCCATCAGGAATTTGGCGACTTCGCTGATGGGTTTTTGCGTCGCCGAAAGCCGATGCGCGTGAGGCGCCGCTCGCACAACGATTCGAGGCGTTCCAGCGACAGCGCCAGATGCGCGCCGCGTTTGCTCGCGGCGATGGCGTGGATTTCGTCGACGATCACCGTGCGCGTCGTGGCGAGCATCGCGCGGCCGGATTCGGAACCGAGCAGGATGTACAGCGATTCGGGCGTCGTCACCACGATGTGCGGTGCGCGGCGGCGCATGTCGGCGCGTTCGGATTGCGGCGTGTCGCCCGTGCGCACGGCGGTACGGATTTCGACATCGGGCAGGCCCATCTCGAGCAGCTTGTCGCGGATGCCCGCGATCGGCGCTTCGAGGTTGATGCGGATGTCGTTGGACAGCGCTTTGAGCGGCGAGATGTAGACGACCGACGTTTCGTCGGGCAGCGGCATCTCCATGCCGTGGCGGACGAGGTCGTCGATGGCGGCCATGAAGGCCGACAGGGTTTTGCCCGAGCCGGTCGGCGCGGCGATCAGCGTGTGACGATGCGCCTTGATCGCAGGCCAGGCTTTGAGCTGCGGCGCGCGTGGGTTCGGGGAATGCGCTCGCGAACCACGCGGAGACGGCGGGGTGGAAATGTTCTAACGCCATGGCGGGATTTTCCTCCGATGTTCGCGAGGATGCGAATTTGATGACGGGGAGTCTCAATTGCTGAGACCTGCCTTGAGATGGAGGCTCTTTGCTCGTCATTCCAGCGGCCGCTGGAATCTAGCTTTTGATCTTCCCCCTCTCCCGCTGGCGGGAGAGAGCCGGGGTGAGGGTGGCGTTTTGCTGTTTGTTTGACGTTCGTAGATCAAAAGCTTCCGCTGTCCTGCGGCCAGCGGGCAACTTTTTGGTAGACGCCAAAAAGTAGCCAAAAAACGTCTCTTTGTTGTTCACGTACGACGTTGTCCGCGGAGGATCACATCCCTGTGCCCGCCGCGGACGCGCGCTCCCGGCGCGCGGTCGACCGGTGTTCTGGGCTGGTTACCAGTTTTTGAGAGCGGTTTTGCCGATTGATTTGCCGGATTCGATGAGTTTGTGCGCTTCGCGCAGATTGTCCGCATTGATGGGGATGAGTGTTTTGTTGAGTGACGTTTTTATTTTTTTGTTGTCGATGAGGTCGGCGACGCGGTCGAGGATTTTGTGCTGTTCGATCATGTCGGGCGTTTTGTGCCGCGAGCGCGTGAACATGCTTTCCCAGTGGATGCCGATGCTCGCGTCTTTAAGTGGGTTGCCGACGTAAACGTCTTTCTTCGGTTCGACGATGCAGCCGATGTGGCCCTGTGGTGCGATCAGTTCGCCCATGAGTTGCCAGTAGCCGTCGGTGTCGACGAAGTTGACGATGTAGTTGACGCGTTCGAATCCGGCTGCTTTCAGCTGATCCTTGATCGGCTGGCGATGATCGATGACGTAGTCGGCGCCGAATGATCTGCACCATTCCTGCGTTTCGGGGCGCGATGCGGTGGCGATGACGATGAGTCCTGCGAGCTTGGCGAACTGGATCGCCATCGAGCCGACGCCGCCGGCGCCGGAAAGAATCAGGATGGTTTTGCCGCGGTCGGTTCCGCTCACGTCGATGCGCATGCGCTCGAACATCAGTTCCCATGCGGTGAGGCTGGTGAGCGGGAGCGCGGCGGCCTGGGCGAAATCGAGGGTTGCCGGTTTTTTGCCGACGATGCGTTCGTCGACGAGGTGCAGTTCGGAGTTGGTCCCGGGACGCGTGATGTCGCCGGCGTAGAAGACCTCGTCGCCGGGCCGGAACAGGGTGACGTCGCTGCCGACCGCTTCGACGACGCCGGATGCGTCGTAGCCGAGAATCTTCGGTGCGGACAGTTCCTGTTTGACGGTCGAGCGCACTTTGCTGTCGACGGGATTCACTGAAATCGCTTTCACGCGCACGAGGAGGTCGCGCGACTCCGGCGTCGGGTCGGGAATGTCGACATCGCGGAGCGAATTCGGGTCGTCCAGCGGCAGATAACGCGTCAATCCCACGGCCTTCATGCGGCACCTCCATTTGAACGCGCACATTAGCAGGCGCGCTCTGGCAAAATATCGGGTTCTCGTTACCGATATTTCACGATTTCCTTAACTCGAAGGTTGCCATGAGTCATCACGACATCCGCTCGGCCGCGCGGCCGGATCCCGACCAGCCGATGGTCGATATCGCCAATTACGTCGCCGATTACACGATCGATTCGAAGGAAGCGTACGACACCGCGCGCTACATGCTGCTCGATTCGCTCGGCTGCGCGATGCTGGCGATGAAATTTCCGGAATGCGTGAAGCATCTCGGTCCGCTGGTGCCGGGCGCGACGTTGCCGGGCGGTGCGCGCGTGCCGGGCACGAGCTTCGAGCTCGATCCGGTGCAGGCCGCGTACAACATCGGCGTGCAGGTGCGCTGGCTCGATTTCAACGACACGTGGCTGGCGGCGGAGTGGGGTCATCCGTCGGACAATCTCGGCGCGATTCTTGCGGTCGCCGATTACGTGTCGCGCAGGAACATCGCCGAAGGCAAAAAGCCGCTGACCGTGCGCGACGTGCTCACGTACGCGATCAAGGCGCATGAAATCCAGGGCTGCTACGCGCTGAAGAATTCGTTCAACCGCGTCGGGCTCGATCACGTGATTCTCGTGCGCCTCGCCTCGACCGCCGTCGCCACGCACATGCTCGGCGGCAGCAAGGACGACATCGTCAACGCCGTGTCGCATAGCTGGATCGACAATGGCGCGCTGCGCACCTATCGCCACGCGCCGAATGCCGGTCCGCGCAAAAGCTGGGCGGCGGGCGACGCGTGCCGTCGCGCGGTCACGCACGCGCTGAATGCGGTGAAGGGATGCGTCGGATATCCGTCGGCGCTGACGGCGAAGACTTGGGGTTTCTACGACGTCGCCTTCAAAGGCAAGGCGTTCGAATTCGAGCGTCCGTTCGGCAGCTACGTGATGGAGAACGTCCTCTTCAAGATTTCGTTCCCGGCCGAGTTCCACGCGCAGACCGCGGTCGAAGCGGCGATGCAGCTTCATCCGCACGTCGCGATGAAGATCGACCAGATCGAGCGCATCGAGATCGAAACGCAGGAAGCGGGCGTGCGCATCATCGACAAGACCGGCCCGCTGGCGAACTACGCCGATCGCGATCACTGCATCCAGTACATGGTCGCCGTGCCGCTGATCTTCGGACGTCTGACCGCCGACGACTATGCGGATGCGATCGCCGCCGATCCGCGCATCGACGCGTTGCGCGCGAAGATGACGGTCAAAGAAAACCCGCAATTCACCAAAGACTATTTCGATCCGGCGAAACGTTATATCGGCAACTCGGTGCAGGTGTTCTTCAAGGACGGCAGCAAGACCGACAAGATTTCGATCGACTATCCGATCGGCCACCGCAAGCGCCGCGGCGAAGGCATTCCGGTGCTGATCCGCAAGGTGGAGGACGCGTTGGCGGGCCATCTGCCCGCACGTCAGGTTTCGCGCATTCTCGAAGTGGCCGGCGACCCGAAACGCATGTCGGAAATGCCCGTACACGCAGTGGATGAGCCTGTTCGCGCTGTAAGCCTGTACGTCAGCTTAAAAATTATGGCTTTTTTCTGACTAAAAAATGAACGAGTAGGGTATAAACCCCGTAAAGCTGGTGTTAGACTCCGCCGGGCGTGTTAGCGTTGTGATAACATATACTTAACGCAGTACGATAAGCCCGGCTGTTGACGTGTAAGCGGTTAGCCAATGGTATGGCGGTCGCTCAAGAAAAACTAAGTAGAGGAGACTCCGATGAAACGTAACACCTTGTTTGTGCTGATCGCCCTTGGACTGGGCGGCGTCAGCGTCGCACAGGCGCAGGACTTCGTCAGCAGTTGGTATCTCGCTCCGCGCATTGGCGTGGACGTTCCCGACAAAGACCGCACCACCAAGACCTCGCTCTATTCGGGCATCGGTCTCGGCGCGTGGGTCAATCCGAATCTTTCGGTCGATCTGGAATACGGCATCAACAACGCCGAATTCAAGAACAATTCGCTCCGTAACGGTCACCAGTGGGAAAGCGTGCAGCTCGACGTGGCTGGCCGCTATTACTTCGGCGACGTCAGCAACCAGTGGCGTCCGTACGTGATGGGTGCGCTGGGCGCCGTGCGCCACAAGGCGTTACTCCGGCTTCCTGCTTGAACAGCAGTCGTTCTCCGGTGGTGGCGGTTGGGATCCGATGGCCGCTCTCGGCGTTGGCATTGCCTACAACCTTTCCGACCGTCTGTCGGTCCGCGGCGAAATCGCGGCCCGCTACGATCACGACAACAATTCGCTCAATTCGCCGCTTTCCGACGCGGCCGGCTTCAGCCGCCAGTCGGGCTTCGTCGACGGCATCGCCACGATCGGTCTGACGTACAGCTTCGGTGGTGGTCACGCCGCGGCTCCGCCGCCGGCTCCGGCTCCCGCGCCGGCTCCGCCGCCGCCGCCGCCGGCAGCGTGAACAGGCTCAGCAGACGACCCAGACGATCGACCTGCGTGGCGTCGAATTCAAGTTCGACCATCCGCGTCCGGGCGAAAAGCTGGTCCCGTCGCTGAAGGCGCCGACCGCCGACTCCGTGCAGATCCTCGACGAAGCGATCGACACGCTGAAGCGCAACCCGAACGTCAAGGTTGAAGTCGACGGCCACACCGACTCCGTCGGTTCGGACGCCTACAACCAGAAGCTGTCGGAGCGCCGCGCCAAGGGCGTGTACGACTACCTGACGCAGCACGGCGTACCGCAGAGCCAGCTCGACGGTCCGCGCGGCTTCGGCGAAGCTCAGCCGATCGACACCAACGACACCGCCGCCGGTCGCCAGCGCAACCGTCGTACGGAACTGAAGGTCGAACAATAAGAAGTTTTTGCTTCATGACATCGAAAGCCCGGCGAAAGCCGGGCTTTTTTTTGCATTTGACGACGCGCGATGTACGTTTTTTGGTTTCGACTCGTCGCTAAGTCTGCTAGCGATAGGCGCGTGATTTCTCCTCATTCCCGCTGGCGGGAATCCAGGTATTCGATGTGCTTTTTGATATCGCGCCGCACGAGCTTGTTGGGCGCCTGCTTCAAGCGGGTTTTCTCCATGACGAGCATCTCCACGAGCTGACGTCGCCGCGTGAGCTGATCGGCAAACTCCTGCGCAGCCACATCCGGCAACGCTCGCTGCACCGGCTGGATCGCCTGGGCGAAGCGTGCCAGCACCTGCGCATCGAGGCGATCGGTCTTGGCCCATCGGCCACTGGCCTTGGCGAAGTCGCGTACCTGGCGCGTATTAACCACCGCGACGGACAAGCCGGCGGCGATCAAGGCTGCAACCAGTGCTCGCTCCAGACCGCCGGTGGCTTCCAACACGATCAGCCGTGGTGGAGCGCTGCGCAGCATCTGCAGCAGTTCTTCCACACCCTGCGCATCGTGTGTGAACGTGTGAGACTGATCCGATTCGGTGCGATGGACATCCAGACGGGCCTTGGCAACATCAATACCTACGAAGTCATTCATATGTGCGCCTCCTGATTTTCCCGGCCTTGCGGAATCGGGCTTTGCGCCCTGGCAACTGTTCGGGATGTAAGGAAAGAACCTGCGCCGACCCTGCTCTCCCACGATCTTGAAGATCCGAAGGTTGTCGGTCTGGCGCAGAGCTCAGATTAACTTACAAGGGTTGGGGTGAGGGTGGCGCTCCACTCGCCATCTTCATTCCAGCGGACGCTGGAACCCAGCTCTTATTTCTTGATCGTCATTCCCGCGGAAGCGGGAATCCAGCGCCTTTGCTTTTTTCGTCTTTGAAGATAAGAGCTTCCGCGATTGAATATCGCGGGTCACTTCTTTGCTGGTGCAAAGAAGTAACCAAGAAACACCTTTTTTTTCTCGCAGTGGATGCTGTCCGCAGACAGCACGTCCGTGCTGCTGGCTGCGGACGCGCGCATCCCTGCGCGCGTGTAACCTCGATACAAGCCTGCATGTGACTGGTCGAAAGAGGCTTGTAAAAATACAGGCACACAGTGCAAGCCGGTGAGGCCTGCAAAAGAAGAGCTCTTGTGGCCCGACGATCGCTTAGAGGCAACACTGCAAAGCCGGCGAGACTACAAGCAAGAGCTCCTGCGGCCCCATCGCCGGTCGCTTAGTGCAGTCATTTTTACAAGACTCTTTCGACCAGTCACGCGCAGGCGCAGATCGAGGGTGATCGCGCGCAGGAAGCGCGCGGTCCGCGGCGAGCATCAGGGACGTGCTCTCCGCGGACAACGTCCACTGGGAGAAAAAAAGGTGGTTTCTTTGGTTACTTTCTTTGCACCAGCAAAGAAAGTGACCCGCGATATTCAATCGCGGAAGCTCTGGCTCTGAAAAGAGAGCTCAAAGCAAAGTCGCTGGATTCCCGCCTCCGCGGGAATGACGATCAAGGTCGAGACGCACGGAAATAACGAGCAGTCTAATCAACGAGCAAACCGATAATGCGCCACCATCCACTCATTCCCCCCGCCGATACCCAAACAACTCCGCACACGCCATCCAGAACATCCGCCACCGCTGATTCCAGATCTTCGCCTCGTCGCCATACGCATCAACAAGCACACCCATCACCTCATCCCGATGCGCATCCTGATTCGCCAGCCACGCATTGGCCGTCCGCTCGTAATGCGTCCCGGACAATCGCCACTGCTGCTCGATCCGCAAATCATCCTGAAACCACAGCAGCGTGTCCGCCGACGGCATCAATCCGCCGGTAAAGAAATACCGCCCCATCCAGTTGTCGTCGCCTTGCGTCTCGAACGGATACAGCAACTCGCGATGACAGAAAATGTGCACGAACAATTTGCCGCCGGGCCGCAGCCATCGGGCGATGCGGCCGAGCAGCATTTCGTAATTGCGCATGTGCTCGAACATCTCGATCGACACGGCGCGATCGAACTGTGCCGGTTCGAGCTGTAGCGTGTTCACGTCGCTGGTGATCACGCGCACGTTGCCGAGTCCGCGCGTGCGGCATTGCGCCTTCGATGAATTCGCGCTGCGAGTTCGAATTGGAAACCGCCGTGATGCGGCTGTTCGGAAAACGCGCCGCCATCCATAAGGTGAGCGATCCCCAGCCGCAGCCGAGTTCCAGGATCGATTGTCCATCCGCCAATGCCGCGCGCTCGCCGTACAGCTTGAGCATCGCTTCTTCCGCCTCGTCGAGCGTTTCGTCGCCCGCCTCGAAATAGCAACTCGAGTACTTCATTCGTTTGCCGAGGCAGAGCTCGAAAAAGCGCGCCGGCAATTCGTAATGTTGTGCGTTGGCCGCATCGGTATGGATCGCGACGGGCGCGGCGCGCAGTTCGTTGATCCTCTGCTGCACACGCTGCGACACGGCGACGGCGTCGTCCGCCACCTTCGTCACGCAAGCGCTTGCGCGCAAAGCCGGCGAATGCCGAAACGGATGGCCGCGTCGGGCAGGAAACCGCGCTCGGCCCAGTCCGGTCAGACCGCCCGTACTCGGTTCGTTCGGGATTGATGCCGACAATGTTCGGCTCATGCGTCACCTTTTTTCGGAAACCACGGAATCAGCACGCTGGTGCGTCGCTGATACGCGCGATAGTTGTCGCCGCGCGAACGCAGCGCTTGCTGTTCGGTGAATGGAACGCCGGATACCCAACGCAACGAGATGAACATCAGCACCGGACCGATCCAGCTCAGCAGCCCACACCGGCCACGGCGTGCCGACCGACAGGAACACGTACGCGAACCAGTGCAGCCATTCGAAGAAATAATTCGGATGCCGCGAATAGCGCCACAGACCGACATCGCATGTCTTGCCGTGATTGCTTGGAGCTTTGCGGAATGCGGTGAGTTGCGCGTCGGCGATCGATTCGCCGACGAGGCTGACGATCCAGATCGCAATGCCGATCACGCACCACACGCTGAGCGGTATCGCGCAGTGTTCTGCGCCACCGCGTAGAACGGCAGCGAGAACAGCACGATCAGAACGGCCTGCGCGATGAAGAAGCCGAAGAATTTCGCCTGATTGTCGTGCCAGTGCGCACGCAGATATCGATAGCGTCCATCTTCCGGTTCGCTCAGCACGCGCGCGACGATGTGCAGGCTCAGCCGCGAGGCCCAGATGCCGCCGAGCATCGCCACGGCGAGGCGCGGAATCAGATGGCCGCTGCCGACCCACGCATAGAACAGCGCGCCGGCGCCGACGCCGAGCGTCCACACCGCATCGACGATGCCGGCATTGCGCGTGCGCACCTGCACCAGCCATGCGAACGTCATCGCGATCGCCGCCGCGATGAAGACGATCAGGACATACCACGCGTTCACGGCGACTGCGATATCGGGCAGGAACTGCGCGCGACGGCAGCCGGGTTTGACCAGCAGCATCTGCACGTCGCCGGTGGAGCGTTCGCGAAAACCGCTTTCGCAATAGGCGAGATAGAAATCCCACATGCGCACGAAGCGTTCGTCGTAGCCGAGCGCGCGCACGTCGGCGATGCGCCGATGGAATCGTTCGCGCCAGGCGGCAAGCGTCAGCGCATAGCTCGGTCCGATGTCCTCGCAATTGAACAGCTTCAGATCGCTCGACTGCGCCATCGCCGAAGTCATCGCGGACACCGACGGAATGAAACTGCCGGGAAAAATGTAGCGCTTGATGAAGTCGACCGCGCGCAACGCCTGTTCGTAGCGGTGATCCTCGATGGTGATCGCCTGGATCAATGCCATGCCATCGGGCTTCGAGCAGTGCGGAGACTTTTGCGAAATACTCGCGCAGATACTGATGACCGATCGCTTCGATCATTTCGATCGACACGAGCTTGTCGAAGCGACCGCTCAGATCGCGATAGTCTTCGAGCAACACGGTGACGCGCTCGCCGAGCGCGTTTTCCTGCACGCGCCGGCGCGCCAGATCATATTGCTCGCGCGAGATCGTCGTCGTCGTGACATGGCATCCGAAATTCTTCGCCGCATGCAGCGCGAAACCGCCCCAGCCCGAGCCGATTTCGACGACGCGATCGTGCGGCCGCAGATCGAGCTTGCGGCAGATGCGATCGAGCTTTCGCGTCGACGCCTGCTCGAGCGTGTCGGATGCGTTCGCGAATATCGCCGACGAATACATCAGGTTTTCGTCGAGGAACAGCGAGAAGAAATCGTTGCCGAGATCATAATGCGCGGCGATATTCTTGCGGCTGCCGCCGCGCGTGTTCCGGCGCAGCGCATGCCACGCGCGCATGGCCATTCCGGCGAAACGCGCCGGACCGCGCTCCATCGCATCGAGCAGATCGCGGTTGCGCACCAGCATGCGCATCAGTGCGACGAGATCGTCGCATTGCCAGCAACCTTCCATGAACGCTTCGCCCGCGCCGACGCTGCCGTTAGTCGCGACGGATCGATAGAACGCGGGATCGTTGATCCACACGGTCGCACGCAGCGTGAGCGAATCGTCAGCCGCCGCTGTGCCGAGCACGCTTTCGCCCATCGCATCGACGATGCGCAACTGGCTGTCGCGCAGCACGTCGAGCTGACGCAGCAGACGTGTGCGCAACAGTTTGTCGGTCGCGCCGAACGCGATGAGTTCCAGCGAAAGTGTGCGAGCGGAATCGATCCCCATTTATGCGGTCCCCATTTTCAATTCGCCTTCTTGGGATGATCGTACACAGGGTTTCGTCTAAGAAAGATCAAGAACGCCTGCCAGTGGATGGCCGCGACGACGCGCGCCGACATCGCCGGATAACGCAACAGCACACGCGCGAGCCTCGCGCCTGTGATCGCGCGTCGTTTGAGCACGACGGTCGCATCGAAGTCGCATTCGCCGTGCGCGAGCACGTTCATGTGTACACGCAGCGTTTCGTCGGGCGGCGTGAAGCGCCACGCGTAATCGCGATCCATCGGCAGGAAAGGCGAGACGTGAAATCGCTTGGCGAACTCCCACGTCAACGCGCGGCCGTGATGCGCGGCATCCGCGACGGGAAGCACGTAACCGTGACGTTCCTTCCACGGCGTATTGGTGATTTCGGCGACGATGCAATCGAGCGTCACGCCATCGGCGGCGTAGCAGTAGTAGAACGTGACCGGATTGAAGCAGTGGCCGAACGTGCGCAGATGCGCGAGCATGCGGATCGGTCCGACCGGTTCACGGCCGAGCACTTCGGCGGCGCGCCGGCGCACGGCGACATCGAGCGGCGTCGCTGGATCGCCCAGAAAATCGCTGCGGCGGAACTGCACGACGTTGCGCCGCTCGATCGACCACAGCCATCGCCCGGCGAAAACGCGATCGATCTCGGCGAGATCGAGATACATCATGTACATCTTGTAGCGGAACGCGTGCGCGATGCGGCGCGAAACGGCGATGCCGCACCCAGCCTTCGTAAATACAACTGGCGAGCGGCGCATTCACGGCCAGCGCACGCCGAGGCCGCGCGCCACGTCCACCGCGCTGCGCATGCCGTCTTCGTGAAAACCCCAACCCCAATAAGCGCCGGCGAACCAGGTGCGGTTGTGTCCCTGAATTTCGGATTTGCGCGCTTGCGCGGCCACGCTGGCGTGTGAATACACCGGATGGTGATAGCGCATCCGCTTGAGGATGCGCGTGGGATCGATGTGCGCCGTGCGGTTGAGCGTGACCACGATCGGCTCGGCGCAATCGAGGGACTGCAACTGATTCATGCAATAGCTGACGGTGCACTGCTCGCTCGCATCACTCGGCACGATCGCGTTCCACGCCGCCCATGCCTTGCGTTGCGCGGGAAGTTGCGAGGCATCGGTGTGCAAAACCGTATCGTTTTCCTGATAGGTGATCGCGCCGAGCACGTCGCGCTCGGTCGCCGACGCGTCGGCGAGCAGCGCGAGCGCCTGATCGCTATGGCACGCCATCACAACCTGATCGAAGCGCTCATTGCCGAGCGCCGTTTCGATGTCGACGTGATCAGCATGCCGTCGAACGCGCCGCACCGGCGATGACGTCCGCTCCTTCACGCGCCAGCCCAGCCGCAGCGCGCGCACATACTCGCGCGAGCCGCCCTTGACCACGCGCCATTGCGGGCGGTCCGTTCGCCTGCATCATCCGATGGTTGGCCATGAACTGCACCAGATAACGGGCAGGAAAATTCAGGACGTCGCGCGTCGGCGACGACCACAACGCGCTCGCCATCGGAATCAGATGATCGTCGCGGAATGCATCGCTGTAGCGCGTTCGCGCCGAGATAATCGCGCGATGGTCGGGCCGGCATCGTTGCGCTTCCAGCAGCGCCGGCGCTTCTCGATAGAAACGCAGGATGTCGCGCACCATGCCGCAGGAATCGCGGCGAGACGAGATTGCGTCGCTGACAGAACAGACCATCGAGACTCGTCGCGTTGTATTCGAGTCCGCTGCGCCGATTGGTGAGCGCGAAACTCATCGTCGTGGCTTGCGACTGCACGCCGATTTCCTCGAACATCCGATTCAGCAGCGGATATTGCGGCGGATTGAACACGATGAAGCCGGTGTCGATCGCGTATGTGCGACCGCCGATGTCCACATCGTGCGTGTGGGTGTGTCCGCCGAGATAATCGTTGCGCTCATACAGCACCACTTCGTGTTCGCGCGACAACAGCCACGCGCTTGCCATGCCGGCGATGCCGGCGCCGACGACGGCGATGCGCATGTCAGCGCCGCCGCCGCAGACCGGCCGGAACGGGCTTCAGATCCCACACCAGTCCGCACACTGCCATCGCGCGCAGCACGTAGTAGGTCACATCGATTTCCCACCAGCGAAATCCCTGGCGCGCCGATCCCGGGAAGAAGATGATGGTTGTTGTGCCAGCCTTCGCCGAAGGTGATCAGCGCGAGCAGCCAGTTGTTGCGGCTGTCGTCTTTGGTGTCGTAGCGGCGCGATCCGAAGCGATGCGCGAGCGAGTTGATCGTCACTGTCGCGTGCAGCAAAACGACGGTCGAAACGAAAAATCCCCACATCGAGCATCTGCGCGCCGCTGGTATGCAATCGACGGATAGGCGTGACCGAGCCACGCGCCGAACGCATACAGCACAACAGCGAAAACGATCGGCACGGCGACGTCGAAGCGATCGAGCCAGCGCAATTCCGCGTAGCGATCCAGATCGGTGATCACGCTTCGATCGGTGCGGAATCCGTTTCGCGTCAAAAACCAGCCGACGTGACTGCGCCAGAAACCGTGATGCATCGGCGAATGCAGATCCTGTTCGGTATCCGCGTGGCGATGATGGTTGCGATGATGCGCGGCCCACCACAACGGACCGCGCTGGACGCAGCTCGCGCCGATCACGGCGAACAGGAACTGCACCGCGCGCGACGTCTTGAAAGCCTTGTGCGAAAAATAGCGGTGATAGAACGCGGTGATCGCGAACATGCGCAGCACATACAGCGCGCCGGCGACGATCAGCGCGACCGGCGATACGCCAACCCAGATCACGGCGAAACACGCCACGTGCATGGCGATGAAAGGCACCACGCGCAGCCAGTCGATGGCATCGCGCGAATCGTCCAACGGCGCGGCCGTGTCGAACCAGCGCGTGACGGCGATTCGTGCGCGGTCGCGCAAACTCGGCGTCACTGTCCGAACAGACGAACTCATGCGTGGCATTCCCCGTTTATCTACCGCGCAGTGTCGCCGCCGCGCGGTGATGAATTAGTGAAACCAATCGGAGGGTTACGCCTCGACGACGACTTCGCTTTTGACCGAATTCGCGATGAAGCACGCCGCGTGCGCACGTTCGTGCAGCTTGTGATATTCCTCGGCGGTCGGATGTTTCTCGCCGGAGAACGTCACTTTCGGCTTGAGCACGATCTTGACCACCGCCATCTGCCCCTGCGCATTTTTCGCGAGCGTGGCGACGGCGCTGTCGTGATACGTGTCGATCACGTAACCGCGATTGGCCGCCACCGCCAGGAACGTGAGCATGTGGCAGGCCGACACCGACGACAGGAAAAGCTGTTCCGGATCGGCCGCCGAATCGTCGCCGCCAAACGCAGGCGAGGGCGAACCCTTGATCTTCTGCGAATCGGAGAACGTGATCTCGTGGACGCTCGAATACTTGCCGCGTTCGAACGGTCCGCCCTTGCGCAGCCATTCCAGTTCGATGCGGTGCTCCGACATAGTGCTTCCCGTTTTGACGTCGGCGCTCCGATGCGGCACCGTTGACGCATGAAGCCTACCAGATTGCCACCGCCGCATCGCCAACGCGCCACGCCGCGCTTTGGCGTTGCGCGCGTGCTCAGCAAACGCGGTTTTTGCTCGCGCACGCAGGCGCAGGCGCTCGTGCGCGACGGACGCGTTGCCGTGAATGGAAAACCGGTTCGCGATCCGGAATTTCCAGTCGATGACAGCGCTGAAATCGCGGTGGACGGAAAAACAATCGCCGCGGCTGAAAAAGTATACATCGCGCTCAACAAGCCGCGCGGAGTGGTAACGACAGCCAGCGACGAGCGTGATCGCACAACGGTCTACGACGTTTTGCGCGACGCGGGTTTCGTGCTCGATGCGTGGATCGCGCCCGTCGGCCGTCTGGACAAGGCCAGCGAAGGCTTGCTGCTGCTGAGCAACGACAGCGCGTGGGCTGCCACGCTCACCGATCCCGCGTCGCACCTGGACAAGACCTACCACGTGCAAATCGACGCGCTGCCCGATCCGCCGCTACTCGAGAAATTGCGCGCGGGTGCGATGGTCGATGGCGTTCGGCTTGCGGCGAAATCGATCGAGGTATTGCGCAGCGGCGAAAAGAACGCGTGGCTCGACATCGTGCTCGACGAAGGCCGCAATCGTCACATCCGCAAACTGCTCGATGCGCACGGCATCGGCGTGCTGCGCTTGATCCGCGTCGCTATCGGAGCGCTTGCACTCGGCGATCTGGCCAAAGGCCAGTGGCGCACGCTGACGCCGGCGGAAGTCGCAGCGCTACGCGATCACGTCGGCAAATAGCCGCCTGAAATTTCCGCCCAGGATTTTCTCGATGCGCGCATCGGAATATCCGCGCGCCGACAGCTTCGCGGCGATGAGCTCGAAACGGTTCGGCGTGTTGAGATCGAGCGCGAACGTATACGAATCCGGCCGCTCGCCCGGCGCGGAGATGCCGCGGCGCTGACGTTCGGCGATTTCTTCCGCGAAATCTTTCTTGAATTCGGGCGTGATGTTGACGGCCGAGGTCGCGCCATCGGTGCCGATGCCGACATGATCTTCGCCGCAGACCTGCACGGCATGCTCGATGTGTGCGATCACGTCGTCCGCCATCACCTGACCCTGCGTTCGCAGATACGGCATGATGTAGATGCCGACCACGCCGCCGCGATCGGCGAGCAGTTTCAGTTCTTCGTCGCGTTTGTTGCGCGGCATGTCGGCCAGCGCCGCACAACCCGAATGCGTGATCGCGACGGGTTTTTTCGACGCCTCGATGCCTTCGCGCGTGGTGCGCTGTCCGCAATGACTCAGATCCAGCAGCGATCCGCGCTCGTTCATCAGCGCGACCATGTCGCGTCCGAGTTTGCTCAGGCCCGCGTTGCCGGGTTCCAGGCAACCATCGCCCATCAGGTTGCGACGGTTGTAGGTGAGCTGGACGATGCGCACGCCGAAGTTGTGGAACAGATCGAAACGGTCGAGATTCTCGCCGTACATCGTCGTGTCCTGGAATCCGTAGACGATGCCGATGCGGCCGGATTTCTTCAGGTCGGCGAGTTGCACACCGCTGGTGATTTTCTGCAGCGTGTCGGAGCGTTTGGCGAATTCCTGATCCCAGAACGAAATGTTGTCGAGCGTCTTGCGGTAATCGTCCGCATAGCTGCCGACCGTGCCGACGGTGTAGTTGATCAGCGTTACGCCGGATCGTTTCGCATCGGCGATTTCCGTTTCGTCGAGCAACGGATGTTTCGCGTTGAGCGCGTTGCCGCCGCCGGCTGCGCCGCACGCGTCGACGACGAACGCGTTGCGATACGGCGCCCATTGCGGCGCTTGTGCGGCAAGCAGGGAGGAGGGCAGTGCGGCCGCGCCGGCCAGTGCGGTAGCGGACATGAGAAATTCCCGTCGTTGCATGTGGACACTCAGAATCGTAGCGACAGACAGCTCAGCGAGCCGTCCATCTTGCGGAACTCGGACATATCGAGAGGTACGACAGTGTGCCCCAAATCCGCCACGGTTTTCGCGGTCTTCGGAAAGTTGGCGGCGACGATCACGCACTCGTTGATGCGCAGCAGATTGGCCGCGTAGTTTTCTTGCCCATCGACGGTGATCACGTCGTAGCCGCGGAATGCAGGATGATCGGCGATTTCGCGCATGGCGACGATGCGCCGCTCGCCGAGATACGAAATACCTGTTTTCAGATGCAGCACGTGCGACGAGCCGCGGATATCCACGATGCTCGACGTGAATCCCTCGCGCCGAAAGCAACGGCGGCGAGTTGGCGCGCGCCGTCTTCGTTGGTGCGATCGGACAATCCGATGAAAAAATGTTCGTCGGCCTGACAGACGTCGCCGCCGTCGACGGTACCGGGCGTTTCGATGCGCACGATATGATCGAAGAATTCCGGCAACGCACGCGCGATGCTCGCGACTTCACCCCGCCGCGACGGCGCGCCGGGATTGGTGAGGATCGCGAGCTTCGCGGTGAGGATCGCCGGATCTTCCACGAAGGTGGAATCGGGCAACGCGTCGTCGGCTGCGAGATACGTGAGCGTCAATCCGCAACGCTCGAGCGCCGCGCAATAGGTCGCGTGTTGCGCGAGCGCTTTGTCGAGATCGGGCGGGCCGAGCGACGACGCGGTGAGTCCATCCGCGAACGTGCGCGACGGCGGACGAACGATGGCGCGGCGAAATTGCGTCACGCCGGTTTCGTCACGCCGAGTTTCTTGCCGACTTTCACGAACGCGTCGACCGCCGATCGATCTGCTCGCGCGAATGCGCCGCACTCATCTGCGTGCGGATGCGCGCCTGACCTTGCGGCACGACCGGATAGAAGAAGCCGATCACGTAGATGCCTTCGTCGAGCAGTTCCTTCGCGAACTGCTGCGCGAGCTTGGCGTCGTACAGCATGACCGGCGCGATCGGATGCGTGCCGGGGCGGATGTCGAATCCGGCGTCGGTCATGCGCTTGCGGAAATACAACGCGTTGTCGTTGACCTTGTCGCGCAGCGTCGTGCTCGACGACAGCATCTCGAACACTTTGATCGACGCGGCCACGAGCGGCGGCGGCAGCGTGTTCGAGAAAAGATACGGGCGCGAACGCTGGCGCAGCAGATCGATGATTTCCTGGCGCCCCGTGGTAAATCCGCCCGAACCGCCACCGAGCGCCTTGCCGAGTGTGGACGTAAAGACGTCTACTTTGTCCATGACGCCGTGCAGTTCCGCCGAGCCGCGACCGGTCGGTCCGACGAAGCCGGTCGCGTGCGAATCGTCGACCATCAGCATCGCGCCGTATTTTTCCTTCAGCTCGACGATCTCATCGAGCTTCGCGATGTAGCCGTCCATCGAGAACACGCCGTCGGTGGCGATCAGGCGTGTGCGCTTGTCCTTGGTTTCCTGCAGATGCTTTTCGAGTTCGGCCATGTCGCCGTTCGCATAGCGGCGACGTTCGGCCTTGCACAGACGGATGCCGTCGATGATCGAGGCGTGGTTGAGCGCGTCGGAAATCACCGCGTCCTGTTCGCCGAGGATCGTCTCGAACAGACCGCCGTTGGCGTCGAAGCAGCTCGTGTAGAGGATCGTGTCGTCCGTGCCGAAGAATTTGGAGATCGTCGCTTCGAGCTGCTTGTGCAGATCCTGCGTGCCGCAGATGAAGCGCACCGAAGCGAGGCCGAAACCGTGCGTATCGAGCGCGTCTTTCGCGGCTTTGATGATCGTCCGGCATTGTCGGCGAGGCCGAGATAATTGTTCGCGCAGAAGTTCAGCACGTCGTTGCCGTCGGTCGTGCTGATTTCCGACGACTGCGGCGTGGTGATCACGCGCTCGGTCTTGTACAATCCCTGTTCGCGGATCGATTCGAGTTCGGCGGCGAGGCGATCCTGTGCGGCGTAGGTCATTGGCGCGAATCCTGGAGGCGGACTCGGATTTTAGCGCGTCAGTACGCGGCGGGCGCACCGCCGTTGAAATCGGTGTTCTGCGCGTAGACCGGCGCGCCATCGAACGGCGCGTGCACGACGATGTTCCAGCCGCGATCAGTCAGCTTGCGCATTGCCAGCGGCGAGGCGTCGCCGCCGATCAGGACGATGCGGTCCTTCGTTCTGAACACCGGATCGTCGAAGAAATCGCCGATGTCGTGGCTCCAGGTCAGATAGTCGACCGGCAGCGGCAACAGCAGTTTGCCGTCGTCGGTTTGCCAGACCAGCGCCGCGTCGACGACGAGCAGCTTTCCCTTGCCCGGTTCGGCGCGTTTCTGGATCATCTTGAGCGCGTCGGCGAGATAGCGTGCTTCGACTTCAGCGCGTGTGGTCGCTGCCAGCTCGACGAGTTCGTTGCAGCCGCTTTCCGGTTTCAACGCATCGTACGACTGCGCGAGGGCGGTGCGCAGCGTGTCGTTGAATCCGCCACGGCGCAGGAACTGGCGGACGGCGAAATCGTCGCTGCAATATTTCGCCAGGCGAAGTCGATTTTCCTCGCGCAGGTCTTCCGGCGTTTTTTCCAGCACATATTGATTGAGGCGGCCCGTCCACGTCACCACCGTCGCCGCGCCACCGGTGATCGTGCCGAGCGCCGCGCCCGCCGAGAAATTGCCGACCACCGCGGCCCATGCAAGCTCGTCGAGTTTGTCGCGGATGACTGGATTGCTCGTGTTCGGATCGATGCCGAGCATCTTCACCATGTCGCGCCGCTCGCTGTTGTATTTGAGCTGGCGTTTGCCTTCGCGTTCGGCTTCCGAACCGGCGCGCGAATACCACGCGCGGCTTTTCTTGTCGGGCGGATAACCTTCGGTCGGCGGCGTGTCGCGGTCGGCCGTCATCGGCCCCGGCGGCGCGCGAAACGCATCGCCTTTGCTTTCGAACTCTTTGGTTCCACGGTCGGACAGCGATTCGGCTTTGCCCGTGAGACTTTTCCATTTCGCGTTGATGTAGCGCACCACGCCGACCGGCAATCCAGTGATGGTGTCGACCGGATGTTCGACGACATGCAAGATCGCCGTTCCGGTCTTGCGTCCGCGCTCGGCGATGGCGTGCGAAAACGCATCGGTACGGCTGGCGCGATCGAGCGCTTCCATCGCCGGGATTTCGGAAACGCGCACGGAAAGAAGTTCGACGCTGTCCGCGCGCAGCGGTCCGAACTTCGTATCGATCAGGAAATCGGCCATGTAGCCGCGTACGCGCACTTCTGGCACGACGCGGTAGCCCGGTCCGCTCAGCAGCGACGGCGGCGCCAACGCCGGGGCGGACAATACCGGTTCGGGTTCGCAATCGCGCTGACATTTCGGCGGTGCTTCGGCACCGGCGAAGGCGCAAGCGAACAGCAGAAGGAATCCGATGCGGAACGATGGAGGATGAAACGTCATCAACGAATTGCGCTTATGTCCCCTCTCCCGCTGGCGGGCGAGGGGTGGCGCTGCAGGAAGAGAACGCCTTCCAAGATTGCACCGCCACCCTCATCCGGCCTCCGGCCACCTTCTCCCGCCAGCGGGAGAAGGGAAATCAGTTCCAGGAGCAAACCACCTTGCCGCAGTTGCCGGCTTCCATCAGGTCGAAGCCTTTCTGGAAATCGTCGATGTGGATCTGATGCGTGAGCACTTTCCGCAGCGGAAAACCGGTGAGCAGCATCTGCGTCATCTTGTACCAGGTCTCGTACATGCGCCGGCCGTAGATGCCGTGCAGCACCAGCCCTTGAAGATCACTTTGTCCCAATCGATACCTGCGCCGTTCGGCAGCAGGCCGAGCAATGCGACCTTGCCGCCGTGGTACATGCAATCGAGCATGTCGTTGAACGCGCGCGGATTGCCGGACATCTCCAGGCCGACGTCGAATCCTTCCATGTGCAGGTCTTTCACGACGTCTTTCACCGATTGCTTCGACACGTTGACCACGCGCGTCGCGCCCATGTCGGCGGCGAGCTTGAGGCGGTAGTCGTTGACGTCGGTGACGACGACATTGCGCGCGCCGACGTGCTTGGCGATTCCGGCCGCGATGATGCCGATGGGGCCCGCGCCCGTGATCAGCACGTCTTCGCCGATCAGATCGAACTCCAGCGCGCAATGCGCGGCGTTGCCGTAGGGATCGAAGAACGCGGCGAGTTCGCTCGGAATCTGATCCGGAATCGGCCACAGGTTCGACGACGGCATCGCGATGTATTCCGCGAACGCGCCGTTGCGATTCACGCCGATGCCGATCGTATGCGGACACAGATGCTGCTTGCCCGCGCGGCAATTGCGGCACACGCCGCACACGATATGGCCTTCCGCCGACACGCGCTGGCCGAGCGTGTAGCCGCGCACGCCGGCACCGATGTCGACGATGCGGCCGACGAATTCGTGGCCGATCACGAGCCCGGGCTTGATCACGCGCTGCGACCATTCGTCCCATTTGTAGATGTGCAGATCGGTGCCGCAGATCGCGGTCTTCTCGAGCTTGATCAGCACGTCGTTCGGGCCGATTTCGGGAACCGGCACCTCGTTCCATCCAGATGCCCTTGGCGGCTTCTTTCTTGACCAGGGCTTTCATGGTTGCTTGCATCGGAAATCTCCGCGGCGGGAGCGAATTATAAGCGGCGGCAACCTTTCGTAGCCATTAACGCGTTTCTTTCCTCTTGTGCGGCATTGAGTGCCACTTTAGTATCACAGACATGCGAACCGAACTCGTCACCACCCTGAAGCGACAGGCGACCGATCTAATCGACAACCTCGTGCGCGATAAGGAGCCGATCCTGTCACGCAGCACGGCAAGCCCAGCGCTTACCTCATGGATGTGGAGAGTTACGAGCGGCTGCAGGCGCGCGTCGCGATTCTTGAAGGCATTGCCCGCGGCGAGCGGGCGGTTTCGGAGGGCAGGACGTCGACGCACGCGCAGGCGCGAGCGCGCATGAAAAAATGGCTGAAATAGTCTGGTCGGATACTGCGCTCACCGATCTTGACGCGATTGCCGACTACATCGCCGTAGAAAATCCCGCTGCTGCCGCCGCGTTCGTGCAACGGGCACTGGATCGTGTGGAGCAACTGCGGCGCCATCCGCACAGCGGTCCCAAGGTTCCGGAACTCGGACGTTCGCGATATCGACAACTGAGCGAGCCGCCGTGCCGCATCTTCTACCGCGTCGATGGGCGCAACGTGGTGATCGTGCATGTGATGCGCGCCGAGCGCCAATTGCTTGCGCGGCGTGTGCAAAGGCGGCGATGAATGATCGATCGCCGTCCGCCAGCGATTTTCGTCATGGGCCCAACCGCCTCGGGCAAGACGGCGCTCGCCTGCGATTTGGCTGATAAGTTCTCGCTCGACATCATCAGCGTCGATTCCGCGCTCGTCTATCGCGGTCTGGACATCGGCTCGGCGAAACCCGATGCCGCTACGCTGAGAACATATCCGCATCGGTTGATCGACATCCGCGATCCATCGCAAGCCGTATTCCGCCGCGGAGTTTCACGACGATGCACTCCGCGAAATGGCATCGATCACCGCCAGCGGGCGCATTCCGCTGCTGGTCGGCGGAACTGGTCTGTATTTCCGCGCGCTGCAATACGGATTGTCCGATTTGCCGCAAGCCGATCCCGACGTCCGCGATCGCCTTGCTGAAGAAGCCGCATCGATCGGCTGGGCCGCGTTGCACGCGCGGCTCGCCGAACTCGATCCAGTGGCCGCGGCGCGCATCGGCATAGCCGACACGCAACGCATCCAGCGCGCACTTGAAGTCATCGAACTGACCGGCAAGCCGATGTCGGCGCAACAATCCGCGCCGCCGGCACCGATTCGGCTATCGCGTGCTCAAAGCTGGCGCTGCTGCCGGAAAACCGCGCCGCGTTGCACGCGCGCATCGCCGAACGTTTCGACGCGATGCTCGCCGCGGGTTTTCTCGACGAAGTCGCGCGGCTGAAATCACGTCGGGATCTGCACCCGGATTTGCCGGCGATGCGCGCCGTCGGCTACCGTCAGGCGTGGCAGCATCTCGACGGCGCGTTCGATGCCGCCGAACTGCGCAATGTCGGCATTTTCGCCACGCGCCAGCTCGCCAAGCGCCAGATCACGTGGCTGCGCTCCGAACTCGATGCGCTCGTGTTCGATCCGGATATGGCGAGCTACCGCGCGTCTGCCGAACGCGCCGTCGGCGATTTCCTAAACCGCCCGTAGCGCTGTTCCCGCTTCTAAAGCGCAATAAAATCTGTATACTTTCAGTACATTGAATTGGAGCGTTTCGGACCCAGATTCCTGTCGGATCGGGTTACCGCTACGCCGCTTTTTCCGGTTCGCATAATTACAAACAAAAAGTGTGGGAGATAAAACCATGTCCAAAGGACAGTCGTTGCAGGACCCTTTCCTGAATGCCTTGCGCCGCGAGCGCGTTCCCGTTTCCATCTATCTCGTCAACGGCATCAAGCTGCAAGGCGTGATCGAGTCGTTCGACCAGTTCGTGGTTCTGCTGCGCAACACGGTCAGCCAGATGGTCTACAAGCACGCCATTTCCACCATCGTGCCGGGCCGCAACGTGCGCATGAGCACGGACAAGGATGCGCACGAGAGCCGTCGGTCGACGAAGCCGCAGAAGGCTGATTGTTCTGTTCGATCGTTCACGCAAAGGCGAGCGCGCGCTGCTGGTGCAGCCGCATCGGGTCGGTGAAAACGACGGCGACGCGCTAACCGAATTCAGCGAACTGGCGCGGTCGGCGGGTGCGACCGTGGTCGGCTCGCTGTCGGCGCGCATCGAGCGTCCGAACCCGAAGTATTTCGTCGGCAGCGGCAAGGCCGAGGAGATCAAGACGCACAAGGAATCGACGAACGCCGATATCGTGCTCGTCAATCATGCGTTGTCGCCGGTGCAGGAGCGCAATCTCGAAGCGCTGACGCAGTGCCGCGTGGTCGATCGCACCGGCCTGATCCTCGACATCTTCGCGCAGCGCGCCCGCTCGCACGAAGGCAAGCTGCAGGTCGAACTCGCGCAGCTCAAGCACATGTCCACGCGCCTCGTGCGCGGCTGGACGCATCTGGAACGCCAGCGCGGCGGTGCGATCGGTCTGCGCGGTCCGGGCGAAACGCAGCTCGAACTCGATCGCCGGCTGCTCGCCAATCGCGTGAAGCAGTTGCAATCGCGCTTGCGCAAAGTCGAGACGCAGCGCGTGCAGGCGCGTCGCGCGCGGCAGCGCAACGCGGTGCCGGTGGTTTCGCTGGTCGGCTATACCAATGCCGGCAAATCCACGCTGTTCAATGCGCTGACCGGCGCGACCGTCTACGCCGCCGATCAACTGTTCGCCACGCTCGATCCGACCTTGCGCCGCATCGAAGGCTTGTCGTGCGGACCGGTGGTTCTCGCCGACACGGTCGGATTCATCAGCGATTTGCCGCATGATCTGGTCGCGGCGTTCAAGTCCACGCTCGCCGAAACGCGCGATGCCGATTTGCTGCTGCACGTCGTCGATGCCGCCGATCCCGAGCATCAGCAGCGCATCGTGGAAGTGCAGCGCGTGCTCGAGGAAATCGGCGCGCAGGACGTGCCGCAACTGCTCGTCTTCAACAAGATCGACAGGCTCGCCAGCAGCAGCGACGGCGAAACCCGCGCGTTTGCGCCGCGCGTCGACAGCATCGATGCGGGACGAATCCCGCGCGTCTGGGTGTCGGCGATGAAGAATATCGGGCTCGATCTGCTGCGCGACACGCTCGGCCGCACCCTGCAGCACGAACGGGTGCATTGCTGGGTGAACGTGCCGGAAGACGCCGGCCGGCTTCGCGCGCGCCTGTTCGAGCAGGGCCTGGTCGCCAACGAACGCGCCGCCGAACACGGCTGGGAGCTCGAAATCGACGCGCCGCGCGCGCTGATCGAACCGCTTGTTCGGCATGCCGGAAGGCAAGTGGCTGCGCGAACAGATCGGCCCTGGAGATTCCGCGTCGCGGCCGCATTGAAACTCGCGTAACGCTGAGACTTTCCCTAAAATGCGTCGGCAACCCCCTTAGCGTTCGGTTGCCTGTCCTCGAAGACCAGTGCGACGCGATGTGTCGCGCGCGTCGGTAAGAAACTCGGAGTAGATGCAATGGCGTGGAACGAACCCGGCGGCGGCAAGCGCGATCCCTGGCAGAAGCCGCGCCAGAACGATGTGGACGCCTGGCTGCGCCGCCTGAAAGACGGCGCCGGCCGACTTTTCGGCAGCGGCGGTGGTGGCGGTGGCAGCACGCCGAGCGGCGGTGGCGGCTTCGGCAGCATCGCGCTGATCATCGTGGCGGTCGTCCTGGTCTGGGCCGCGCTGAGTTCGTGGACCAAGATCGACGCGCGCCAGCTCGGCGTCGTGCTGCGCTTCGGCACAGTTCAATCGCATCATGTCGAGCGGCCTGAACTTCAAATGGCCGTCGCCGTTCGAGCAGGTGATCACGGTCGATGCGACCACGGTCAAGAATTTCACCGATCAGGTGCGCATGCTGACGAAAGACGAGAACATCGTCGTCATCGATTTCAACGTGCAATACACGGTCAAGCCCGACGGCGCGCGCGAATATCTGTTTTCCGCGAATGCAGCCCGACGAAGCGCTGAAGCAGGCCGCGGAAAGTGCGTTGCGCCAGGTCATCGGCAGCCGCGACATGGACACGATCCTGTCCGGCCACAGTTCCGAATTCGCCGACGAAACGCGAAAAACTGCTGCAGCAGACGCTCGACGGCTACAAGGTCGGCCTGCTCGTCAATCGCGTCAATTTCCAGAAAATCCAGCCGCCGAGCGAAGTGAAGCAGGCCTTCGACGACGCCAACAACGCCGGCAACAACCAGCAGCAGTTCATCAACGACGCGCTCGCCTACGCCGCGAAAGTGGTGCCCGATAGCGCGCGGCGACGCGGCGCGCATCCGCGCGGCGGCCGAAGGCTACAAGGCCGAGCAGATCGCGAACGCCACCGGCGACACGCAGCGTTTCAGCCTGATCGAACAGCAGTACAAGGCCGCGCCGGAAGTGACGCGCAAACGCCTGTATCTGGAAACGATGCAGATCGGTGCTGTCCAACAACACGAAGGTGATCGATGGCACCAACGGCAAGAATCTGCTGTATCTGCCCGTCGACAGACTGAAGGAAGAACCCAGCGCCGCGGCCGCGGCCGCTGCCGCCACCGTGCGCAATCATCGGGAGAACGACCAATGAAAATTTTCTCCTCGGTCCTCGCGCTGATTGTCGTCATCGTGCTCGTCAACTGCGCGTTCGTCGTCAAAGAAGGACAGAGCGCGCTGTTGCTGCAGTTCGGCCGCATCGAAGGCTTCGGCACGGACAAAGGCGCCGATTACGGTCCCGGCCTGCATTTCAAGACTGCCGCTGGTCCAGCAGGTCGTCCGCTACGATCGCCGCATCCTCAATCTCGAAGCGGCGCCCGAGCCGTATCTGACGCAGGAAAAAAAGCAGGTTCTCGTCGATTTCTACGTGAAGTGGCGCATCGAGAACGCGGCGACGTATTACCAGTCGTTCGGCACCGATGAATTCCAGACGCTTGCCAACCAGCGTCTGTCGCCGGTGATGAAAGATGCGCTCAATTCCGAATTCCGCGCGCGCACCCTCGGCGATCTCATCGCCAGCGCGCGATCCGACATCACCGAACACGTGCTCGAACAGACCAACAAGCAGACCGAAAAAGCGCTCGGCATCGAGATCATCGACGTGCGCGTCAAGCGCGTCGAATTTCCCGATGCCGTGGTCGAATCCGTCTACAAACGCATGAGCGCCGAGCGCAACCGGCTGGCCAACGAACAGCGTTCGAACGGTAAGGAATCCGCCGCGAAGATCGACGGCGACGCCGATCGCCAGGTGCAGTCGTGATCAAGGCCGAAGCCGAACGCGATGCGCAGAAACTGCGCGGCGAAGGCGATGCGAATGCCGCGGAAATCTACGCCGCGGCCTACAACAAGAATCCCGAGTTCTACGGTTCTATCGCAGCCTTCAGGCCTATCGCGACGCGTTCAGGAACAACGGCGTGATCGTGCTCGATCCGAAATCCGAATTCATGCGTTACTTCGGCGAAAGCAAACTCGAAGGCAAGCAATAGCCGCGCGCCGGCATGAATCACACGTTCACGTCGGCGATCTGTCTCGTGCTGGTTCTAGAGGGTTTGTTCCTGTTCGCCGCGCCCGGCGTGTGGAAACGCATGGCCGAGCAGATGCGTCAGCTCGACCCGAAACAGCTGCGCACGATCGGCGGCGTGATGATGGTGCTCGGTGTGATCGCGTTGAAACTGGTCAACTGAAATGATGTTCGTACAAACTGGTTTGCGTATCTCGATCGTCCGAACGTCCCAGGCAACGGATCGATTGCGATACCTCGAACTGAAAACGATCTGCAACGGCGGAAAAAATCATGGGTAAGTCGGTCGTCATTCTCGGCGCGCAATGGGGCGACGAAGGCAAAGGCAAGATCGTCGATCTGCTGACCGAACGCGTCGGCGCCGTCGCGCGTTTCCAGGGCGGCCACAACGCCGGCCACACGCTCGTCATCAAGGGCAAGAAGACGGTGCTGCACCTGATCCCGTCCGGCATCCTGCGCGAAGGCGTGCTGTGCCTGATCGGCAATGGCGTCGTGCTGTCGCCGGCCGCGTTGCAAGAAGAAATCGGCGAACTCGAAGGGCAGGGCGTCGACGTGCGTCTCGCGCCTGAAGATCAGCCCGGCCACGCCGCTGATCATGCCGTACCACATCGCCATCGATCAGGCGCGCGAGAAAGCCGCCGGCAAAGCGGCGATCGGCACGACCGGGCGCGGCATCGGCCCGGCGTACGAAGACAAAGTCGCGCGTCGCGGCATTCGCGTCGCCGATCTGATATACCACAACGAGCTGCGCGAAAAACTGCGCGACGTGCTCGACTATCACAACTTCGTGCTGAAGAACTGGCTCAAGGCCGATCAGGTCGATTACCAGAAGACGCTCGACGAAGCGCTCGCGTTCGGCGACTACGTCGACCCGATGATCGACGACGTCGTCGACCACGCTGCACCAGCTGCGCAAATCCGGCGGCAACATCCTGTACGAAGGCGCGCAAGGCGCGCTGCTCGACATCGATCACGGCACGTATCCGTACGTCACCTCGTCGAACACCACCGTCGGCGGCGCGTACGCCGGCACCGGCGTCGGCGCGAGCGACATCGACTACGTGCTCGGCATCTGCAAAGCCTACGCGACGCGCGTCGGCGGCGGTCCGTTCCCGACCGAACTCAACGACGACATCGGCGACGCGCTGCGCAAGACGCGGCAACGAATACGGCGCCACCACCGGCCGACCGCGCCGCTGCGGCTGGATCGATCTGGTCGCGCTCAAGCGCGCCGTGCAGATCAACGGCATCAACGGGCTCGCGATCACCAAGCTCGACGTGCTCGATGGCCTGCCGATCGATCAAGGTCTGCATCGCCTACGAATACCGCGGCAAACGCCGCGAACTCGCGCCGCTCGATGCCGCCGGCTGGGACGAATGCAAACCGGTTTATCTCGAATTCCCCGGCTGGGAAGAATCGACCTGCGGCGTGCGCGAATTTTCCAAGTTGCCGGCGGCCGCGCGCGCGTACCTGCGTGCTGTCGAAGAACTGGCTGAGACGCACATCGCGCTGGTCGCGACCGGCGCGGATCGCGACGACACCATCGCGCTGACCGATCCGTTCCAGTAAGCCGTATAGCCGTCTAGAAGGCCGAAACGACGGCGCGGGTTCCCGGTTTTTGCTGCACTGCACACGGCGAAGAACACATCTTCGCCCGTTTGGACTAGAATCGGCCACCGCCGGTGTCATAGGGACGGCCTTCGCTCGGTCGTCTTATCCATGATCATTCGATTGCACGCCATTGGAGATCGCTCTCGCGCGATGAAGACGCATCCACTCCAGGTGTTTTGCGACGACGTGAATTGCACGTGGTCGCTGTCGCTGGAATCCACCGGCGAAGGCGTCAGCGCGCTGTGCTTGTCGAATGCGCCGCTGGAACTCACCGGCGCGCGCGCCGGCCGTATCGTCGCCGAGATCCGCGATCCGCGTCAGGTCGATGCGATGGTGGCGCGCGTCGGCGATCACGCGGAACCGCCATCCGATCTCGCCGTCGAACTGATCGATCTGCTCGTTACGCTATCGCAGGAAAAACCCAGCACGGGATGCCTGGATTTCATGCGCTGGCGTCTATGCGAATGGATCGTCGAAAACCGCCGCGGACGCGGCATGCAGCAGCAAGGAAACGTCGCCTAAACGACAACGCACCAAACGAAAAGGAGTTCGTCATGCCGGAAACAAGGAAAGTCGCCGTACTCGTCGGCAGCCTGCGCAAGGGTTCATACAACCGGATGGCCGCGCACGTGCTGCAGGACGTCGCACCGAAACATCTCACCTTCGAATATATCGACATCGGTGCGGTCGCCTCCTACAACCAGGACCGCGACGCCAATCCCGATCCGTCCTGGGTTGCGTTGAAAAAACAAATCCGCGCCGCCGACGCCGTGCTGTTCGTCACACCCGAATACAACCGCTCGATTCCCGGCGTGCTCAAAAACGCCATCGACGCGGCCTCGCGCCCGTACGGCGACAGCGCGTGGCAAGGCAAACCCGCAGCCGTACTGAGCGTCTCGACCAGCGCGCTCGGCGGCTTCGGATCGAATCATCATTTGCGCCAGTGCATGGTTTTCCTCGACATGCCGTGCCTGCAACAACCCGAAGCCTACATCGGCAATGCAACGCACCTGTTCGACGAATCGGGCAAGCTGCAGAAGGACGACACGCGCGAATTCTTCTCCACATTCATGAGCGCCTTCGCGGACTGGATCGAAACCAACCGCAAAAAATGAGCGGCGCTTGTAACGCAATTATCACCGCGCAGACCTTCTTCTCGCCTTAACACCGCGCGTCGATAATCCGCCTGACCGTCCTGGGGAGGGGAGGCATCATGTCGCGCTGGATCCGTTGTTCGCGCCTGTCGCTCGTCGCCGCCGCAGTGCTGGGAATCGCCGGCTGCTTCGGCCGCATCGCGCTCGATCGCGCCGTCATCGACTACGACTCGACCGCCGCCGAGAGTATCTCCAAGCAGTTGCTGCTCAACATCGCGCGTGCGCACTACAACCAGCCGATGCATTTCACCGCAATCTCCAGCATCGCCGCGACGTACAAGTTCAGCACCAGCGCCGGCACTGGCGCTTCGCAGGCCGGCAACAACGGTCACGTCGTCGTCCCGATCATTGCGGCGGGCGCTGAGGAAAACCCGACCTTCAGCATCTCGCCGATGCAGGGCGAAGAATTCACGCAGCGCCTGCTCACGCCCTTCGTCGAACAGAAACTCACGTTGCTGCTGCGGCAAGGTTACGACGTCGATTCGCTGCTGCGCCTGCTTGGTGCGGAAGTGCGGCTCGTCGGTTCCGATCGCGTGTATCACAATCGCCCCGCCGATCACGAAGGCTATGTCGTCTATCGCCGCGTGATGTCGCATCTGTCGACGATCCAGGACCGCCACGCGCTCTACGTCGATCCGCTGCATTTCGATCACATCTGGAAAGTACCGGCCTCAAGCGTCACGCCCGAGACGTTCGCATCGACGTACAAGGATTTTTCGGTGACCTGCGACAGGCAGCAGTGCACCGTCTCCAAGCGCGACAACGGACGCGTGATGATCACCAATTACGACCCGTCGGTGCTGTCCAATGATGAACGCGCGCAACTGCACGCCGAAGCCGAAGAAGCGCCGCCGAGCGACATCCTCCTCGACATCCGCGCCGGCTACACCGGCGGCGAATACCCGATGCACGGCCGACTACGCCTGCGCAGCTTCCATGAAGTGCTGAATTTCCTTGGCCGCGGCATGGGCGAGGAACCCGAGTTCGACGTCGCGCCCGATCCGCGCACGCCGTTGATGTCGGAAAACCCTGTCCGCACGCTGGAAATCGCCGAATCCACTGCGCCGCCCGCGGCTGATCGCCTGTACGTCGAACTGCATGGTCGCTACTACAGCGTGCAGTCCGAACCCGGTTATCAATGGAACGAAAAGGCCTTCAGCATGCTGTATCAGCTGTTCCAGATGAGCGTTTCCAACGTCGAAGCGACCGGCCCTGCCATCACGATTTCGAAATAGGCGCGGCCGTCTAGCCGTCCAGCCGTCCAAACGCGCATGAAATGTGCCATTTGCAAATAAGTGTTGACATCACGTTCGGCCTTCGCTTAAGGTCGGTTCCATGTCGCACCGCAACAGCGCCAATGCCGTCACACCGAAGAGCATGAACCTGCTCCCGCAAGGCGTCGTCGCGCAGCTCGTTGCGAAGAATTCCCTCGCCCTTCTCGTCCTCGTACTTCTTATTATCAACGGAGGTGCGGGATAGGACGCGTCTAGCAAAACCAGACGAAAATCCTAAAACCCCGCACCGGGAAACCGATGCGGGGTTTTTTTTCGCCAGGATTCTGTCGCACGTTCTCGACGACCGATGCCCGCGACAGCGGCATGACACAAACCAGCGATCTTCACGTAGTTCCCGCCGCAACGCGAACGCGTCCGCATTTTCGACACCACCCTGCGCGACGGCGAACAGTCGCCCGGATTCTCGATGAGCCGGCGCGCAGAAACTGCGCATGGCGCACGCGCTCGCCGAACTCGGCGTCGACGTGCATCGAGGCCGGCTTCCCGCAGGCCTCCGACGGCGATTTCGATTCGGTGCGCGCGATCGCCACGCGAAATTCGCGGGCCGATCATCTGCGGCCTCGCCCGCGCGCAGATCGGCGACATCGAAGCCGTGCGCGCGCGCGCCGAACACGGCCGAACAAGCGCGCATCCACATTTTCCTCGCCACCAGTCCGCTCCATCGCCGCCACAAGCTCAACATGAGCCGCGAGCAGGTGCTCGAGACCGGCATCAAGGCCGTGCGCCGCGCGCCGTACGCTTTGCGACGACGTCGAGTTTTCGCGCCGAAGATGCGATCCGCACCGAGCCCGAATTCCTGATCGAGGTGCTGTCGGCGATGATCGAGGCCGGCGCCACGACGGTGAACGTGCCCGATACCGTCGGCTACACGACGCCCGACGAAATCCACGCGCTGTTCGCGCGCCTGAAGCGCGAAGTGCGCGGCATCGACAACGTGCATCGTCTGAGCGCGCACTGCCACAACGATCTCGGCCTCGGCGTCGCCAATTCCGTCGCCGCGCTCGCCGCCGGCGCGCGCCAGGTCGAATGCACCATCAACGGCATCGGCGAGCGCGCCGGCAACGCCGCGCTCGAAGAAATCGTCATGGCGCTTGCGCACGCGCGCCGACCACTTCAAGCTCGACACCGGCATCCGCACGCCGCTGCTCTATCCGACCGCGCGCCTGCTTGTCCGAACTCACCGGCTCGACGATTCCGCGCAACAAGGCCATCGTCGGCGAGAACGCGTTCGCGCACGAATCCGGCATCCATCAGCACGGCATGCTGAAAAACCGCGAGACCTACGAGATCATGCGGCCCGAAGACGTCGGCTTCTCGCGCACGCAGCTCGTGCTCGGCAAACATTCCGGACGCCACGCATTGCGCGAACGTCTGAGCAATCTCGGCCACGACGTCGACGACGCGCAACTCGACGACGTATTCGTGCGCTTCAAGACGCTCGCCGACAAGAAGAAGGAAGTGTTCGACAGCGACCTCGACGCACTCGCGCTCGGCCAGGATCCCGAAGCGCTCGGCCCGTGGAAACTGCAAAACCTGCACGCGACCACGCATCTCGGCGGCGGCGCGTCCGCATCGGTGAAGCTGCAGCACGAGGATGGCCGCGTCTCCAACGAAGCGGCGATCGGCGACGGCCCGATCCACGCGGTGCTGCGCGGCATCGAGCGCGCCGCGGGCGTCGAACTCGACATCGCCGATTTCCAGGTGCGCAGCCTGAGCTTCGGCGCCGATGCACAAGGCCGCGCCACGCTCGCCGTGCGCTACGCCGGCCGCGAACTGCACGGCCGCGGCACATCGACCGACATCGTCGAAGCAACCGCGTTGGCCGCGCTCGAAGTCATCAACCGCATCGAACGCTTGAGCCAAAAACAGACAGCGCTCCCCATCGCGGCCGCGCAGGCCTGAGGACAAAACCATGAATGCTTCCGCACAAATCTGGCAGAACGGACGGCTAAAACCCTGGGCCGAAGCGACGCTGCACGTCGGCGCGCACGCGCTGCATTACGGTTCATCGGTATTCGAAGGCTTGCGCGTCTACGCGACACCGCACGGCTCGCGCTACTTCAGGCTGCGCGATCACACCGAACGTTTGCTGCTTTCTGCAAAAGTATACGATTTCGACATTCCGTATTCGGCCGACGAAATCGATCGCGCCTGCGAAGAGGTCGTCGCCGCCAACGGATTGAAGAGCGCCTACGTTCGCCCGATCGCCTATCGCGCCGGATTCACCTTCAGCCTCGCGCCGAGCCGCGACGTGCCGATCGAATTCGCCGTCATCGCCATCGAATGGGGTTCGATGCACGGCGCGGCCGCACTGGAGAACGGCGTCGACGTCTGCGTCAGTTCATGGAACCGCGCCGCGCCGAACACGTATCCGACCGGCGTCAAAGCCGGCGGCAATTATCTGTCGAGCCAGCTCATCGCGCAGGAAGCCGTGCGCGGCGGCTTCGCCGAAGGCATCGCGCTCGCGCCGGGCGGCCTGCTCAGCGAAGGCGCCGGCGAAAACCTGTTCGTGATCCGCGGCGGGAAAATTTATACGCCGCCGAGCGGCTCGAGCATCCTCGCCGGCATCACGCGCGATTCCGTGCTCACGCTGGCGCGCGATCTCGGCGTCGAGGTCGTCGAGCAAATACTGCCGCGCGAATTGCTCTACTTCGCCGACGAAGTATTCATGACCGGCACCGCCGCCGAAATCACGCCGGTGCGTTCGGTCGATCGCAAACCCGTCGGCGCGGGCAAGCCGGGCGAGATCACGCGCGCGATTGCAGAAAGCATTCTTCGGCCTGTTCGACGGCAGCACGCCGGACACGCGCGGCTGGCTCACGCCGATCCGCGATTTCGCGCCGCAACAGAAAACGCATTTTCGAAATGGAAGCCGCGTAATGGGCACGACACTTCTCGACAAAATCTGGGACGCGCATCTGGTGCGGCCGGAAACGGACGCGACGCCCGCGATCCTCTACATCGATCTGCATCTCGTGCACGAAGTCACCTCGCCGCAGGCGTTCTCCGAATTGCGCGCGCGCGGCCTGAAGGTGCGTCATCCGCAGCGCACGCTCGCGACGTTCGATCACTCGACGCCGACGTTGCCGCCGGACGCATCCGGCAAACGCCCGTACGTGACAGCCGAAGCCGCTTCGCAGGTCGCGCAGCTCGAAACCAACACGCGCGAATTCGGCGTCGAACTGCAAGGCTGGGACAGCCCGCATCGCGGCATCGTCCATGTGATCGGACCCGAACTCGGCGCGACGCAACCGGGCATGACCATCGTCTGCGGCGACAGCCACACCTCCACGCACGGCGCGTTCGGCGCGCTCGCGTTCGGCATCGGCACCACCGAAGTCGGACACGTGCTCGCCACGCAATGCCTGTTGCAACGCAAACCGAAATCGTTCGCGATCACCGTCGACGGCAAATTGCAGCCCGGCGTGACGGCGAAAGATCTGATCCTGCACATCATCGGCACGATCGGCGTCAACGGCGGCACCGGCTACGTGCTCGAATATCGCGGCAGCACGATCGAGGCGCTGTCGATGGAAGAGCGCATGACCGTGTGCAACATGTCGATCGAGGCCGGCGCGCGCGCCGGATTGATCGCGCCGGATGCAACGACGTTCGCGTATCTGAAAGATCGCGACGCGCGCGCCGAAGGGCGCCGCATGGGACTCGGCCGTCGCAACGTGGACGCGGCTGCAAGTCCGACGACGACGCGACGTTCGATCGCGAAGTTCGCATCGACGCAGCGAAGATCCAGCCGAGCATCACCTACGGCACGCATCCGGGCATGGTGACGACGCTCGATGCGCTCGTGCCCGCCGCGGCGAACCCGCAGGAAAAGCGCGCGCTCGACTACATGCAAGTCGAGGCGGGCAAGTCGATGCTCGGCACGCCGGTCGACATCGTGTTCCTCGGCAGCTGCACGAATTCGCGTCTGTCCGATCTGCGCGCGGCGGCCGATGTGCTGCGCGGCCAGCGCATCTCGTCGCGCGTGCGCATGCTCGTCGTGCCGGGTTCCGAGCAGATCAAGCGCGACGCCGAACGCGAAGGCTTGCACCGATACATTCGAAGCCGCCGGCGCCGAATGGCGCGAAGCGGGTTGTTCGATGTGCCTCGGCATGAACGGCGACATCGGCAAGCCGGGACAACTCGTCGTCAGCACCAGCAACCGCAATTTCGAAGGCCGGCAAGGCCCGGGCGTGCGCACGGTGCTGGCGAGTCCGCTCGTCGCCGCCGCATCGGCGATTGCAGGACACATCGCCGATCCGCGCGCGCTGATGGCGGAGGTGGCGGCATGAATTCCGGCACCGAACTCGCGACGTCAGCCGTCATTCCCGCGAAAGCGGGAATCCAGCGCCTTTGCTGTCCTACCGCACGGAAGTCGCTGGATTCCCGCTTTCGCGGGAATGACGAGCAACAGAAGATTCACGTCAAATGAAACCACTTGACGCACATCCACTCGCGCACCGCCGTGCTGCCACATCAGAACATCGACACCGACCGCATCATCCCGGCGCGCTTCCTGACGACAACGCGAACGCACCGGTCTGGGCAAATCGCTCTTCAACGACTGGCGCTACAAACCCGACGGCGCGCCCGATCCCGATTTCGCGCTGAACAAACCGCGAAGCACGCGGCTGCGAAATCCTCGTCGCCGGCCGCAACTTCGGCTGCGGCTCGTCGCGCGAACACGCGCCGTGGGCGCTGCTCGACTACGGCATCCGCGCCGTGCTGTCGAGCGAGATCGCCGACATTTTCCGCGGCAATGCGCTGAAAAATGGCCTGCTCGCCGTCGTGCTCGAGCGAAGGCGAGCATCGCTATCTGCTCGAACATCCGGGCATCGAACTCAGCATCGATGTCGCCGGCGGATTCATCGAGTTGCCGGACGGCGGCCGTTTCGGTTTCGAGCTCGAACCGTTCGCGCGGCATTGCCTGCTCAGCGGCGTCGACCAGCTCGGCTTCATTTTGCAGAACGACGACGCGATCGCCGCGTTCGAGCGCCAACGGGAGGCCGCATGAGCGTCAGCGCGACGATCGCCGTATTGCCGGGCGACGGCATCGGCCCGGAAGTGACGGCGGGCGCCGTCGCCGTACTGAAATCCGTCGCGGCGAACACGGCCACACGTTCGCCTTCGCCGAACTATCCGATCGGCGGCATCGCCATCGATACGCACGGTGATCCGTTGCCGCCGGCGACCCTCGCCGCGTGCAAGGCCGCCGACGCGGTGCTGCTCGGCGCGGTCGGCGGCCCGAAGTGGTCCGATCCGAATGCGAAGGTGCGCCCGGAGCAGGGCCTGCTCGGCCTGCGCGCGGCGCTCGGCGTGTACGCGAACCTGCGCCCGGTGCGCGTGCATCCGAAGCTGGCGTCGTTGTCGCCGCTGAAAAATGAAAAATTGCACAATGTGGATTTGTTGTTCCTGCGCGAGCTGACCGGCGGCGCGTATTTCGGCGCCAAGACGCGAACCGCCGACACGGCGACCGACGAATGCAAGTACACCGTCGCCGAAATCGAGCGCGCAACGCGTCGCGCGTTCGCGCTCGCGCGCGAGCGCCGCAAGCACGTCACCCACGTCGACAAGGCCAACGTGCTTGAAACCTCGCGGCTGTGGCGCAGCGTCGTCACCGATGTGGCGAAGGAATTTCCCGACGTCACGCTCGAACACCAGCTCGTCGATTCGATGGCGATGCTGCTGCTGACGCGCCCGTCTGCGTACGACGTGATCGTCACCGAAAACCTGTTCGGCGACATCCTGACCGATGAGGCCGCCGCGCTCGCCGGTTCGCTCGGGCTGCTGCCATCGGCATCGCTCGGCGAAGGCAAGGCGGGTCTGTACGAACCCATCCACGGCTCCGCGCCGGATATCGCCGGCAAGGGTCTGGCGAATCCGCTCGGCGCGATTCTGAGCGCCGCGCTGCTGCTGCGCTATTCGCTCGGACTCGAAGCCGAAGCGCGCGCCATCGAAGCGGCGGTCGATGCCGTCATCGAACGCGGCGTGCTGACGCGCGATCTCGGCGGCACCGCGAGCACGCAGGAAGTGACCGACGCTGTGCTCGATGCGCTGAGTTCGCAGTCAGCCAGACGGGCCGCTTGACATGACGTCGAACACCGCCAACCGCACCGTTTGCGCAGCGACGTGATGAAGTCCGGCCCGGATCGCGCGCCCGCGCGCGCGATGCTTTACGCGACCGGACTCGACGAAGCCGATATCCGCAAACCGCTCGTCGCGGTGGTGCACACGTGGTCGAACGTGTCGCCGTGCAATCTGAATCTGCGCGATCTCGCGCAGCACGTCGCCGACGGCGTGCGCGCCGCGGGCGGCACGCCGATCGAATTCAACACGATCGCGGTCACCGACGGCATCGCGATGGGCACGCCCGGCATGCGCGCGTCGCTGGTCAGCCGCGAAGTCATCACCGATTCGATCGAACTCGCCGTCGACGGCCATTCGCTCGACGCGATGGTCGTGCTGTGCGGCTGCGACAAGACCATTCCCGCCGCCGCGATGGCGCTGGCGCGGCTCGACATTCCCGGCGTCGCGCTGTACGGCGGCAGCATCGCGCACGGCAAGCTCGACGGCAAATCGATCACGATCCAGCAGGTGTTCGAGGCGGTCGGCGCGCACGGCGCGGGCAAGATCGACGATGCGCGTTTGCGCGAAGTCGAACACAAGGCGTGTCCCGGCGCCGGCGCGTGCGGCGGACAGTTCACCGCGAACACGATGTCGATGATGCTGATGGCGCTCGGCCTGTCGCCGCTCGGCTTCAACGATGTCGCCGCGACCGATCCGGCCAAGCGCGACGTCGCGCGCCGCTGCGGCGAACTCGCGGTCGAGAATCTGAAACGCAATCTGCGGCCGAGCGATGTGTTGAGCGCAACCTCGTTCCGCAACGCCGCGCGCGTGGCGAATGCGACGGCCGGATCGACCAACGCCGTGTTGCATCTGCTCGCGATCGCGAACGAAGCGCGCGTGCCGCTGACGCTGGAAGATTTCGAAGTCGCGTCGAAAACCACGCCGGTCATCGCCGATCTGATGCCCGGCGGCAAATACACCGCGATCGAAATGACGCAGGCGGGCGGGCTCGCGCAAGTCGCGCGCGAATTGCGCGCGGCAGGTTTGCTCGAAGATGCGCCGACGCTCAGCGGCAGAACGCTGTTCGAGGAACTCGACGCGGCCGCGCCCGCGCCGAAGGATCAGCAGGTCGTCGTTCCGGTCGCGCGCGCGTTCAAGCCGCGCGGCGGCTATTCGATTCTGTACGGCAACCTCGCGCCGGAAGGTTGCGTGCTGAAGCTCGCCGGAAAAGGCCAGTCAGCATTTCGAAGGCACGGCGCGCGTATTCGAGAGCGAAGAAGACGCATTCCGCGCCGTGCAGGAAGGCGCGATCAAGGCGGGCGATGTCATCGTGATCCGCAACGAAGGTCCCGCCGGCGGACCCGGCATGCGCGAAATGCTCGCGGTGACGGCGGCGCTGGTCGGGCGCGGACTCGGCGACGACGTCGCGCTGATCACCGATGGCCGCTTCAGCGGCGCGACGCACGGATTCATGGTCGGCCACATCGCGCCCGAAGCGGCGCGCGGCGGCGCGATCGCGCTGCTGCGCGACGGCGACCGCATCGTCATCGACGCGCGAGCGCCGCGTCATCGAAACCGACGCCGATCTGGAAACGCGCCGCAAATCCTGGACGGCGCCCGCGCCGAAAGTCGAGCGCGGCGTGCTGGCGAAATACGCGAAGACCGTCGGTTCCGCCGCGCGCGGCGCCGTCATCGAAATCTGAATTTGTCTACTTGTGGAGAAAGCGACAATGGCCAACGAACTGCAACCTCTGAAGAACGCCCGCATCGCCGTGCTCGGCTACGGCAGCCAGGGCCGCGCGCATGCGCTGAACCTGCGCGATTCGGGACTCGATGTCGTCGTCGGCCTGCGCAAAGGCGGTCCGACATCGCTGAAGGCGCAGGCCGATGGATTGAAAGTCGTCGATCCCGCCGAGGCGGTGAAGGGCGCCGATCTCGTCGCGGTGCTCACGCCGGACATGGTGCAGCCGCAGCTCTACAGCGACGTCGATCGCGCCGAACATCAAGCCGGGCGCGGCGTTGCTGTTCGCGCACGGCTTCAACGTGCACTACAGGACGATCGTGCCGCGCACGGATATCGACGTGATCCTCGTCGCGCCGAAAGGTCCGGGCGCGCTGGTGCGCAACGAATACCAGATCGGACGCGGCGTGCCGTGTCTATACGCGGTGCATCAGGATGCCAGCGGCCACGCGAAGGACAAGGCGCTCGCCTACGCGGCCGGCATCGGCGGCGCGCGCGCGATGCTGATCGAAACCGATTTCAAGGAAGAAACCGAAACCGATCTGTTCGGCGAACAGGCCGTGCTGTGCGGCGGCGTCAGCGAACTGGTGCGCCACGGTTTCGAGACGCTGGTCGAAGCCGGCTACAAGCCGGAGATCGCGTATTACGAAGTGATGCACGAGCTGAAGCTCATCGTCGATCTGTTCTACGAAGGCGGTCTCACCAAGATGCTCACGTTCGTGTCGGAGACGGCGCAATACGGCGACTTCTCGCGCGGTTCGCGCGTGGTCGACGCGTCGACGAAAGACAAGATGCGCGGCGTGCTCAAGGACATCCAGGACGGCACGTTCGCCAAGGAATGGACGGCCGAATACGCGGCGGGCCTGCCGAACTACAAGAAGTTCAAGCAGGACGATCTCGATCATCCGATCGAGAAAGTCGGCGCGCAGTTGCGTGCGCGCATGCCGTGGCTGAATCAGCAGGCGCCGACACCGCTCAAAAAGGCGAGCTGATGTAGGGGCGCGATTCATCGCGCCCGCCAAATTTGACGAAACCGCGAGGTACGACACGTGAACGCACGACTGCAAACCCAGACGTCAACGCATCCGCTCGCCGGCGCGCGCTTGAGCGGCGCCGACGTGGTCGTGCAGGTGCTCGCCGACGAAGGCGTCGATGTCGTGTTCGGCTATTCCGGCGGCGCGATCCTGCCGGTTTACGACGCCGTGTTCCGCTACAACCACGACAACCTGCGCGCCGACGGCAGCGAACCGATGCCGCTGATCGTGCCGGCGAACGAGCAGGGCGCGGGTTTCATGGCGCAGGGTTATGCGCGTGCGTCGGGCAAGGTCGGCGTCGCGATCGTCACGTCGGGGCCGGGCGCGACGAACACGGTCACGCCGGTGCGCGATGCGATGGCCGATTCGATTCCGCTCGTCGTGATTTGCGGCCAGGTGCCGACGGCGGCGATCGGCACCGATGCGTTTCAGGAAGCGCCGGTCAGCAGCATCATGGCCTCGTGCGCGAAGCACGTGTTCCTCGTCACCGATGCAAACAAGCTCGAAGCGGCATTGCGCACGGCATTCGAGATCGCGCGCAGCGGACGGCCGGGTCCGGTCGTGATCGACATTCCGAAAGACATCCAGAACGCCGAACTGACCTTCGACGGCGCGAGCCTGCTGCCGGTGCCGGGTTATCGCGCGCGGCTCGAAGCGATCGAGGCGGCGCATCTGGATCGCACGAGCTGCTCGAAGTTTTTCGAATTGCTGTGGCACGCGAAACGGCCGCTGATTTATGCCGGCGGCGGCGTGATCGCGGCGAATGCCTCACGCGCGCTGCGCGACTTCGCCCACGCGTTCGGCATTCCGGTGACGACGACATTGATGGGCATCGGCGCCTTCGATACGACCGATCCGTTGTCGCTGCACATGCTCGGCATGCACGGCACCGCGTACGCGAACTACGCGGTGGAAGATTGCGATTTCCTGATCGCGATCGGTGCGCGCTTCGACGATCGCGTCGCCGGCGTTCCGCACAAATTCGCGCAACGCGCGCGCTACATCGCGCATCTCGACGTCGATGCGGCCGAGATCAACAAGGTCAAACGCGCCGACTGGCATCATCTCGGCAACCTGTCGCCGTCGCTCGATCGTTTGCGCGCGTTCGGCACCAAGCGCGGATTCACGCCGCAACAGCGCAATACGTACGCGGCGTGGCACGCGCACATCGCCGAGCTGAAGAAAAAATTCGCGATGAACTACGATCGCAACGCCGCGCTGATCCAGCCGTACGCGGTGATCGAGGAGATCAACAAACACACGCAAGGCCGCGCGGTGATCAGCACCGGCGTCGGTCAGCACCAGATGTGGGCGGCGCAGTATTTCGATTTCCGCGATCCGCGCCTGTGGCTGACCTCGGGTTCGATGGGCACCATGGGATTCGGCCTGCCCGCGGCGATCGGCGCGCAGTTCGCGCGGCGCGACGCGATGGTGATCGACATCGATGGCGACGCGAGCATCCGCATGAACATCGGCGAGCTCGAAACGGTGACGACGTACAAACTGCCGGTGAAAATCGTCGTGATGAACAACAACGGCGACGGCATGGTGCGCCAATGGCAGAAGCTGTTTTTCCAGGGACGTTTCGCCGCCAGCGACAAGAGTCTGCACAAAAAGGATTTCGTCAAAACCGCGGAGGCGGACGGATTCGAATGGGCGCGGCGCCTGGACGATCCGGCGAATGTCGCTTCCACCATCGCCGAGTTCATCGCGTTCGACGGCCCTGCGTTTCTCGAAGTGATGATCGATCCGGACGCCTGCGTGTATCCGATGGTCGGCCCCGGCAAAAGTTACGCGCAGATGATCACCGGCGACTGGATTCCCTCGCGTGAAGAAGTTACGCGCGAGCCGGCAGAAGTGTCGGAAATGTTCTGATGCGGCGAATCATTTCCATGTTGCTGCAGAACGAAGCGGGCGCACTTGCGCGCGTGGCGAATCTGTTCTCCGCGCGCAACTACAACATCGATTCGCTCACCGTCGCGGCGACGCATGATCCGGCCATCTCGCGGCTGACGTTGGTGACCACGGGCGAGGACGTCGTGATCGACCAGATCGTGAAGCAATCGCGCAAGCTCGTCGACGTGATCGAAATCGCCGACCTGACCAGCCGCGAGCATCTGGAATGCGAGTTGCTGATGGTCAAAGTGGCGGTCACACCGGGCAAGGTGCAACCGTTGGCCGCATGTGTGCGCCGCCATCCGCGCGCGATGTTCTTCGACGAAGGCGACAGCACGCGCACGATCCAGATCACCGGCAGCGCCGCGGAACTCAATGCGTTTCTGGTCGAACTCGGCGCGACCGCACACATCGTCGAGATGGCGCGCAGCGGCACGGCGGCGCTGGATTGCGGCGCGCGCGTGCTTTGCGAAGTGGCCTGAGCGCTCAAGCAAACGCGACGATCGGGTGACGGCGTGCGTCACTTCGGCAACGGGTGTGTCATGCCCGCGCGGCCGTGGTTGCGCTGTTTCGGCGGAAACCGCGTGTTAAAGAGTCGGCATGCCGTTTGCTCATGTTCTGGTTACCGTGCCGATGAAACCGCATATTGCCCGCGAACTCGCAGCGCTCGCTCCTGTCGAGAACGCCGATGACGCCACCATCTTCCGCCGCACCGCGAGTGAGGTGATGGTCGCTTTCGCGCGCGCGATGATGGCCGAGCACCGCGTCGATGCGGATCGCATCGTGAAAGCGCTCAAGCGCATCGCGATCGATTTCGATCAGCCGGTGAAGGTCGAACTCGTGTTCGACGTGATCGCTGCGCTGGAAATCGGTTCGCAAAGCCGTTCGCAACTGCTGGACAGCTAGCGTCTCTTCGTCGCCGCGATCATCGCGGCACTGCCGATGTCGATGTCCATTGCTTGCTTGAAATGGCGGCGAATGGCGCGCGTGCGCGCGATCGTGGGGCACAGGATCAGATCGCCAGGAATGCGCACCTCGTACTCGCGCAATAACGCATCGCTGGCGGTGGCGAGCAGGCACTGATCGCCGGACACGCCGACCATCACCAGCTTACGCACGCCGAGTTTCTCGAGCAGCACTTCCAGCGGTGTCTGGTAAAACGCCGAGTGCCGCGGCTTGAGGACGAAATAGTCGGACGGTTGCGGTGCGAGAAGCCTTGCGATCTCGGCCGCGTCGCCGCCTTTCTGCTCGGCGGATTCGATCACCTGCGCGAAATCCGATCGCCAGCGCCCGAAGTTGTCGTTCGTGTATATCACCGGCCATTTTTTTTCGCGCACGCGCGCGGCGAGTGCGGCGATGCGCGGCGCGATCTGCCGCGTCTGCCGGCGCAACGCGGCGCCGCCGGGCAACTGCCAGGTGTTGATGAGATCGATCAGTAGCAGCGCAGTGTCCGGATGTGGACGGCATGACTTCTCCAGAACCGCAAAGCCGATAGCACAAAAAAGGAAGCGGCCGCCCGACGGGAGCGGAGCGGCCGCTGGTGCGGGATCGACGGGGGAAGCTCGTGATCCGCACTGGCGCAGTTGAGCATCGTGCGTGCCAATCGTTGAAAGCGAGTCGCAGAGCGGTAGTGCGGCACGTAGACATCAGCATTCGGAAATTTTTTATCGGACGGTCGCATCCCGCGACGAATCCTTTCGCGCCGTCGAAGAAAAAGCGACGTCGCGATAACGATCAGCGCAACAACTTCTGCGTCGGTCGGATGCTCGGCGCGACGCCTTTCACGTCCACTTCCTCGCCCGACGTCACGCAGCGGATGACCCAATCGCTGACGCGCTGATACATGCGTCCGTTCGCATCCTTGAGTTCCGTTTGCAACGGTGTTCGCACCAGCCGTCCGTTGACGATGCGCGCGCGATACCACGTGCGTTCGGTGACCACGAAATCGACGCCGGTAGTCCGTGAGCGCACGTCGAAGCAGACGGTGGAACTGGATGCGCGAGCCACGCGGCGCGGCTACTCGAGCGCCGCGACGATGTCGTCGCGTGTGTTCTGCTCGGCCATGGCAAGTTCCTTTTGCTGCGTGCGTTCCTGCGTGGCGCGTGCAAAGAGTCCGCCATCGTCTTGTTCGCGCGACATCCGCGCGGCAGGCGCACGCTCGCGTAATTTTTCTCGTGTTCAATAAAAAGTTACACGCCGAAGTCGAGCCGCTGTGTTCAAAAGCGCGCAGCGTATTGCGTTCACAACGTACGGCGATGCGCGGCATACCTCTTGCTCCACGGCAGGCCACCGCATCAGGTATGCCGGAAAGGAGTTCTGGATGAAATCGAAGACCGTTCGCGTTTTGCCCACCAAAAAACACGCGCTGGTGACAGGGGGCGCGGGATTTCTGGGCAGCCATCTCTGCGCACGCTTGCTGCGCGACGGTCATCAGGTCACCGCGCTCGACAATCTCGTCACCGGCAGCCGCCGCAACATCGAAGCGCTGCGCGAGCACGGCTCTTTTCGCTTCGTCTCGCACGATGTCACGCTCCCGTTCGACATCGACGCGGATCTCTATTTCAATCTCGCCTGCTGCGCATCGCCGCAGCACTACCAGCGCGATCCGGAAAAAACGGTGCGCACGTGCACCGAAGGTGCGATCAACATCCTTCACGCCGCGCGCGCATCCGGCGCGCCGGTTTTCCTCGCATCGACCAGCGAAGTGTACGGCGAACCCGAAATGCACCCGCAGCGCGAAAGCTATCGCGGCGCGGTGAGTCCGATCGGTCCGCGCGCGTGCTACGACGAAGGGAAGCGCTGCGCCGAAGCGCTCTTCTTCGACAGCCATCGGTTGCATGGCACGCCGATCAAAGTCGCGCGTATCTTCAACACTTACGGACCGCAGATGCAGCTCGACGACGGCCGCGTCGTGTCGAACTTCATCGTGCAGGCGCTGCGCGGCGATGCGATCACCGTCCACGGCGACGGTTCGCAGACGCGTTCGTTCTGCTACGTCGACGATCTCATCGAAGGCATCGTCCGATTGACGGCGACACCTGCACTTGTCACCGGTCCGATGAACCTCGGCAATCCCGTTGAAGTTTCCGTGCTCGATCTCGCCGAGCGCATCATCGACATGACTAATTCCAGTTCGTCGCTCGTGCGCAAGCCGATGCCGGTCGACGATCCGACGCGCCGCCGCCCGGACATCACACTCGCGCGCGAGACGCTCGGCTGGGAACCGCGCACGCGCCTCGACGACGGCCTGCGCCGCACCATCGCATGGTTCGACAAAGTATTGAGCAAACCGCGTGTCGCCAGCGATTCCGCGGTGCGCCTCGGAGCCACGGCATGAATGCTGCGGCCGAAACCATCAGCGGCGGCACCGTCCTCATCACCGGCGGTGCGGGATTCGTCGGCTCGCATCTGGCCGATCATCTGCTCGGCGCCGGCTACCGTGTGCGCGCGCTCGACAATCTCGGCGAACAGGTACATGGCAGCGCGATCTCGCGGCCTGAATATCTGAGCGACGACGTCGAACTCATTCGCGGCGACGTGCGCGATGCCGATGCGGTTGCGCGCGCGCTGCGTGGCGTCGATGCGGTGTACCACTTCGCCGCGGCCGTCGGTGTCGGTCAAAGCATGTACGAAATCGAGCACTACACCGACGTCAACAACCGCGGCACCGCCGTATTGCTCGAAGCGCTGGTGAAGAATCCGGTGCGCCGTCTCGTCGTCGCATCCAGCATGAGCATCTACGGCGAGGGCATGTATCGCACGCCGTCGGGCGCGATCGTCAGTCCGCCCGAACGCTCCGTTGCGCAGCTGCGCGCCGGTGACTGGGAATTGCATCACGACGGCGAACTGCTCACGCCGCTCGCCACGCCCGAACTCAAAGCGGCATCGCCGTCATCGGTGTATGCGCTGTCGAAATACGATCAGGAAAAACTGTGCCTGATGGTCGGACAGGCCTACAACATCCCGGCCGTCGCGCTGCGTTTCTTCAATATCTACGGCACGCGTCAAGCTTTGTCGAATCCGTATACCGGCGTCCTCGCGATCTTCGCGGCGCGTTATCTCAACGACAAGCGTCCGCTCGTGTTCGAAGACGGCCATCAACGCCGCGACTTCGTCAGCGTGCATGACGTCGCACGCGCATGCCGCCTCGCGCTGGAAACGCCGCACATCGGCGGCTCGGTGTTCAACATCGGCAGCGGCCGCTCGATCAGCATCAACGAACTCGCCGACGCGATGGCGCGCGCGATGGGCATCGACGATCTGTCGCCGGAAGTCACGCGCAAATACCGCGTCGGCGACATCCGCCATTGCTTCGCCGATATCTCGCTCGCGCGCCAGGAACTCGGCTTCGAGCCGAACGTCGCGCTCGAAGATGGCTTGAGCGAACTGGTCGAATGGATCTCCGGCCAGCAGGCGTTCGATCGCGTCGAAGCAGCCAGCGCCGAACTCGCGCGTCGGGGCCTCGCATTGTGAGCGGCCCGGTTCTGATCACCGGCGGGGCGGGATTCGTCGGCACCAATGTCGCCGCGCGCCTGCTCGAGCAGGGCTGCGACGTGATTGTGTTCGACAATCTTTCACGCCGCGGCGTCGAATCAAATCTCAATTGGCTGCAGCAGACGTATGGCGAACGTCTGCGCTTCATCGCCGGCGACACGCGCGACGCGACGCGCTTGCGCGACGCCATCGACGGCGTGAGCCACGTGTTTCACTTTGCCGCGCAGGTAGCAGTGACGTCGAGCCTCGACGATCCTCCCGCCGATTTCGACGTCAACCTGCGCGGCACACTTCATCTGCTCGAAGCGATCCGCCGCTCGCCGCAGCGGCCATCGCTCGTCTATACATCGACGAACAAGGTTTACGGCGCGCTCGAAGACGTCGAACTCGAAGCAGACCGACACGCGCTATCGCCCGAAAGACGCGCATCTGCGCGTGAGCGGTATTTCCGAGTCACGTCCGCTCGATTTCCACAGCCCGTACGGCTGCTCGAAAGGCGGCGCGGACCAATACGTGCTCGACTACACGCGCAGCTTCGGCCTCACCGCGACCGTGTTACGCATGAGCTGTATCTACGGCCCGCACCAGTTCGGCAACGAGGATCAGGGCTGGGTCGCGCATTTTCTGATCCGCGCGCTCGACGGCGTACCGATCACGCTCTACGGCGATGGCCTGCAAGTGCGCGACATCCTTTTCGTCGACGATCTGGTCGACGCGATGATGCTCTGCATGCAACGCGCGCCGGCACTGAGCGGCTGCGCGTTTAACATCGGCGGTGGACCATCGAATACGGTGAGCCTCGTCGAACTGCTCGACCGCATCGCCAAACTGATGGGCTACGCGCCGCGCGTGGAACATCTGGACTGGCGCGTCGGCGATCAGCGCTACTACGTTTCCGATACGCACGCATTCACCGCCGCCACCGGCTGGCGCGCGCGCGTGCCCGCGCAGGAAGGCGTCGCGCGCCTGCTTGCATGGCTGCGTTCGCAGCGACAGCCGCCGCGCGAGGACGTCGCGATGTTCGAGAGCCACGCCGCATGAACACGATGTGCGCTGCGGTTTTCGAAGGCGATGGGCGCGTCGGCGTGCGTCGTACCGCGCGCCCGCAGATAGCGCCGGATCAGGTGCGCATCCGCACCTACGGCAGTGGTGTGTGCGCGTCGAATCTTCCGGTCTGGGCCGGACGTCCCTGGTTTTCGTATCCGCTCGCGCCAGGCGCGCCGGGCCATGAAGGCTGGGGCGAAATCGATGCGGTGGGTGATGCCGTGCAGAATTTTTCGGTCGGCGACCACGTCGCGTTTCTATCCACCAATGCCTACGCCGAGTTCGATGTCGCACCGGCGAGTGCGCTCGCGCGCATTCCGTCCACGCTCGAAGGCCTGCCGTTTCCCGGTGAGCCGCTTGCGTGCGCGATGAACATTTTCCGGCGTAGTGAGATCAGGGCAGGGCAGCGCGTCGCGGTCGTCGGTGTGGGCTTCATCGGCGCGCTGCTCATTCAGTTGGCGAGGAAGGCCGGCGCACAGGTGATCGCCTTGTCGCGCCGACCGTTTGCGCTGGAGCTGGCGAAAAAATGCGGCGCATCGGAATGCATATCGACGGCCGACAGTTCTGCCGCGATCGTGATGGCGATGGGATTGACGGATCAATCAGGCTGCGATCGAGTGATCGAAGCGGCCGGCGAGCAGACGACGCTCGACATCGCCAGCGCGATCGTTTCCGAAGGCGGCCGGCTGATCATCGCCGGCTATCATCAGGATGGTTTGCGCACCGTCAACCTGCAGCACTGGAACTGGCGCGGTATCGACGTCATCAACGCGCACGAGCGCGATCCCGCCGTGGCGGCGCGCGGATTGCGCGAAGCCGTCGCCGCCGTCGCGGCGAACGAACTCGATCCGTTCCCGCTCATCACGCATCAGGTCTCGCTCGACCGCCTCGACCACGCTTTCGCACTCATGCAGGAACGTCCCGACGGCTTTCTCAAAGCCACGGTGAACCTGTGAACGCCGTCGTGGACCCACGCACCGCAAAACCGCGCATCGGATTTCTCGGCGTCGGCTGGATCGGCCGGCACCGCATGCAGGCGCTGGCCGAAAGCGGTGTCGCCGATATCGCGGCGATCATCGATCCGCACGACGAATCGCGCGCCGCCGCTGTCGCGCTCGCCCCCGACGCGCGCGCGTGCGCAACGCTCGACGACGCCTACGCCGATGATCTCGACGGACTCGTCATCGCCACGCCGAGTGCCGCCCACGCATGGCAGGCGATCGGTGCGTTTTCGCGCGGAATGGCTGTGTTCTGCCAGAAACCGCTGGCGCGCACCGCGGCCGAAGCCAAGCAGGTCGTCGCCGCCGCGCAGCGTGCCGACCGCCTGCTCGATGTCGATTTCTCGTATCGCTATCTCGACGGCATGTCGACATTGCACACAATGCTGCAAAGTGGAGAACTGGGCGATGTGTACGCGATCGATCTGACCTTCCACAACGCCTACGGTCCGGACAAATCATGGTTCTACGACCTGGCCCAATCCGGCGGCGGCTGCGTGATGGATCTCGGCAGTCATCTGGTCGATCTCGCGTTGTGGATGTGTGGAACAGGGCCAATCTCAAATCTAGACTCGAACCTCTTCGCGCAAGGTGAGCGGCTCGCGCCGCCGCTCGAACGCGTGGAGGATTTCGCCACCGCGCAGTTCGATCTCGGCGGCGCTCACGTGCGCCTGACGTGTTCGTGGCGCCTTTCCGCCGGATGCGATGCCATCATCAAAGCCGAGTTCTACGGCACACGTGGCGGCGCGGCGCTGCGCAACGTGAGCGGTTCGTTCTATAACTTCACGCTCGACCATTTCGAAGGTACGCGTTGCGATCGTCTCGCCGCGCCGCCCGATGACCGTCCTCACATGGAATGGGGCGGGCGCGCGCTGGTCAACTGGGCTGAGCGGCTGGCGCGCGGCGAGCGCTTCGATCCGGCGGCGTGGCATCTGGTCGATGTCGCGCGCGTCGTGGACGGCATCTATGGCCGCTGACGGCGACATCCACGCACCGGCGCGACAAACGCGCGTGCTGATGACCGGCGATACCGTCGGCGGCGTCTGGCAATACTCGCTGGAATTGAGTGGCGCACTGATCGAGCGTGGCTATCAGGTCGTGCTGATCACGATGGGCGCTTTGCCGACGCGCGAACAGCGCGCCGAAGCCGACGCCGTCAAAGGCCTGGTCCACATACCGAGCGCGTACAAACTTTTGTGGATGGACGACGCGTGGCCGCAGGTCGAGGCGGCCTCGCAGTGGCTGCTTGATCTCGCGCAACAGGTTCGCCCCGATGTCGTGCATCTCAACGATTTTGGTCACGGCGATTTGCCGTGGCCGGCGCCGGTGCTCACCGTCGCGCATTCGTGCGTGATGTCGTGGTGGCGAGCGGTGCATGCGTGCGAGGCGCCCGCGACGTGGACACGCTATCGGCAATCGGTGACCTCGGCGCTGCGGGCGGCCGATGCTGTCGTCGCTCCGTCTCACGCGATGCTGCACGCGCTCCAGCGCGAATATGGCGATGTACGCCGCGCGCGAGTCATCGCCAACGGACGCAGCGATCTCGCCCGCCAACGCGCCGAAATTGCCGTGCGTTTTTTCCGCGGCGCGCGTCGATGACGTGGCGAAGAACATCGAAGCGCTCAGCGCCATCGCGCCGCAACTCGAGTGGCCGGTGTGCATCGCCGGCGGCGTGGCGGACGATCGCGAAAGCAAGCCAAACGACAACACCTACCGCCTCGGACGCCTCGACGCCACACGCGTGCGCCGCTGGTTCGCACACGCATCGATCTACGCGTTGCCTGCGCGTTACGAACCGTTCGGCCTATCGGTGCTCGAAGCCGCGCAAGCCGGTTGCGCACTCGTGCTCGGCGACATCGACAGCCTGCGCGAAAACTGGGACGGCGCGGCCGCATTCGTGCCGCCGGACGATCGCGATGCGCTCACGCGCACACTGCGCCGCCTCATCGCCGACGAACCGGCGCGCCGCATGCTCGGCGCGGAAGCGCGCGAACGCGCGAAACGCTTCACGCCCGCTGCGATGGCCGATGCGTACTGCCGACTCTACGACACCATCGGCGCCGGCCAAGTCAGCGGCCATTGGAGACAGGGAGACGTCGCGTGAAATTCGTACTGTTTTATCACTCGCTGGTATCGGACTGGAATCATGGCAACGCGCATTTCCTGCGCGGGATCGTCGCCGAACTTCTCGCGGCCGGACATGACGTGCAGGTATACGAACCCTCCAACGCGTGGAGCCGCGACAATCTCGTCGCCGACCACGGCGTGCAGGCGTGGCACGATTTCGAGCAGCGCTTTCCGCATCTGCGCAGCCATATCTACGAACTCGACGGATTCGATCCGGATCGTCTGTGCGATGGTGCCGACGCCGTCATCGTTCACGAATGGAATCCGCCGGAACTACTGGCGAAACTCGGACGGCATCGCCGCACGCATCGTTACAAACTGCTGTTCCACGACACGCATCATCGCTGCGTCACCGCGCCGCACGAGATGGCGCGATTCGACTTCCGCGATGTCGACGGCGTCTCGCGTTCGGCGAAGCGGTGCGCCAGTGCTATCTCGACAAAGGCTGGTGCGCGCGCGCATGGACGTGGCACGAAGCGGCCGATACGCGCGTATTCCATCCGGAGCCTGATGTAACGCCTCGCGGCGATCTGGTCTGGATCGGCAACTGGGGCGATGGCGAACGCGCGCGCGAGTTGCAGGAATTCCTGATCGAACCGGTCCGCGCGCTGCATCTTTCCGCGCGCCTGCACGGCGTGCGCTATCCGGAGCACGCCCGCAACAGCTCGCCGCGGCCGGCATCGACTATCTCGGTTATCTCCCGAACTGGCGCGCGCCGGATGTCTTCGCCGCGCTATCGCATGACCGTGCACGTTCCGCGCGGACCGTACGCCAAAGCGTTGCCCGGCATTCCCACCATCCGTGTTTTCGAAGCGCTCGCGTGCGGCATTCCGCTCATCAGCGCTCCGTGGTCGGACAGCGAACACCTGTTCGCGCCGGGCCGCGATTTCCTCGTCGCGCACAACGGCGCCGACATGCAGAAGAAAATGCGCGACGTGCTCGAAGACGCCGCGCTCGCGCGCGAACTCGTGCGCCACGGTCTGCAAACCATCCGGCAACGCCACACCTGCGCGCATCGCGTGCGCGAACTGCTGGGCATCCTGCGGGAACTCGATGCGACCGCACGCGCCGCACACTGCCGCACACCACGGGAACCACCGCTTATGCGTGACGCACTCGACATCGCGTTCTTCGGATCGAGCCTTCTCTCCTCATACTGGAACGGCGCGGCGACCTACTATCGCGGCATCATTCGCGCACTGAATGCGCGCGGACATCGCATCACCTTTTACGAACCCGACGCGCTGGATCGCCAATACCATCGCGACATCGATCCGCCGGCGTGGGCCGACGTCGTCGTCTATCCCGGCAGCGAAACCGGGGCGATGGAAGCATTGCAGCGTGCGCGCCGCGCCGATGTCGTCGTCAAGGCGAGCGGTGTCGGCGTCTGCGATGCGTTCCTCGAACGCGAAGTGCTCGCACTTCGCAATGAACGTTGCAGCGTGATTTTCTGGGATGTCGACGCGCCGGCTACGCTCGAACGCATTGCCGAAAATCCGCACGATCCATTTCTCGCACTGATTCCGCGCTATGACCTCGTGTTCACGTACGGCGGCGGTCCGCGCGTGGTCGCTGCCTATCGCGGTTTCGGTGCGCGCGACTGCATTCCGATCTACAACGCGCTCGATCCCGACACGCATTTTCCCGCGAAACCCGATCCGCGCTTCGCCGCCGATCTGGGTTTCCTCGGCAACCGCTTACCCGACCGCGAGGCGCGCGTGCATCGATTTTTCTTCGATGCCGCGCGCCGAGCGTTGGACAAAACATTTCTTCTCGGCGGCTCCGGCTGGGATGACTACATTCCCGCCAACGTGCGCCGCATCGGGCATGTGTCGACAACGATCACAACGCATTCAACTGCAGCGTTCGGCTCGCGCTTAACGTCAACCGCGACAGCATGGCGCGTTTTGGATGGTCGCCGCCGACGCGCGTGTTCGAAGCGGCAGGCGCGGGTGCGTGCCTCGTCGTCGACGCGTGGGAAGGCATCGAAGAATTCCTCGAACCCGAACGCGAGGTACTGGTCGCGCACGATGGCGCGGACGTGGCCGACTTCGTCGAAAGCGTGGACGCGGACCTCGCGCGCGCGATCGGCGAGCGCGCGCGCATGCGCATCCTCGCGCAGCACACGTACGCGCAGCGCGCGCGACAGGTCGAGAACGTGCTCGCCGGCCGCGCGCTGGAAGCGGCATGAAGCTCGACATCGTCATCATCGGACTCGCGCTGCGCTCGTCGTGGGGAAACGGTCATGCGACGACGTATCGCGCGCTCATCGGCGCGCTGCGCGAACGCGGACATCGCGTGCGCTTCCTCGAGCGCGATGTGTCGTGGTATGCCGATCACGTCGACGCGCGTGACGATGTCACCGGCTGCGTCTCGCTATATAGCGATCGTGAGGAACTGGTGGATTTGTATACCGACGTGGTCGCGAATGCCGATCTCGTCATCGTCGGTTCCTATGTGCCCGAAGGCATCGACGTCGGCGCGTGGGTGCAGGCGACGGCGAAGGGCACGACCGCGTTTTACGATATCGATACGCCCGTTACGCTCGCGGCGGTGCAGGCAGGGCGCTGCGACTATCTCAATGCACGCCTGATCTCGCGCTATCAGTTATATCTGTCGTTCACCGGCGGCCCGACGCTGTCGTATCTCAACCAACATTTCGGCGCGAACGCGGTGCCGTTGTATTGCGCCGTCGATCCGAAGAATCACGCGCCGCTCGCGACGGAACCTGAATTCGACCTCGGCTACATGGGCACGTACAGCGACGACCGGCAACCGACCGTGCGCCAGTTGCTGCTCGACGTCGCCGCGGAATGGCGCGAAGGCCGCTTTGTCGTCGCCGGTGCGCAATATCCGAAGACGGTGCTGTGGCCGAACAACGTTCGGCATATCGAACACGTCGGACCGCATGAGCATCGGCGTTTCTACAACGCGCAGCGTTTCACGTTGAATGTCACGCGCGCGGACATGATCCGCGCCGGCTGGTCGCCGAGCGTGCGGCTGTTCGAGGCAGCCGCGTGCGGCGTTCCCATCATTTCCGATGCATGGGCGGGCCTCGATGCGCTGTTCGAGCCGGATGAGGAGATCCTGATCGCGCGCGATGGAACCGATGTCCTGCGCTGGTTGCGCGACATGCCCGAAGAACGGCGCACCGCGATCGGCAATGCGGGGCGGCGTCGCGTGCTGGCCGAACACACCGCTGCCCATCGCGCCGAGGCGCTCGAGCGCTACGTCGCGCAGGTGCAGCGGCGTTCCACTTTTCCCGTTTCCACCACGGAGCTCGTGTCATGAGCGAAGCGAAACAAACCACCAATCACGATGAAATCCGCCGCTGGGTCGAGAAACACAAAGGCCGCCCGGCGACGGTGAAAGGCACCGAACACGGCAGCGAGCACGCCGGGCTTTTGCGCATCGCGTTCCGCCACGACGAAAACCTCGAAGACGTGAGCTGGGACGATTTCTTCGAGAAATTCGACGAGTCCAAGCTCGCGTTCCTGTATCAGGACAAGACCAAGGATGGCAAGGAAAGCCGCTTCTTCAAGTTCATCGAGCGCAGCTGACATGCACGCAGAACTTCTCGACGGCGAGATCGAGGCGCTCGGGCCGTGGTTCCACAATCTGCATCTTCCCGATGGCCGGCAGACCGCACCCGATCACGCGCTCGGCGATTTCCCGTCGTTCAAATGGGACGAGATTTCGCAGCACATTCCCGCCGATCTCAGCGGATGGCATGTGCTCGATATCGGCTGCAATGCGGGATTTTATACTTTTAAACTAGCCGGCCGCGGTGCTCGGGTCACTGCGATCGATTCCGATCCCATCTACCTCGGCCAGGCGCGCTGGGCGGCCGAACAGTTCGATTTCGGCGACCGCGTCGAATTCCGCGAGATGCAGATCTACGACCTCATCCGGCAAGACGACACGTACGATCTGATCTGGTTCATGGGCGTGCTTTACCACCTGCGCCATCCGCTGCTCGCGCTCGATATCGTGCGGCGCAAAGCGCGCAAATTGATGGTGCTGCAGACGATGAGCATGCCGGGTGAAGAAACCGCGCGTTTTCCCGAAGACATGTCGCTCGAAGAACGCGATCGCATGCTCGATCCCGCATGGCCGAAGATGGCATTCATCGAACGCAAATTGCGCCGCGACATCACCAACTGGTGGGCGCCGAACCGCGCGTGCGTGGAGGCTATGGTGCGCGCGAGCGGGTTTGCGGTAAAAGGAAAGATCGCCGACGAAACCTATTTATGCGAAGCCGCACACCAGTTGCCGGAGATCGAAACGCAGATGATCGACGCCGAACTGCGCGCTGCGACGGGAACCTGAAACCGCGCTGGCGCATCGGCATCTCGGGCTGGCTGTATGCGCGCTGGCGTGGCGTTTTTTATCCGAAGGATCTGCCGCATCGGCGCGAACTCGAATTCGCTTCGCGCACGTTCGATTCCATCGAGATCAATGGTTCCTTCTATTCGCTGCAGGATGCGAAGAGCTGGCAGCGCTGGCACGATCAGGCACCGGATGGTTTCGTCTACGCGGCGAAATGTCCGCGCTTCATCTCGCACATGAAAAAGCTTCGCGATGTCGAAGCGCCGCTCGCAAATTTCTTCGCATCCGGCGTGCTGCTGCTCGGCGACAAACTGGGGCCCCTGTTGTGGCAGTTTCCCGCGCATTTCCCGTTCGACGAGGAACGCTGGCGCGAATTCCTCGCGCTGCTGCCGAAGACTGCTGCGCAGGCCGCCAAGCTCGCGCAGAAACATGATCATCGCGTTCCCGATGTCGCATTGCCGCCGCGCGTGGCGCGGCAAACGTTGCGCTACGCGGTCGAGCTGCGTCACGAAAGCTATCGTGATGAACGGTTTCTTGCGCTGCTGCGCAAACACAACGTCGCGCTGGTCGTCGCCGATACGGCGGGAACACATCCGGATTTCACCGACGTCACCGCCGATTTCATCTACGTGCGCCTGCACGGCGGCGAGGTGCTTTACTCCAGCGGCTACAGCGACGAGAGCCTGCGCTCGTGGAAACGTCGCATCGTGCGCTGGTCGCACGGCGAGCGCGACGTGTACGTCTATTTCGACAACGATGCGAAAGTCCACGCGCCGTTCGACGCGCAACGCCTGCGCGCGCTGGTGCGATGACGGCATAACCGCTGCATCGCCTCGACAAGGAGTGTCGAATGGCTGAGGAACGCAACTGGCTTTCGCGCGCGGCCGATGTGGTGTTGGGCCGGCGTCTGGCCAACCGCGAGGCGGAGGCGCGCAGGATCGGCGCGTTCGAAGGCGTGCCGGCGATGGGTCTCGATGCGCTGGGTTCCACCGCGTATGGTCCCGAAGCGGCGCTCGTCATGCTGATGCCGCTCGGCGCGGCGGGTTTGCACTACATCGGCTGGGTCACGGCGCCTGTCGTGGCGTTGCTTGCGATTCTGTATTTTTCGTATCGGCAGACGATCCGCGCGTATCCGAGCAGCGGTGGTGCGTACGTCGTAGCGAAGGAAAATCTCGGCACGAATGCGAGCCTGCTCGCTGCCGCGGCGTTGATGATCGATTACGTTCTCAATGTCGCCGTGGGCATTTCGGCGGGCGTGGGTGCGCTGATTTCGGCGATTCCTGAGTTGCAGCCGCACACGTTGCCGTCGTGCCTGGTCATCCTTGCGGTGATCACTCTCGCCAATCTGCGCGGCACACTCGATTCCGGTCGACTTTTCGCGGCGCCGGTATACTTATTCATCCTGTGCTTCGCGGCGATTTTCATCAGCGGTCTGATACAGATTGCACGCGCGCATGGACAGCCGATTCCACTCGTCGGGCCGCCGCCCGCGATGGCGGGAACCGAAGCGGTGAGCGCGTGGCTGCTGGTGCGCGCGATCGCTGCCGGGTGCACGGCGATGACCGGCGTCGAAGCGGTGAGCAACGGCGTCGGCGCGTTCCGCGATCCGAAGGTGCGTTACGGACATCGCACATTGACCGTCATCTGCGCCGTGCTCGGCGTAATGCTCGTCTGCATCGCGGCGCTGGTGCCGGCGTATCGCGTCGCGGCGATGGATCAGGAGCAGCCAGGTTATCAGAGTGTGCTGTCGCAGATCGCGGGCGCCGTCGCTGGTCACGGCGCGCTGTACTACACCGCGTTGACGACGCTGTTGTGCGTGCTCGCGCTGTCGGCAAACACGAGCTTCGTCGGATTTCCACGCTTGTGCCGCCAGATCGCGTGCGATGGATTTTTGCCGCGCGCGTTCGCGCAAGCGGGACGCAGATTGGTTTTCTCATCCGGCATTCTGTATCTCGCCGGGTTCGCGGCGTTGCTGTTGGTCATGTTCGGCGGCGTGACCAATCGGCTGATCCCGTTGTTCGCGATCGGCGCGTTTGCGAGCTTCACGATTTCGCAGGCGGCGATGGTCGCGCACTGGCGGCGCGAGAAGGGTCATCGTTTGGCACTCGCGATCAACCTGCTTGGCGCGTGGACAACCGGATTGGCGCTCGTCGTGATCGTCGTCGCGAAATTCAGCGAAGGCGCGTGGATCACGTTGCTCGTGGTGCCCGCCATCTTTGCGCTGCTCGCGCGCATCAAGCGCTATTACGATCGGCTCGATGCGCGCACCGCGAGTTTCGCGCCGCTCGATGTGCGTGCGATTGCGCAGCCGGTCGTGATCGTCATGCTCGATGAGCTGGACCGAACAGGACTGAAAGGAATCTCGCTCGGCATGAGTTTGTCGTCCGATGTTCTTGCCGTGCACCTGACGCAACTCGAAGGCCCCGACGCGGGCGAGGACGCATTGCGTTCGCGCTGGCACGAACTCGTCGACGCGCCGGTGACCGCATCGGGTCGCGTGGCGCCCCGGCTCATGGTTCTCCCCTCGCAACGCCGCACATTGATCGAGCCGTTGCTGCGACTGCTCGATCGGGTCAAATCCGAATTTCCCGAGCGCCCGGTCGCCGTGCTGATTCCCGAACACGTGAAGCGGCGCTGGTATCACCCGGTGTTGCACACGTACCGCGCGCGGCGCTTGCGGCAGCGTCTGCTCGCGGTCGCCGATCCGCGTCTGACCATCGTTACGGTGCCGTGGCGGCTGGACTGATCAGCGCTCCGCCGATAGTGCTGCGAGACACACGTCGTCGATAACGGATTTCCAGTCACCCGGAATGCGCTGACGGAAAATCCGCATCGTCGGATACCACGGCGAATCGCTGCGATGAACCATCCAGCGCCAGTCGCATGGCGTCGGCAGAAGCAGCCACACCGGCACGCCGAGCGCGCCGGCGAGGTGCGCCATCAGCGTGTCGACGGTGATCACGAGATCGAGCGCGTGCAGACGACGGCATTGTTCGACCAGATCGCGGCACGACGCATCTTCGGCACGGAACGGCAATGCGCAACCGCCGAACTGCAGCGAATACCAGCGCACGCCGCGAACCTGCACGAATGGCGCCAGCAACGCTTCGGGAATGGAGCGCGACATGTTCCATTCGCCCGATTTGCAAACCAGGCCGACGCGCCGATGCGAGCTCGCCATTTTCGCCGGCGCGCGAACGTGTAGATACGGAACGGCGGACGGAATGTCGTCGAGATGAAGGCGCAGCACATGCGGCAATTCCATGAGTTCGACGTCGACGTCATACAGCACGTCGGGTGCGCCATCGTGCAGGGGCAGAAGGCGATCGATGTCCTCGATGGTGCGCAGCAAATCTAGGAGCGCGGGCTGCGTCCACACGGTGACTTCGCTCGCGCGACGCTTCAGCAGCGGCAACAACCGCGCAAACATGATCGTGTCACCGAGTCCGTGATAGCAGCGCACCAGTACGCTCTTACCGTCGACGGCGGTGCCGTTCCAGATGTTCTGCAGATGACGCGGTTGCGCGTGCTGCGGTTCGCCTTTCTGCAATCGGGATTTCAGGTGCGCATCGCAGACGCGCCAGGCTGCGGCGAAATCGCCGCGTTGCATCGCTGCGAACCACGGATCGCCGCGTTCGATGTCAGCCTGTCGCAAAGGCGACGCCATGTCGGCTCGACGCCAGATCGAGATGCCGCGCGAGGCTCGCGCCGATGTCGGCGAAACTGTTGCGCCGGCCCAACGAGCCGCGTTGGACGTGCGGTCCAAACGCGAGCAAAGGAATGCATTCGCGTGTGTGGTCGCTGCCGTGCCAGGTCGGATCGCAGCCGTGATCGCCGGTGAGCACGACGAGATCGCCAACTCGCAGCGTGGCAAGGAACTCGGGCGTGCGCGCATCGAATGCTTCGAGTGCGGCGGCGTAGCCGGGTACATCGCGGCGATGGCCGAACTGCGTATCGAAGTCGACGAAGTTGGCGAACAGCAGTCCGCCGTCGCCGAGGCGCGGCGTGGCGTCGATCACGGCGTCGAAAACATTTTCGTTGCTGCCGCCGGCGATTTCTCGGCCGGTCGCGGTGTGGCAGAACAGGTCGCCGATCTTGCCGACCGAAACCACGTCGCGCCCGGCCGCCTGCGCGTGATGCAGCAATGTTTCCGGCGGTGGCGCGACGCCGTAGTCATGCCGATTCTTGGTGCGGCTGAAACCGGTTCGCGGCGTGCCGACGAAGGGACGCGCGATGACGCGGCCGATGCGGTATTCGTCGACGAGCTCGCGTGCGATTTCGCACAAAGTATACAAACGCTGCAGACCGAACGCTTCTTCGTGCGCGGCGATCTGGAACACGCTGTCGGCGGACGTGTAGCAGATCGGCTTGCCGGTGCGCAGATGTTCCGCGCCGAGGCGCGTGATGATTTCCGTCCCCGATGCGTGACAGTTGCCGAGAATGCCATCGAGATGGCCGCGTTCGCACAGTGCGGCGATCAGTTCATCGGGAAAGCACGGCGCGGTAGTCGGGAAGTATCCCCACTCGACGGAAACCGGGCTGCCGGCGATTTCCCAATGGCCGGTTTGCGAATCCTTGCCTTTCGAGCATTCGGCGGCGCAACCGGCCAGTCCGCTGGTCCACGCGTCGAATGGCGCATAGCCCGTCGCGGCGCGGCATGCTTCGCCGAGTCCGAGTGACGGCGAGATTCGGCATGTGCAACGCGCCGCTGCGAACGCCGGCGCGGTCGGCATCGTGGCTGGCGCAGCGTTGCGCGATGTGGCCGAGCGTATCTGCGCCGGTATCGCCGTAACTTTCCGCATCGGGTGCGCCGCCGACGCCGAGTGAATCGAGCACGAGGATGAACGCGCGGCTCACGCGAGCGCCTTTTCGCGCGCGCGCACGGGCGCGTAGCGCGCGACCATCGCGGCGCAGAATTCGGCGAAGCGTTCGGGTTCCTTCGGCGCGCTGGTGTGATGCGGCTCGATACCCATGTGTTCGGGCGTGAAGCAGAAGGTGACGGTGACGTCGAAGTCGCGCAGCGCTTCCATTTGTCGGTCGAACCATGCGAGTGCGTTCGGTCGGTAATAGTCGGCCCACGACAAACCCGTGCGCAGATAGCGCACGCCGAGGCGTTTCATCCATGCGACGGCTTCGTCGAGGCGGTGATCCTCGAAGTGGAACCATTGGCAGAGACCCATCGCTTCGGCGTAGTTCGCGTAGCGTTCGAGCGCGCGTTTCGGCGTGCCGTCTTCGCGCAGCAGGCCCATGTGGAAATGCCGGTAGTACGACGAACCTTCCGCTTCCTTGTGGCGCGTCGTCGCTTCCCAGGTGCGCGGCAGATCGTAAAGGCTGTACCAGTGAATGCGCGGCGTGCGTCCGAGCAGGAGTTGCGCGGTGCGGTCGACGCCCCACGCCTGCACGTCGTCGGAACCGAAGTTCGACACGCCGACTTCGCTCACCCACACCGGCTTGTCGGTGATCGACTGGATCTCGGCGAGCTTTTGCGGCCACTCGTCGATCTGCCACAGATTCCAGTCGAGCGGAAATCCGTGCACGGCGAGCACGTCGAGATGTTCGATGAGTCCATATCCTTCAAGACGCCGGATGAAACTCGCATCGATCGGCGACATGCCGCCGAGCACGCGCGGCAGATGCGGATTCTCGGCGCGGATGGCTTGCGCGGCGAGTTTCGTCATGTGCGCGAAACGCGACCAGTCCGGATCGACCGCAGGATCCCAGTGCGATTTGTTGTTCGGTTCGTTCCACAACATCGCCGCTTCGATCATGAGTTCTCCCGTGCCTGATGTGTCGCAGGAATCAGCGCGCTGTCGGTCGATGGCGCGAGTCCGTGTTCGTTCTGTTCGGCGAGCAGTTGCATCGCCGCGCGATAACCGGCGAGCGTGCCGACATCGACATACGATGCGCCGGCCTTGCAGCCGATCGCGCGTCCGCCTTCGGCGAGCCAGGCGTTGACCAAGGTGCCGATGTATTCGTCGCGGCGTTCCGGACGCAGCCACAATCGGTGCAGTTCGCGGAACACGCGCGCGGGCATCTTGAATGCGCCCCACACCCAGTTGGTGCCGGGGTTCGGTTGTTTCACGCGGATGTCGACAACGCTGTCGTTCGCATCGAGCAGCACCGCGTCGAATACTTCCGGCCGATCGACCGGGAACAGCAGGAACGACAAAGTGTCGTCGGGGAGTTCGGCGAGTGCGTCGGCGGGATACCAGATCGTGTCGGGCAAACCGACGGCGACGCATTCGTCGTCGGCGATTACGGGCGCGGCGCGGAAGATCGCGTCGCAAAGTCCAGCGGGTTCGGATTGAACGACATAGGCGAGATCGGCCGATGCGAAGCGTCCGCCGAAATATTCGAGGATGTCGGATTTTCCAGCGCCGATGACGAAGCAGATCTTGTCGGCGCCGCCGCGGATCATGCGTTCGATCAGGTATTCGCTGACCGCGCATGGCCGCTGCACGTCATCGAGTACGCGTCCGCCGACGGGCAGCAATTCCTTCGAGAACGCTAGCGGCTGGATGCGGCTGCCGCGTCCCGCGGCCGGGATCACGCCCCACATGCGGCGGGCTCCTCGATGCATGCGGCTTCTTCGAGATGACGCACGAGTTCAGCGGCGCGGTGATCGGATGTGTGTTCGGCAAGCGTGCGCTCGCGCGCGGCTGCGCCCATGCGTTTGAGCGTGGCGTCGTCGAGATCGAGTGCGGCGAGCGTGTCGTCGGCGCTGTCGGCGATGAGGATTTCTTCGCCGGGCGTGTAGAAGGTTTCGATGCCGCGCCAGCGATCGCTGAGGATCGTCGCGCCGCAGGCGGCGGCTTCGAACAGACGTCCGGACGGACACCAGCCGCATTCGGCCATCGCCTGTCGCGTCGCGTTGAGCGTGAGGCGCGACGAGGCCATGAACGCCGCGTGCTCCTGCGGCGGAAGATGGCGTACGAAATATACATTTTCGCCCCAGCGGTAATCGGCAGGATATTGCGCGCCGGCGATGAGGAATTTCGCCTGCGGGCGTTGCCGCGCGGGTTCGAGGAACAACTCGTCGAGCACTGCCTGACGATCGGCGGCAAACGTGCCGAGCCAGGATAGATCGGCGCGATAGCGCGCGTCGTGCGCGACGGGGCGGTGAACGTCGGGATCGACATGCCCGTGCAGTGCGCGGACGCGACGCGCGCCTAGAAGATCGCGCAACTCGTGCAGTGCAGCGCCGCCGGTGAAGCTCAGCACGAGGTCGTACTCGGTCAAACCATTGCTGGCAATGTACGACGGACACGAACCGCTGCGGAGTGCGGCAATCGTGACCGGCGTGTCCATGTCGTAGAAAACGGCTATCGGTCGCTGCGCATCGCGGATTGCGGCGTGTGCAGCGGCGGCGTCGTCGCAATACGACGTGACGATCGCGGCGTCCGCATCGGCGAGTTCACGCTTCGCGTGAGCGTGCGACCACGCGTCGTAGAGGATCAGCTTGCAATGATCGGCGGCTTCGGCGTCGCGCGCTTGCGCGTAATACGGCACATCGCGCTCGAAAAAGACGACGCGATGTCCGCGCCGCGCGAGCGATTTGCACAGCCCTCGCCATAACGTGGCGTGACCGTTGCCCCAGGCCGAGCTGATGGTGAGGCCGAACACGACCAGCTTCATGCGGTCACGCAGACGGTCGGTCGTTCGTTGATGGATTGGATCAGGCCGCGTCCGTTGCGCAGGTCGAGGCGGCTCAGCGAGCCGGGTGATATTTCGATGCCCATGAATGCGTCCGGTGAACGTCCGAGGTAATGCAGGAGCGCGCAGCGGATGATTTCACCGTGGGTGACGAGCACGATGGTTTCGCCGCCGTGCAGATCGGCGAGTGTGTCGAGCAGCGCGAGAATGCGCGTTTCTATGTCGCTGATTTTTTCGCTGAGCGGGGTGCGTGCGCGCGAGCGATCGCTGTTCCACAATCGCCAGGTCGGATCACCGGCGAGTTCGTCGAAGGTTTTGCCGGACCATCGGCCGAAATCGATTTCGTCCAATGTTTCGCTGACGTCGCATTCGCACTGCGTGACTTCGCCGATGATCATCGCCGTCTGTCGCGTGCGCAGGCGCGGACTGGTGTACAGCCGCGTGGGACGTTCCTGCACGAGCCGCGCGGCGACGAACTCGGCCTCGCGCGTGCCGCGTTCACTCAGTGGAGCATCAATGGCGCGGCCGAGCAGGCAGGTGTCAGTCTGTGCGCACGAGCCGTGCCGCACGAGCATGAATCGCGTAGTCATGTTGCTTGGGTTTCCTGTCGGACGTGCGCTTCGGCGTGGATTTCGTGTCGCTGTCGTTGCCGCGGATGAATGCGAGCGTGAGTTCACGCGCGACGTGGTCGGGATATTGTTCCGGCGGCGACTTCATGAAATAGCTCGACGGTCCGGTGATCGCGCCGCCGAGTTTGCGGTCGAGCGCGATCTTCGCGCAGCGCACCGCGTCGATGACGATGCCGGCGGAATTCGGCGAATCCCACACTTCGAGTTTGACTTCGATGTTGAGCGGCGAGCCGCCGAACGCGGTGCCTTCCAGACGTATATAAGCCCATTTGCGATCGGTCAGCCATTCGACATGGTCGCTCGGGCCGACGTGGATATTTTCGGGCGCGACTTCGACCTGGCTCGTCACCGAACGCGTCTTGGAGATCTTCTTCGAAGCGAGGCGTTCGCGTTCGAGCATATTCTTGAAATCCGAATTGCCGCCGAAGTTGAGCTGATAGGTGTGATCGAGTTTCACGCCGCGCTCGCGCATCAGGCTCGCGAGCGCGCGGTGCACGATGGTGGCGCCGACCTGGCTCTTGATGTCGTCGCCGATGAGCGGCAAACGCGCGCGCTCGAAGCGTTGGCGCCAGTCGGCGTCGGAAGCGATAAAGACGGGAATGCAGTTAACGTACGCGCAGCCGGCTTCGAGCGCGCGCGTCGCGTAAAACTCCGTGGCCTTCTGCGAGCCGACGGGAAGATAGGAGACGAGTACATCGGTGCGCGTGCGGCGTAGGGTTTCGGTGACGTCGTCCACCTTGCGATCGGATTCGACGATGTCGTCGCGCAGGTATTGGCCGATGCCGTCGAGCGTGGGTCCGCGCGCGACCGTCACGCCCATGTGCGGCAGTTCGGCGAAGACGCGCGTGTTGTTGGGCGAGCAGGCGAGCGCTTCGCCGAGGTCGCGGCCGACTTTGCCGGCGTGCACGTCGAACGCGCATGCCACTTCGACATCGCGCACCCGGTAGCCGCCGACGGACGGGTTCATGAGTCCGGGGATGGTTTGCCCCTCGCGCGCGTCGCGATAGTAGGTCAGGCCTTGCACGAAAGACGACGCGCAGTTGCCCGCGCCGACGATTCCCACTCTGACAGAATCCATGTTCGATACCGCTCCTTTGCTGCGAGAGCGGCCGCATGCATCAAGCGTGCTAGTGCGCAAGCGTACTTACCTCGTCGGGCGGTCGTCGTCACTCGTGTAATCGCGAAGCGCCCGAGGAAATTTTTTTCGCGGCAAACAGGGATGAAATTTTTTCGCCAGTCCGCGACGCCGGATGTAGGAGTAGAGTGGTCGCCCTCGAAATCGGGCCTGCCATGACCGACCGTTCCGACGAATCGCCCGACGAGCTGGTGCGCGTGCGCCGCCAGCTCGTCGCCGCTCAAGCGCAACTCGCGCTGGTGCGCCGCGTGATGACGCTCGGCACGTTCGACGTGTGCATCGCCGACGACGAAACGGTGCGCATCGCCGGCGATTATCTGCAGCTGCACGGCATGCCGCCGGAGCATGTGGACGAGAGTTATCACGACTGGCTCGCGCGCGTGCATCCGCACGACCGCAAACGCGCCGAGGAAACCGTGCGGTCCGCGATCGAGGGGAACAGTTCAACCTACGCGCACGAATACCGCATCGTTCGGCCGGATACCGGCGAGATTCGCTGGATTCGCGCACGCGCCGATATCGAGCGCGACCAGAACGGACACGTGCGCCACGTCGTCGGCGTGCAGGTGGACGTCACGCAGGAAAAACTCACCGAAGCCGAACTGCGCGAAAGCCGTGAACGCCTGCTCATGTCGCTGCGCGCGGCGTGCATGGGCACGTACGAATACCTGCACGCGGACCGGCGCATCAACCTCTCGCCGTTGTCCGCGGACGTGTTCGGACTTTGGCCGGGCCAGTCCGTCGATGGTGTGGAAGCGTTTTACGCGCTGATGCATCCGGACGATCGCATGCCGCATCGCCACGTACTCGAACGCGCGGCGATGGATGGTGGCGATTTCCATATCGACTATCGCATCGTGCGTCCGCGTGATCAGCGCGCGGTGTGGATCGAGGAACACGGTCACGGCGACCGCGCGCGCGACGGCGAATCGCGCGTGCGCGGCGTGCACTGGAACATCAGCGAGCGCAAGCACGCCGAGCAGGCGTTGAACGAATCGCGCGAGCGGCTGCGTGTACTCATCGACGGAATTCCGCAACTGGTCTGGCGCTCGGATCCCGGCGGCATGTGGACGTGGGCGAGTCAGCAGTGGGTTTCGTTCACGCATGTGTCGGCGGAAAAAAGCCGCGGCGAGGGTTGGCTCGATGCCGTGCATCGGGATGATCGCGACCGCGCGCGGCTGGCCTGGCAACGTGCGGATGCGGCGGGCACATTCGGCGTCGACATTCGCCTGATCGACGCGACGACGAAACGCTATCGCTGGTTTCAGGTCAGGGCAGCACCGATGCGCGACGCCGCTGGCGAGATCGTCGAATGGTTCGGCACCTGCACCGACATAGAAGATCAGGTCGAGGCGCGGCGCGTGCTCGCGGAAGTGGGCGGTGAACTCGAGAAACGCGTCGAGGCGCGCACGCGCGAGTTGCGCGCGGCGATGGAAAGCCTGACCGAGGAAGTGCAGCAGCGCGAACGCGTCGAGGAGCGTCTGCGCCAGAGCGAAAAACTGAATGCCATCGGCCAGCTTACCGGTGGCATCGCGCACGACTTCAACAACATGCTGCAAACGATCAGCGGCAGTCTCGGCGTGATCGGCATTCTGCTGCAGCAGGGCCGCACGGCGGAGATGGAGTCGTATCTGGAACGTGCGCGGCGCGGCGTCACGCGCGCGGCGGCGTTGACGCATCGTCTGCTCGCGTTCGGACGCAAGCAGACGCTCGCGCCGGAGCCGGTGAGCATGGACGAGGTCGTCATGGGAATGGACGAACTCATCCGCCGCACGATCGGGCCGGAAGCCAAAGTCGAGATGAAATTGAACGACGGCGAGTGGCTGGTTCTGTGCGACGCGAACCAGATGGAAAGCGCGTTGCTGAATCTGTGCGTCAATGCGCGCGACGCGATGCCGAGTGGCGGGTGGCTGACCATCTCCACGCAGGAGCGCATGGTGTCGGCGAACGACATCGGCGGCGAGGAGGGTGTTGCGCCCGGGCGCTATGTGTCGGTGTCGGTGTCGGACACCGGTACGGGCATGTCGCCGGAAGTGAAGGCGCGCGCGTTCGAACCGTTCTTCACCACCAAACCCGAAGGGCGCGGCACGGGTCTGGGATTGAGTCAGGTGTATGGATTCGTGCGGCAGTCCGGCGGTTTCCTGCGCATTGAATCGACGCCGGGCGAGGGCACGACCGTGCACCTGTTCTTCCCGTACTTCGCCGCGCACGGCGAGGAAGGCGAACGCGAACGTGCCGGGCGGGCCGAGCGCACCGTGTTGCTCGTCGAGGATGAAGAAGACGTGCGCGAACTCACCATCGAACAGTTCCGCAGCGCGCGCTTTCGCGTGGTGGAAGCGCACAACGCGGAAGCCGCGATGCGCTTGCTGCAATCGGGAACGCATTTCGACGTGCTCGTCTCCGACGTGCGTCTGCCCGGCGACATGGACGGCGTGCAGCTCGGCGAGGCCGCGCGGCGGCTGCGGCCGTCGCTGCCGATCGTGCTGATCAGCGGCTACACGGAAGGCCGCTCGCTGAGCGGCGTGCCGCTGGTCGACAAGCCATTCGAGTTCGGCACACTGCTCGATCAGGTCAACGCCGTGCTGACTCCGCCGCCCGAGCCGCAGCGCCAGCGCGCCTGAGCGAAGAAAAAATTTCACGCATGGGGCGATTTGCCCGCGGATATTGGCTCCCGGCATTGCGCGGGAGAATGCCGAGGTGCAACATCGCCCGTGACGCGGATCACGTTTTTACAGCCCCCGCGTCGGACGGGAGTAAAAATGGATAACTCACGCAAGCTCGGCGACGTGCTCGTCGTCGACGATAACCAGGATTTTCAGCAGATAACGGCAAAGCTCGCCGAGCTTTCGCGCTGCCGGGCAACCGCCGCGAGAACGCTGCGCGAAGCACGCGAACTCACCGCGCGATCGGCCTACGATTTCATGCTGATCGACATCGATCTGCCCGACGGCAACGGTTTCGATCTGCTCGATTCGATCGATCTCGCCGCACACGGACAGGTGGCCATCGTGACCGGCAATCCCACCGTCGAAACCGCGGTGCGCGCGGTGCGGTCGCCGGCGATCGAATATCTGGCCAAACCCATTCCCACGGAAGAATTGATGCAGCACCTGCGGCGTGCGCATCAGCGCGCCGTGGAGCGTATGCCGGTCGCCGTCGAAGGACTGCACGGCATGATCGGCTCGGCCGCGTGCATGAAGGAACTGTTCGATCAGATCCGCCGTGTCGCGCCGCTCGACATCAGCGTGTTCGTCAACGGCGACAGCGGCACCGGCAAGGAACTGGTCGCGCGGGCGATCCACACGCTGAGCCGGCGTACGGGTCCGTTCGTCGCAGTCAATTGCGGAGCGGTGGCGCCGGATCTGTTGAGCAGCCAGTTGTTCGGACACGAACGCGGGTCGTTCACCGGCGCATTGCAGACGCACGCCGGATTTTTCGAACAGGCCGAAGGCGGCACGTTGTTCCTCGACGAAATCACCGAGATGCCGTTGCCGCTGCAGGTGTATTTGTTGCGCGTGCTGGAAAATCGTTCGCTGACGCGCGTCGGCGGATCGCGCGAGATTCCGGTCGACGTGCGCGTGATCGCCGCGACGAACCGCAATCCGGAACAGGCCGTGAAAAGCGGCACGCTGCGCAACGATCTGTACTATCGGCTTCTCGAATTCCCGCTGCGCGTGCCGGCGCTGAGCGAACGCCGCGACGACATCGGCCTGCTCGCGCGGCATTTTCTCGATCGTCTCAACGCGCGCTATGGAACGTCGAAGGCGTTCGCGTCGGATACGCTGCATCAACTCTGCGAGCGCGTGTGGCCGGGAAATGTGCGCGAGCTGAAGCATGCCGTGCAACGCGCGTATGTGCTGTCCGAAAGCGAATGCATTTTGCCCACACAACCGCCGCCGCCGACGCCGCATGAAGAAAGCGACGGCTCGGTGCGCTTCCGAGTGGGCATGACGTTCCAGGACATCGAACGCGAGATGTTGCTGAAAACGCTGGCGAGCTGCGGCTTCAACAAGCGCCAGGCCGCGCGAACGCTCGGCATCACGGCGAAGACGATCTACAACCGTCTGACGGTGTATCGCGAACTCGGTTTGATCACGACCGAGCAACTCGGCGCACCCGAAGCAGCGGAATGACGCGCACGTAACATTCGCTGGAACAGTGCGTGCAGGAAGGCGAGTCCGCCAGGAAAGAAAGGACTCGCTATGAAGGCACTCACCTATCACGGAACGAAAGACGTGCGCGTCGAGACGGTGGACGATCCAACGATCGTCGCACCGGACGATGTCATCCTGCGCATCACCGCCACCGCGATCTGCGGATCGGATCTGCACATCTATCACGGCAAGATTCCGAAAATGGAATCGGGCGACATCCTCGGCCACGAGTTCATGGGCGTCGTCGAAGCGGCGGGCAGCGATGTCACGGCAGTGAGCGTCGGCGATCGCGTCGTCATTCCGTTCGTCATCGCATGCGGCGGATGTTTCTTCTGCGAACGCGAGCTGTTCGCGGCGTGCGAAAACACCAATCCCGATCGCGGCGCGATCCTCAACAAGAAGCAGGCGCGCCCCGCTGCGGCGCTGTTCGGCTACAGCCATCTGTATGGCGGCGTGCCGGGCGGGCAGGCGGAATTCGTGCGCGTGCCGTATGCGAACGTCGGTCCGCTGCGCATACCGGACGGATTGTCGGACGAACAGGTGCTGTTCCTGTCCGACATTCTTCCGACCGGTTATCAGGCAGTGCAGAACGCGGAGGTCGGTGCCGGTTCGACGCTGGCGATTTTCGGCGCGGGTCCGGTCGGCCTGATGGCTGCGGCGTGCGCGCGCATGCTGGGCGTGGAAGAGATCTACATGGTCGATCATCATCCGTATCGGCTGAATTTCGCCGTGGAAAACTACAACGTCATTCCGATCAACTTCGACGAGCAGGACGATCCCGCTGCGCAGATCATCGATGCGACCGATGGACGCGGTGTCGATGCGTCGATCGAAGCGGTCGGCTTCGAAGCGAAAGGCAGCACCGTCGAAGCAGTCGCGACCGCGATCAAGCTCGAAGCGAGTTCCGGCGTCGCGCTGCGCCAGTGCATCGCGGCGACGCGGCGCGGCGGCGTTGTCAGCGTTCCGGGCGTGTATGCGGGCTGGATCGCCGCGTTCCTGTTCGGCGATGCGTTCGACAAAGGCCTCACCTTCAAGATGGGCCAGACGCACGTACAGAAAGTGATGCCGGAACTGCTCGAAGCGATCGGCGAAGGCAAGCTCAAACCCGAGATCATTATTTCGCACCGCCTGCCGCTCGCGGATGCAGCGCGCGGATACCAGGTTTTCAACGACCGGCAGGAAGACTGCCGCAAAGTCATTTTGACGCCGTAAGAGAAGGAGAAACTGATGGCAAGCAGCAAACACAAACCGATCAAGGAACAAGTCGTGGTGATCACGGGCGCGTCGAGCGGCATCGGCCGCGCGACAGCCGAAGCGATGGCGCAGAAGGGCGCATCGCTCGTGCTCGCTGCGCGCAGCCGCGAGGCGCTCGAGCGCGACGTGCAGGCGCTCACCGCGGCGGGCGTTCGCGCGCTCGCGGTGGAAGCGGATGTTTCCAGCCGCGAAGACGTGCAGAAAATCGCCGATGCCGCCGTGCAGGAATTTGGACGCATCGATACGTGGGTGAACAACGCGGGCGTTTCGATTTATGGCCGTCTCGACGAAGTATCCGAGGAGGACAGCCGCCGTTTGTTCGACGTCAACTTTTGGGGCGTCGTCAACGGATCGCTCGTCGCGATGCCGCAGTTGAAGAAAACCGGTGGTGCGCTCATCAATGTCGGCAGCGAAGTGTCCGATGCGGTGGCACCGTTGCAGGGCATGTACTCGGCGTCGAAACATGCGGTGAAAGGATTCACCGATGCGCTGCGCGTGGAAACCGAAGACGTCGACAAGGCGATGGTTTCGATCACGCTGATCCAGCCGACCGCGGTCGATACGCCGTATCCGCAACACGCGCGTAACTACATGGACAAGGAACCGGCGTTGCCGCAGCCGCAGATCGATCCGACACAGGTAGCAGCAGCGATCTGTGACGCCGCCGAATCGCCGATCCGCGACGTGCAGGTCGGTGCGATGTCGAAGATGAACACGATGATGTTCAAGATCCTGCCGTCGCTGGCGGACAAGATGTCGGCCAAGCAGGTCGACAAGCAGCAATACGACGAACCGCCGCGCGATCCGGAAGGTGCGTTGTATCGGCCGTCGGGCGGTGGCGGCACGCACGGCGTGCATGGGCCGCGTCCGAACTAGGAGCGTGACGTTCGCGACGACGATGCGTGCTTCGTCGTCGCGAACATTGTCTAAGCGCTAACCGCTTTGGGTATCTACCGCCGGATCGAGTGCCGATTCGCGAAGCGCGCCGAGAAAATCTTCGGCGCGCGACGCGAGTTCGCGGTAGTGCTGCGCGCGCGTCCCTTCGGTCGCTGCGGACTGCGCCAGCTCGCGCAACAGCAAGATGCGTTCTTCGGTAGCGCGAACGGCCGACCAAAGTTTTTCATAAATACTGTTGTCGATTTCGGCGAGCAGCACTTCGCTCGAGTAGGCATGTCCGGTGTGGCAGCGGAAGCGCTGGATGGTGCCTTCGCGGATTTGCGACATCACGCCGCCGCATTCCGGGCACGCGAAGCGTGACGCCTCGCCGATTTCCACCGATCCGTTTTCGAATCCGTTCGCTTCGCGCGCAATCATGGCTTCCAGCTCCCAGTGTGGAGGGGTCGGCGTGTTCGCTGCGGCCGGCACCGGCAGACGCGTTTCCTCGACGATGCGTTGCGCCAGTTCCGCGAGCGGCAGCGCCGCGTCGACATCGACGTGCGTCAGCACGCTTTGCGGCATGTCGGGAAACATCGCCGTTGCGGGATCTTCGACGAACACGCGTCCGCCGCGATCCTTGATCGCCCACGCGCCGGCGGTGCCGTCGTCGAGTGCGCCGCTCATGACCACGGCGATCGTGCGCGGTCCATAGACGATCGCCGCGGAGCGGAACAGTACATCGATCGACGGACGCGAACGCGATTCTTTCGGACCGAACGTGGTGCGGATGTGGCCGTCGTCGATCATGAGATGCCGGCCCGGACGCGCCACGAAAACCGTGCCCGCGTGCAGCCGCGCACCGCTGGTGGCCGCGTGCACCGGCAGCCGGCAGCGGCGTTGCAATACGTCGGCGAGCACGCTCGGGCCTTTGTTCGGCAAATGGATGACGACGAGCACGGCCGCATCGAGCGTCTCTGGCAGTGCATCGAGAAGTTGAGCCGTCGATTCGATTCCGCCGGCCGATCCGCCAATCACGATGATTCTGGACGGAGTGGTCATCGCGACTCAATGCGCTCGCAATAACTGGCTTATCGCTTCGAGCACCTTGCCGTAATCGACCGGTTTCATCAGCGCGGGCGCCTGCGGGAATTTGGCGCTGAGTTCAGGCGGCAGCACCTGGCCGCTAAAAAACAGAAACGGAATCTCGCGTTCGGTGAGTTTCTCGGCGACGTGCAGCGACGACGTCGTGCCGAGCCGCACGTCGAGCAGCGCGCCGTGCAGTTCGTCGCTGGTCGCCGCGCGCAGCGCTTCGTCGAGCGTGGAGGCCAGACGCACGTCGGCGCCCGCATCGCGCAACACGAATTCGAGATCCGCGGCGATCATGAACTCGTCATCGGCGACCAGAATGCGCGAATCTTTGAGAATGGCAGCGTTAATCGCTGTGGACATCGCGCGGCTCCGGCCAGCTAACGAGGATCGTACATACCACGCCATTTTGATCGAACCTGCGCTGAACTTGTGCACCCGGCAGGCTGCGCTCGATGAGTTGTCCGCCAAAGCCTGTGCGCGTCGGTGTGCTCACCGGCGGACCATCGCGTTCCTGCCATTCCAGTTTTAGATGGTTGGTTTTTTGCTCCGACCGCAGCGTCCATGACACCGATACGTGGCCTTTTTCCGTGGACAGCGCACCGTATTTGGCGGCGTTGGTCGCCAGCTCGTGCAGCACGAGCGCGAGCGGCGTGGCGAGCTCCGGCGGCAGGTGCACCGGCTCGCCTTCGATGCGCACGCGCCGATCGTTGCCTTGCAGGTAGGCGGCGAGCTGTCTGCGTGCCAGCGCACCGATCTCCGCGCCGTTCCAGCGCGCCGCGAGCAGCAGGTTGTGGGCGATCGCGAGCGAATTGAGGCGTCCTTCGAAAACGCGAACGAATTCTTCGGTCGAGTTCGTGGTGCGATGCGTCTGCCGCGCCATTGATTGCGCCACCGCGAGCGTATTGCTCACGCGATGGCTCAGTTCGTCGAGAAGAAGCTGGCGGCGTGCTTCCCATTTTTTCTGTTCGGTAATGTCGCGCGTGCTTTCCAGAACCAGCCGGCGATCTCCGACGATCTCCAGCTCGAGATGACTTTCGACCACCAGCGGACGTCCGTCCTTGGCACGTTCGCACCAGTTCGCCGCTCCACGAGCCGTCGCGCAGCAATGCCTCGCGCACCTGTTCGCGCGTGCCGCCGGCGAAGGTGCTTTTGAGAATGTCTTCGATGCGTTTACCGATCGCTTCCTTGCGCGAAAAGCCGTACACCTGCTCGCTGCCGCGATTCCACTGCACGATGCCATCGTCGAAATCCCACACGAACATCGGCGAACGCGACAGCTCGACGAGCTGCATTTCCTGCTTGAGCCGCCGTTCGCTCGAGCGCAGCGCTTCCTCGGCGCGAAGGCGCTCGGTGATGTCGACGAAGGTGATGACCACGCCGTCGATCCTGTCGTCGACGGTGCGGTACGGCCGGATGCGCACCAGATACCAGTTGCCGATTCGGCTTTTCACTTCGTGCTCGAAGAAACCGAGTTCTTTGAGGACGCGTTTGGCGTCGCCGGCGAGTCCGTCGTATTCGAGCTGATGCGTGAAGTCGGTGATGGGACGGCCTTCGTCGTTCACCGTCACGTTGAAGATTTCTGCCAAGCGCGGCGTGAAACGTTTGATGCGCAGGCCGGTGTCGAGGAACAGCGTGCCGACGTCGGTAGCCGCCAGGAGATTCTGCAGATCGCTGTGCGCGCGCGAAACGCTTTCGAGTTTCAGTTTCAGTTCGTTGTTGACGGTCTGCAGTTCCTCGTTGATCGACTGCAGTTCTTCCTTGCTGGTTTCGAGTTCCTCCGAGGTCGAACGGTATTCTTCGTTGACCGACTGCAATTCCTCGTTGGCCGCGCGCAGTTCCTCGTTGACGATCTCCGAATCCTTGCGCGTCGCACGCAGGCGGCTTTGCGAAAGCTGCAGTTCGTCCTGCAGGCGCCTGATTGTTTCCATGGTCGGTTCGCCGCTGACCGGCTGGCCTGTCGTATCGAGCGAATCGGCGTTGACTTCCTCGCCTTCGATGAACATCACCAGGGCGTGGCGCGGCGTGTTGTGGTCTTCCGCGACCGGCCGCACCTGCAGGTAGACGCGGCGCGCGTGACCATCGAATTTCACGAAGATCGGCATGCTCAGCGTCGGCTCGCCGCGCTCGAACGCGCGATGCAGCGCGGTGCGCAGATCGAAGCGCAATTCGGGGCGCACCAGCTCGGTGGCATCGTTGCTCACCGATCCTCCGGTGAGCTGCAGATACCGTCCCGCGCCTTCGGATAGATGCACCGCGCGATGCCCCACATCCACCAGCATGCTCGGCGGCGCAACGCGCTCGAGCATCTGCGAATGCGCGACAGCATCGACCGTCGGTTCGCTGCGCGGCGGGGTTCTCCTGATCGTCGCCTCGATCATCTGCTCGCGACGCGGGCCCAGCAGCATCGGCAACCCGGAAATGCGTTCTCCGCTCGAGAGTACCGATCGATAGATCTTCGCGTCGCGATCGAGCGGGCGGAACAGCGAGTTGGGCTGGTCCGCGCTTTCGGAAGCGCCCAGGAAAAGAAAACCGCCCACGTTCAGCGCGTAATGGAACGTGTTGCACACCTGCTGCTGCAACTCGCGATCCATGTAGATGAGAAGATTGCGGCACGAAATCAGGTTCAGCCGCGAGAACGGCGGATCGCGCAGCAGACTGTGATTGGCGAACAGCACGATCTCGCGCAACTCGCGCCGCACGTGATAGTGCTCGCCTTCGCGCTCGAAGAAACGTTGCAGGCGTTCTTCCGACACATCGGCTTCGATGCTCGCCGGATAACGTCCCTCGCGCGCCACACCGAGCGCACCGGCATCGAGATCCGAACCGAACACTTGTATCTCGGGACGGAAATCGCGTCGGGCGGCTTCCTCGAGCAGCAACATGCCGATCGAATACGCTTCTTCGCCCGTCGCGCAGCCCGGAACCCACACGCGCACGGCGCTGCCGCGCGACTTGTCGTCGAACAGCAGCGGAATCACTTTTTTCGCCAGCGCCTCGAACGCCTTGTAGTCGCGGAAGAACGTGGTGACTGAAATCAGGAAATCCGAAAACAGCGCTTGCGCCTCCTCCGGATTTTCGCGCAGGTACGCGTAATAGGAAGCGAGCGAATCCTGATGCGTCACCTGACTGCGCCGCGCGATACGGCGCACGATGGTGGCGCGTTTGTACGAGGAGAAATCGTGACCGAGCCTGACGCGCACGTGCGCGAGGATGCGGCGCAAGGTGTCCTCATCCGACTCGCCTTCGGCGAGGATTTCGTACCGCGGATTTTGCTGCAGCAGCTCGAACACCTGGATGGCGAGTTCGCCGACGGGTTTGACGAAATCCGCCACCTCCATCGAGATCGCATTGCGCGGCATCGACGAGTGCTCGGCTTCGTTGGGATCCTGCACCAGCACGATGCCGCCTGCTTCCTTGATCGCGCGCGCACCCAGTCGCGCCGTCGACACCGCCGCCGGTGAGCACGATCGCCAGTCCGTCATTGCGTTGCGCGGCGAGCGAGCGGAAGAAAAAATCCACCGGCGCGCGCGTGCTCAATAATTCCGCCGGCGTTTCCGCGGCGATTGTGTTGTCGCTGAGGCGCAAACTGCGATTCGGCGGAACGACATAGATGTGGTTGTTGGCCAGATGCGCTTCGTCGTCGACTTGCGTCACCGGCAGCGTCGTCGATTGGGCGAGTGCGCCGATCAGATCGTGACGCTCGCTTTCCTGGTGCGCGATCACGAACGCGGCATTGGGTTCGTCGGGCATCGCCTCGAAGAAGCGCTTCAACGCCTGCGTGCCACCGGCGCCGGCGCCGATGGCAACGATGGGCGGACTGCTGTTTGTCTTCATCGAACTCGATGATCCTTTCCTGCCGTGGGACAAGACTATCGCAAGCGCGGGTGCGCTGGCGTTACCTTTGCTTTAGGTTACTCCATGCGTACGCGAGACATTGTTGCGATCGGCAGTTCCCTGGGCGGAGTTGACGCGGTAGGCCAGCTTCTGGCGGCCCTTCCTGCCGATTTCCCGGCAGCTATATTCGTGGTTCTTCACGTCGGTGCCAACGGGAAAAATTTACTTGCCGATATTTTTAATACACGCTCCAAACTGTCGATCCATACCGCCAAGGATGGACAACGCGTGACGCGCGGATGCGTCTACGTGGCGCCCGCGGATTATCACCTGATCGTCGTCGACGACATCGTGCGCCTCGGTCACGGTCCGCGCGAGAACATGTCGCGGCCGGCGATCGATCCCACATTTCGCTCGATTGGATTGACGTATGGACCGCGCGCGATCGGCGTCGTGCTCACGGGTCTGCTCAACGACGGCAGCGCGGGTCTGGCCGATCTGAAACGCTGCGGCGGAATCACCGTCGTGCAGAATCCGCGTGACGCGGTAGCCGCCGACATGCCGCTGGGCGCGCTCGCGGCGACCGACGTCGACTACCGCGCGTCGCTCGCGACATTGCCCGAACTTTTATCGACGCTGGTCGCACAGCCCGCAGGGGCGAAGCCGGTTCCGCCGGCGGATATCGCACTCGAAGTCGAAATCGCACTCGGCGGAAACTCCGATTCGGATGTGATCAGAAGCATCGCCGACCCGACCACGTATTCGTGTCCCACCTGCGGTGGCGTGATGTCGGAAATGCGCCGACAACCGCCATTGCGCTTCCGCTGTCAGGTCGGACATGCGTTCACCGCCGAAACGCTGTTGACGAGCAAGGAAGGAAGCGCCGACGAAGCGATGCGCCTGGCGTTGCGCGTGCTCGACGAACGCGCGCACCTGTCCGCGCAGATCGCGCACGACGCGCGCGCGCGCGGACGCACCGCCGCCGCGCGCGCGCACGATTCGTCCGCCGAACAGGCGCGTCTCTCGGCGCACGCGATCCGCGAGGCGATGCTGAAAGCCGATGATCCGCCAACGTAAACCGGAACGATGCGTGCATAGGTCGTGTTCATTTCATGCAACGGAGATGCAGCGATGGCGCAACCAAAGCCGGCAATCACAAGAGGACAATCGCCAGCAGGCGATGGGCGGCGGTCAGCCGATGAAAGACGACGACAAGGAATTGCGCCGCGGCAAGTCGCGCCTGCCGCACGGCAGCGGTGATCGCAACGTCAACGAATCGATGCGCGAAGAAGGTTTCGAGCACGCGCCCAAGAAACCGCGCTGACGCCTTTGCGTCCCGAACTTCGCGAGTGCCCTCCGACGAAGAGCCCGTTCGCGTGAGCGATTCGCCCGGTCACCGTAGCGATGCCGTGCAACGCGCATTGCAAACAATTCCGTTTCGAAAAATCCACAAGGCAAAGGAGACGCCATGACTCAATCCGTCAGCGATTTCATGATCGAACGCCTCGGGCAATGGAATATCCGCCGACTGTTCGGCTATCCAGGCGACGGCATCGACGGATTGATGGGCGCGGTGGATCGCGCCGGGAAGTCGCTCGACTTACATCCGCGTGCGGCATGAGGAAATGTCCGCGTTCATGGCGTGCGCGCATGCGAAGTTCACTGGTGAAGTCGGCGTTTGCATCGCGACGTCGGGACCGGGCGCGATCCATCTGCTCGCCGGACTTTACGACGCCAAGCTCGACCACATGCCCGTCGTCGCGCTGATCGGACAACAGCCGACCACCGCGCATCGGCAGCGACTATCTGCAGGAAGTGGATCTGCACGCACTTTTCCAGAATGTCTCAATGTATACGCAGACGATCACCACGCCCGCGCAGGCCGCGCACGTGCTCGATCGCGCCATCCGCATCGCCGCGGCCGAGCGCACCGTCACCTGCGTCATCGTGCCGAACGACGTGCAGCTCATGGACGCCGTGCCGGTGCCGCCGCACAAGCACGGTTTCGCGCAGTCGGGCGTCGGCTACATTCCCCAGCGCGCGATTCCCGACGACGATCATCTGCATCTGGCCGCCGACCTCCTCAATGAATGCTCGAAAGTCGCGGTGCTGATCGGCGCAGGCGCTATCGGCGCGGACCAGGAACTCATCGCGCTGGCCGACGTACTCGGCTGCGGCATCGCCAAAGCGTTGCTCGGCAAAAGTGCGCTCGACGACCGCCTCGACTTCGTCACCGGCTCGATCGGATTGCTGGGGACGAAAGCGAGTGTCGAGCTGATGTCCGGCTGCGATGGGTTGCTCCTGATCGGCACCACGTTTCCGTACGCCGAATACCTGCCGAAGCACGGGCAGGCGCGCGCGGTACAGATCGACATCGATCCGAAAAACATGGGCATGCGCTACGCGACCGAAGTGAATCTCGTCGGCGACAGCGCGGAAGTGCTGCGCCGCTTGCTGCCGCTGCTCAAGCGCAAAGAAGATCGCTCGTGGCTGGAAACGGTACGCAAAAATGTTGCCGACAACTGGCGCGATCTGGAAGCGAAAGCCAAACAACCCGCCGATCCCATCAATCCGCAGCGTGTGTTCTGGGAGTTTCGCCGCTGCTATCCGACAACACCGTGATTTGCGGCGACAGCGGATCGACGACGAATTGGTACGCGCGCGATGTGAAGCTGCGCCAGGGCATGAGGGCATCGCTGTCGGGCAAGCTCGCGAGCATGGGCAGCGCGGTGCCGTATGCGATCGCGGCGAAAATGGCGCATCCGGATCGTCCGGTGATCGCGCTCGTCGGCGACGGCGCGATGCAGATGAACGGCATGGCCGAACTCATCACGGTGAAACAGTATTGGCATCGCTGGTCGAATCCATCGTTCGTGGTGATGGTGCTCGTGAACGACGATCTCAACGAAGTGACGTGGGAGCAGCGCGCGATGGCGGGCGATCCGCGCTTCGAATCCGCGCAAAAAGTCGAACCGTTTCCGTATGCGCGTTACGCGGAGCTGCTCGGCTTCGAAGGCATCCGCATCGAGAAGGAGGACGACGTCGCGGACGGATGGCGGCGCGCACTTGCCGCGAGCAAACCGGTGCTGATCGAATTCGTGACCGATCCGAACGTGCCGCCGCTGCCGCCGCACATCACGCTTGACGAAGCCAAACGCTACATGCACGCGCTGCCGAAAGAAAAGCACGCCGGCGACATCATCAAGGACACTGCCCGCGAGGTGCTGGCGCGCTTTACGAAGTAGTCAACAATTTGCTGGTCGCAGTCATAAATTTTCCGTGTGGAGAATAATCATGTTCGAACTGTCGTTGCCCTGGTGGGAGTTCGTGGTGCGCGGTGCGATCAGCTACATCGCGCTCCTCGCGATGTTGCGTCTGACCGGCAAGCGTTCGTTCGGCGATATGGCGCCGTTCGATATCGTCGTGCTGATCATCCTCGGCGGGCTTCTGCGTCCGGCGGTCACCGGCGCGGATCATTCGCTGCTCGGTCCGCTGATCAGCATCGCGACGATCCTTGCGGTCGACAAACTGCTCGGCAAGCTCGCTGCCATCTCGCCTGCATTCGATCGGCTGCTAGAAGGCCGTTCGGTGCTGCTCGCGAAAGACGGCCGGACGATTACCGACGCGCTGCGCAAGCACAGCGTTCCGCAGGCTGCGTTCGAACGCGCATTACGTTCCCAGGGCGTGCGCGATGTGGCAGAAACGCAAGAAGTACGTCTCGAAGCGAACGGTCACGTCACGCTGATGAAGGCTGATCGTTAGGTATCTGCGCATTCGCGATGTCCGCACGCGCAGTGACTTTCCTCGCGTTGCGTTTCGTCGGCGCGCTTGCAGTGCGTGCTGCAGTAGATATCTTCGCCCAACACGTTGCACTCGCAGGTGGCGTGTGCGCATTGGCGTTTGCTGTCTTCCATGAGTGATCTCCGTTAATCGCGGAATCCGAGCAATTGCCATGCCGCACTTCGCGAGCCTCAGGCACGCCCAGCCGCGGCAAACTGGCGCAATTGGCTACACGACCAGCGAGAATTTACATTGCGCGCTGATGCTTCCTACGGATCGTGCGGCTCGTAAGGATGCGCGTTGTTGTCCGCCATAAACCTGGCGATGACCTTGGGATCGTCACCCATGTCGAACACCGCTTCTTTCAGCAACGCTGTTGTGCATCCAAAATGTTTCGACCAGCGCGCGAGCGCGTCGGGATCATCGATGTTGATGCGCTCGGGATACGCGGCGTAGTGCGGCTCGGCCGGAACGGGATCGGGTTTTGATTTTTTCATGCGACGAACAAGCATCGCATGTGCCACATCCGCTCACGCCGGTGCGGGGTGAATCCACGAGATGATCATCGCCAGCGCGGCGAGTCCCATCACGACGGTGGCGAGCCAGCCGCCCCATTTCAGTTTTGTCGAAGCCGTGAAGCGGCCCATCACGGTCTGTGAACTCGACAGCAGCATGATGATCACCATCAGCGGCACCGCGACGATGCCGTTGATGACCGCGCTCCAGTACAACGCCGTCATCGGGTTGAGTTCGAACGCGTTGAGCAGCACGCCGAGCACGGTGCCGATCACGATGATCGCGTAAAAACCGCTGGCCTGAAAAAACTGCATGTTGAGTCCGACGCGGCCACTGGAATGTTTCGGCGACCGCGTACGCCGCCGAGCCCGCCAATGTCGGGATCGCGAGCATGCCGGTGCCGACGATGCCGAGCGCGAACAGCACGAACGACCAACGTCCGGCCACGGGTTCGAGCGCTTTCGCCGCCTGCGATGCGGAATCGACATCGTGGATGCCGTGCGTGTGCAGCACCGCCGCGCCGGTCAGCATGATGCAGAACGCAACCAGATTCGATATGGCCATGCCGGCGAGCGTGTCGATGCGCACACGGCGCAGTTGCATCGGCGCCTGTTCCGGCGCGCGCTTGAGCGGCTTCTCGCCGGGCGCGTTCTTTTGCTGTTCGACTTCGTGCGAGGCCTGCCAGAAAAAAAGATACGGACTGATCGTCGTGCCGAAGATGGCGACGATCGCGGTGAGATACTCGCCGCTCCACTGCACGTGCGGCATCACCAGCGAACGCGCGACGTCGCTCCATTCGACGTGCGCGAAGAACAGCACGATGGCGTACGCGAACAGCGACAGCGTCAGATATTTGAGCACTCGCGCGTAGGCCTGGAAACTCAGCGCGACGATCAGCACGAGTGCGACGATCGCGATCACGATGCTCCACACCAGCGCATGTCCGCCGGCGAGCAGGCGCACCGCTTCGCCCATCGCGCCGATGTCGGCGCCGAGATTGATCGTGTTGGCGACGAACAGCGCGGCGATGATCGCGTACAGCACCGGCGCCGGATAACGCTTGCGGATGTTTTGCGCGAGCCCCGCGCCGGTGACGCGGCCGATCAGCGCGCTCACATATTGCATCGCCACCATCAGCGGGTAGGTGAGCCACAACGTCCACAGCGTTTCGAGGCCGAACTTCGCACCCGTCTGCGAGTAGGTGGCGATGCCGCTCGGATCGTCGTCGGCGGCGCCGGTGATGAGACCCGGCCCCAGGCATTGCCACACCGATGGATTCTTCAGCCGCGACGAAACACGATGACGCAAATGCACTTTCTTTTCGTTGCGGCTCGCGGTCATCCCCGAATCTCCCTTTCGATGGGCGAAGTATCGTGGGCGCGGCTGAACGTGCGCTTCACGGAACTCGATCTTGAATGCGAGCGCACAACCGACAGTAGTACGACCTGGCCGTTACGCCTGCACCGCGCCGACCAGCAATCGCTCGACGTCCTTGATGCCGATCGGCTTGACCAGATGTTCGTCGATGCCGGCTTCGCGCGATGCGGTGCGTACCTGCTCGTGTCCCCAGCCGGTGATCGCGACGAGACGCGGCTGCACGAGCTCGGCGTTGCGGCGGATTTCGCGCGCGAGTTCGTGACCGTCCATGCCGGGCAGGCCGAGATCGAGCAGCACGATGCTCGGACGGAAATTGGCGATGTGTCGCAGCGCCGTGTGCGCGTCGTGCACGCCGAGTGCTTCGGCGCCGAGCATTTCCACGGCGAACTTCACCGCGGCGCAGGCCGATTCGTTGTCGTCGACGATGAGCACGCGTTTGTGCATGAGCGTGCTGATCGCCGCGGCGGGCGACTGATCAATCGGGCGCGCCTGCGCATCCGCATCCGCGCACAACGGAAGGCGAATGACGAACAGGCTGCCCTTGCCGACGCCGTCGCTGCTCGCCGATGTTTCGCCGTCGTGCAGCTTGACCAGATCCCGCACCAGCGACAGGCCGATGCCCAGCCCGCCTTTCGCGCGCGAGAAGCGCACATCGCCCTGCACGAACAGGTTGAACAAATCCGGGATCAGGTCGGGCGGCATGCCGATGCCGTTGTCGCGCACGCGCACGACGACACTGCCGTCGGCCTGTTCCGCTTCGATGGCGATGCGTCCGCCGTCGGGCGTGTATTTCGCCGCATTGTTGAGCAGGTTCGCGACCACCTGCGCGATGCGCACCGTGTCGACGTTCACGTTCAGCGGAACATCGGGCAGGTGCAACGCGAGTTCGTGACGGCCGCCGTCGATGAGCGGACGCGAGATCTCGACGGCGTCGCGAATGATTTCGCGCAGATCGGCCACGCGCCGCTGCAGAAGAATCTTGCCGCGCGTGACGCGCGACACTTCCATCAGATCGTCGACGAGGCGGATCATCACCTGCACCTGATGGCGCATGATGGTGAGCATCTCGTCGTGCTTGGGCGAGAGATTGTCCGATGGTCCCATCATGTCGGCGACCATGCGCAGCGGCGCCAGCGGATTGCGCAGCTCGTGCGCGAGCATGGCCAGGAATTCGTCCTTACGTTTGTCGGCCTGCTGCAACGCGTCGTTGGCGGTTTGCAGCGAAACGTTGAGCTTGTCCAGCTCGCGTTCTTTTTCCTTGACCAGTGCCGCGTTGGCCTCGGCGAGCGCGGCGTTGGTCTGCGCGAGTTCGTCGTTGAGCTTCTGCAGTTCGCGGCGCTTGTCGTACAGCTCGACCAGCACGGCGACTTTCGCGCGCAGGATTTCCGGCACCACCGGGATGTAGACGTAATCGAACGCGCCGAGCTTGTAGCCCTTCAGGCGATCCATGTCGGTGACGTGCACGCCGGTGACGAAGATGATCGGCGTTTTTTCGTGGCGCGGATGCTGATGGATCATGCTCGCGGTTTCGAAGCCGTCCATCTCCGGCATGTTCACGTCGAGCAGGATGACGGCGAACTCGCCGGTCATCAGATGCTTCAACGCTTCGATGCCCGAACTGGCGTGCACGAGGTTGTAATCGAGCTCGCGCAGAATGATGTCGTAGCTCATCAATCGCGCCGGCTGATCGTCGACGAGCAGGATATTGGCTTTGACGTTCATGATCAGCGGTGCAGCCAGATGCGCAACAGCGACAGCAGCTGTTCGGAATTGACGGGCTTGGCGATGTAATCCGATGCGCCGGCTTCCAGACATTTTTCGCGGTCGCCTTTCATCGCCTTGGCGGTGAGCGCGATCAGCGGCAACAGGCGGAACATGGGTCTGTCGCGGATCAGCTTGATGGTCTGATAGCCGTCCATCTGCGGCATCATGATGTCGACCAGCGCGAGCGCCACGTCGGGCGTCTTGTCGATCAGTTCGATGGCTTCGGCGCCGCCGGTCGCGGTGAGCACGTCGATGCCGTGGCGTTCGAGCAGGCTGGACAACGCGAAGATGTTGCGCACGTCGTCATCGATGACGAGCACCTTCTTGCCGACCAGCGCTTCGTCGCTCTGATGCAGTTTTTCGAGCATCTGCTGCTTGTGCGGCGGCAACGTGCCAACGACGCGATGCAGGAACAGCGCGGTTTCGTCGAGCAGCCGCTCGGGCGAACGCACGTCCTTGAGCACGATGCTTTTCGCGATCTTGCGCAATTCGGTTTCGTCGTCGTGCGAAAGTTCCTTGCCGGTGTAGACGACGATCGGAACGTCGCGCATGTTCGGATGTTTCTGCATTTCCTGCATGAGCTGCAGGCCGGAAGTATCCGGCAGGCGCAGGTCGAGCACGGCGCAATCGAACTTCTGTGCTTCCAGCGCGGCGAGCGCTTCGGCGCCGTTGCGTGACGTCGTGATCGCAACGTCGTCGTGCGCGATCAGTTCGCAGATGCTCATGCGCTCGGCGTCGTTGTCCTCGATGACGAGCAGATTGCGCGTGCGCGGAATCGAGAATCGCTTGATGCGTTCGAGCGCCTCTTCGAGACTTTCCGTCGTCGCCGGTTTGTTGACGTAGGCGAACGCGCCGCGTTCGAGGCCCTGGTGATGCTCCTCCTCGACGGTGACGATCTGCACCGGGATGTGCCGCGTCGACGGGTTCTGTTTGAGACGGCTCAGCACCGTCCAGCCGAGCATGTCGGGCAGGGCGATATCGAGCGAGATCGCCGTCGGCAGGAATTCCTGCGCGAGGATCAGCGCATCGCTGCCGCGCGTCGCGACGAGCGCCTTGAAGCCGCGCTGGCGTGCGAGATCGAGCAGGATGCGTGCGTAGTGCGGATCGTCTTCGACGATGAGCAGCACCGAATCGCCCGTTTCGATCGCTTCGCGGTCGTCGGCGATCGGCTCGGTGGTCACCGGCGGCGCTTCGTGATGCTGCCGGATCGCCGAGCTGCCGATCACGCGGAACATCTCCTGCGCGTTGGCGTTGCCGACGTAATTGAGCGGCAGATACAGCGTGAACGTGCTGCCCTGTCCGACCACGCTGTTCAGACGGATTTCGCCGCCGAGCAGACCGGCCAGTTCGCGGCTGATCGCAAGTCCGAGACCGGTGCCGCCGTATTTGCGCGATGTGCCGGCGTCGGCCTGCTGGAACGCTTCGAAGATGATCTTCTGTTTGTCGAGCGGAATGCCGATGCCGGTGTCGCTGACTGAAAGCTCCACGACGGCGGGCGCCGTGCGCAACACGGGATGATCCGACGACCAGCCGTGCTTGGTCATCGCGACGCGCAGACGCACGCCGCCTTGCGCGGTGAATTTGAACGCGTTCGACAGCAGATTCTTCAGCACCTGCAGCAAGCGCTTCGGATCGGTGTTGAGCGCGCGGCCGAGGTTCGGATCGAAGTCGAGCGAGAAGGCGAGCTTCCTGCTTTCCGCTTCGTGGCGGAAGCTGCGGTCGATGGTGTCGCGCAGTTTCGCGAACGGCAATTCTTCGTTTTCGACGGTGACGGTTCCCGATTCGATCTTGGACAGATCGAGAATGTCGCTGATCAGATTGAGAAGATCGGTGCCGGCGCCGTGAATGGTCTTGGCGTATTCGATCTGTTTTCCGGAAAGATTCTTTTCCGGATTGTCGCTGAGCTGCTGGCCTAAGATCAGAATGCTGTTCAACGGCGTGCGCAACTCGTGCGACATGTTGGCCAGGAACTCGGACTTGTAGCGCGAGGTGAGCGCGAGCTCCGCCGCTTTTTCTTCCAGCGCGCGGCGGGCCTGTTCGATTTCCTGATTCTTGCGTTCGACTTCCGCGTTCTGTTCGGCGAAGAGTTTGGCTTTCTGCGCCAGTTCCTCGTTGGTCTGCTGCAATTCCTTCTGCTGCGTCTGCAATTCGCCGGCGAGCTGCTGCGACTGATCGAGCAGGCCTTCGGTGCGCATCGTCGCTTCGATGGTGTTGAGCACGATACCGATCGAGCCGGTGAGCTGATCGAGAAACGCCAGATGCGATTCGGTGAATTCCTGCAGCGAGGCGAGTTCGATGACGGCTTTGACCTGGCCTTCGAACAACACCGGAATCACCAGCACCTGACGCGGCCGAACTTCGGCCAGGCCCGATACGATGCGGATCGATTCGTTGCCGATGTCGCCGAGCAGCACGCGTTCGCGTTCGAGCGCGCATTGTCCGACCAGACCTTCGCCGATGCGGTAGCGGCGCGGACGGCCGTCGCCGGTCGCATCGGCGTAGCCGGCGAGCTGCTTGAGCAGTGGCGCCTGGCGCTCGTCGGAATCCATGATGTACATCACGCCCTGATGCGCGTTGACGAGCGGCGCGAGTTCCGACAACAGGATGCGTCCGACCGTGATCAGATCGCGCTGGCCTTGCATCATGCCGGAGAATTTGGCGAGATTCGTTTTCAGCCAATCCTGCTCCATGTTGCGCTCGGTGGTCGCGCGCAGGTTGTCGATCATGGCGTTGAGGTTGTCTTTCAGATCGGCGACTTCGCCGCGCACGTCGACCTGGATCGAACGCGTCAAATCGCCTTGCGTCACCGCGGTGGCGACCGTTGCGATCGCGCGCACCTGGTTGGTCAGGTTTTCGGCGAGCAGGTTCACGTTCGCGGTCAAATCCTTCCATGTGCCGGCGGTGCCCGGCACGTTGGCCTGACCGCCGAGACGACCTTCGACGCCGACTTCGCGCGCGACCGTCGTCACCTGATCGGCGAAGATGGCGAGCGTGTCCGTCATCGAGTTGATGGTGACTGCGAGCGCGGCGACTTCGCCCTTCGCTTCGACGGTGAGTTTTTGTTCCAAGTCACCGTTCGCGACCGCGGTCACCACTTTCACGATGCCGCGCACCTGGTTCGTGAGGTTCGCGGCCATGACGTTGACGTTGTCGGTCAAATCTTTCCACGTTCCCGCCACGCCCGGCACGATGGCCTGGCCGCCGAGCTTGCCGTCGGTGCCGACTTCGCGCGCCACGCGCGTGACTTCCGCCGCGAAACTGTTGAGCTGATCGACCATCGTGTTGATGGTGTTTTTCAGTTCGAGGATTTCGCCCTGCACGTCCACCGCGATCTTGCGCGACAAGTCGCCGCGCGCCACGGCGGTGGCGACTTCGGCGATGTTGCGCACCTGACCGGTCAGGTTCGAGGCCATCGAGTTCACGTTGTCGGTCAGATCTTTCCACGTACCGGCCACGCCGGGCACGGTCGCCTGACCGCCGAGTTTTCCTTCCGTGCCGACTTCGCGCGCCACGCGCGTGACTTCCGCCGCGAAGCTGTTGAGCTGATCGACCATCGTGTTGATGGTGTTTTTCAGTTCGAGGATTTCGCCTTGCACGTCCACCGCGATCTTGCGCGACAAATCGCCTTGCGCGACCGCGGTCGTCACTTCGGCGATGTTGCGCACCTGCGCGGTGAGGTTCGACGCCATCGAGTTGACGTTGTCGGTCAAATCCTTCCACACGCCCGACACGCCTTTCACCTGCGCCTGACCGCCGAGTTTTCCTTCGGTTCCGACTTCGCGCGCCACGCGCGTGACTTCCGCCGCGAAACCGTTGAGCTGATCGACCATCGTGTTGATGGTGTTTTTCAGTTCCAGGATTTCGCCCTTTACGTCCACCGCGATCTTGCGCGAAAGATCGCCGCGCGCGACGGCCGTCGTCACTTCGGCGATGTTGCGCACCTGCGCGGTGAGGTTCGTCGCCATCGCGTTGACCGAGTCGGTCAAATCCTTCCACGTACCGGCCACGCCGGGCACCGTCGCCTGTCCGCCGAGTTTTCCTTCGGTGCCGACTTCGCGCGCCACGCGCGTCACTTCCGCCGCGAAACCGTTGAGCTGATCGACCATCGTGTTGATGGTGTTTTTCAGCTCCAGGATTTCGCCTTGCACGTCCACCGCGATCTTGCGCGACAAATCGCCGCGCGCGACGGCCGTCGTCACTTCGGCGATGTTGCGCACCTGCGCGGTGAGGTTCGACGCCATCGAGTTCACGTTGTCGGTCAAATCCTTCCACGTACCCGCCACGCCCGGCACATGCGCCTGACCGCCGAGTTTTCCTTCCGTGCCGACTTCGCGCGCCACGCGCGTCACTTCCGATGCGAACGAGCGCAGCTGCTCGACCATCGTGTTCAGTGTTTCCTTGAGTTCCTGGATTTCGCCGCGAACGTCCACCGTGATCTTGCGCGACAAATCGCCGTTCGCGATGGCCGTCGCCACCTGCGCGATATTGCGCACCTGCGCGGTGAGATTCGATGCCATCGAGTTGACGTTATCGGTCAAATCCTTCCACACGCCCGACACGCCGGTCACCTGCGCCTGACCGCCGAGTTTTCCTTCGGTGCCGACTTCGCGCGCCACGCGCGTCACTTCCGCCGCGAAACCGTTGAGCTGATCGACCATCGTATTGATCGCGTTTTTCAGCTCCAGGATTTCGCCCTTCACGTCCACCGCGATCTTGCGCGACAGATCGCCGCGCGCGACGGCCGTCGTCACTTCGGCGATGTTGCGCACCTGCACGGTGAGGTTGGTCGCCATCGCGTTGACCGAATCGGTCAAATCCTTCCACGTTCCCGCCACGCCCGGCACGATGGCTTGTCCGCCGAGCTTGCCGTCGGTGCCGACTTCGCGCGCCACGCGCGTCACTTCGGATGCGAACGAACGCAACTGATCCACCAGAGTATTGATGGCTTCTTTGAGCTGCAGGATTTCGCCGCGCACGTCCACCGTGATCTTGCGCGACAGATCGCCGTTCGCCACCGCGATGGTCACTTCGGAAATGTTGCGCACCTGCGCGGTGAGGTTCGACGCCATCTGGTTGACCGATTCGGTCAAGTCTTTCCAGACGCCCGAAACGCCTTTCACCTTGGCCTGTCCGCCGAGCTTGCCGCCGGTGCCGACTTCGAGCGCGACGCGCGTCACTTCGGACGAGAACACGCTCATCTGCTCGATCATCTTGTTGACGATGGTCGCCCAGCGCAGGAATTCGCCCTGCAGCGGACGGCCTTCGACTTCGAGGCCGAGTGTCTGCGTCAGATCACCTTTCGCCACCGCCGCGATGGCGCGGCTGACTTCCTCGGTCGGCCACAACAGATCGTCGATCAATGCGTTGACCGAACTTTCCATCGTGCCCCACGCGCCGCGACGCACCGCCCAGCCGGCGCGCTGGCGCGTCTTGCCTTCCTTGCCGACGACCTGGCCGATGCGATCGAGCTCTTCGGCCACGCGCTGGTTGGAGAAGACGATGTCGTTGAAGGTGTCGGCGATCTTGCCGTGGATGCCGCCCCACTCGGAGGGCAACCGCACCGAGAAGTCGCCGTCACGAACGGCGCGCAATGCCTTGAGTACGTCGCGCAGCTGATCTTTTTCGTCGACCGCATGGACGACCACAGCCGGCTTGCTGATTCCCTTTCTCATCGTTGAATTCCCATGATCCCCACAGTCCTGTGCCAATGCTACGCCGGAATCGCGACAGCTAGAATGCCCGCGACCTTAAGCTTCGATCGCTCTTCAGCACCCTGAATGAAGGCGGAAACCGAGCCGCTCCTGCCGGACCGCAAGGGGCGATCGGCCCAGCACGCAACGGAACAGCCGGTTCATGTGACTCTGGTCACAAAAGCCCGTCTGCGCCGCGATGGCGGCCAATCCGTCGTCGGATTCGCGCAACAGCCGCGCGGCGCGTTCGACACGCAACCGCGCCACCGTTTCCTTGATCGATTGACCCGTGCCGCGGCGGTACGCCGGACCGATCCACGCGGCGCTGACGCCGATCTCGCCGAGCCAGTTCGCCGATGCGCCGCGACGGATCTTTGCGCACCGCCGCATCGATATGTCCGATCCACGCGGGCATGTTTTTATCTTCTTCGGCGGCCAACAACGCGTGCACCGCGCGGCGCAGACATTCCTCATCTATTGCACCGCCGCAAGCGGCAGCGAGCTGCCTCGCGCGCGCTCCGCCACGCCCGCCGATGCGCATGAGAACCGGTTGGCGCGGCAGTGCGGACGCGCCGAGCCAGTCCGGATCGAATTCGATTTCGAGCTGCTCGAATCCCGCGACGCCGACGTCGTTGCGATGCGCCGCGCCGCGTCCGTAGAACACGAACGACGGTCCGTCGATATCGTGCTCGCCGCACGCGCTGACGTTGCGATAGCCACCCATCACGTACACCGATAGCATCGGCCAATCGTGCGCGTGTTCGGCGACGACGGCGTGGCTCGGGTCGATGGTCCGGCGCACGACCGCGCCGGAAAAGCGGTGCAAGATGGCCATGTTGTCCGATCATTCCTTGACGATGCGATGCGACACGGGCAGTCCGCGCCGGCACCTTGAATTAGTCCAAGAAGGCGCCGTCCGCAGTGTGTATCGTGCCTGCAACGGGATACTCCACCACATGCGTAAATTTTTCACGTGCCTTTGGTTGATCGTCTTCGCGCTGCCGGCTTTGGCCGCGACGGGTTCGGACTGTCTCGTCGGCAGCTATAGGCTCTCCAACGGCAAGGTGGTGGACATCGCCCTTTCGTCCGAGGACACCTTGCGCTGGCGACAGTTCGACGGTTCGACCGGCGCATTGCATCCGCATCCCGACCACATCTGGACCGGCACGCGCGGCTGGACGCAGCAAGGCGACGCGGTCACCGCCACCTTCGGCGGTTGCGACAGCGATGAAATCGTATTCGCCGGACTTAACGGCACGCGGCTGCACTTCGATACGCGCGAGGTCACGTTCGTCTCGCACGGCATCACGCTGGCCGGACGCATCGTCATGCCGGAAGGCGAGGGCAAGGTTCCCGTCGTCGTGCTGATCCACGGATCGGAAAACGATTCCGCGCTCGCATCGTATTCGCTGCAACGCATGCTGCCCGCGGAAGGTGTCGGCGCTTTCGTCTACGACAAGCGCGGAACCGGAACGTCAGGCGGAAAATACACGCAGGATTATTCGCTGCTCGCCGACGATGCCGTCGCCGCCGTTGCGACCGCGCGCGCCGCCGCGGGCGCGCGGCTCGGCCGTATCGGATTCCAGGGCGGCAGCCAGGCCGGCTGGATCATTCCGCTCGCCGCCGCGCGCACGAAGGTCGATTTCGCCATCGTCTGTTTCGGGCTCGCTGTGAATGTGCTCGACGAAGATCAGCAGGCAGTCGAAATCCAGTTGCGTGAAAAAGGCTATTCGCCAGCCGAAATCCGCGATGCGCAGAAAGTCGCACGCGCGGCCGAAAACGTGTTCGCCAGCAACTTCACGTCCGGATTCGCCGAACTCGATCGCCTGCGCAAACAGTACGCCGGTGCGCCGTGGTACAAGGATTTGAAAGGCGACTACGCCTACATCATCCTCGCGAAATCCGAAGCCGAACTGCGCGCGATGGCGCCGCAGTTCGATTGGCATATCCCGTTCCACTACGACCCGATGCCGGTGCTGCGTTCGTCGCGCACGCCGCAGCTATGGATCCTCGGCGGCGAAGATTACGAAGCGCCGAGCCGCGAAACGCGACGTCGACTCGAATCACTGATCGCCGACGGACGCGACTTCACCATCGCGTACTACCAGAACGCCGAACACGGCATGACGTATTTCGACGCCGACGCGAACGGCGAACGCGTGTCCACCCGTTACGCGCCGGGCTACTTCGATCTCATCCGCGATTTCGCGATCGGCGCGCTGCACGGAAACTACGGCGACGCGGAACTGACGCGTCCGCGCCGCTAGTCATGCGGCGGCGCGGCCCTGTTTGTCGAGTGCGGCGAAGTCTTCGTCGCTGAGCGTGATCTCCACCGCCTGCACGTTTTCCTCGAGATGTTTCACCTTGCCCGTTCCAGGAATCGGCAACATCACCGGACTGCGCTTGAGTATCCACGCCAGCGCGATCTGGCTCGGGCTCGCCTTGTGTTTGTGCGCGATCGTGTCGAGCACTGAACCGGGTTTGGCCAGTTCGCCCGCCGCGAGCGGAAACCACGGAATGAAACCGATGTTGTGCTTCGTGCAGTAGTCGAGCACGTCTTCGCTCTGCCGCGTGACCAGGTTGTAGAGATTCTGCACGCGTAGGCAACAGGGAACACTTTCTGCGCCGCCTGATCTCGTCGACGGACACTTCGCTCAATCCGGCCAGACGGATGACGCCTTCGGAAATGCAGCTGTTTGATCGCGCCGAACTGCTCGTCGCGCGGCACTTTCGCGTCGATGCGGTGAAGCTGCCAAAGATCGATGCGCTCGACGCCAAGATTGCGCAGGCTCTTCTTCGCCTGCTGGATCAGATATTCGGGACGCCCGACCGGAATCCACTGATCCGGACCGTGCGCGTCAACCCGCCCTTGGTCGCGATGTGCACCGATTGTGTACGGATGCAGCGCTTCGCGGATGAGCTGTTCGGAAATGTCGGGGCCGTAGGAATCGGCGGTGTCGATGAAATCGATGCCGAGTTCCGGCACGCGCCTGAGCGTGCGCAACGCCTCCGCGCGATCGGCAGGCTCGCCCCAGATACCCTCGCCGACGATGCGCATCGCGCCGAATCCCAGGCGGTTGATGGAAAGCTCGTTGCCGAGCTTGAACGTTCCGGATTTCGCTGCTTGCGTGGTCGTCATGGCAATTCCTTCGCACGTGATTTCGGTGGTTTCATCTTGCTTGAGGCGGAAAACCCGATTTCAATGCGGTTCGACACCCATTACGATCCCTCCCACGGCATAAAAGGGATAACGCACGGATATGACCCGCAAACTGCGCATGGGCCTGATCGGCGGCGGACCCGGTTCCTTCATCGGACGCGTGCACCGCATCGCGGCGGAACTCGACGGCGAAGCGCAACTGGTCTGCGGCGCATTCAGCAGTTCGGCGGAGAAATCGCGCGAAGGCGGGCGTGTCGTATCACGTCGATCCGTCGCGCGCTTACGCGAGTTACGCGGAAATGATCGAGCGCGAGAAAACGCTCGGTGCGGATCAGCGCATGGATTTCGCCGCGATCGTCACGCCGAATCATCTGCATTTCGATCCGGCGCGGCGTTGCCTGGAAAATGGTTTCCATGTCGTGGTCGACAAGCCGATGTGTTTTTCGCTCGACGAAGCCACGCAACTGCGCGATGTCGTCGCGCGCACGCAGCGGCTTCTCGCGGTCACCTACACCTATAGCGGCTATCCGATGGTGAAGCAGGCGCGTGCGCTCGTTGCGAGCGGACGCATCGGCAAGGTGCGCAAAATATACGTGGAATATCCGCAGGGCTGGCTCGCGACCGATATCGAACGCAGCGGCCAGAAACAGGCGGACTGGCGCACCGATCCGGCGCGTTCGGGAGCGGGCGGCGCGGTCGGCGACATCGGCACGCACGCGGCGCATCTGGCCGAATACGTGAGCGGGTTGCGCATCACGCACATCAATGCGGAACTCAACACCTTCGTGGCGGGACGCAAGCTCGACGACGACAGCGCGATGCTATTGCGTTTCGAAAACGGCGCGAGCGGCGTGCTGTTCGCGACACAGATCGCGGCGGGCGAAGAAAACACCATCAAAGTTCGCGTCTACGGCGAAACCGGCGGTATCGAATGGCATCAGGCGGATGCCAATTCGCTGACGCGTTCGTTCGCTCGATAAACCGATGGAAGTCTGGCGCACCGGCGGCGGTTATTGCGACGAGATCGCCAACCAGCAACACGCGCGTGCCGCCCGGACATCCGGAAGGCTATCTCGAAGCGTTCGCGAACATATACCGATCGTTCTTCCGCGCCGTGCGCGATGGCGCGAGCGATCCGGCGAACTACGATTTCCCGACCGTCGACGACGGCGCTGCGCGGCATGGCGTTCGTCGATACGGTCGTGCGTTCCGCAAAATCCGAAACGAAGTGGACGGCGTTGTCATGAAGACCATCAAAGGCCCGGCGATTTTCCTGGCGCAGTTCATGAGCGACAAGGCGCCGTTCAACACGCTCGACAGCATTTGCCAATGGATGGCCTCGATCGGTTACATCGGCGTGCAGATCCCGAGCTGGGACGCGCGCTGCATCGATCTGAAAAAAGCGGCCGAAAGCAAAACGTATTGCGACGAGATCAAAGGCATCGTCGAATCGCACGGATTGAAGATCACCGAACTGTCGACGCATCTGCAGGGACAACTCATCGCCGTGCACCCCGCGTACGACGCGCAGTTCGACGCATTCGCGCCGGAAGAAGTGCGCGGCAATCCGTCGAAGCGCACTGCGTGGGCGAACGAACAGGTGCGCTTCGCCGCGAAGGCGAGCAGGAATTTTGGGCTGACCGCGCACGCGACGTTTTCCGGCGCGTTGCTGTGGCAGACGATGTATCCGTGGCCGCAGCGTCCGCCCGGACTCGTCGCCGACGGCTTCAAGGAACTGGCGAAACGCTGGAAACCGATCCTCGATGTATTCGATGAAAACGGCGTCGATGTCTGCTACGAAATCCATCCGGGCGAAGACCTGCACGACGGCATCACCTTCGAGCGTTTCCTCGCCGCCGTCGACAATCATCCGCGCTGCCGCATGCTCTACGACCCGAGCCATTTCGTGCTGCAGCAACTCGACTATCTGCAGTACATCGATTTCTATCACGAGTTCATCAAAATATTCCACGTGAAGGACGCGGAGTTCCGGCCGTCCGGAAAGTCCGGCGTGTACGGCGGCTATCAGGACTGGATCGATCGTCCCGGCCGCTTCCGTTCGCTCGGCGACGGACAGATCGATTTCACCGCGATCTTCTCCAAGTTCGCGCAATACGATTATCCGGGCTGGGCCGTCGTCGAATGGGAATGCGCGATCAAGCATCCCGAAGACGGCGCGAAGGAAGGTGCGAAGTTCGTGCGCGATCACATCATCCGCGTCACCGATCACGCGTTCGACGATTTCGCCGGCGGCGGGGCGAACGCCGAACTGAACCGACGAGTGTTGGGTTTGCCGTAGTCAGTTCGATGCGTATCGTCGCGCGTCGTGATGACTTTTCCTTCGCGATCGAACGCCGACACGCGATAGCTCCCCGGATACAGACTCAGCCGACGTGATCGTATCGGCTTCGAGAAGCACACGATCGGCGGCGACGGCATCTTCGCCCTCTGCCGAATAATGCGCTTCGATCAGGCACGGAAAACGCCCGAGGCAATCAGCACCGCCGACGGAAACCGATTTGCGTGCGCCGCCAAGACTGATCCAGTCGGGCCGTCCGTCAGTCTGCTTTTCCGGAGGAAAAAACACGCTGACCTCGTACTGCCGAGGCTTGAGCGTCCACGGCGTGCCCGCATCGTTCACGTACACGAACGGCGCGTCCGGATGCGCAGCGGCAATCGCCGCGCGATAGTACGGATGATCGTCCGAGCTGCGCGGATGTTCGATCATCATCGTCTGCTCGATCGACAACGGTTCGATGCCGGAAAGTTTCTGAAAAATCTCAGCCATGCTTTCGCCGCCGACGTGCCTGCCGGATTTCTGGATATGCGAGAAGCCGGCGTTGACAACGAGTCGCGCGTCCGGATCGCGTTTGAAGGTCTGATCGTATAGCGACTGCGCGGCGGCACGTTCGCGTGCATCGGTCGAGCCTTCCTCCGCGTCGTAGGCGATGACATGAAAACCGAGCCGCATCGCCGCGCGCACCATTTCGCCGCAGATCGGCTCGTTCACATAGAAGCCGCTGCGCGCTGTGGGATAAGGGCGCGTCGCGAAATCGCGCGACAAGCGTTTCGGCCGCGAAATAATCGAAACCCTGTTCGCGCAATCGAGCGAGCAATTCGACGGTGAGCGTGCGCGTCACCGGCGCGCTGTGCGACTCGTTGAAGAACACCGCTTTGCGTCCGCGCGCGAGATCGAGGATCGCGCCGTCGGCAGCGCGCGCCTGAAATCCTTCGGGCGGCGGGCGCGTCGTCGGGTTGCGCGGGTTGCGGCAGCGAGAACGATGCGCGTGCGCCATCGTAGTCGCCGATCCAGGTCTGGAACCACGACAGATATTGTCCGAACACCATGCGGAAGACGCGGTTGTCGTCGGCATCGTAACGTGAGCGCATCATTTCGTATTGCGCGAGCAGTCCCGGCTCCTTGCAGCGCGCGCTGCATGATCGATTCGGATTTGTCGATCGCGGCCTGCTGTTCGCGATTCCATCGCGCGGCCGACATGCGCGAGTCGTTCGGACGGCTTGCCGATCAGTCCTCGCTTCATCGCCTCGGCTGATCGGCGAATCGGCGCGCGGCCGATTGTGCGATCAAGCAAAAAGAAGTGCGCCGATCGAGACGTTTCATCGGCGGCGCAATCGATTATGTCGCGCGCAGCACGAGCCGGCTCGGCAACGTTTCCGAACGCACGCGTTCACCGCGGAACAATGCCAATGCCTTGCGCGCAAGCAGTCTGCCGCCTTCATTCCAGTTCTGATGCACGGACGACAGCGGCGGAATGAACGTCGCACCGAGCGGCGTATCGTCGTAGCCGATCACCGAAACGTCCTGCGGCACGCGATGGCCGATTTCGATCAACGTGCGGATCGCGCCCATCGCGAGCAGATCGTTGCAGGTGAAGATCGCGTCGAATTTCGTTTTCTTGCGCACCAGCGATTCGACGGCGCGGCTGCCCGATTCCATCGTGAACGGTTTGCAGTTCACCAGACTCGCCGTGATGCCGCGTCCTTTCAGGAAATCGGCGAAGCCGCCGTAACGGTCGGCCATTTCCGGATGATCGGTGTCGCCGAAAAACACCGGATGACGCCGCCCGAGCGCCGCAGAAGCGTTCGGCTACCGCGGCGCCGCCCGAGCGGTTTTCGCTGCCGACGACGATGTGCTGATCGCCCGGACTCGGCGCGCCCCACACCACCATCGGCAGACGCAGCCGATCGAACACGTGCACCGATTCCTGCTTCGCGCCCTGGCCGAGCAGGATCACGGCGTCGGCGCCTTGCACGGCCGGCGAAAACGCGCCCTGCATCGTGGTCAGCAAAACGCTGTAGTTGTCGCTGGCCAGTTCCTGCGCGATGCCGCCGAGCAGTTCGAGCGGGTAGGGATCGGACATCGGACGATTGATCGTCGGCCGCATCTCGACGACGACGGCGATGGTGTGGCTTTGCCGCAGCCTCAAATTTCGCGCGCTGATGTTGAAGCGGTAACCGTGCTTGGTCGCGAGCGCGCGCACTTTCTCGCGCGTGCGTTCGTTGACGATGCCGTTTTCGCTCAGCGCGCGCGACACGGTGATTTTCGAAACGCCGGCGAGCTCGGCGATGTCGGCCATCGTCACCGGTGCGTGCTTGTGCGCGGATCGTTTGTTGCCGCGCTCCGGTTTGCTCATTCGCCCGCGCCCGTGGAACCCCAGCCACGATTGTGCACGCGCAGCGCATTCCGTAAAGCGTTTTTACCGTTGCGTGTTCGCGGGCGGAGTGCGTTTTTCGCCGCTTTGCAGCATTGGTATCGGTGTCTTGCTATCGGTAACAGTCGATGTTAATTTCCCGTGCGAAATGCGGGGCGTCATCGCAGTGTCACGGTACGCAGGGCGTTTTTGGGGAGACATCGATGCAGTTGGGTTCGTTGCGTGTGCGCTGTGACGCGGCCGGCGTCGGCTTGCGCCTTTTCGGCAGGCGTGGATGAGTCTGGAGCAGCCCGCCATCCGCGAGGACGACGCGCCTGATCGCGCAGATTCGCGCGCGGCAGCGATCGATCCGTGGCGGCTCACGCAAACGGTGTGGTCGAAGGAAAAAGCGGCGCGCGACGAAACCTTGTTCGCGCTATCGAACGGCGCTGTCGGCGTACGCGGCGGATTCGAGGAATCGTTCAGCCCGACGCAATCCTCGTTCGTCGCCGGCGTGTGGGAACGCGCGCCGATCCACTATCACGAGAAGCTGTCGGGCTTCGCGAAAAATTCCGACATACGCGTGCCGGTCGCCGATGCGACGCCGATCCGCATCCGCTTCGACGGCGCGGCGGTCGATCCGGCCGACGGCGAATGTCTGGCCTTCGAACGCACGCTCGATTTCCGCAACGGCCGCGCGTCGCGCCGGCTGCGCTGGCGCACCGCGAGCGGTCACGTGTTCGAGGTCAACGCGCAGCGCATCGTGTCGATGGCGCATCCCGGATTGATGTGCATCCGCTGGAGTTTGCGTCTGCCGGACGGCGACGGACGCGTCACCATCGAATCCGGCATCGACGGCGGACGCGCGACGGAAGCGCAGGGCGACGATCCGCGCGTCGGCGTCGGTGCGGGTCTCGCGTTGCGCGTCACGCACGTGAATGCGGATGCCGACGGCGCGCGTCTCGCGCAAAGCTCGCAACGTCAGCGGCATCAGTGTGGTGTGCGCGCAGGATCATCGCCTGCACGGCGCTGCGCTTCGCCGGCGAACGCGTCGAGGCGAGCCGCGTGTGGCAGGTGTTCACGCCCGAGGTGGAACGCGGCGGCACCATCACCATCGAGAAATACGTCGTCTACGCGTGGACGCTGCCGCAAGCCGCCGTGCGTTATGCTGATTTGTATACTTCTGCGCGCGTCACGCTCGATGCGGCGATGGCCGCCGGCGCGGATGCGCTGTTCGAAATCCAGGCCAACGACTACGCGCGTTTCTGGGACGATGCCGTCATCGCCATCGAAGGCGGCGAGCAGGCGCGTCGCGACGAACAGGCGCTGCGTCTGAACCTGTTCCATCTGTTCCAGGCCGCCAATCGCGACGGCACCGGCGGCATCGCCGCGAAAGGTGTGACGGGCGAAGGTTACGAAGGCCATGTCTTCTGGGATTCGGAAACCTTCGTGCTGCCGGTATTCGGTTTCACCGCGCCGGAGCTGATGAAGCCGAGCCTGATCTGGCGCTATCGCATGCTCGATCGCGCACGTGCGCATGCGCGCGAAATGAATCATCCGCGCGGCGCGCTGTATCCGTGGCGCACCATCGGCGGCGACGAATGTTCGTCGCACTATCCGAGCGGTTCCGCGCAATATCACATCAACGCGGCGGTGGCTTTCGCCGTGCGACTTTACGCCGAAGCGAGCGGCGACCGCGCCTTTCTCACCGAGATGGGCGCGGAAATTCTGGTGGAAACGGCGCGCATCTGGCTGCAGGTCGGCCATTTCAATGCGCGCCGCGGCGGCGCCTTCTGCATCGATGCGGTGACCGGTCCGGACGAATACACCGCGCTCATCGACAACAACTACTACACGAACCGCATGGCGCAGATTCATTTGCGCTACGCCGTTTCGACGTTGCGCACGCTCGCGCGCGACGAGCCGTCCGCTGTACGCGCAACTGGCGCAGAAAATCGCGCTGAGCGATGCGGAAATCGACGCGTGGTCGGTCGCTGCCGACGCGATGTGCCTGCCGTACGACGAACGCCTCGGCATCGTCGCGCAGGACGATACGTTTCTCGACAAACCGGTGTGGGATTTCTTCGGCACGCCGGACGATCAGTATCCGCTGCTCATCCATTACCATCCGCTGACGCTGTTCCGTCATCAGGTGTGCAAGCAGGCCGATGCGGTGCTCGCGCTCGTGCTCGCCGGCGAACAGCTCGATCGCGCGACCAAGCGGCGCAGTTTCGATTACTACGAAACCGTCACCGTGCACGACTCGACGTTGTCGGCATCGACGTTCGCGGTGCTCGCGGCGGAAGTCGGTCTCGTCGAAAAATCCGAAAACTATTTCCGCGGCACCTTGCGCGTCGATCTCGACGATCTGCACGGCAACACCAGCCACGGCGCACACATGGCCGCGATGGCGGGTAGCTGGCATGCGTTCGTATGGGGATTCGGCGGACTTCGCGTGCTCGCCGATACATCCGGACGCGCGCAACTGAAGTTCGATCCAGTGTTGCCTTCGTCGTGGAGCGGTTACCGCTTCGGCGTGGTCTGGCAGGGCCGCCGCATCGATGTCGCCATCGACGCCAACGGCGTGAACTACTCGCTGCGCGGCGAACCGCTGCAGATCTTGCATGCGACGGAAACGCTGACGCTCGATGCACGCATGGCGCAATCGCGGCCGCTGAGTCGCTGCGTACGAACACGAACGCATCAGCTTCCCGCGTCCCGTGCAGGCCATCGTGTTCGATCTCGACGGCGTGATCGCCGACACCGCCACGTTGCACGCCGCGGCGTGGCGCCGGTTGTCCGACGAACTCGATCTGGTCTGGGACGAACGCAACGACGAGCGCCTGAAAGGCGTGGATCGCGCGGCGTCGCTCGAACTGGTGCTCGGCGCGGCGTGCGAAAAAGTATACAAGTGAACAAAAGCACGCCTTGGCGGAACGCAAGAACGGCTACTACCGTGCGTCGATCGCCTCGATATCCGCGAACGATCTGCTGCCCGGCGCGCGCGAAGCGCTGCACGCGGCGCGCGCGGCGGGTTTGAAGATCGCGCTGGCGTCGGCCAGCCGCAGCGCGAAGGAAGTCGTGGAAAGTCTCGGCGTTGCCGCGCTGTTCGATGTCATCGTCGACTCGGCGCTGGTCGCGCGTCCGAAACCCGATCCGGAAATTTTCCAGCGCGCCGCCGCCGCGCTGGGCGTCCACCCGGCCGACGTGCCTGGGCATCGAGGACGCGCAAGCAGGAATCGCGGCGATCAAGTCCGCAGGGATGGCTGCCCTGGGTGTCGGCGATGCAAACGTATTGGTGGGGGCCGATGCCGTCATACCGGATCTTTCGCAATTCGACCTGAGCAAGTTCGTTTCAAGCGTACGTGTCAACTCGAGCGCCAAGCCGCGGGACACCGTCAGCAAAACGCAGACGGGATTCCAACGCGAGGCAATTAAAACTACAGGTGTCCATACACCGTCCTGAGGAGGGAGAGGGAAATGAGATACAACAAATTGGTGCGAGTCGCGCTGACCGCGGCGATAGCGGCGGCATTGCCGCAAATGGTGTGGGCCGAAGGCGCTGCCGCGCCCGATCCGCAGACGAATGCGGCCAACCCGGATACGTCGACGGCGACCAACAAGGAACAGGCTGCCGCGCAGAGCAATACCCAATCGCTGGAGGGTATCGTCGTCACCGGCAGTGCCACCGGCGTCAAGAAGATCGACGCGAGCTACACGGTCACCGCCGCCAACCTCGAACAGATCCGCGAAGCCAATCCGAAGAGCACGGCGGACATGCTGAAAATTTCGCCGGGCATCTGGCCGGAATCCTCGGGCGGCCAGACCGGCGCGAACATCGAGATCGCCGGCTTCCCCGGCGGCGGCGATGCACCGTTCTTCACCGAACATGGTGAGGGCTCGCCGCTGTACGGCATGTCCGTCGTTGTCGTTCTTGGATTCGACTTCGCATGCTGCGCCTCGACGACACCATCGAGCGCGTCGAAATCGTGCAGGGCGGTCCCGGCGTGCTGTTCGGCGAGGGCCAGATCGGGCGCGACCGCCAACTTCATCCTGCAGCAGGGTTCGGCCGAACCGAGCGGCAGCATCGGCCTCACCTACGGCGATGAAGGCCTGTATCGCGTCGACGGCTTCTACGGCTTCAAGATCGCCGACGGCTGGTACGGAAGCGTCGGTGGCTTCTGGCGCGAAGTCCGACGGCGTGCGCGATCCGCAGTTCAAGTCCGACAACGGCGGCCAGTTGACGGCAACGCTGACGCACGACTTCGACAACGGCTCGTTCATGCTGTGTGCGCCGCAAGCTCGACGACAAGAACCAGTTCATCGTGCCGATGCCGTTCATCGCAGACTGCGCAACGGCAATTTCTCGAAGCTACCCCGGCTTCGATCCGACTCACCGACAGCTACGGCAGCAAAGCGATCCAGCATGTGACGATCTGCCGAATCCCGCCGGCGGTACGCGAGAACGCGAATCTCGCCGATGGCCGCGGCGCCGAAGTCTGAACTTCTTCGGCGGCAACTACGATTCCGATTTCAAGGCGGCTGGCAGGTTTCCGACAAGTTTCTGTATGACACCGGCGATCTGGACACGAACGCGCTGTTCTCCGGCCGAATCCGAAACCGTTGGGTTACTTCCTCTACGGTTGCAATTTTTCGGGCGGCCAGGCGTCGGGCTTCTGCGACGGCGCAACAAGCCGATCGATTCCAACTTCCTGTCGGCTGCGGCACAGCGGCCGAACTACGCTCCGGCAGCGTCAACTCGTCGATCCCGAATCTCAACCAGAGCGTGATCCAGCAGGGCTGGTGGTTCATCCACAAACACCTGACCAGCTTCAACAACGATTTCCGCTTGAGCAAGGAAATTTTCGACGGCAACACGCTGACCGCGGGCGTGTACCTCGCGCACTACACCGATCGCGACAAATGGTCGCTCGGCAATCCAGATGCTGATGACCAACACGCCGAATGCCACGCCGATCGTGCTCAGCACGACCAACGGCGCCGGCCAGACGGTGCAGATCACCAATCCGCAGGGCATCCTGAGCTACGGCGCGGGCTTCAACATCCTCGAGCACGGCACCGGCGACAACAGTGCGTTCTACCTGTCCGACTCGTGGCGCGTCGATCGCTGGCTGTTCGATGCCGGCGCGCGCATCGAGAACACCGATGTCGACCAATCACGTCTGCAACCAGAAGAACGTCGATCTGGACGGCAATCCGCTCACGCTGTACGACAACAACGCTCAGATCTGCAACGGCACGTTCACCAAGCTCAACTACAACAAGACGCATCCGTCGTTCACGGCCGGCATCAACTACGAGCTCGCCAACAACATGTCCGTGTATGGACGCGTGTCGTATGGCGGTCACTTCGACGACTTCGACAACGGCATCCGCGGCTCGGGCGGCAACTTCGCGCCGATGCAGAAGATCCACAACTTCGAAGGCGGTTTCAAATACCAGGCCGACTGGATATTCCTGGACCTGTCGGCATATCACCGCCAGTTCACCGGCCTGCAGTACTCCTACACCGACAACGCCAACGTGCCGCTCGGCTGCAATAGCCAACCGGCTACCTCGACCAACCCGCAGTGCACCTCGCTCTACGGCGCCGACAGCAAAGGCATGAACATGACTGCGGTGTTCTCGTTCGACGCGTTCAAGTTCAACACGCTCGTTGCCTGGCAGGACGGCCACTACTCGCACGAGAACGGTTTCATCACCGTCACCGACGTCAACGGTCATCCGCTCTCGGTCGATTTCAACGGTCAGCCGCTGCAGCGTCAGCCGAAACTTCGCTACATGCTGACGCCGAGCTACGACTTCCGTTTCGACTGGGGCGATATCCTGCCGTTCGTCACCTACACGCATAACGGCAACCGCTTCGAAGACCAGACCGGCCTCGCGCCGCTCGGCGCGTACAACACGTGGGACTTCGGCGTCGTCGCGAACTACGGCAAGAACTGGCAGTTCCGCGTGCAGGGCACCAACCTCTCCAACGAAATCGGACTCACCGAAGGCAACGCTCGCGTCGCCGGTATTCCGGCGGACCGGGCGGCGTGCTGCTCGCGCGTTCGATCGAAGGCCGCGAAATCAACTTCGAGGTGAAGTACCAGTTCTGATATTGAAGATTGCGAGGAGTCTTTTCTCGGTTTGAGAGCGGTCCGAATCGTATCCAACGGCGGTTCGGACCGCATTTTTTCGATTCGTTACGGGATTTGCGTTCACCCGAGCCAGATGCCGTAACGAGTTGATTGATCTTTTCTTGTCATTCCCGCTTTCGCGGGAATGACGAGCGAAATAGTAAACGCGGAGCGACTTCGAGACCTTCATGCAGACCAACATTCCGACAGCCGCTTCCAATTCCGGCCGCCTGCGCATGATCGTCGCGCTCGCGCTGATCTACGTCGTCTTCGCGATCCTGCTCAACAGCGTCGGCACGGTGATCCTGCAATCGATCGCCACGTTCGGCGTCGACAAGCCGGAAGCATCGTCGCTGGAACGCTACAAAGATCTGCACCATCGCCGCGGCTTCGTTCGTGATCGCCTCGTTCCTGCCGCTGCTCGGTTATCGGCGCGCGATGATGCTTGCGCTGGTGATCGTCGCCGGCGGCTGCATCGCCATGCCGCTGTTTCCCGCATTTCGTCACCACGAAAATCCTGTTCGCCTGCATCGGCGTCGGTTTCGCGCTGACCAAAGTGGCGGTGTACTCATCGATCGGCCTGCTCACCGCCGACAAGACCGCGCACTCGCGTCTGACCAACACGATCGAAGGCGTGTTCATGATCGGCGTGCTGAGCGGAAGCTGGCTTTTCAGCAGCTTCGTCGACGGCGCGCATCCCGGCAATCCGGTGTGGACGAACGTCTACTGGCTGCTCGCCGCGCTGTGCGCCGCGGTGTTCATGCTGCTCGCGATGTCGCCGCTCGATGAAAGCGCCGCGCACGCGCACGGCCACAACAACACCGCGAGCGATGCCTTGAGCGAAATGCTGCGCCTGTTCGTGCGGCCGCTCGTCTACGTGTTCCTCGCATCGGCATTTTTGTATGTGCTGATCGAACAGAGCTTCAGCACCTGGCTGCCGACGTTCAACAACGAAGTGCTGCACCTGCCCAACCGCATGAGCATCCAGCTCGCCAGTATCCTCGCCGGCACGACCGCGATCGGCCGCATCGGCGCCGGATTCGTGCTCAAGCGCATCAAGTGGTATCGGTTGCTGAACGTCTGCGTGATCGCGATGGGCGCGCTCGTGCTGCTCGCGCTGCCGATGGCGCAGAACATCGGCGCGCAAACCGAAGTCGGCTGGACCACGGCACCGATCGCCGCGTACGTGATTCCGATGATGGGTCTGCTGATGGCGCCGATCTATCCCGTCATCAACTCCGTCGCGCTGACCGCGTTGCCGAAGACCATGCACGCGGCGATGACCGGCCTCATCGTCGTGTTCTCCGCGCTCGGCGGAACGCTCGGCTCGTACATCACCGCGCAGGTGTTCGCGCACTTCGATGGCATCCACGCGTTCTATTTCTCGCTGGTGCCGACATCGATGTTGCTGCTGACGCTGTCGCTGTTCAAACGCGAAACCGATCGCGCGCTGCCCGCAGCGATGGCGGAAAGTCCTGCGTGAAGCTGACGCGTCGCGATTTCCTCGCCGCGAGCGCTGCGGCCGCCGCTGTCTCGACCGTGCGTCCGGCGCGCGCGACCGACAAACGCCGCAACGTGCTTCTCATCGTCGCCGACGATCTGGGCTCCGACATCGGCTGCTATGGCGGCTGGATCGACTCACCGAATCTCGACGCGCTAGCCAAACAAGGCACGCTCTTCACCGACGCCTACGCTGCCGTTTCATCGTGCAGTTCGAGCCGCGCGACGCTGTACACCGGTCTGTATCCGCACACCAACGGCATGTACGGACTCAGCCACGACGTGCACAACTTCTCGCTGCTGGAAAACGTGAAAACGCTGCCGTGGATGCTCAAGCAATCCGGCTACGCGACCGCACTCGTCGGCAAACTGCACGTCAAACCCGAAGCGCTGCTCGCCTACGACGCGTGGCTGCTGCCCGAACAAGCGGGCAATCGCGATGTCGCCGCGATGGGTCACGCCGCCGGAAAATGGATTCGCGAAAACAAGGACCGTCCGTTTTTCCTGACGGTCGGCTACAGCGACCCGCACCGCGCCGGCGATGCCTCGCAATTCGGCAACACGCGCGAGTGGCCCGAGGTCAAACGTCGACGCTACACGCCGGCGGATGTGAAAGTGCCGTCGCATCTGCCCGATCTTCCCGACGTACGCCGCGATCTCGCCGAATACTCCGAAGCGGTCAGCCGCCTCGATAGCGGTGTCGGTATACTTTTGCGCGAACTGGAAACGAGCGGGCGCGCCGATGACACGCTCGTCATTTTCCTCAGCGACAACGGCCGGCCGTTTCCCGGCGCGAAAGACAATCTGTATCGCGATGGCATCGGCCTGCCGCTGATCGTGCGCACACCGAACGCGCATAAACGCAACGTGCGCACGCGCGCGATGGCGAGCTGGATCGACATCACGCCGACGATTCTGGACTGGAGCGGCGCAACGCCGCCGCCTGGCTACAAATATTCACCGCTGCCCGGACGGTCGATCCTGCCCATCCTCGAACAGGAAAATCCCGCGGACTGGAATCGCGTGTTCGCCACGCACAGCTTCCACGAGATCAATCAGTATTATCCGATCCGTTCTGTGCGCACGCGGCAATTCAGCTACTTCCGCAATCTCGAACCGTCGCTCGACGTGCCGATCGCCAGCGATGTCGCGCTGTCGCCGAGCTGGAAGGCAATCGTCGCATCGCAATGCGCCGCTCGGAAAACGAACGCTCGCCGCGTTCCGTCATCGGCCCGCCGAAGAACTCTACGATCTCGCCAACGATCCCGGCGAAACGGTGAACCTCGCCGGCGATCCGGCACACGCAGCAACACTCGCCGACCTCCGCGCGCAACTCGCACAGTGGCGCACGGCGACGCACGATCCGTGGATGGAAGGCGTCACCGATCCGTTCGGCCCCGCACATTAAAACGTCTGAAGAGAGAACCTCATGACCTTACGCCGATTCGTCACGCGCAGTTTCCTCTTCGCCACATTGCTTGCCGGTCTGGCGCATGCCGCCTCCGATCCGAGTTTCGTGCTCACCGGCACCTCGGAAAACTTCGGCACGTATTTCCCGAGCTATCTCGCCAACGGCTATTTCTCGACGATGACTTCGGTGCGCGGCACCGAACCGGCGCGCGGCTACATGGTCGCCTTCATGGATTACGCGAAGGACGACATCGCGCGCCCGGCCGCCGTTCCCGGCTGGAGCGAGATCGACTACAACCCCGGCGGCGGCTGGCTGAATTCCACGCGCGTCGCGCCGCAGATCTTCGCCGACTATTCGCAGACGCTCGACATGTACGACGCGACGCTGTCCACGCGCTATCGCTTCGAATACGCGAACAAATCGACCGACGTCGCCGTGAAAACGTTCGTGAGCCAGGCCGACAGCCACATCGCCGCGACGCAGCTCTCGATCACGCCGCACTTCGAGCGGCGATGTGCAACTCACGTTCCCGATTCGACTGTGGTCCGAACACGCGCCACGCTTCCCGATCGGAACATCAGCGGCGACGAGATGATCGCTTCCGTGATCGCGAGCGGACAAACGCTCGAAAACAAGCCGATTCCATATGTCCGACCGCGATGCGGTCTGGTATCCGGGCGTGACGCGCATGCCAGCGCCGACGGCGACGCGAAGCACTTGTGCTCTGGCTCGATGGCCGTGCGGAGCAGGGACCGGCGATGTCCGAAGCGGTCGCGCTCGCGCTGCCGAAAGGCTCTTGCCGATCGACGCCGTGAAACTCGAAAAGAGCGACCGACAAGCTGTCGCTGAATGTCACGGCGACCGTCGAAAAAGGCAAAACGTATACTTTACCAATATTCGCCGCGCTCGCACGTGCGCCGGTCTGCCGGCGCGGCGATGCGGCGCAAACGGCGACGCAAGTCTCGCCGATTGGCCCGCACGCACCAACCGGTTTCGACAAGCTGCTCGCCGCGCATCAGGCTGCATGGCACGAGCTCTGGCAGATCCGACATCGTCGTCGACGGCGACGCGAGCCGTGCAGAAAGCGCTGCATTCGGATCTGTATTATCTGTTGTCGAACACCACCGTCGGCACGGCATGGCCGATGGGCGCCTGCGCGCTGACACCGAACTACGCCGGCCACGCATTCTGGGATTCGGATTCGTGGGTGTTTCCCGCACTGCTGCTGCTGCATCCGGAGCGCGCCAAACCGATCGTGATGTTTCGTCATCGCACGATGCAACCCGCGCGCGAACGCGCCAAGCCAGTTCGACGTGAGCGGCACGATGTATCCGTGGGAATCCGATCCGGAAACCGGCGTCGATCACACGCCGCATTTCGCTTACGAGGTGTATCGCGAAATGCACGTCAACGCCGATATCGCGATCGCGCAATGGCAATACTGGCTGGCCACGACGACAAGAAATGGCTGAAGGAAAACGGCTGGCCCGTGATCCGCGGCGTCGCCGAATTCTGGACGAGCCGCGTCATCTACGACAGCGCGCACGACCGCTACGAAATCCATCACGTCACCTCGCCCGACGAGGCATACAACGACGTGCCGAACGATTCCTTCACCAATGCGGCCGCGCGCAAGGCGTTGCGAGATCGCCGTGAAAGCCGCAGCGCTCGTCGGAGAAAAACCCGATCCGACATGGACCGAGATCGCCGACAAGATGTTCATCCCGTTCGATGAGAAACAACAGCGCCATCTGGATTTCGACGCCACCGTTCCGCACGACAAGATCACGTGGATGGGATCGTCGCTCGCCTGGCTGATGTATCCGAATCTCGATCTGCCGATGTCGCCGGAAATCCGCCGCAACGATTTCGACTTCCAGCTCGAAGAACTCAAAGTGCACGGCGACGATCCGAACGAGATGATGATGGTGATGCTCGCCGTCGGCGCCGCCGAAATCGGCGACGCGGCCGCGGCGGGCGCATGGATCGAACGCAACCTCGTCGGTTTCCTCAAAGCGCCGTTCAACGTGCGCACCGAAACGGCGGCGAACAACGCGGGCTATATCCTTGCGACGTCGGCGGGATTCGTGCAGAGTTTCGTGTACGGTCTCACCGGCCTGCGCATCGACGACAAAGGTCTCGACGCCGCCTACGCGCCCGATGCTGCCGCCGAAGTGGAACGCGGTGACGTTGAAGAATATCTCGTTCCGCGGCAAGCACTACGACATCCGCGTCGATCGCGGCGCGGACGGCAAGGCCCGTCTGCAGCGCAAAGAGCGGTGATAGGAATGCATCTTCCGCGTCTCTCCACGCACGAATCCAATGCCTGCGCTGGCTTGCGTAGGGGCGCGATTCATCGCGCCCGCAACGCGCGCAAAACCGACGCGATGAATCGCGCCCCTACGGCTGCGACGCACAACAAATAGGTTCAATGATGCGAGGTCCCATGAATCTGAAATCTGGTTTCCTCATCGCGCTGATTGCCACGAGTCCGGCCGCCATTGCGCAAACGCCATCGGTCGACGCTCAGCAAAGCGTGACGATACCGTCGTACACGGTGCCGTACTCGAACTACGCGTCGCCCGATTCCCGGAAAATGTTCGAGCTGATGCTGAAGTACGGTCGCGAAGCGCCGCCGTTCGGCAAATCCATGGCCGACAGCCGCGCCTACTACGACAAGGTCAACACCGATCGCGCGCAACGCATGGAAGCGTTGTATCCCGTGACAATCGTCGATAGAAAAATCGGCGGCGTCGCGACGCAGGTCGTGACACCGAAGCAAGGCATCGCCGACGCGCAGAAACATCGCGTGCTGATCAACCTGCACGGCGGCGCATTCCTGTGGGGCGCGGGTTCGGGCGGACTGGTGGAAGCGATTCCCGTCGCGAGTGTCGGCCGCATCGAGGTTGTCACCGTCGATTACCGCGAAGGTCCGGAGATACAAATTCCCTGCCGCCAGCGAAGACGTCGCCGCGGTCTACAACGCGTTGCTGCAAAAATTTTCCGGCCAAAAATATCGGTATATACGGCTGCTCCGCGGGCGGCGTTCTGACCGGCGAAGCCGTGGCGTGGTTCATCGCGAAAAAATTCCGCTGCCCGGCGCGATCGGCACGTTCTGCAGTTCCGTTGCCGAATTCGGCGGTGATTCGCGCTGGGTCACGCCGGTGCTGACCGGCGATCCCGCACCGAAAAGCGTGATGAAATTGTCCGATCTTCCGTATTTCGCGGGCGCAAACGCGGACGATCCGCTGGTGATCCCCGGCCGCGTCGCCGAAAGTTCTTGCGCAGTTTCCGCCGACGCTTCTGATCAGCGGCACGCGCGACTTCGCGTTGAGCAGCGTCGTGCACAGCGAACATCTGCTCGCGAGCGCCGGCGTCCAAACCGAAATGCACATCTGGGACGGCATGTGGCATTCGTTTTTCTCCGATCCTGAAATGCCGGAGTCGCGCGAAGCCTATGCGGCGATGACACGTTTCTTCGATCGCCATCTCGGACACTGATCATCGCGTGAACGCGCCTGTCGATGCGATGCGTGAAATAAGCGGTTTGCTTCAGGCCGGCAAATACGAGGACGCGCACGAAAAATTGCAGCACGTCGTCGCCGCGCAACCCGATTTCGCCGAAGCGCAACGTCTACTCGGCGGCTGCAAGGCGGCGCTCGGCGACATGGCCGGCGCCGAAGCGCCGCTGCGGCGCGCGCTCGCGCTCGATCCGAACTGGGCGCCGACGCTGACCACGCTCGGCGAACTGTTGCTGAGCCTCGGACGTGTCGCGGAGGCCGAACCGTTGCTGCAACGCGCGGCCACGCGTGATCCGCGCGCCGCGCTGGTGTTGGCGCGCCATTGCAACGATCGGCGTCGTCCGCAGGAAGCACTTGCCGCCGTCGCGCCGTTCATGGCGAAGGGGCAGGTCGATGCCGAACTCGTCACGCAGCACGTCGCCGCGCTCGCGATGCTCGGGCGTCTGGACGAAGCCGTACAGGGCTATCAGCGTTTCGCTGCGGCCATTCCGGACAATCCACTTTCGGCGCACGCGCTCGCGATCGCACTCGATGCAGCGAACCGGCCCGCCGAAGCCGAGCGTGCTTCGCAGCGCGCACTTTCCGCCGGACACCAATCGCCGGCGGTTCACTACACGCACGCGCGAAGCCTCATCGCGCTCGGCGATTTCGAACGAGCGGAAACCTCGTTGCGTGAAGTCGTGCGACAGTCGCCGCGCCATGTCGACGCACAAAACAGTCTCGCGCGACTGATCTGGATGCGCAGCGGCGATGTGGCCGAATCGACATCGGCGCTCGACGATGCACTGCGCGCATTTCCCAACGACGAAACGTTGCTCGCCGCGAAAGCCGCCGTGCTGCAAGGCGCGGGCGACGCGCGCGCGGCCTTCGATTGTCTGCAGCCGAAAACCGCGTCATCGCAAACATCGCCCGCGCTGCTCGTGCGCGCAGGACTCGCCGCGCTTGAATTCGATTCCGCCGCCGCGCTGGAACTCGCCGAGCGCGCGCTGCGCGCGAACGCCGACGATAGCGCCGCGCTCAATCTGCTCGTCGCCGCGCAACTCGGCGTCGGCGACGCACAGGCTGCGCTCGCTAACTGCGAGACGTTGCTCGCGTGCTCGCCCGACGATCAATACCTGATCGCCTTGCAGACGACGGCGTGGCGTCTTCTCGGCGACGCGCGCTATTCCGAATATTGCGACTACGAGCGACTCGTCGTTCCGTCATCTCTGGAACCACCATCGGGATGGTCGAACGTTACGCAGTTTCTCGGCGACGTAAAACAAAGCCTCGATCGGCTGCACGACAAATTGCGGCATCCGTTGCTGTTCCAATCGTTGCGCAACGGCACCGAAACGACCGGCGATCTCGCACGCAGCGACGATCCGGTAATCCGCGCATTGTTCAGCGCGTTCGATGCGCCGATCCGCGACTACATGACGAGCATCGGCAGCGGCGCGGATGCGCTTCGCCGGCGCAATCGCGGCACATACCGTTTCAACGGCGGATGGTCGGTGCGCTTGCGCGGCGCGGGTTATCACAACAGCCATGTGCATCCACGCGGATGGATTTCATCGGCGTGCTACATCGATCTGCCCGACGGCATGGACGAAAGCTCATCGGATGGTTGCCTGAGTTTCGGCGTGCCGAGCATGCGCACGACGCCATCGCTTTCCGTCGAACGCATCGTGCGTCCGCAGGTCGGCATGCTCGTGCTGTTTCCTTCGTACTTCTGGCACGGCACCGTGCCGTTCATCAGCGATCGCACGCGGCTGACCGTTGCGTTCGACGGAATCCCGGCGTGAGTTCAGGCCGCGAGCGCGTTGAAGGCGATGACGATGCGCGGCTCGTCGCTGTCGTGCGGCTCGACGTAGTGTTCCATCCAGCACGGAAACAGCACGATCAATCCCGCGTCGGGCGCGAGATGGATGTCGCCGTAACCGTTCGGCACCGCGCCTTTCACGTAGCCGTGCACGACGCCGGGACGCGGATCGCGGAACGCGAGCTTGCCGGATCCGTGCGGCACTTTCAGATAAAAACTGCCCGAGAGCAGGCAACCCTCGTGCACGTGCAAAAAATTGAATCCGCCGCGATCGTGCATGTTGATCCACGACTGCAAACGAAACGGCTCGCGCATGCCATCTCGCGCAGCGCAGCTCGCGCACGCGCCGTGGATCGCTTGCCGCAACGCTGCGAACTCGGGCCGTTCGAGCACCGCCATATCTTCGCTGTTCCAGCCGTGACGGTTGGTGCGCCCGGCGGGTTTCGGACTCGCTGCGCGCAACGCGAGTGCCGCGTCGGTCCACGCGGCGAAACTGCGCGGCGAGCGACCGGCGTGCGGGCTTGCCAGATGCGCGTCGGGAAAAAATCGAACGCTTCCAGTGCCGGCTGCGCCGTCGGTCATGGCGGGCGCGTTGTACGTGAACGTGAAGTTCGTCTTCATGCAACCAGTTTCGCGTGACGCGGTGCAGACCGCAAGTTCGCCATCGAGGCGAGGGGAATCGCAATGAAAGCCGCATGCCTTTGATCGGTTCGTTCGCATCGTCGATGGCATTTGTCCGCCGCGCACGCGGACGAGGATTCCACCTTCACGCTCACCGCGACCGTCGCGGGATTTCGACAGCTACTTTCCGACCACCTCGGCAACGGCTATTTCTCTACGATGTCGGCGCCGCGCGGCACGGAAGGCAACCTCGCGTACATGGTCGGACTGATGGATTACGGCAAGGACGATGTCTCGCGTCCGGCCGCGATTCCGGGCTGGACGCGAAATCGACTACTCCACCGGCGATTCGAAAGCCGGACATTTCTGGATGAACCAGGTCGCTCTCGATGCGGCGCGTTCACCGGACTATCGGCAGACGCTGGATATGCACGCGGCGACGCTGACGACGCGCTACCGCTACGATCGATCACGGCCGCAGCACCGCGCGATCGAGAGTCGTCACGTTCGTCAGCCAGGCTTCGCCGCATCTCGCCGCGACGCGACTGTCGCATCACGCCGGATTTCGACGGAACGGTGCAGTTGTCCTTCGCGCTGAACCTGTGGGCGCCGCATCAGCCGCGCTTCGCGCTGGCGAAGCTGAGCGGCGACGAAATGCAGGAAGCTGTGGCCGCGCACAATCTGAATTTCACCGCGATGCCGCCGGCGACGCCGGATCGCGCGGCGGTCTGGTATCACGGCGACACGCACGTGTCGCCGCCGACGGCGACACGCAAGGACCTCACGCTGTGGCTCGACGGACGCGCCGAACAGGGACTGGCCATGGCGGAAGCCGCCGCGATCGCGCTTGCCGGACAGGCATTGAAACCAGCCGACGCGACGCTCTACAACAGCGACTATCGGCTGGCGCTGAATCTGAAGGTAAAGTACAAAAAGGCAAAACGTATACTTCGACAAGTTCGTCGCCGCCTCGCGAGACGACTGGGGCGGCGACGCGAAGGCCGATCTGGCGCTCGCGAAATCCGCACGCAACGGCGGCTTCGACGAGCTGCTCGCCGCGCACCGCGCTGCGTGGAACGATCTGTGGCGTTCGGACATCGTGATCGACGGCGATGCCGCCGCGCAGACGGTGGCGCACTCGGATCTGTATTACCTGCTGTCGACATCCACGCCGGACACGCATTGGCCGATCGGCGCCTGCGCGATGACGCCGGGCTATTCCGGCCACGTTTTCTGGGACGCGATACCTGGATTTTTCCTGCGTTGCTGCTGCTGCATCCGGATCGCGCGAAATCGCTGGTCGATGTTCCGCGCGCATACGCTGCCTGCGGCGCAGGCGCGCGCGCGCGAAGCCGGATTCAAGGGCGCGAAATATCCGTGGGAAGCGGATCCGGAAAACGGCACCGAGCAGACGCCGCATTCCGGCGCTACGTGCTCGGCGAGCGCGAGATCCACGTCAACGCCGACGTCGCCATCGCGCAATGGCAATACTGGCTCGCCACGCACGATCGCGACATGGCTGAAAGAATCCGGCTGGCCGGTGATCCGCAACCTCGCCGATTTCTGGGCGAGCCGCGCGACGTGGAACGCCGACGCGCAATCGCTACGAAATCGTGCACGTCACCTCGGTTGCCGAGAGCTACAACGACGTGCCGAACGACACGTTCACCAACGCCTCGGCGCAGAAGGCGTTGCGCATCGCCGCTGAGGCCGCGCGTCTCGTCGGCGAAAGGCCCGATCCGCATTGGGCCGATGTCGCGGACAAGCTGTACATTCCGTTTTCGGAAACGGAGCAGCGCCACTACGACTTCGATCCGAGCGTGCCGCGCGAGCCGTGGGAGGGCAGTACGCTCGGGCTGCTGATGTATCCGAATCCTCGATCTGCCGTTGTCGCCGCAAATCCGCCGCAACGATTTCGACCACGTGATGGAATCGATCAAGCTCACGCATCACGAACCGCACGGCATGGGCGCGGCGCCGGCGTCGATCGCGGCCGCATCGGTGGGCGATGCGGATCGCGCCGTCGCGTGGATGCAGGGCAACTTTCACCAGCGGATTGCTCAAGCCGCCGTTCAACGTGCGCACCGAAACGTCGACCAACAACACGGGCTATTTCGTCGACCGCCTCGGGCGGCTTCGTGCAGATTCTGATGTACGGATTCGCCGGACTGCGCATCCAGGACGAAGGCCTCGTCGATGTCTATGCGCCGGTGTTGCCGCCGATCGTGGAAATCGATGACGCTGAAGAACATCAACTTCCGCGGCCACCGCTACGACATCACCGTCGATCGCGACGCCAGCGGAAAAGCGCGGCTTACCCGCAAAACGCTGTGAGTCAGTGCTTGGCGGGCGGCTCGGCGCGCTGTTCGCGTTCGGAAATGGTTTCCGGTTCGCCGACCGTCACCACGCCGAATTGCGTCTGCACGAAGTCGCTGAACTGATCTTTCACCGACGTCAGCAATTTCGCCGCGTTCGACGTCGTCGTATCGGGCCGCGAATCGGTGTGCTGGAGTTGGGTCGCGATCGATCCTGCGGCACGCGCATCGCCGCCACTACCGCCGAAATTGCCGGTGATGTCCTGATTGTATTCCGCCGGGCCGATGAGCTGGCCTTTGATGCGTAGATACGCCGCATTGAATTTGGTCGTCGCGCGATCGAGCGTGACCTTGTCGCCGTAGTCGGCGATGAGCTGCTTGAACAGCATGCTGGCCTGCTCGCGTTCCTGCGGCGTGGCCTTGATGTAGGCGTCGCCGAGCGCCTGATCGATGTAGGTGACGTGGCGCTGATCGGCGATGCCGAGCCAGACGATGCCGCGCACCTTGTCCACCGGCACGCCGTCGGCGCCGTTGATGTACAACATGCCGGCGTCGTATTGGGCGATCTTGTTACCCCAATAGCCGGCCTTCTGGTACATCTCGAGCGCTTCGCGGAAATCCTTGCGCTTGACCGCTTCGAGCGCGCGCTGCTCGTAGTATTTTCCGGGCACGAATTCGAGCGTGGTCGATTCCTGCCCGGCGAGTGCATTTTCGACTTTCTGCGCGATCGCCGGCGGTGACAGCAAGCACGTCGCGAGAATGGCGAACACGATTGGATTGATTTTCATGCGCATGGTCTCCTGCATGATTCAGCGCGCCCGTTCGATGGTGATCAGCTCGGACGATTCGGCCTGCGGCAGTGAAACGGTCAGACCGGTTTGCTGCAGTTCCCGTGCGCTCGCCGTGCGATCGGGCGACGACGCATGCTTGAAGTGTAGGCGATAGCTGCGGTCGTTACGAAGTCCGCGAAGTAAAAAAGTGTAGTTTTCAGATGCCATGTCGGTGCCGTGGAATGCATAGAGTGCGCCGCGTTCGTGCGCGGCGTCGAAATACTCGATGCCGTCCCAGCCTTTGCCGTCCGGGCGCGGCGTGACGTGGTAGATATCGGCGCCGCGAATCAGCGGGCGCAGCGTCTTCTTGTAAAACGCGATCTCGTCGGACGCGGCGGCGTGCTGCTCGGCGCTCCATGAATTCGTATCGATCATCACCGTGAACCATCCCATCATTCCGCTTCGCAGCATGTAGCGGAATTTCCCGATGTTCGGCGTCGGCCATTCCTTCACATACGATTCGAGCATCGCCGCCGGCAGCACGTGACTGGCATCGTAGAACGCCTGCCGGTTGGAGAGCGGATCGTACGAATCGACAATCGAGAAATAATCGCCGTGCGCGGCGCTGCCGAAATCGACCATGCGACCGCCGTCGTTGCAGATTTCGCGAGCAGGTTCGGATGCGCACGCTTGAGCGCGCTCTGGATATCGTAATACGCGCGTGTGGCGTGCAGGCTTACGTCGGTGTCGTTGCTGCTTTCGACCCACGGGAATTCGTCGTCGATAATAGCGCTTGATGCGCGCCGGATCGGGTGGCGCGTGCGGATGATCGCTGCGATCGCAGCCTTCGGCGACGACATAGCCGTCGTGTTCGAGCATGTCGAGATGGTTTTCGGTAACGATGCGTTCGGTTTCGCGCGCGGCCCAATCCTTCGCCGCCGGAACGCCGAGATCCATCGTGATGCCTTTGAACGGCGCGGGTTTCCAATCCTGCGGCGCATCCGTGATCAACCATGGCCGCACGTTCGTATCGTCCACGCGCAAAGCGCCGGGCGATGTACCGGCGCCGGCCTGCGCCCAGTCGGCCCACAATCCGAAGCGCATGCCGAGTCTGTGCGCGCGATCGGCGAGCGCGGCAATGCCATGCGGGAACTTTTTATCGGATCGCTGCGCCAATCGCCGACATTGCGGAACCAGCCGGCATCGACGTGGAACATTTCGAAACCCAAACGATGCGCGTCATCCATCATGCGCTGCGCTTGCGCTTCGCCGATCGCCATCTCGCTGCCCCAACTGTTGTTGGTGACGAGCGGGTAGGCGGGATCGCGCACGGTCGCCGGATCGTTGAGTACCTCGCGCACCCAGCGCTGTAGTGTGTTCGCCGTATTGTCGATGTCGCCATCGCTCGCGCCGAGAAATACGGTTGGCGTGGCAAATGTTGCGCCGGGCGCAACGCGGGTGCGGAACGGAGCGGGTTCGGCATTCAGGCCTATCGTGCCTTCGACGACGTCGTCGTGGCGGACGAGCGACATCGCGACGCGTCCGCTGAACTCGATGCCGGTGTACCAGCCGGTCGGCTTGTCGGTCGCGCGCACAAAGAAGTACGGAATGATCTCGCGCGCCTCGTCCGTGCGTGGATGCGCGAACGGGCTCGATGTGCCGCGCCACGAATAACCTTCGTCGATCGAAACGACATGCGTGCCGATCGGCGGCGCGTCGCCGCCACCTTTATCGATCCAGACTTCCTGCAGCGACTGCGCTGCGGGCACGGACCATCGGAAGCGCAAGCTGTCCTGCAGCGGCAGCCATACCTCGCGCGAGCTGCGATTTTTGATGTGGATCGTATGTTCGAGCGGACCGTGCGCCGCGCGCGCTGTCCATTCCCAGCTCAACTGCAACGGCGGTTCGGCGTTGTCGTACACGAGCGTTGCGGATTTGGAATCGCTGCGACTCGCCTTTGCGTCGAAATTCCAATGCAACGGCTTGTCGACGCCGTCGACGATGACGCTCGGGATCAGTGTTTCGTCGATGCCGCCTTTCCACGCGTCGCCGCCGATGCGTTCGAGCACAACGACGCGTGGTGCGTCGTCGCCGCTCAACGTCACGCGATTATCTTTGTTGCCGACGCTGAATGCGCGCACATCATCGTGCGCGCAAAACATCGCGGCGGCGACGAGTGCGGCGATCAATCCGCCAGCTTCCGCACCCAGATATTGCGGAAACTGATCGCCGGCGATGGATCGCCGTGCGCCTGGAGTTTGATCGGTGCCTCGGTATACGGCTTGTATTTCGGCTGGCCGCGATAAGTGGTCTCGCCTTTCAGCTCGAAATGGTTTTGCACGAGCACGCCGTTGTGGAAAACGGTGACGTACGCGGGCGTTTCGACGGATCCGTCGGCCTTGAACTTCGGTGCGGTCCAGATCACGTCGTAGGTTTGCCACGCGCCGGGCGGACGCATCGAATTCGCGAGCGGCGGCGATTGCTTGTACACGCTCGCGGCCTGGCCATTGACGTACGTCTTGTTGTTGTACGAGTCGAGGATTTGCACTTCGTAACCGTCGTCGCCATCGCCCGTGCTCGCGACGAACACGCCGCTGTTGCCGCGGCCCTGGCCTTCGCCCTCGACGTCTTTCGGAATCTGCCATTCCAGATGCAGCTGGTAGTTGCGGAACGACTGTTTGGTCTGGATGTTGCCGGTCTTCTTGTCGACCGTGACGATGCCGTCATGCGACCTTCCACTTCGCCGGCGACTTGTCGTCCGTCATCTGCCACTGATCGAGATTCTTGCCGTCGAACAGTACGATCGCATCAGACGGCGGCGCACTGTCGCTCGCGCCGACCGTGACGATCGGCGGCACCGGTTCCCATTGTTCGGTGAGTTTCGGATCGGGCTTATCGTCTTTCACGGCGGGCGCGGCGGATGGTGGAGCGGCATGCGCGATGCCGATGATGGCGAGTGTAGCCAGCGTGAGTACACTTGCTTCAACGATATGTTCATCGAATTCTCCCTGAGGGATTGATCATTGGATCATTGTTGAGAATTACCACCCGCTTGTCATTCCCGCGAAAGCGGGAATCCAGTGCCTTTGCTTTTTTGCGCGAGAATGCAGAGCAAAGTCGCTGGTTTCCCGCTTTCGCGGGAATGACGAGCGAGAGCATCTAGGCCAAACCTACTTTCTTCAGCACCTCGATCGGCGGACCGTCGAAGCGCGGCAGTGGAACGTTGCCGACATAGCGCAAATCCTTGCGGCCTTGCGGCGTGGTGTAGAAACCGCCGGCGGTGAGATCGCGGTAGCGCGCGAAGAATTTCGCCGCTTTGGCGAAGTGTGGTTTTGCATCTGGCGCGTAGCAGATGTCGTCACAGATCGCGCGTCTGCTGCGCGGGTTCGAGATCGGCGAACAGTTTCTTTGCGCCGAAACGTTTGGCCGATTCGCGATCGAGCCACGCGAATCCGTCGAGCACGATCTTGCGGTCGCGGTGCTGACGCTCGTACGGCGCGCTGACCCATTCGTCGAGGAATTCGACGACGCCGACATCCGATGCGCTCGGCGAATTTTCGTCGGCCGGGATGATCAGGTCGCTCAGCGCCTTCGCGGTCCTGCGCTGCTGCGCGTTGAACGTCAGCGGCCAAAGCTGGCCCGGATGATAGGCGTCGATCAGTTTCGGATCGGTGCCGTAGCCTTTGGCTGTCGTCGCGAGCGTCGCGTTCTTGCGCGATTCGGTGTCGCGCGCGAGCGCGCCCGTCATCGGCATCGCCGCCGACGCGGCGAGCATCCATTTGATGGAAGTTCTGCGGTCCATATCAGATTTCCTTGCGACGCATGCGGTCGAGGATGTGGTCGGACACACGCCAGGCGTTGGCCATGATCGTGAGCGTGGGATTCTTGTCGGCGTTCGAAGGAAATGGCGCACCGTCGGTGAGGAACAGATTCGGCACGTCCCACGTCTGACACCACGCGTTGAGCACGGAATCTTTCGCGTTCGCACCCATGAGCGCGCCGCCGACTTCGTGGATGATGCTGCCGCCCGGCGCGATCGCTTTCGCGCCATCGCTTTCCACTTTGCCGCGCACCTTGCCGCCCATCGCATCGATGATCTGCGCGAAGGTTTTCTGCATGTGCGCGGCCTGGCGCGTTTCGTGTTCGGACCATTTCCAGTGGAAGCGCAAAACCGGAATGCCCCATTTGTCCTTCGTTTTCGGATCGATTTCGCAGTACGAATTTTCGTTCGGAATCATCTCGCCGCGGCCGCTGAAATAAACTAACGAGCCGTAATAGCGGCGCACGTCGTCCTTGAATTTTCGGCCGTAGCTGCCGTGCGTCAGCCATTCCATGTGCGAACCGGTGTCGGCGCCGGGCATGCCGCGGCCGCCGCCGAATTCGATGTGATAGCCGCGCGCGAAACCGAGTTTCTGCGCGTCCTTGTAAAGCCACCACGGCGAATACATGTGGCCGCCGCTGGCGCCGTCTTCGTTGTGCGGCGGCAGATTTTCGAGCATCGGAACCTGGCCGACGAGATCGGCGCCGACCGTGTCCATCAGATATTTGCCGACCTTGCCGCTCGAATTGGCGAGTCCGTTCGGATGCGCGGACGATTTGGAATTGAGCAGGATGCGCACCGTTTCGCACGAACTCGCGGCGAGCACCACGACGCGCGCCTTGGCCTGGAAATGCTTGCCGCTTTTCTTGTCGATGAAACTGACGCCGTCGGCTTTTCCGGTTTTGTCGAGCGTGACTTCGTACACCATCGCGTCGGTGACGATGTCGAGTTTGCCGCTGGCGAGCGCGGGCGGCAGATGCACCGTCGTCGATTGATAGTTCGCCTTGACCGAACAGCCGCGGCCGCACGGCGTCGCCCAGAAACACGCCGAGCGCGCTTTCATCGAATCGGCGGTGAGCTGCTGCGCGGTGGGATTGTTGGGATACAACTTCGCCGGAATTGGTTTTCCAGTCGAGCGTCTGCGTGAGCACTGCGCGATGTCCGGCGACGACCGGCATGCCGAGTTTGCGTCCGCGATCGGCGATCAGCGCTTCGCTGACCAGCGGTTTCGGCGGCGGCAACAGACAACCCGGCGACGAATTCGGCGTGTTCTCCAATCCTTCGTTCGATCCGTACACGCCGATGAGCATTTCGACTTTGTCGTAATACGGCGCCATGTCGTCGTACGAGATCGGCCAGTCGAAACCCAGGCCGTCGCGCGAGCGCGGTTTGAAATCGTACGGACCGTTGCGGAACGAGTAGCGGCCCCAATGATTGGTGCGGCCGCCGAGCATGCGCGCGCGCCACCAGTCGAAGCGGCCGGCATCGTCGGTGCGCGTTTGTGTATACGGTTCGCCCGGGACTTTCCAGCCGCCGTCGATGGTGGCGTCGTAGAAACCGAACGGTTTGTCGGGCGTGCCTTCTTCGCGCAGCGGTGCCTGATCGGGCGTCTGGAACATCGGTGTTTCGGTCGCGGGATCGTAGTTGCGACCGGCTTCGAGCATCAGTACGCGCGCGCCTTCCATGGTGAGCGTGTAGGCGGTCTGGCCGCCGGCGGCGCCGGAGCCGACGATGAGGACGTCGTAGGTGTCGTTGACTGCGGCGGGCTTCAGGAAGGGCATTGTCGGGTTCCGATTGCGCGGTGGCGCGAGATTATTTTTTGCTCGTCATTCCCGCGAAAGCGGGAATCCAGCGATTTTGCTCTTAAATGGATATCGGAAAAGCGACGGCACTGGATTCCCGCTTTCGCGGGAATGACGAGCAGGAGGTCCATTCAGAAGCTGCGGGAACAGCGTCGCTGGATTCGCGCTATCTCGATAGTGACAACTTGGCGCGTCGGCAATCAAAGCCGGATTCCAGGCTCAGTCGCCCAGGTTTTCCCGTTGCCCGCCTGCGACAGCGGCAGGCAAGCGTGGTATGCGCCAGGAATCGCGTCGTACTGCAGGATTTGGGTCGCGCCGGGGAACGAACAGAAGAAACCGACCATGGTCAGTTCCTTCGTCATCAGGATGAACGGCCGCTCGACGGACGTGTCGTCGTCGTCATCTTCGTCGGATTTCTCGAGGCGACGCTCCGCGGCGGCGGCTTCGTCGTGGAATTTGTGCACAAGTGTACTTTGCTGCTTCGCGTCGAGCGCGAGGAACGGCCGGCCATAGCTTGCGTGCGCGGCTTTGTCGAATTCGGCGAGGCCGGACAGATAGCGTTCGCGATCGGTCTTCGAATAGACATCCTTGAGCAGCGCATCGATGAGTTCGGTGACGCCGGCATCCTTCGCGCCCGGCGTCGTCGTGCGCGGAATCATGATGTCGGCGACGGCGGAGATGAGGTCGGCCTGCTGTTTGGAAAGCACCGACGGCTTCCAGTCCGGCGTCGGCGTGCCCGCGTAGGCGTCGAGGACATCGAGCGTGAGTGGCGCGGAAAGCGCGCCGCCCATCAGCCAGGCGGCGCGTTGCAAAGCTTCGCGGCGATTCATCGTTTCGTTCCTCAGATGTTGCGGCGCTTGAGTTCTTCGACGGCGTGATTGGCCGCGCGCGCGGTCAGCGCCATGTACGTGAGCGACGGGTTCTGGCAAGCGGCCGATGCCATGCACGCGCCATCGGTCACGTACACGTTCTTGCACGCATGCACCTGGTTCCAGCCGTTGAGTACGGATGTTTTCGGATCGCGGCCCATGCGCGCGGCGCCCATTTCGTGGATGCCTAAGCCCACGCCGGTTTTGCTGTCGTGCGATTTCACTTCGCGATAGCCGGCCGCTTCGAGCATTTCGGCGGCGTCGTTGGCCATGTCCTTGCGCATGCGCAATTCGTTTTCTTTCAGCCCCGCATCGAAGGCGAGCAGGGGCAGGCCGTGCTTGTCCTTGCGTGTGCGGTCGAGTTTCACGTGGTTCTCGTGATACGGCAGGATTTCGCCGAAGCCGCCCATGCCGATGGTCCACGGTCCGGGCTTGGCGGCTTTTTCCTTGAGCTCCGCGCCGAGCACCGGTTCGAGCATGAGGCTGGTCCAGTCGCGGCGACCGGCGCCGCCCTGATAGCCGAATCCGCGCAGATAATCGCGCTTGTCCTTGCCGACGTTGCGATAGCGCGGAATGTAGAAACCGTTCGGGCGGCGGCCGCTGTAGTAGCGATCGTCGAAGCCTTCCACGACCGCGCCCGCGCCGATGCCGAGCTGATGGTCCATGACGTTGTGGCCGAGCTCGCCGCTGTCGTTGCCGAAGCCGTTCGGGAACCGGTACGATGTCGAGTTCATCATGACGAACGCCGAACCGAACGTCGACGCGCAAAGGAAAATCACCTTCGCGAAATAATCGGTCTGCGCGCCGGTTTCGGCGTCGAGCACGCGCACGCCGGTGGCCTTCCCAAGTTTTTCGTCGTAGATGATTTCGTGGACGATCGAATTCGCGCGCAGCGTCATGTTGCCGGTTTTCTCGGCCGACGGCAGCGTGCTCGATACGCTGCTGAAATACGCGCCGAACGGACAACCGCGAATGCACATGTTGCGCGAGCGGCAGGTGCTGCGCTGCGGGACTTTCGTTGTGCGTGAGCGGACCGGTCATGTGCGCGGCGCGGCCGATGATCAGCGCGCGATCGAACTTGTCTTTCACCTTGCCGCGGAATTCCTTCTCCACGCAGTTGAGTTCCATCGCCGGCAGGAACTTGCCCGTCGGGAAGTTGCGACAGATGATCGTTGTTGCCGCTGACGCCAATAAATTTTTCGACATGGTCGTACCACGGCGAAATATCCTTGTAGCGGATCGGCCAGTCGACCGCGATGCCGTCGCGCGCGTTGGCCTCGAAATCCAGATCGCTCCAGCGATAACTCTGGCGGCCCCACATGATCGAACGTCCGCCGACGTGATAGCCGCGGATCCAGTCGAAGCGCTGGATTTCGATGTACGGATCTTCGGTTTCGTCGACGAACCAGTGCTTGGAAACCTGCGCATTCGCGTAGCCCGTGCGCGCGAGCACGGGCTGGCGCTGCAGGTCTTCCTGCGTCGGACGGTTGCGGTGCGGAATCTCCCACGGGTTCATCATCGCGGTCGGATATTCGCCGTGCTTGACCATGCGGCCGCGATCGAGCACGAGCGTTTTGAGTCCGTGCTGCGTGAGTTCCTTCGCCGCCCAGCCGCCGCTGATGCCGGTGCCGACGACGATCGCGTCGTATGTGTGATCGTTCATTCGAAATGTCTCACGTTGCGCGGTGCGCGAGTTTCTGCAGATAGGCGTAGTCGACGCGCGCGGCTTCCATGCGGCTCATGCGCGAGAACGGACCTTCCTGCTCGACGAAATAATGCTTGCAGTCCCGCCGGTTCGGCGGCCTTGAAGATCGGCCGGTAGTCGACCGACGCCGGTGCCGAGTTCCGCGCCGCGCATGTCGGTTTCGTTGCCGGCCCGCTTTTCGAAATCCTTGACGTGGATCAGCGGAATGCGATTCGGATATTTCTTGAAATAGTCGACCGGATTTTTGCCGGCGAACACCATCCAGCCGCAGTCGATCTCGAACTTCACCAGCGACGGCATCGGTTTTTTCGAGCAGCATGTCGTACGCCAGCACGCCGTTGCCGATATCGACGAATTCGATGGCGTGGTTGTGATACGCGTAGTGCAGACCGGCTTTGCGCGCCGCCTCGCCGATCGTGTTGGCACGTTCGATGGTGCGTTGGGTCACGTCGAGCGTCATCGGACCTTTCGCGTTCGGCACCGGCGACATCATTCGGAAGCATCGAACTGACGACGTAGTTCGCGCCAAGTGCTTTCGCGTCGTCGAATGCCTTGTTGAGATTGTCAGGATCGAACGACAGATGCGCGCTCGGACAAACCAGGCCCGCATCGTCGATGAGCTGGCGAAACTGCTTGGCCGAGCGTTTGCCGAATCCGGCGGATTCCACTTCGCCGTAGCCGATCGCGCGCAATGCCTTGAGCGTGCCGGCTGCATCGGCCTCCATCGCATCGTTGACGGTATACAACTGGATGCCGATCGGTTTGCCGAGTGGATTGGCGATCGTCATGCGCGCGAACGATGCGGCGGCGACGGCGAGACTGGAGTTGATAAGAAATTCACGGCGCGACCTCATGCACGTTCTTCCGCAACGATCGACGATGCTGTGTTCTTCCGTTCGGAAAACAGCATCACGAACAGCACGAGAACCACCGCGGCACAACCGCCGGCGAACAGCCAGATCGATTTCCAGTCATGCGTGGTGCCGTTCGTGTACGCCTCGACCACCACACCCGACAACCACGCGCCAATGAACATGCCAACGCCATAGGTGAGAAACGTGATCAGTCCCTGCGTCGCGCTGCGCAATGTCGGCGGCGCTTCGCGGTCGATGTAGATCTGGCCGACGACGAAGAAGAAATCGAAGCAGATGCCGTGCAGCACGATGCCGAGCCACAACATCCACATCAGCGAGTCGCCGTTGCCGAACGCGAAGCATGCGTAGCGCACCACCCACGCGAGCATGCCGACGGCGAGCATCCACTTCACGCCGAGTTTGCGGAAAAACCACGGGATCAGCAGCATGCAGAACAATTCGGACATCTGCCCGCCGGTCATTTTTCCGGCCGCGTTCTGTATGCCGATCTCATTGAGGAACAGATTGGTGAACGCGTAGTAGAACTGCAGCGGAATGCATATCGCGAGCGAGGCGAGGGCGAAAATGGCCATCGAGCGATCGCGGAAAAGGCGCACCGCTTCAGGCGGAATGACGTGCTGCCAGCCCAGCGCGGTACCGCGCGCCAGCGGCGGCGTATCGGGCAGGGTGAAGCAGTAGATCGCCATCACCAGCGAAACGCCAGCGGCGATCTGCATCGGAACGGCGGTTGCTTCGACGGCGAGTTTGCCGACGATCAATCCCGCGACGATCCAGCCGATGGTGCCGAACACGCGGATCAGTCCAAATTCCTGCTGCGGGCTCGTGGTCTGGCGCATGGCGAGCGATGTCGTCAGCGCGAGCGTCGGCATGTAACACAGCGAATAGAGCAGGATCACGACATAGAACGAAACGAATGTCGTCTGCCACGAAGCGAACACGAGCAGCGCCGCGCCGAGTGCGTGAAGCACGCCGAGCAGCTTCTGCGTCGCGAAAGCGCGATCGGCGATTAGCCCCACGAAGAACGGCGACACGATCGCGCCGATGGCCGTGGTGCCGGCGGCCCAGCCGATCTGCTGACCGGAAAAGTGCAGGGCGGACAGCCATGTCCCGAGCGTGACGTACCACGCGCCCCACACGAAATACTGAAGGAACATCATCGTTCCCAGGCGCACTCTCAAGGATGCGTTCACGTCGCGGCTCTCCCCGCGGCGATCGCGTGCGAATACGAGAATACGGACAGCCAACCGCGCGGCCGATGCTGCATGCCAGACCCCTCCCCGTCGTGTTTTCGTGCGACGATGTTATCGGTTACATTTTTCGTGTCGAGGCTACACCGCTCGGCAAAATCGGGCAAATGCTTTTCGAGAGGCGCGGTATGAATCGATTCGATCCGGCGCGACGCGAACTGCTCAAATCCGGGGGACTGGCCGCTATCGGTCTTGCGCTCGGCGGCCGCCGTGCGCTGGCTTCCGATCGCGTGGACGCCGCGCCGCTCGCCGAACTCGGCTACGCGCAGGTGCGGCTTGGCGACGGTCCGCTAGCGCGGCAGGCGCAGGAGAATCATCGCTTCGTCTTGGCGCTTGACGAGAACGCCATGTTGTATCCGTTCCGCAAGCGCGCGGGGCAGTCGGCGCCGGGCAGCGATCTCGGCGGCTGGTATGGCGCCGATGCATTCGCGCCCGGCGCGACGTTCGGCCAGTGGCTTGCGGCGCTGGCGCGCTATTGCGCCATCAGCGGCGACGTGGCGACGCGCGAAAAGGTCGATCGTCTGGTGCGCGGTTACGTGGCGACGATCGGTGATGGTTTCTACAAAGACAACCGTTTTCCGTCATACGATTTCGACAAGCTCACGCTCGGCCTGATCGATGCGAAGAAATACGCGGGCAATCGCGATGCGCTCGCCGCCCTGAAACGCACGACGCTGACGGCCGTTCCATTTCTGCCGCCGCGCGCGATGGCGCGCATGGAACACGATCATCCCGCGCAACAGGATTTCACCGAGCACGTCCTCGACGAAAGCTACACGATTCCCGAATACCAGTTTATCGCCTGGAAGCTGACGGGCGACGCGCAACATCGCCGGCTCGCGGAACGTTTTCTGTACGACGATTTCCTGTTGCCGCTCGCACGCGGCGAGAACACCTTGCCCGGAAAGCACGCGTACAGTCATGTGAACTGTCTGAGTTCCGCCGCGCAGGCGTATCTGTCGCTCGGTCGACCCGCCTATTTGGATGCCGCCCGCCAAGGCTTTGCGTTCGTCGACGCGCAGAGTTTCGCGACTGGCGGATGGGGGCCGGATGAACATTTCTTCGAGCCGGGCAGCGGCAGGCTCGGACAAAGTCTCACCGACGAGCACAAAAGTTTCGAGACGCCGTGCGGCGCCTTCGCGCATTTCAAACTGACGCGTTATCTCCTTCGCATCACCCGCGACTCGCGCTACGGCGACAGCATGGAACGTGTTCTGTACAACACAGTGCTTGGCGCAAAACCCATCCAAGCAGATGGCCGCGCGTTCTACTATTCCGACTACACGCGGCAGGCGCGCAAGACGTTCCATCCCGACCACTGGCCGTGCTGTTCGGGCTCGCTGCCGCTCGTCGCGGCGGACTACCGCATCAGCACCTGTTTCACCGATGCGAACGGCATGTACGTCAATCTGTACATTCCCGCGCGGGTCGATTGGCGCCAGGGCAACGCGCGCTGCGGATTGACTATCGAAACCGATTATCCGTACGCGAGCGCAATCACAATGCGCGTGCGTGCATCGACGCCGCAGACGTTCACGATGAACCTGCGCATCCCCGCGTGGGCGCATGGCGCGCGCGCAAGCGTCAACGGTAAACGTGTCGATCAACCGATCGAGCCGGGTACGTTCGCCGCGATCCGCCGCGAATGGCGAAACGACGATCGCATCGAACTGGAATTGCCGTTGCCGTTGCGATTGCAACCCGTCGATGCGGAACATGCGAACACGGTCGCGCTACTGGCCGGTCCGCTGGTGTTGATGCGTGTGCTGGATGGCGATACGGCTGCGTCGATGTCGCGCGATGCGCTGCTGTCGGCACGCCGAAGCGGCAATCGTGAGTGGCGAACGGCGAGTGACCGGCAGATCGTGTTGCGCGCGTTTCCATATATCGCCGACGAAAGCTATTCGGTCTATCAGGACATTGCATCGCCAGGGTAACGCTGGTGGTTTTGTAGCGCGTGCGTTTTCCGCGCGAGATACGAATCGGCAACGACCCACGCCGCCGATCAACGCGAGATTCACGGCGTTTTCGTTCACGCACCGAGAAGCAGTGCTGGAAGGCTCCGCCGCAGGAAGCTAATTTAGGGACGGATGTTGTCGTCCGATGGTGCCAGGAGAGGACTCGAACAACGACTATAAACGACTGATTTTGCGTCGAATTGATAACTGACGTTGGTGCAGTTACCCGTCCTATTACCCGACGCATGCTTTGGGTGGCGATTGGAGTTTACTGTCGCTCCTGTAAGTATTCACAGTGCGCTTTGGCACGATGCGTGTAGGCTGTTGGCGCAGTGGCCGGGCGAGGCGAGCTCAGTCGCGCGCGGCGAGACGAACAGGGGATATTGATGCCGACGGTCACTAAGACTAAGACTCTTCACTACCTGCGCGCGCTGTATCCAGTAGCCGCCAGTCAGAAGTTGTCGAAGTCGCTTCGCAAAGCCCTAACTTCGTTGCCCCACATGAGCGATACCGAGGTCACGCACCCGCAGATTGGCACCTTAGCGGTTAGGCATAGGCAGATCATGTCCGACGGTTCAGTGTTGCTTGCGATAGGTCTGGGTGTCAAAGATGAAGCAATGAGCACAATGGGGATCAAGGTTTCCGCGCAGACAGACAACGAGTTTGCGGAACCGCCGCCGTTTGGTCGAATGTTCAAGCTTGCTGATGCCTTTTGCTTGATCGACGAAAACGAAATACTTCTATGCACTGATGGGGGCATGCGTGCCCCGATCGTTAGGTTCTACTTCAGTGGGCTCTTTGAAGCCGCGAATCTCTCCACAGATGCCATCCCAATGGACTTGCGCGCTCGATTGAATGGCGATGTCGCGAAAACACTGCAGCTTGAGGGAATAAAGGAACTACACATCAAGAGTACGGGCTATCTGGTATCCAAGGCCCTCAACAAAAAAACGAACGCACCGCGATGGTTCAAGAAATGGCTTGGATTTGCCAGCGGAATGACGGACGCATTTCGTTCCGAACTAAAGACAGATGCCGACCGTTCGTCGTTCGCGCAACATATCGCAGACCTCAACGTCACTACCGTGATTAGCGTGAGCGGGGGCTCCCGAGGAGAGGAAGCTGTCATCGGTCCACTCCAAGACATTGCGCACGAAGCGTGGACTGATTCACCCAATGGAGCGGACATCGAACTTACAACAAAGAAGGGGACAACGATCAGCGGGAGCTCGGTTATATTGACTGCGAGTAAGTCAATCAAACGGCTGCAAGGCGCGAACGCACTCGATCATCTACACGCGTGGGCGCGGCTCGACGAATTTCGAAATCACCTTTGGGCGACGAAGCGTTGGAAGAACTAGGCATTCCGAAGCAACCGATTAGCTACGCCAAGATAGCTGTGGTCGGCTTGGCGTGCGCGGCTTCAGTTGCATTTGCTTTTCTTGCGCAGCCTTACTATCACGATAACGCAGACGCCGTTTTAATCGTCGCGACGGCATTCACTATATTGGCCGGATTTTTGGTTACGGTCATTGCGATGACCGCCGACGAGCGAGCAATTCGCGGCGCTACATGGCGACAGGACGTCATCTATCTTCAGCTAATCAAACGTGACATTGCTCGTCATCGCAATCTCTTCTACCTGTACTTGTCGGTTGTTGCGTTAGCGTTCATAGCGTCCCTGTGTCGGAAATCCGAAAACGAATTTCAGTGTTGGTCGGAACGCCTTGCTCTCTTTTTCGCGTGCTACGCCATGATATGGTCATTTCGTTTGCCAGGGTATATCACCCGCCGCCAGATCGGCGCGCTTGATGCTGCCATCGAGAACAGAATGCGTTCCGAGACGAAGCCGCCCGAACCTTTGAGCGCGGACTGACAAAAGCGGTGCGCGCTGATGGCAAGCAGCCGCTCGACGTATTACGAACCGTTCCGGTGATGCCACAACTGCAGCTGTCGTTCGCCGATCGCGACGTGAGATGATCTGAAGGCGCATCAGATACGCCGCTTTATTCCGAGGCTTGCAGGTGGGGAGGGTTTAGTGAAAAGCCAGAAGCTCGTCCAGTTGATTGCCTTCTTCCTCATGTCGGCAGTGGACGCGCTTGCCGAGCCGATAATCCTACCGTTCAACGATAAAATTCTAGGGCTGAGCGGGTCCCCGGAATACGTTGATGATTCAGTTGTGCAGACCAAGGTGCCAGGGCTCAAAGACGTCGGCCCACGGCTGTCGAGCTGCCTCTCTGGAATGACGATTCCGCAATTTCTGACCGTCGAGTACCCGCCGCGGATCGTGGGCACTCATCTGGTCGAGACCAATGTTCTCCAATGCACTCATGAAAGGGAGAGCGATCATTTCGAGTGCAATGCCGCCAACCCAGTCCATTCACGGGCCGTCTTTGACGTGGACCCCGATAGGTACTTCAGTGTTGAACACTTATCTGACGAAGAATCGCTTCCAGTAATTCGCGATGTACTAACGCGCCGTCTGAAGTTCGCTGAAGGGGTCGAAGATCCACATATAAGCCAAGAGAAAGGCATGCTGGGCACCCTCTCGCCTACGGCCAACGGCTATGTGATCGATTACGGTGACTGCGGATGTTCAGGGCAGATGCTTCTTCATCGAAACGACGCCGGTGAATTTGTTGTTACGCAAGCCGGCATCCAAATGTGTATTTGAACGTCACTCGGTGGCATGATCGCGCGCATCGCGGCGGGTTGCCACTTGCGCGCGGCGGGGAGTACCGGGCGATTTGGCGGCCTCGAATACTTGCAGCAATGGGGCTGGATTGATGTCAGCGATCAGCTTGAACCGTCTCGTAGAGTGGATAACCACAATGTCTTGGCGCGCGCTGCCCGAGCTCGAGCCTTAGACGCAACCTTGGTGCGGCGAGATGAGACCGGCTCAGAAAATGCTTGGATGCGCGAACGCGAAGCAGTAGGCGCGTTGCTGCAGAGGCTTCCTCCGCAGAATGAAGCGAAGCAGGCGATTGACACGATTTCTCAACAAGCTTTTATCAAAGCGTTCGAAGCATCGTCTCACCATGATTTCGCCGCTCAGGTATCTGACGATCTGCGCCTTATTGCGGAAGCGGCCGCCGTTGGATATGAGTCAGACACAATCAACGCCCTATGGAACGCGTATGCGGCTGGCCAGTTTCCCGAGTCTGTGACATAGGCTACGCGTTCTCGAAGTATTCGAAAAAAACTTTTTGGGTGCGCACGGTCGGTCCCCGATTAACGAGAACAATGAGTCTCTGGCCTACCGCTGCGGGCTAGCTGCGGTATCCTGACGGCATGAAGCGATCTGCGGCAGCAAACCTAGCGCTAGCCATTTCATTTTTACCGGCGATTATATTCTCGTTTTCGATGGGCATTGCCATGGGCGATCCGCCCACGCCGCGGTCCCCGGAAGAACTTCACGCCAACCAAATAGCAATGGACGCAGCGATGATCGGAACTTTAGTTTTATTGCTCGCGTGTGGCTGGCTTGCGGGTTATGGATTCACCGAAGCTCCGAATAGGTCGTTGCTAGCAATTTCCATTGCCACCGCACTAATGATTGTGGTCGGTATTATTCTATAAGCCTGTAAACTCCTTCCACCGATGCCGCAACCGCTGCGGAAGGTCTGACCAGTAGACGACCCGCGCGTCGTCGAGAATGAACTTCCATTCGCGGATTTTGCGTTCGTCCGCTTTGCATCCGCGCTTCGCCATCTGCTTCGACACGCGCTCGCACGCCTTCCATGCCGGCGCCGCCACTTTGCGCACCCGCTGCAACTCTCGCTTGAGCGCGCTAACTTCCGTGCCGGTCGCCATCGCAGGCCCGAGCACTTCCATGATCGCGTCAAACTCGAACTTGCTCAGGGTGACCTTGTCGCCCTTCTCGAAAGCTTCCCGCAGCCCGAGCAGCGACAGGATCGGCTTCTCCCGTTCCATGCGATCACGATTGAATCGACAGCGCGGTGGTCGTCCACAACCCC